>QZEE01000043.1 GCA_009917445.1 bacterium D16-76 | reverse complement strand
TTACCACATCTGCTTTCGTTTGTCAACCCCTTTTTTCAAGTTTTTTTCAACTTTTTTCGGGGCCGTCTTCCCTTTCGGGTCAACCTGTGGTATAATCTCTTCGCTGCCCTCTTTTCGGCTTTCGTTCCCGCCTCACCGGACAGCTTGTCTATAATAACACTTGGAACGGGATTTGTCAACCCCTTTTTTCAAAAAAATCCAAATTCTTTAAGGATGTGACAAAAATGCCTATCCGCATACAAATGGACCTGCCGGCTATTGAAGTCCTGGAATCGGAAAACATATTTGTAATGAGCCACGAGCGGGCCCAGAACCAGGACATACGGCCTTTAAAAATCGCGATTTTGAACCTGATGCCTACGAAGATCGAGACGGAGACCCAGCTTTTGCGGCTGCTGGGGAACTCCCCCTTGCAGGTGGATGTGGAGCTGCTGCACCCGGCTACCCATATCAGCAAGAACACCAGCGCGGGGCACCTGCACGCTTTCTATAAGACTTTTGCGGATGTGCGGGGGCAGAAGTTTGACGGCATGATCATTACCGGGGCGCCGGTGGAGAAGCTGCCTTTTGAGGAAGTGGACTATTGGGAGGAAATGTGCCAGATCATGGAGTGGTCGAAGGAGAATGTCTATTCGGTGCTGCACATTTGCTGGGGGGCCCAGGCGGGGCTTTACTATCATTATGGCGTGCCGAAATACCCGTTGGGTGAAAAGCTGAGCGGTATTTTCCATCATCGGGTGCTGAACCCTTACCACCCGCTGATGCGGGGCTTTGACGACAACTACTTTGCGCCGCACTCCCGCTATACGGAGGTGCGCATGGAGGATATACAAAAGCACCCTGGGCTTATCCCTTTGGCGGTGTCGGACTTGGCGGGGCTGCATATTGTTACGGAAAAGTCCGGCCGGCTGATCTTTGTTACGGGCCACGCGGAGTATGACCGGGACACCCTGGCAAAAGAATACTTCCGGGATATGAACAAGGGGCTGAACCCCAAAGTCCCCTATAACTACTTCCCGGGGGACGACCACTCGAAAACGCCGCCCTTTACCTGGCGCAGCAACGCCCATTTGCTTGTGTCTAACTGGCTGAATTATTATGTGTACCAGCAGACGCCTTATGACTTCCTGGCGGGCGGCCAATAGCAGCGGATACTATAACGGGGTTATGTAAGCAAAGGCGGCCCCTCCCTGGTGGATGGGCTGCCTTTGCCACGGTTATTGCTGGATGCTCAGCTCGTTGATCATGGCTTCCAGCTGTTGGGGGGAACGGATAATCCCGCTTTTCCCCTCTACTTGGTTGCGCACGTCCTCGGGCAAATCCCGCAGGCCTAAATCGTCCCGCAGCAGCGAGCTGAACGTTACCCCGGCAAGGCCGGTGTGGTGAAGGTCCTTAACGGGGACTTCGCCCCAAAAATATGGTATCATCAAAATCACCCCCATAGGCTAGTGTGCGCCGTTGGGGGTGATTTTTTCCTGGCAAATTCTGCTTGTCAATCAAAAAATGCAGCGCCCAAACGCGGGCATCCTGCACCTCCTCCCACCGCCATCTGTGTGCGCGGGAAGCGAAGCGTGGGATTCCAAAGGGTTGCTGCGTGCCGGTGGCACGCGTCCAGCAACCGACCGAGCCGGGAGGCGAGACAGCCCTTTGGTGGGGTGTGGGGCAACGCCCCACGACCTTGCCGTCAGGCAGTCTCGAAGAACTTGTCGTGGATGGCCTCGACAGCCCGGTCGCTGTCGGACTTATGGACCAGGACGGAAATCTTGATCTCGCTGGTGGAGATCATCTGGATGTTTACGTTGCGGGTGAAAAGGGCCTCGAACATCTCGGCGGCTACGCCGGGGTGGCTCTCCATGCCCGCGCCTACAATGGATACCTTGGACACGTTGTCGTCGGACACAATGCTGGACGCGCCCCAGCGCTCGGTGTAATCGGCCAGAAGCTTCAGGGTGTCTTCCATCTTGTCCTTTTCTACGGTAAAGCTGATGTCCTTTGTGCCGTTGCGGCCAATGGACTGCAAAATAATATCGACGTTTACGCCCTTTGAGGCCAGCTTTGAGAAAATCTTAAAAGCCAGGCCCGGCTTGTCGGGTACCCCGATGATGGAAATACGGGCTATGTTGTCGTCCTTTGCTACGCCGCTGATGAGCATTTTTTCCACGTTGCTTTCCTCCTTCACAATGGTGCCCCGGCTGCGTGTCAGGCTGGAAAGCACCTCGAGCTCGATGTTGTATTTTTTTGCCATTTCTACCGACCGGTTGTGCAGCACCTGGGCCCCCAGGGTGGCAAGCTCTAACATTTCGTCGTAGGAGATGCTGGGAAGCTTTACCGCGCCCGGTATCTTCCGGGGGTCGGCGGTGTATACGCCGTCTACGTCTGTATAGATTTGGCACAGGTCGGCGTGCATGGTGGCCGCTATGGCTACCGCGCTGGTGTCTGAGCCGCCGCGGCCCAGGGTGGTCATGTCGCCGTAGCGGTTTACCCCCTGGAAACCTGTTACCACCACAATGCGCCGCTTGTCAACTTCTTTTTTGATCCGGGCCGTATCTACCTTCTTGATGCGGGCGTTGCCGTAGTCTGAGGTAGTATCAAACCCTGCCTGCCAGCCCAGGAGGGACACCACGGGATACCCCATGCGCTCGATGGCCATGGCTAAAAGGGAAGCGGAAATCTGTTCCCCGGAGGAGAGCAGCATATCCATTTCCCGCTTGCTGGGCTTCTTATTGACCTCCGCCGCTTTTTCGATCAGGTCGTCGGTGGTGTCCCCCTGGGCGGAGACCACCACCACTACATCGTTGCCCTCTTTGTAGGTGGAGGTTACGATGTCCGCCACGTTGTTGATGCGTTCGGCGTCCCGGACGGAAGAGCCGCCAAACTTCTGCACGATCAATGACATATTCTATCTCTCCTTATTCCCGGTTAAGGGTTTCATTGCGGATTTAGGGCGTGGGCTCGGTGCTTTCGGCGGGGGGCAGGGGCAAATCCCCGCCGGAGGCCACTGTGCCAAACCATATGGGGTGCCAAACCGTTTCTGCCTCGGTGCTTACATACAGCTTTCCCACTTCCTCATGCAGCCGGCCGATTTCCTCCTGGGCTTCTGGCTGGGAAAACCCTGCCAGCCGGCTTAAGCATTGGGGCGCGTCTGTGCCGGGGGCCCAGCTAAAGGCGTTTTCAAAGTAGGGCGCCAGCTCCTCAAAAAGCGCCCGGCAGGTTTCGTTTCCCGGGTCTTTCAAACGGATGACGCACAGGGTGCGGTACGCCTCGGCCAGCTGGGTAATTTGGGACAGGGCTTCCCCAGGCAGGATGCCCTCCTTCATGTTGGGCAGGTAGGGGCCTTGGCCCAGCCAGTCCTGGTAGGCTTCTATGTCGGGGGGCAGCTTGTCGTAGTCTGTGCCGTAGTTTGCCACAGCCGCCATGTACGCCTGGGCCCAGGCGGTTTGCGCTTCTTTTTCCAGGGCAAGGCCCCGGCACAGCAGGAACGCTATGCCCCCCAGCACCGCCAGCACTATAGCGGCGGCGCAGAGCCATTTTGGGGCTGGCTTCCCTATTCCCATAACGGCTCCTCCTACTCCGCTTCCTGCAAGTCCGAATCGGAGCTTTTATATTCATATTCCTGCAAGTCCCCATATGTGCTCACATATTCCGGCACGGTCACAATGTCCCCGGAAGAGGTGACGTATTCCCGCACGCCCGACTGCAAATTGCCGGAAGAGCTTACCGACCACCAGCCCCTTGTGCTGTGGTACAATTCACCTGCCTGCTGGCACAGCGTGTCAATGGCCTCCAGGGCGCCTGGGGTGGACAGGGATTTCAGGCGGTCCAGGCACTGCTTGGGCGTGGTGCCCCCTTCCCATACAAAGGCTTTTTCGTAATAGGACGTGAGGGCTTCGAACAGCTCCCGGCAGGCTGCCTCTTCCGGGTTGGCGATATTCACCTGCGCCAGTGTGGAGTAAGAGCCCATTAAGCTGTAAAGGCGGTTTTCCCCCAGCAGTTCGTTGTCGTCGCCCAGCATTTTTGTTACGTTGGGCATGTCGGCCTGTTCGTACCACGTTTCCCATTCGGCCCGGGTTTGGGGCAGCTTGTCAAATTCCGGCGGGAAGTACGCGCTTTGGGCTATATAGGCTTCTGTCCAGGATTTCTCCTCCTGCTGCTTTTCCATGGCCTGCCGGCCAAACACAATGCCTGCCACGAGCCCCGCGCACACCAGCACCGCCAGCACGGGGAGCCAGATTTTCTTTTTGTTGTTTTGGATTTTTTCCATTTGCCTGCCTCTTATTCTATGACAATCTTCGCGCCTTCCTTTGCCGCGCTTAGAATCTCTACCCGCCAGCCGGTTATGCCTTTTTCTTCCAGGTGCTTCCGGCAGTTTTCGCCAAAGGCGCGGGCGTTCTCGGAATCTACCATGGCGATGATGGTGGGCCCCGCCCCGCTGACATAGGTGCCTAAAGAGCCCAGCTCGTAGCTCATGCGGAAGACGTTGTCGTAATTTTCGATCAGGCCCGAGCGGTAGGGCTGGTGCAGCCTGTCCTGCACCGCCACCCGCAGGTTGTGCAGCTCGCCGGAAAACAGGGAGGCTGTCATCAGGCCCGAGCGGGAGAGGTTATATACGGCGTCCTCCCGGCTGTACTCTTTGGGCAGGGCGGCGCGGGCTTTTTCGGTTTTCAGCTCAAAGGGCGGGATCATGACGGCAAAGCGGATTTTGTCGCTTACCGGCACGCTTACGCTGTAGACCCTCTCCCCTTCCATGGCCGAGGCCACCAGTCCCCCGGACAGGGCCGGGCTGGTGTTGTCCGGGTGGCCCTCGATTTTGGCGGCCAGGTGGATCAGGTCCTGGTGGCTCATGGGGTTGCCCATAAAGCGGTTGGCCCCCAAGAGTCCCGCTACAATGCAGGCTGAGCTGCTGCCCAAGCCCCTTGCCAAAGGTATATTGTTCTCTTGTATAATGGTGAGGCCCGGCAGCTTCTTCCCGCAGGTCTCGTACAGGTGCTTGGCGGCCCAGAAGATCAGGTTGGTGTCGTCGGTCGGCACCTTTACCCCGTCTGTACAGGTGATGGAAAGCTGGTCCGATTCCTCCATCCACACCCGGTTTTCCATAGTCAGGGCAATGCCCAGCGAATCAAACCCGGCCCCCAGGTTGGCGCTGGTGGCCGGCACATCTATGCGTATCATGGTTAGCCCCCCTTAATATTCTGAAAGGATGATGCGGCCCAGAAGCGTTACGCCCTTTTGGACAAGGGCGGCTGCCTTTTCCTCGAATTGCCCTTGGCCCAGGGCCTTTACGGTAAAGCCGGCCTCGCCTTCTTTTTCGCCCTTGCGTATCAGGCGCTTGATGTCCCCGAACACTTCCTCTGCCTGGGCAAAGGCTTCGCCGGAGGAGCCTTTACCCTGCACGTGCACAAAGAAATCCTGGGGGGCGTTTTCGTAGGGCTCTACATAGTCGGGCCTGGCGTCTTCCCAGTACAGGTATTTGCGGGCCTTCATGTGCTTTACGCAGTCGATGACATCGGCCACTACCGCGCTGGCCGTGGGCAGCTTGCCCGCCCCACGGCCATAGAACACCACGTCCCCGGTGGCGTCGCCCCGCACCAGGATGCCGTTGAACACGTCGTCTACCCCGGAAAGCTGGCTTTCACGGCTGACGAACATGGGCGCTACCTGGATATGTACCCGGCCGTTTTTCAGGGCCTTTACCTCACCGATAAGCTTGATGACCCCGCCCCAGGCCTCGGCGTAGGCTACGTCCTCCAGGGTGATTTTGGTGATGCCCTCGGTGTGCACCTGCTGGGGGTACACGTGGGAGCCAAAGGCCAGCGACGCCAAAATGCAGATCTTCCGGCAGGCATCCGCCCCCTCTACGTCTGCCGAGGGGTCCCTCTCTGCGTAGCCCAGCTCTTGGGCCATGCGCAGGGCGTCGCCAAAGGCCATATGCTCCCGTATCATTTTGGTAAGGATGAAGTTGGTGGTGCCGTTTAAGATGCCCGCAATCTCCGTGACCTCGTTGGCTGCCAGGCACTGGCTGATAGGCCGTATAATGGGGATGCCCCCGCCTACACTGGCTTCGAAGAGGAAGTTCAGGTTATTTTTCTGGGCCAGGGCCAGCAGCTCGGCGCCTTTGGCGGCCACCAGCTCTTTATTGGAGGTCACCACGCTTTTGCCGTTTTCCAGGCAGGCTTTTACGTAAGAGAAGGCGGGCTCTAAGCCCCCCATTACTTCTACTACAATGCCCACTTCCGGGTCGTTTAATATTTCTTCGAAATCCTTTGTAAACAGGCCCGAATAAGGCAGGCCCGGGAACTCCCGCAGGTCCAGGATACGCTGGATGCGGATGGGCTCTTTTGCCCGCCCGGTGATGCTTTCTTCGTGGGTGCGCAGCACCTCCACTACCCCGGAGCCTACCACCCCGTGCCCTAATATTGCGATTGCCGCCATGTTGCCACTTCCCTTTTATCGTTAATGTTTGCATTTTTTCTTGTGTTGGTTCCGGCGTCTGCCCGCGCCTTGCCGCCCCATCGGCGTTTAGACCTTAGGGGCTTCCGCCCCTAAAACCCCGGGGGTTGTGTAGGGCCTACGGGCGCAAAGGGCGCGCCCTGCGGCAAGACCTTGGGGCGTTGCCCCAACCCCCCACTCAGGGGCTTTGCCCCCGAGGCCCCCACGAACCCTTTTAAAAAAGGGTTCGATCCGAAAACTTCCGGGAGCACGTCCGCAGCGCGCTGGCTCACGTAAGCGCGGCACAACGCGACGCGGCGAAGGTCACCACTAACCAGCGAAGGCAAGCGGGCGGTGCTGGTCTCCTGTGGAGACCGTCCAGCACCGACCGAACCGGCAGGTGAGACCCTTGCGCCGCGGGTGCAAACGCTTTGCAAAGCAATGCGTTTCGTCACGATGCCCTCCCGAACGCCCATCTATTGGTCCAACATGCTGTCTAGGCGCACTACGCCTTCCACTTGTTTGAGCGCTTCCAGCAGTTTGGGGACGCTGCTGCCCATTTGGTCGGTATAGGCCGATACCGATACGAACGCCCGCCCTTTTACCGGGATGTTCTGGTTTACCGTTAGGATATTCGCCCCAGACTCGTAAAAAGCCGTCAAAAAGCCTACCAGCACCCCCGGCCTGTCGCTTAAAAGCGCCTGCACCGTCAAAATGCCCGTGGCCCCCTGCCGCGTGTAGGGGAACACCGCGTCGCGGTACTTATAATACACGCTGCGGGATATCCCCGCCATGCGCACCGCCTCTGACGTGCTGCCAGCGCGCCCGCTCTTTAAGAGGTCGTTGGCCTGCACTACCTTCTGGTATATTTCCGGCAGCGCTTTTTCTTCCACTACTAAATACGATTCTTTTTCCATTGTTCACCTGCAAAACACGGTTGTCTTTTGTACATGAACAGTTTACCACATGCCCGCTGAAATTGCAACCATCTGCGTAAGCAAAAAACTGCCGAAAGGCGGTACACTTTCCGGCAGTTTTTTGTTATTTTTTCTCCGCTTGCCTACGCCGTGGGCACGTCCGGGTCAAAGGGTGGGATGGAAGAGATGCCCGGTTCCGGCGTTACGGGGGGCTCTGGCGTAATGGGCGGTATGGGGTCAAAGCTTACCACTGGGTCGGAAGATACCGGGGGCTCTTGGCTGCTGGGGTCTTCGCTGCTGACATCCGAGCTTACGTCCGGTGTGTTGGAGGGCTCGGGGCTTACGCTGGGAGACACACTGGGCGATGCCGACGGCGACGCGCTGGGGCTGGCAGACGGCGAAGCCGATGGCGACGGCGAGACTGCCTTGCCTGCAATATGGTCTGAGCCGCCGTTGCAGGTGCGGGGGATGTTGTCCGGCGAGTACCAGCCTACCGCCGTATCATAGCAGCTGCCCCCCGCCAAATAGCCGCTGCTGCGGCAGAAGGTGCGCTGCACTACGTTTTCGCTTAACACATACTGTTTGCCCGACCAGTCGTAGTTGTTCAGCAGATGCTGTATCACCGCCCGCCACGTTACCTTGGTGGTGGTGTCGTCCTCCAGCTCTACACTGTATTCGTAGCCGTTCCAGATGCCCGCCACGCAGAAGGGCGTGCCGCCTACAAAGTACAGGTCTTTAAAGCTGTCGGTGGTGCCGGTCTTGCCAAAAATGTCGGTGGGCAGGTCGGACATATAGCTGGTGGCGGTGCCTGCGCTGTTGTAGATGGGCCCGTGCAGCAGCTTGTTCATAACGGTGGCGTTCTCCGGGGTCATCACCTGCTCCCCGGGGTCGTCCCGGTTGTCCAGGATCACGTTGCCGTCATGGTCTTTTACATAATAGTACGTCATGGGCTTGCGGTACACGCCGCCGTTGGCGAATATACAGAAAGCAGCCGTCATGTCCCGCACGGTGACGCCATGGGTCTGGCCGCCGATGGACACAGCCACGCTATCCCGGTCCCGGGTGGCGTCCAGGGTGGTGAAATGCAGCTTGTCCACCAGCCAGTCATAGCAGGCCTGGGGGGTCATGTCATAGGCCAGCCACGCCGCCGGGGCGTTCTGGGAGACCTCGATGGCCTTGTCCACGCACATGAATCTCTCGTACTGCATGCTGAAGTTCTGGGGCCAGCCGCGGCCGTTGCCGCTGAACTCTGGGATGGGCTGGTCTTTCAGCACGCTGCCGTAGGTGATGGTGCCGTTTTCCAGCCCCAGGGCATAAGGCGACAGGGGCTTTATGGCCGACCCGGACTGGCGCTTGCTCATGGTGGCGTGGTTTTGCAGCAGCAGGCCGTTGCGTTCCTCGCGGGAGCCCACCACCGCCATGACCTGGCCGGTGTAGGGGTCCATCATAAAGAAGCCCAGCTGCACCGCCGGGTCTGCCGGCAGCATGTCCGTATTTTGCAGGAACAGGTTTTCTATGTCGGTCTGCAGGCCCAGGTTCATGGCGCTGTGTATTTCCAGGCCCTGGTTATACATCATGCTTACCGCGTTTTCATAGCTGTAGCCGTATTTTTCCATCAGGTCTTCCACGATGTCCATAAACATTACGTCTATATACCAGTTCCACTTGTCCTGCTCCTGGATAGCCTCGTGCTCTTCACTGGTATCGGACTGCTGGCCGCCGCTGAAGGTCATGGTTTCCAGCTCGGCTACGGCCTGGTCGTGCTCGGACTGGGTGATCTTCACCAGGCGCGGGTCTGTGATCTGCTGGGTCTCCGACAGCTCCAGCATACGGTCCAGCACATCACGGGCACGCTTTTTCGAGTCCTCTGGGAAAATCTGGGGGTTATACTGCCAGGGGTACTGGGTAATGCCCGCAATCAGCGCACATTCGGCCAGGGTGCACTGGCCGATGCTTTTGCCAAAGTAGGACTGGGCCGCGGCTTCTACGCCCTGGTTGGTGCCGCCGTAGTTTACCAGGTTCAGGTAGGCTTCCAGGATCTCTTCTTTGGTATATAGGTCGTCCTCCATGTTTAGGGCGGTAAAGATCTCTTTGACTTTCCGCAGGACGCTTACCTGGTTCTCTTTGGTGATGTTCTTAATCAGCTGCTGGGTAAGGGTGGAGCCGCCCCGCCCGCCGCCTACGCCTACCAGGCCCGCCACGCCGCCCAGGGTGTTTTTCCAGTCTACACCCTTGTGCTCGTAAAAGCGGTGGTCTTCTATGCAGATCTGGGCGGTCTGCATAAGGGGGGGTATATCGCTTAGGGATACCCAGATGCGGTTTTCGTCCCGGTGCAGGGGCATGTATTCATACTCAGAGCCGTCGGCGTTCTGCACGTAGATGTGGCTGGAATATTTCAAGCTCATGGCCGCAATGTTGGGGGGCTCTACGTCCCGGAAGCTTAAAATGAACGAAGCCACAGACAAAAACACCAGCAGCCCTGTAATGGCCGCCACCCAAAATACGGTCTTAAAGGCTTTCCAGACCATGCCGCCCACAGTGCGCACGGTGGCCCCGGCTGATTGGGCGAACTCCCCTTCTACCCGCTGGGAGGGCGGTGGGACTATGGGTGTGTTGTACTTATTCAAATCTTGGTTTTTTCGCACGATGTACCTCCTTTATGCCCCGGTATAACAAGAAAATTTTGGCACATACTAAGAGATGAACCATACCCCTATACCGAGGTGATAGCTGATGAATGACCGGCAGCTTAGAAATTACAAAAAATACACGCTTGTGCTGCTCTTGGTAACGGTGGGCGCGTTAATAGTGTGCGCCGCCGCCTTTTCCTTTAAACGGGCCGCCCAGGCCGCAAGTGTGGGACCTGAGCCCGTGGTTACCGACCATTATACCCCAAAGCAGGCGGCAAGTCAAGAAACCCCTGCCCCGGGCAAGGCCAGCCCGTCCCCCAGACCCCAGGAGGCCCCGGCCGGCTATGTGGTGGCCTTGCGCAACGGGAGAATCTGCGCCTATAAGCAGGGGCAGGCCGGGCCTGTGCTGATCAGCAGCGCCGAGCCCGCCCACCTGCCCCCTGGGGATTTGGAGCTTTTGCAGGCGGGCATCCCGGCCGGGTCCCTGGCAGAAGCCCGCGCTATTTTAGAGGACTACGAGTAGGCCCACGGCGGCCCCCAGCCGGTCAGGACTGGCTGGGCTACATAGCAGTCATTCCTATTTTTTGCCAAGTTTTTCGCCTTTTATGCCCTGAAAAAATATTTTTTGCTAATTTCAGCGCTTTTCTGAAATCGCGTTTTTGCATTTTTGATTTTTGAAAAATGGCTTTAGACAGCCATTTTTTGCGCGATTATGCCTGTAATTTTCGAAATTTGAAATTTTGCGTTTTGCTATTTTCTAAATTATACAAATAGTATAATCCGCATGCTTTGATACATACAGAAAAACTATACACATACAAAAGGCCCCTGCCATGTCGGCAAGGGCCTTGCTGGTTTATTCTGCCGGGGCGCTGCTGGGCATCTGGATGGCGTCCGCGCTTTCCATTTCCCGGATGTCTTCTTCGGAAAGCACGCTCTCTTCATCCTTGGGGTCTTTCTTGGGCTTGCGGGTAGCCATGGCCAGCCGGTAGGCATTCATGTCGTGCTGCTTTAAATACCGCAGGTCTTCCGGGGGCACACGGTTCCCTTTGGAAATGCTGGCTGAGATTTTGGCGCACTTATCCATGACCTTCATCTGCTTTTGGAAGTGGTCGTACAGGGCGGAAAGGCCGCTTTTGCCCTCTTCCTCATCCTTTTCCCCGCCCAGCTTCTGGATGCCGTCTGCCATACGCTTGGCCTGCTGGTTTAAAAAATCTACCGCTGCTTTTGAGACTTCCAGCCTGTCCTGCTGGGGCTTGGCCTGCGCCTGCCCCGGGGAAGCAGCTTTTTTCCCCACAGGGGCTTGCTTTACAGCCCCGCTTAACCCTTTGCCTGTTATGCGCATCTCCACAGAAAGCACCCCACTTTTTTTCATTCTTGTTTATAGAGTCGGCTGCTTTCCGGGCTTTCTTAAGCTTTTCCCCGCTTTTTTCTGCTGTCTACTCCCCAAACAGCTGGCGGGCGTATCCGGCATCGCCGGTGAAAAAGGAAAGCAAAAGGCGGTATGCGCCCTCTGGGTCTTTGTAGAAGTTCTCACGTACCAGCTCGGCTTGGGGGCGGTCGGGTACGTAGAGGGAGACCTCCATAAGCTCCATGTCGCCGCCGGAAATGTGGCAGGAGACCCGGAAGCCTTTTTCGCCCTCTTGTATCTCCACGCGGTTCTCCCGCTGTACCCGGGCCTGGGCCAGCAGCATCAGGGCTGATTCCAGGGCTTTGTCGCGCACAGAAAGGGGGAGGGTGTCGCCCAGGGTGGCGGCGATCTCCCGGCCGGTCTTTTCGATGCGGCAGAGGCCGCCTTCCTGGGAGATGTGGCCCAGGCGCTCCAGGGCGGCCAGGGCATCGCCTACCTCAAAATAATTGGCCAGGGCCTTTTGCTGCAGGAGCTGGCCGATGTCCTCGCGGGGCAAGGGCGCGTCTACACTGTGGAGCACGTAGCAAATTAAAATCCGTATGTCGTTTTGGTTCCAAAGGCCGCCGGGGCCTACGCCGCCGGTAAAAGCGTCCCGTGCCATAGTATACCTCCCTGTTATGACATTGCGACTAAATTATACCACGCGTTAAAGGGGTTGGCAAGCGGTGGGGAGTCCAGGGGAGAGTCCAAAGACGCGTTTTATGCCTCCGGCGGTATGGGGGCTATGAGTCTCGCCTGCCGGCTCGGCCGGCTCGGGGCGCAAACGTTTTGCCACTGGCAACCCTCGCCCCCTAAACGCCACACAAACCCTTTTGTTAAAGAAGGGTAAACATTCCAAACGGGAATATTTGATCTTAAAACCAAATTTACAAAGTTATCGGATTTGCTTATAAACTCTTTGATTTGGACACTCCCCCCACTTTTTCTTTCTGCTGTAATTGCTTTTCACATGAGAAGGTTCCTTACATCTGCCACCGCAAGGGCGCAAAGGCTCCTTGACGGTAGATGCATTTCTGTCACATCTTCTTCAGGTAAAAAAAGCAAACTGTTTTTGCCGCCCCTTGCTCGGTATCGCTGCTCCGTTTCCAGCAGTTCTGCTTTGCGCAAATCATGCACGGCTCTGCGGACAGTCGATTGCGACAGCTTCTGTTCCCTAGAGCGTGTCTTCAAACAAATGGTAGCCCCCAAAGAGAAACAATGGTAAAATAGAAGAATGAAACGACATGAAATGACAGAAGAACAGTGTAAAAAAGTGAAAGGCCTGTTGCCGCCAGAAAAGCCAAAGCATGGAGGGAGCCGGGAAAGGACAACCGGATGATGCTCAATGGGATATTGTACTGGCTGGGCGGGACCTGCCAGAGCGGTTTGGCCTGCGGGGAAAATATGTGATCGCGGGCAGGGGATACGATAGTGGCCGGTTTGTCCATTGGTTGGAGGAATGCGGGGCCTTTGTTGTGATTCCAAGCCGCAAAATTGCCAAGCATCCACGCAATATTGACTGGCATATTTACAAGGAACGTCATTTGGTGGAGAACCTATTCCTAAAGTTTAAGGCCCATCGCCGCTTTTCCACCAGATATGAAAAACGCGCCTGCTTGTTTCTTGCTGTTGCTCTTCTTGTCTCCATCCTCCTTTGGATTGCTTGTGTTTTGAAGACACGATCTAGCGTTGCCAAGCGTTGTGAACCGAGTAGGGGCGCTCCGTGACTCCTACTCTTTCTCCCGCTATCTGTATGGGAGGCTTGCGCTTTATCCTGCTTTTTTATCCGATGGTGCAAAACCCGCCTCATTTATGGGAGAATTCGGCCGTACACGTCCTATTCTACCCACAGTTGAAGCTGCCCCCTGAATTCGCAAATGAAGTTATACCCTTATTCCCTCTTTTATGCTATACTGGCCTTGAAAGGAGCGGATGTTATGGGCAATCAGGTTGGCAGGAACATACATACCCTGCGTAAGCAGCAAGGGCTGACCCAGGAGCAACTGGCAGACTCAGTAAAGGTGTCTTTCCAAGCTGTCTCTAAATGGGAGAATGGAGTTTCCCATAGTTAAAGATACCACACCAAATATGATGAACCCACGCTTATACAATGGAATTGTCTTGCTTCAAGAGCGTGCCGATCTCTATGATATTGAGGCTGCGTTGGGTGATACCGTCGAAGTGGACTATAAAACCAAATCCGGCCAAATTCGCACAAAGACCTATACCGTCATGGGCATTGTAAACGAATATTCTTACTCCGGCTTTCCAAAATGCTTTGCGCTTCCAGAGCAGCTTATGAATGAAGCGACCGGGATAGATTGCACTGGTACGATTTCAGTAATTACCGATATAGAAAAATTTGATACGGTTGAAGCTGCATTAAATCAACTGATAGACGGAAATAGCGATTTGGTTATAGAAACCATAAAAGAAAGTGTCACTTATTATAGCGGACTTCAACAACTTTCTTTCGGGGTATTGTTGATCGTGGCTGTTATTGTTGTGTGCTTTTCTTTAATCAACCTTGTCAATACGACAATCACCAACTTCTTATCCCGTAGGCAGGAAATTGGAATGTTACAGGCGATTGGTTTGAGTAAAAAGCAGCTTATCAAAATGCTGTGCTATGAGGGGTTAATGTATTCAGTTTTTGCTACGCTGGTAACATTGGTTTTGGGGACTGGACTGGGCTTCCTATCCGTACAGGTCGTTGTGAAAACGATGAATCCATACTTTTACTATTCATTTCCGTGGCTGATCGTATTGATATATTTAGCAATCCTGCTGATTGTGCAATTCACCTTGATTTCTTACACAACTGGAAATCTGAAAAAGCAATCTCTTGTAGACCGCATTAAGACAATGGAATGACCTTTTGAGATCGGCGGGGCGGCGTATGCTGCCCCGCTTTTTCCGCCATTTCTCAAAAAGATTTTTGAAATGTCCGAGCGTTGTAACAATTCAGCCTGTTTTTCTGTCGAAATCAAAGGCACCTCGGACATTTATAGTTCTTCCAAAAGTTTGATGATAATATTACCATTCATGGAAGAAGCAATCTGTTATTGCAATAATGCGAAATTGACGATAGAAAGTTTTTCATATCTCGGTCAGCTCAACAATTACATTACTCTGCTGATACAGCCAGTCCGCAAATTCTTTCGGGCTGGCTGTTCCTGTTTTTACAGCCTTTTTTCTCTGTAAGGCTTCTTTCTTAAAGTCGGAAAAGGCAGCCTGTATTTTTTCCAGACAGTCAGCCGGAAAGCCTGCGGTATTTTTTACCCGGTTTATTTTGTTGCGCCAGTTCTGGCATTCATTTTTATAAAGCAGGTCATAGTTATTTTCTCTTGCCCTCTCGTCAAATTCCCGCTTGTTTTGAAGCGCCTGTGCTTTGCGGCACTTGTCGCTGCACAGCTCATACCGCTGGCTCTTTGCCAGAAAATATTTCCCGCAGACCTTGCACTGCCGGAAGCAAAGCCCCCAGTCATTCAGCCTGTTCAGATAATAGGTAATCAACGGGTAGAGAGACGCATAGGCAGACACACATTCTTCTGTGCGACGGTTGTCCGGGAACCAGAGGTCAAGCCAGGTATCTTCTGACGATGCGCCTTTGAAATGAAGGCTGCCGGCTTGAAAATGTTTCGGTTTTCCTGTCTCCCTGTCAAAGCACATAGCTTCGTTATGGAATGCCCCGGTCAGGCTGCTCATTTTATCCATGAAGCGGTCACAGGCAGCGTTACGGTCGTGAGGTTCTCTGGCAAGCAGATAGCTGTTCCAGATACGGAACGCCACATACATTTTCAGAGGGTCATTGCTAAGATATTTTCCCCAGAGAAATTCGCTTGCCGCCTGCTCCAGCTCCGGCTGTTTCCATCGGTTGGAGTGGAGGGCTTGCCGCAGTGGAGAAAGCCCGTATAAGTTCCAATCTCTGTCCGTGTCACGCTCAAAGTTTATCAAAAAAGTTCCCAGCGGGCGTGTCATATCACAAAGCACCTCTGTGTTTTGGCTCCCGTTCAGCCGGAAGCGGATCTGCTGTTCTTCCCCAATCAAAATCCGCTCTTTCATTTTCTTCCTGTCCAGCGTCAGGACAAACAAAATCCTCTCAAAACATGGCTCATGTCGTATAAACTGATTCTCCATCCCTATCCCCTGCCTTTGTTTATGGTAATTATATAATTCAGTTATATCCGTTACACTCATGGTATCGCAAAATCATTGTTTTGTCAAGGACAGTACGCTATGATGATTGCAGTTGGTAATTTCGTACCGCACAGTACCTTGACAAGTGAATGACCGTCCAAAAGGGATATGACCGGCAGGAGAAGTGACGCATCCGGCGCACCAATGCAGGGAAACACCGCAGGAATGGGGCAGGAAAACGGCTTTTGGGGAAAACGGCAACAGGAAGCATTTTAACCTATTTGATTTATGGGAGGAACAGAATGAACGATAAAAAGAGATTGAACGGCTACGAGGATTTACCGCTGGTTCTGGATGTGGCGGACATTCAGCAGATTATGGGAATTTCAAGGGCGAGCGCCTATGAGCTGGTACACACACCCGGCTTTCCAGCGTTCCGCAGGGGCAGACTTATCAAGGTTAGCAAAATTGCTTTCTTTGAATGGATGGCAAAAGGCTCCGAAACCGTACCGAGAAGCGACAAACAAGCGTGAGTTATCATTCCCTGACTGCAATACTGCCGCACTTTACAAAGGGGTATACAGAGGGAAAAAACCTTAAAAATGATACCGAAACGCTACACCAAAACAGCCTATCTGCGTACATCAGATAGAAACGGAGAAAGGAGCCGGTTATGGCAAGAATGAGCAACAAGCGGCGGCTGGAATGGTCGTTCTTCTTAAATGACCGCAGCCGTATCACTTACAACGAACTGTGCCGGAAATGCCAGCACGAATGTAAACAGAGCTTCCGGGCGGTTGTGGTTGACTGCCCGAAGTACCTTTCTAAGCGTTCCAAGAAAAAGGACAAAACTGCCGGAAACGGCAAAATCCCTTAGGAACTAAGGGCGCACTTCTATACATAGTCTAAAGACCATGTATCGTGCGTCCTGCGGAGCTTACCTCTGCCGCTGATAAAATCAGCAATCCGAGGTCTGCGTTCGCTTCGCTCCGACAAGGTGGCTACACCCCCTTGCGCCGCTAAAGCGGCTATCCCCTGTGTACCCGCCGCAAAGAGAAATCCGCTCTGCGGTTTTCCCTTTTCATCGGGTTTTATAGAAGCACTGACACACGGACTGTCTGCGGATGGTCTTTCTTTATCTTATAAGCAAAGGATGTGAGAACATGGAAAAATCTTTGGAACAGTTGAAGCAGGAATATGAAAAAACCACTGTCCTGCTGGAACGGGAAAAACGGAAAATGCAGCGTTTGAAAAACCGGCAGGCGTATCTGGAAAGCGGTTCCCGGAAACAGAGGACGCACTGGCTGATTACCCGTGGGGCAGCTATTGAGAGCATTGCACCACAGACAAAGGAGCTATCCGAAGCGGAATTTTATTCCCTCATGGAAAGCATTTTGAATCTGCCGCAGGCGGAGCATTTCATCCGGTCTGCCGTAGAAAACCACGCCCGTATTTCCGGGCAGGAGAAAGGCGGTGACTAAAGCTGGCGTCCGCTCATGTAGCTTGCCGCTCCTCACGGCAGCAGAAGGAAAGTAAAAGGTGCGCTGAATATTCAGTTTTCAAAGAGCAACAGAGGGCAAGAAAAAGCCCTCTCGCTTTCCATGCCGACGAAAAACAAAAGGGCTGACAACCAATTATTTCACAGACGGGAAAATCGGGATATTCACAATCGCTGTATAATCTCAAGGACGCGGCAAATATGCTGAATTTCCTACAAGCCAACAACATCATGGATATGACGGGGCTTGATGAAAAATTCAAGTCTATGATAGGGGAACAACTGGATATTCAAGGCAAGCTGAAACCTGTTGAACGGCGGCTTGCCACTCTGAAAAAGCACTTAGAACAAGCCGGCATTTATTTCAAGTACAAGGGAAAGAAGCCGCTGACCGAAGCCGAGCAAATCTTGTTCACAACAGCGAAAGATTATCTCAAAGGCGTGATGAACGGAAAGACCACAATCCCGACAAAGGCATGGAAAGAAGAATACACCAAGCTGACCGCCGAGAGGAAAACGCTCAATCAGCGGTATCTTGCATTGAAAGAGGAAGTGAAAGAAGCGGAGAAAATCAGAAAGAATGTTTACGGTATCTTGCGGCAGGAACAGAGGGAGCAACAGACCCAAAGAAAACAAGATATGGAGCGATAACAGACAGGGCGGCGGGATAGTCAATGCCTGTCACCGCCGCCCTGTTTTTGACTTTTGTTAGAACAATAAACTGTATTTTGCCCTATACACTGTATTTAGTGTTACTGTTGCTTTTTGAATGTAATCACAAATGCTCCTTTAACTTGCATTGATGTTGCCATGTAATCGTATGTCACAAGTTCCCACCCATCGGTAGCCCTTTCATTGATTAACTGGTCTAATACTTCTATATCCTTTGCACTTGCTTTGTCGGAAAACCATTTGGTTCCTACCATCAAAATTTCTGTTTTGTAAGTGTACATGATTTGTTTCCTCCTGCTGTTAATTATAATTTTATCAAACAAATTCTGATTTATCGGTTTGTACTGGAGAAAATTATACCATACCCAATACCGGAAAGCAATACGCACTTTGTTCCGTTCCGACTATCCAGACCGTCAAGGGGCGAGTAGTATTTTTTCGCAAAGTGCGCGAAAAAATCTCCACTCTTAAACCCTTGACCGTCTGGATTTTTGCCGTTGCCATTTCGCCGCCGAAAACGGGGAACAGGATAAAAAAATCCTGCCCCCATTTTCGTCTGCTCCATTATAACGGCAAAACCGTCTGCACTACTTCGGCGGCGGGCGGTAGGTTATGCGGTGGCTCTGCCCCCGCGCCCCCGACCTCTCCCAAAGAACAGAATGGAATGTTACGCAATAGGGCTTGAAAGGGCTTGATTTTTAAGGCGTTTCAGGCACGAAAAACCACCGGGCAAGGGTTTTATACTACCCACACGCGAAAACGACTTCTAACCGTCCACAGGCGCGTTTTACGCTCCTTTTCCTGCCCCGTTTCCCGCCGCACTAACAAGAACTTGCGTCAATAACTCAAAAAAACACTTGACAAAACGCTTCATGGGGAAATTCCGACGATATTAAGCCTTTCATCAATCCCCAATTCGACCAGAACATTCTCCTGACGCAGAC
>QZEE01000042.1 GCA_009917445.1 bacterium D16-76 | reverse complement strand
CTTTGGCATGAGATGTCCCAAGCCTGTGGCTGGCTGCCACATATATGGGGCAAATATATTGTAACAGGTGGAACTGAAATTGTTTAACGAAAAAGTCATTATAGCAAAGTGGAATGCCGAGATGTATGATCTCAACGAAAGAGAGATAGACGATGTTGAGTTTGCTCTGTCTGTTATTGGCAGGACTCCCAAAAAAATTCTTGAGATTGCTTGCGGCAGTGGACGTTTTCTTATCCCAATGGCGAAAGCTGGACATATGGCTACCGGGCTTGATTTTGATGAATATATGCTCAACAAAATTCAAGCAAAATCAACCCAAATGAGTAATATAAACTGGCGCAAAGCAGATGTAATCCGTGACGAATGGGGAAGCGGATTTGATGTGGTAATGTTAGCGGGGAACTTCCTGTTTAATCTTATCTCAGATATGGATTATGAAGAAGCACAGCAACTGCTTTTTAGAAAGGCTGCCCATGCACTGGTGCCTGGAGGAAATGTCTATATTGATTATGCATACACTATGCATCCGGAAACATGGTTTAATAAACCTGGTGAAACCGTAATCTGGGAAGGTACTGACAGTAGGGGGAATACCGGGCGCATGAGTTTACTGAACAGCACATTTGACAAGGAATGCAAGATAATCCAATTTACTCGCAGTTTTAAACTCACTCTTAACGACGGCCGCATCATAACAGAGGATATCCCTTCCGTAAAGCATTTCGCCACGCTTGAACAGATTCATATTTGGCTTTCTGCTAATGGCTTTACTATTCAAGAGGAGTACGGAGACTATGACCGCAATCCAATAAGCAAAAACACAAACCGAGCTATCATCTGGGCCAGGAAAATGTAATTTTATGGATGCAAAAAACGGCTGGAACTTCCTCTCCGGAGGTATCCAGCCGTTTCCATTTATTTCCGCGTGTGGGGTGAGCACGCGCCAGTGGCGCGTTGACGCGAACCGACCGAGCCGGCAGGCGAGACCGGGGTGTGGGTCAAAATCGCGTCCAGACCTCTCCGATTATTTCTGGCCGTTTCCGCCTGTGGGTCACGGTGTGGGTCAAGACAAAAAGAGAGGAATCCCAGGCAAAGCCAGCACAAAAAGCAGGCTGAAACTTTATCCGCAATATTCACTTTGATATGCAAACCACTCGCGGGCAAAAAATTCGCGCACCCACAAACGTAGGTGCGCGAATCGAGTGCAGCGTCACGCTGCTGTCTTTACCATACAAAAAAGATGCCTGCGGCCTATTTAGACTCAAAAAAGCCAGGTTTTATGCGGGTTTGCGGCACTTTGAAAGTCCCGAAACAAAAGTATTGCAAAAAAGATGCCGCTCATCGTGGCTTTATTATAGCATCTAAGTGACCAAAAAAGCAAGTGCTAATTAATTCTTTAAACGTGGTAATGACCCGAATGCTTGGGAGCCTACTCATCTTCCGCCAGCTTTTTAACTTCAGAAATAGCCAGTCCGGAAATATCGGCAATATCCTCCAGGGACATTTTTCGTTCCAAAAGTCGCTTGGCCGTGGCAACTTTAGTATCATAGGCACCCTTTTCAATCCCTTCTTCCAGCCCTTCCTGCCGTCCAATCCAGCGTTCGTCCTGCAACTTTGCAGCCAGGGTCATAAGCCTCTCCACCCTTCCTTTGTCGGATTTTAAGTCCTCCACAGCCTGGTCGATCTTCGTCAGATAGTCTGAACCCGAAACATCTACGGATAATTTGCGATGCCTCGCA
Organism: bacterium D16-76; assembly: GCA_009917445.1. Lineage (GTDB taxonomy): Bacteria > Bacillota > Clostridia > Oscillospirales > Acutalibacteraceae > Acutalibacter. The sequence goes on along the minus strand of QZEE01000042.1, from coordinate 17,956 downwards.
TGGATATAACGGAGGAAATCCAATGCTGGTTCGCTCATGTTGGGGATTTTGAAGTTTGCGTTCAGAATATAGGCGTGGGAACCGTCCCTGTACAGCAAGTCCTCCGCACCTTCGATGACGCTCTTGCGCTTGTAGAGCGCCAGCCCTCGCTTATAGTAATCGTCTGTGCAGATAAAAATCACATAGCTTTCATGCAGTTTTCGATAAGTTTCTGCCGCCTCCAGCGTCCGGCGGTCGATACTGCTCTGGTAAAAGCGGATGCGCTTCTCCAAATCATACGCCCGGCCCACCTGCATCTCCACGCAGTATTGAGTGCCCTCCGCGTCAGCCAGAGAAATGTCCAGCCGAATGCCGTGGAGATAAAGTCCATCTTTGATGTCCTGCTGTTTTTCGATGAACACGATCTCGGCGATTTCCTTTTCCAGCACAGCCTCCAGAAGCGGTTTGACATTCTCAGGCTGACGCATGACCTCGCCAAAAATCAGGTCATTGGCCAAACTGATATCAGAAATATCTATGCTCATGGGAACCACCTCTCTGTTTTTATTATACCCGAAATGGGGGAGAAGTGCAACTGTTTTTGGCGGATATAGTCAGCCCATCTGCATCCTGCCCTGCTGTTCCTCCTGCCCATGCATCCTGCCCCAATGGGCATCTAACTGCTCAAAAGCATCGTGTCCGGACATGTCGATGTGTTTCTCATCCGCCCACTGCTTGAACGCGTCAAAATCCATCCCTCTGTCCAATAATATTTGACCCGCCTCCAGCCAATCGTGCTCAATAAAAGTACGCATGGCAGTATAGCTTTCTGTGCTGATCTGCATGCCGCTCTGCAGCAAGCGGGCCATTTCCCAGTTAGGCGCGTTCCTCGCACAGTAACCAGCAATCTCCTGTATTCTGCCATCGGCGCGGATGCCTTTTCTCGCCAGCTTATAGGCAAAGCGGGTATCGTTTCGCAGCATGGCCTTGTAGAGCAGATCGGCGGGCACAGCCTTTATCTGCTCCGGGGTGCAGCGGTCAATGATCTGCCCGGCGATATGGGGATGATCCATATAGGCGCACTCCGCTATATCTCCGTAAAATCTGACCGGCAGATTTTGCACATGATTCTGAGCTTGCTCCAGCAGGAACAGGGTCTTTTCTGAGTCAGCAATGCCGACGGCCAGCAGGCAGGCCGCGCGGTAGATGCCCTGTTGGAAGGTGCCGCGCATGTCCAATGTCAGCATGGTCATTTTTCGGCCCACCATACCAGGGCGTTCTGCCGCCTTGAGGAAAAGCTCATCGGCCCTGTCCTGCAAATCTGGCAGCAATGTTTTGAAGGTTTCCAGATCCCCGTCCCGGATGTAAGCGAAAAATAGATTCGAACCCTCGTAAAAAAGGAAAAAAGCAAGAGCGGTTCCCATAAGGAGCCGCTCTTTGAAATAATTAATGCATTAATGTCTCTGGCAACTTCATCTGCGTATAGCCGTTCTTCCCGCTGAAAGTATTCAATGCTCTTTACAGCAACCTCAATTCCATCGCGCTTTCTTCGCCGGGACGCTATGATTTCTGGATTTTCGGTTAGCAGCACAATCGTTTCGCCATTATCATTGATGAGGCGCACTCAGGGCAGAGTGGTCGCAACTCCGCACAGATGAATCTTGCCCTCTCCGGACTCGCCTCAGATGATGAGATGGACAACGAGGATAAAATCAACGCTATGATGGAAGGGCGTAAGCTGTTGAATAATGCCAGCTATTTTGCCTTCACAGCTACACCAAAGAACAAGACGTTGGAGATCTTCGGCATACTTGTTGTGGATGAATATGGGAATCCGATATTGAATGATAAGGGCGAATTGCAGCATATACCCACCGGCAGATAGAAAAGTGGGCCCATGAGCGTCCGGGGCGGGAATTTTGGGAACGCAGGTTTCCCGGCTGGACGCTGACGGATGAAGATTATGGAATATCTTTTGAATATAACGACTTTACTGGATGGGCTATTTACTTAAAGCTTAGAAGAAAAGAATAGGGGGAGATGACGAGTGAAAATGGAAGCGGAAAAACTGAAGCTTCCCCAGCCATATCAAAACCGTGTGAACAATGCCCAGGGCCACAGTTTTGAAAAGGCTATCGAAAGGGCCTGTGCTATTTATGCCCAAGCCGGCATTGCACAGATTGAAAAGACACCCGAGCCGTTCCGGGTTATGAGTAAAGCAAAAAGCGGCGGGGTATTCCAGGGCCGCTTTACTGCGCGGGCCCAGCCGGATTTCCAGGGTACGATGGCGGGAGGCCGGTCTATCGTTTTTGAAGCCAAATATACCACTACGGACCGCCTGCGTCGGGATGTGCTGACAGAAAGGCAGATGGAGGCATTGGGACAACATGGGAAGATAGGGGCAATGGCCTTTGTTTGCGCCGGTGTCCAAGACCGCTTTTTTGCCGTGCCCTGGATACGCTGGCAAAGTATGAAGGAATTTTGGGGGAGGCAGTATGTTACTGCCAATGACCTGGAGCCATACCGGGTGAAGTATGACGGAGCTGTACGGTTTCTGGAGTATGTGCATGATGTGAAAAAAGCAGAAGCGGCGGGAGGTGATATACTATGATAGACCCGGAAATCATCGCGGAATTTCTTAAGACCCTGCGTACAGTTGAAAGCGGGTACCGGCTTGCGAAAAAAGAGGAAAGCGAGGCAGAAAACCAACTGCAGGATATTGCCCACCGCTTAGAAATATATACTGACCCCTACCACGAGATTGCTAAGCTGGGCAAGCTTTTCCGCCAAATCCGCCGCATCCGCCGCAAGGCTAAAGAGGAGCAGGAATTTTCAGAGCCAATTATTAGTTGGATGGAGAATAACAAACAAGCTCTGAAAAGCCTGGAAAAGCTGCTGGGTACCCTGCGGCATATTCGAGAAATCCAGGAAAAGCGCTCCTATTGGCCACGATCCCATATTTTAGATTATATGACAGATGGAGAACAAAAGCGTATGCGGGCCGATAGCCCCGATAAGGAAGCGGCGGGTAGGAACAGCCGGGAAAAGCCTTGATATAAAGAAACCGCTTCCGTGAGGTATACGAAAAGCGGCAGGAAATAGGGACTTTTGCGGGTTCACCTATTCTTACCATTTATTGTACCAAAAACTAAGCGGCAATGCAACCTGTCTGCAAATGGGAGGAAGGCGTTATGACCCTGCAAGAACTCAACCAATATTTCCGCCGGCTGGAACAGCTTGGCAAGGCCCGGAACCTGCTGGCTTCGCTGGAAGCTGCAGCTGCACCACAATCCCCTAACCTGGACGGTATGCCCCGTGCTTCTTCAGGTATCAGCGACAGCGTGGGCAGGCTGGCGGCGGAAATTGCGGATATGCGGGCGCGGGTAGAGCTTTTGGAGCGGCAAGCCGCCGCGCAGTATGGGGAAATCGCCCAGTACATAGAGGGAATCCCCGATGACCAGGCCCGGCTTATCTTCCGGCTGCGGTTCCTGCGGGGGCTCAGCTGGAAGGAGGTGGCGGCAATCGTGGGCGGGGGGAATACAGAGCCTGGAGTAAAGATGATATGCTATCGCTACCTTTCATAAAGTTGAGATGTATTGTGTAAAGGGTGGTTTCACCATCCAAATACACATTGGCTGATGGTTCATTTGTGGCAAAATGACACAGGCTGGAAAGGCGGTGATCAACCAGCAGGAGGGAACCGAAGCGGGAGCGTCTGGGGATGACCTGGGCGCTCCGTTCTCTTTGCCGACCCTCTCGAAGAGCGCACTTACCCACCACCCGCAAGCGGGTGGTGGTACTGCCTGCGGCAGTCGTGCGCTCTCCGAGGGGCGGCCCGCCGGGCGTCCCCTCCCTGCCCAGTATGGACAGGCCAGCAGACGCCACCGGCGGCTTGTGCATCGGGCGGGGCTGCGCCGATGCACCAGGAGTTTGGGGGCCGTCGACCCCAACAAGCTGCGCCGGGTATATACCGGCGCATTGCTTGCCGCTACTATCAGTGCCGATAATTGAGAGTTGAACGGCGCTTGCAATTGTGGTATACTTTGCTCATATCAATTTCTTAAACTCAGAATTTGAGGAGGGGAGATATGTTTAATGAGATATGTATATATGAAGCGAAATTAACTAAGATAGATGAAATTGAAGAACTGATGAAAGAAGTGTCTGAATTTTATTTGGAACAAGATGGTGTTATTGATGTGCATTACATAAAGCGTACTCACCGACAAAAAGATTTTAGTGCAGTTAAAGAGGGCGAATTACCTATTCGCCTTACAAGAAATATTGGTAAAGTAACATATGTGCTATATTGGGTATTGAAAAACGAAGAGGTCCATGCAAGAGTATCTAAGCTTGGTATCGAGAAATTTTATAAGCGTTGGAATCGTTGTTTAACTACAATGCCCAAAATAATCCTAGGTGAGAATGTCGTCTAATATACCGCTTCCATTTTATTCAAGGGGGATTTCATCTTTATGATGAAATCCCCCTTGACAAATGTTCTCTTGTTACGCGATGTTACGCCATGTTACTTGCTGTTACGCTCTCCCATGTGCTATGCTATACTCGTAAAATCCTAAAAGTAAGCCAAGCGGCCCTCCCGGGGAGACCTGGGGGCCGCTATTTTTGTGGAAAGGAGGCTAAGAGTTGGCAGGCCAACTCTCTGAGTTTTCCTGCGGAAAACGTCGAAAGAGGTGGAAGAAATCTAAATGACAAAACAAAATTTTCTGGAAGCCCTGTGTGCTTTCACCAGGGAGACCCTGAAAGACCTTATCCTCCCGGTGGAGATGCAGGAAGAAGATGAGGAACCGCCCGCGCCCCGCGCACCGGAAGTGCACGAAATGGGCCTGCCGGACTACACTTCGGCAGAAAAGAAGCTGCCCTATGTGATCCATCAGGTCATCACCGCCAAAGACGTGTGGCCCGCCGGCCAGCAGCCGAAAAGCCACGCGGTGGTGCGCTCTGTGTTCGGTGTGTACCACCCGGACAGCCAGGAGGGGCCTCTGGCCCTGCTGGGGATGATCGAGCGCATAAGGCTGGGCTTCTGGCGGCAGCGGGTGATAGGCAAGCAGTTCAAGTTAGATGTGACGCAAGGGCTGGAATATCTAATCTACGAAAAGCAGTTCCCGCCCTATTATGCCGGGGAGATGCTCTCGACCTGGGAGCTGACCCCCATAGAATTGGAGGTAAAACATGGCAGCAAAGGCTACGCAAACATCCAGATCGGCCCCCAAAGCCGTCCATAAAAGCGGCAGGATCCTCTGCTACATCGGCCCCAATATCCCCGGGCGCCTGCATACGGGCCAGGTGTTCCGGGGGGAGCGGGCGGAGGTGATGAAGGAGCTTAGCGGGACCGTGGAAAAATACCCCCTGGTAAAGACCCTGCTGGTTTCCGGGGAGGCCCTGCCGGTGGCCCGGCTCAAGGTGAAGGAACCGGGAAATGCCCACTATGCCAATTACCAGAAGCTCCACCGTGCGCTTCTGGAGGAAGCACAAAATAAAGTGGATAAGGAGGCGCTGCTGAATGCCTGACCTGGGTGTACACGTAAGAGAACAGGCCACGGCGGTAAGCATCCCCGTGGTGGCCGACAGCGGTATCCCTTATTTTGTGGGGACTGCCCCCGTCCACACGGCGGAAAAACCCGCCAAGGCCAATACCCCCGTCCTCTGCACCAGTTGGGATGAGGCGGTAGAGAAGCTGGGCTTCTCCTATGACTGGAAGAAATACACGCTCTGCGAGGCCATGTACAGCCACCTTAAGCTGTACGGCTGCCAGCCGGTAATCTTCTGCAACGTCCTGGACCCCGCTGACCCGGACATGAAAAAGGCTGCTGTGAGCGAAAGCTTCAGTGTGGCCGGCCACCGGGCCGTCCTGCCCTTTGAGGCTGTCCGGGAGGGCATGAAGATAACAAACGGGGAGGGGGAAATCGCCGCGGTGCTCAAGGAAGATGAGGACTATACCCTGTTCTACGATGAGGAAAAGGGCTGCGTCCTGGAGCTCCTGGAGGACAGCCCGGCCTACAGTGCCGCGTCCCTTACGGTAGAGGCCGCACAGCTTGACCCTTCTGCCGTCACCAGCGCGGACGTTATCATGGGCATAGACCAGGTGGATGCCTGCATGACGGCGGCCGGGAAGATCCCCGACCTGCTGCTGGCCCCGGGCTTCACCCATGACCCCGTGGTGGCGGCTGTCATGGCTACGAAAGCGGCCGGCATCAATGGCCTGTTCGGGGCCAAAGCCCTCCTTGACGCGGACTGCTCTGCCGAGGGTGTATCCGAGTACAGCCAGCTGACAGCCTACAAGGCCAAGAATAACCTGGTGGACGTAAACCAGATCCTGTGCTGGCCCATGGTGAAGCTGGGCGGGTACCGGTTCCATCTCAGCACCCAGCTGGCTGGCCTGATGGCTTCGGTGGACACGGAAAACGGCGGGTGCCCCTATGAGTCCCCCAGCAACAAGAACCTGAAAATCGACGGCTGCTGCCTGGAGGACGGCACAGAGGTAAACCTCACCTGGGAACAGGTGAACCTTGTAGCAGGCTCCTGGGGCGTGGTGACGGCCCTGAATTTTATCGGCATGGGCTGGACGGCCAAAGGCAACTATACCGCCTGCTACCCCGCGAACGCCGATGTGAAAGACCAGTTTATCCCGGTCTCCCGTATGTTCGACTGGGTGGGCAATACCTTTGTGCGCACCTTCTGGGCACGGCTTGACAGGCCCATGAACCGGCGGCTCATCGACAACATCCTGGACAGCGGCAACATCTGGCTCAACGGCCAGGTGGCGGCGGAGCACCTGCTGGGGGCCCGGGCCGTGATGCTGGAAAGCGAAAACAGCCTTTTGGACCTGATGGCGGGCATCATCCGCATCCATGTGTACATCACGCCGCCCAGCCCGGCCCAGGAGATCGACTTCACCTTGGAATACGACATCAGCTATGTGCAGGCCGCGCTGGCCGGATAAGGAGGGAAAATTATGCCGAAGCAACCTGCCGCCACCATACAGCTGGAGGCTTACGAGGACGGCGTCAACTACTGCGGCATCGCAAAGGTGCAGCTGCCCAGCATCGTGTATCCCTGTGTGACCATTGCGGGCACCGGCATGATGGGCAATATGGAGGTACCCCTTTACGGCATGGTGGACAACATGACCACCAAAATAGACTGGCTGAGCCCCACCGGCGACGCCGTGAGGCTGGCCACCCCGGACAAGCACATGATCGAGCTGCGGGAGGCCGAGGAATACTGGGACACCGAACAGACGGAGGTGGGCATCTGGGCCAACAAGTACGTGATGATCGTCCGTCCCAAATCCTTTGACCCGGGAGGCCGCGCCCCCATGGGGGCCGCCGACGCCAATGGCGAATATGTGGTGTACTATTTCGCCGGCTACCGGGACGGCAAGCAGCTGTGGGAAGTGGACAAGCGCAACATGAAGTGCGTCATCATGGGCAAGGACTATATGGCGGATATCCGCAAGGCGCTGGGCAAATAGCTGCGCAGGCCAAAAAGCAAAGAAAACCCCCGGAGGGCATCCGGGGGCCGTTCTTTGTCAGGTGAGGTGCAGGCGCTCTTTCAGGGCGTCCTGGAGGATCTGGGAGAAGTTTACGCCAGCCTCTTCTGCCCGTGTATTGAGCCAGTTCGGGATGGAAAGGGTCTTTTTTACAGCCCGGCTGTCGTTCCTTTTGCGCCAGGCGTCGGTATCGGCCCGGACTAAGTTGACAAACGCCGGGGCTTCTGCCTGCGACGCAGGGCTGGGAGCGGGGATAGGCAACCCTTTATCTTCCGCGTGGGAAAGCCACATTTCCAGCGCGTCCTGGGCCATAAATAAAGCTTCAGCCATATCGTGGCCCTCGGTCATGCAGCCGGGCAAATCCGGGAAGGAGATAAAGAACCCTCCTTCCTCCGCATCTGGATGGAAAACAGCGGGATAAACATATTGAGCCATTAGGGTACCTCCTGTTAATAGGGTGCCCAAAGGGGCCGGGCTATTCCAGCCCAGCAGCCTTTAGGATGGATCTTGCGAGGATCTCTTTCACTTCCGTATGCCTTGGAAGTATGAGCGTGGTTCCGGGCTTATCCGGGTGGACGGCCTTGTCATGGTTCCCGCCATGGGATATCTGCCATCCGGCTTTTTTCAGCGCCCGGTCAAGGTCTTTGCGTTTCATTCTTTTCACCTCACAAGATTATTATACACGTATTATCACGTATTGTCAAGCATTTTATACGCATTTTTACGTATCTTTTACAAGGAGGGCACTATGCAGAAAGAAACTACCACAAAAGACGAAATGGAACAGGTGAGCCAGGTGGAAGCCGCGCTGGAAAATGCGCCGGATCCCGGCACCTACACCCACAGGCTGAAAAAGCCGTTTACCTTCGACGGCAAGACGGTGGAGGAAATGCACTTCGATTTCGATTCCCTTACCGGCGCGGACACCCTCGCGATTTCGGCGGAAATGAACCGGCGGTTTAAGAACCTGGTGCTGCCCCATCTGTCCTGGGAATTTATGACGTTAATGGCTGTGCGCGCTTGCACGGACCGGGACGAAAAGGGCATCCGGCTGGTGAACGAAAAGCTGATGAGCGAGTACAATGATGTGCTGGTGGAGCAGGCGGAAAACTCCCTGCGGCTGACGGAAGCGCAGATGAAGCTGGGCGCCCAGGAAAAACGGCGGGAAGAAATTATGGCCCGCCAACATGTGCTGGCAGAGGAAGCCGGGTTCGACGCCAATAAGCTGTCTGAGGAATATTATAATCTCGACCACGAATTGGCGTTGCTTAACGAGGACATCCGTACCGGTGAAAAGACAGTAAGTGCCTATCAGGAGGCCCTGAACCAGAGCACCGATGCGGCGGAAGAAGCCAAAGCCGCCGCCGAAGGGTATGCCGACGCTATGGGCGCCCTCACTGGGGAAGCGGCGGAGGCTGCCAATGCATCGGAGGATGTGGCTGCGTCTGTGCTGGCCATGACGGACAGCCTGCGCCGCGACGCCGCATCCGGTATTGTAGAGGCTGGGGCCGTGCTGGCGTCCGGCTTGGGCACGGTGTCTGCCGCCTACAGCGAAGCCTACACCACCGCCTATGACAGCATCAGCGGGCAGATGGGCCTGTTTGAAACCATGTCTGTGGAGGTGCAGACCTCTGTAGGCGATATGATCGCCTCTCTGCAGAGCCAGGTGGCCTACATGGCCAGCTATTCGGAGAACCTGCGTGCAGCGGCCCAGATGGGCCTCTCCGACGGCTTTATAGCCCAGCTCTCCGACGGCAGCGCCGAAAGCGCCGCCTATTTACAGGAGATTGTCAGCAACGGCGAGGGGAAAATCCAGGAGTTGAACGATGCTTTTGCCCAGGTGGAAGAAGGGAAAGAGGAGTTTTCCTCCACTGTGGCGGAGATGCAGACGGACCTCCACAATACCATGCAGCAGGCCGTACAGACTACCCAAAGCGCTGTGCGCCAGATGGATATGTATGCCCAGGCGGCTATGTCGGCCCGCTCTACCATGCAGGGCTTTATCGACGGGGCCAACGGCATGGCAGGAGCTGTGCAGGCCGCATACCGCAACGTGGCCTATGGCGCTATGGCGGCCATACAAGGGGCAATGGCAGGGGGGCTTTCCGTCACCCGGGGCTACGCCTCTGGCACCACAGACGCGGCCCCCGGCTTTGCTATGGTAGGCGAGAACGGCCCGGAGCTGGTGTTCTTCCAGGGCGGAGAGCAGGTTTTGAACGCCCGCGACACCGCCGCCTTGCAGGCCCGCCCCTCCCTCAGTGCCCTGCCTGCTTCCACCGGGGGCGGGGAGCCTGTGGTAGTGCAGATTTACTTCCAGATAGAAGGAAACGCCTCCCCGGAAACCGTAGCCCAGCTGCGGCAGTATGGGGATGAGTTTGCGGCCAATGTGCGTCGGGTGATGGACGACTATACCCGGGATATGGCGAGGAGGCGGTACTGATGGCAAAAACATACACTACGGCACAAGGGGATATGTGGGACAGCATCGCCTATAAGGCCCTGGGCAGCGTGAACTATACGGACAAGCTCATGATGGCAAACCGTCGTTACCTGCACCTGTACACCTTCCCGGCAGGCGTCGTGCTGGATGTGCCGGAGGTAAAGGCGGAGAGCGTGGCAGACGGCCTGCCGCCCTGGAAGCAGGGAGGGGGCCAGCCATGACCGACCAGATCTTAGCCCGCCGTACCGGCATTGAGATTGCCGTGGACGGGGTGAATATCACAAAGCACATACGGCAGTACCTTCTGGGCCTTAAATATACAGACTGCGAGGAAGGGGAAGCGGACGACCTGCAGCTGACCCTGCAGGACCGGGAAGGGGTATGGGCTGGCGGCTGGCTGGACGGCATGATAAAGGCCGCAGCCAGCGCCAAGGGCCTGAAGCTCAAGGCGGCGCTGGTACAGCGGCAGTGGAAAGGGAAAGGCGACCACTGGCTGGACATCGGCATCTTTGACCTGGACAGCGTGGAAGCCTCCGGCCCGCCTGCTGTGGTGGTGCTGAAAGCGTCCGCCCTGCCCTTTTCGGGGGCTGTCCGGCAGACGAAAAAGACACGCTCCTGGGAGCACTACAGCCTTCACGGCATCGCCAAAGAGATTGCCGTGAACAACGGCATGGGCTGCGCCATCTATGCGGCTGCCAACCCTTCCTACGACCGCGCGGAACAGCGCAGGCAGACGGACATCGAATTCCTCTCCAAGCTCTGCAAAGATGCGGCAGCCAGCCTCAAGGTGACGAACAACACCCTGGTTTTGTTTGATCAGCGGGAGTATGAAAAGCAGCTCCCAATCACCACCATCCGCAGGGGGAAGGGCGGGTACCTTTCTTACCGGTTTTCCGCGACCTCGGCGGGGACACAGTACGATTCCTGCCGGGTGAGCTACACAGACCCGGCTGTGGGGAAGGTGATTGAGGGCATTGCCAAGTCCGAAGATTACGACGAAGAAGCTAAGAACCACAAACAGTTGGAGATAACCGCCAGGGCACAGAGCCCCGGCGAGGCCCAGGCCCTGGCTGAAAACCACCTGCGCCTGCACAACAAATTCGCCAAAACGGCGCGGTTCTCCTTTCCGGGGGACGCAGGCATGGTGGCCGGGGTGACGGTGATGCTGGAGGGCTGGGCTTCCTTTGACGGGAAGTACCTGATAAGCCGGGCGGTGCACACGGTAAACGCCAGCGGCTACACCACAGACATAGAGCTGCGCAAGGTGCTCTAAAGGAGGCCCCTATGGACGATATCGATATGAGCTCCCTCATCCAGACCGGTACGGTGATGGCCGCAGACCCCGGCACCCGCCGGGCACGGGTGAAATTCCAGGGGGCGGAAAGCCCCTCGGGGTGGCTGTATGTGCTGCAGCACCCAGGGGCAAAGGTGAAGGTGGAAACGGCGGACGGCCACGCCCATGAAGCCGCCCTGGGGGAGTGGATGCCGAAAGTCAATGACCAGGTGCTGGCCGTGTACCTGCCTGTGGACGGCGGCGACGGATTTATCTTGGGGGTGGTTTGATGGTAGTGGGCTGTTTGGGGGATATCGTGTTTCAGGTCTCAGAGGAAACCGTAGAGACCCTGCAGGATGTGGAGTGGAGCGGGGAGGCCCGGTACACGGTACATCAGCGCCACCTGCAGAACGCCCTCACAGAGTTTACCGGGGTAGAGCCGGACAAGATCCGCTTTTCCATGCAGCTCACCCCGCTGCTGGGGGTGGACATCATAGGGGAGCTGGTAAAAATCTGGACCTATGAGCGCTCTGGGGAGGCTGTGCCCCTGGTAATCGGCGATAAGCCCTACGGCAAGTACCGCTGGAGCATCGTCAAGCACAGTTCAAAGTATGAGGAAAGCGACAGCCAAGGCAACCCGCTCCTGGCCACGGTGGCCGTGGAGCTGCAGGAATATCTAAGGAGCTGATACCATGAGTTTTCAAGTGAGCGCCACAGACCTGGGCCGCATCCGCCTTAACGAGCCGGAAACCGTAAACGCCGTGCTGCAAAATATCGCTCTGGTGCTGGCGACCCCGAAAGGCTCGGTGCCCATGTATCGGGATTTCGGCTTGCCCCAGGATTTCCTGGATAAGCCCATCCCCGTGGCAAAGGCCAGGATGATTGCCAGTGTGCGGGAAGCCGTGGAGGAATGGGAGCCCCGGGCCACGGTGCAGAGCATTTCCTTTACGGATGCCCCCCAGGAGCCGGGGCGGCTCATACCCAGAGTGGAGGTGGAGATCCATGTCGAGGGCGCCTGAATATCAATTCGTAGACACCAGCACCGAAAGCCTGGTGTCTTTGCTTACCCAGGGCTATGAACAGCTTGCCGGGGCCACGGCCCAGCCTGGCAGTCCGGAGCGCCTGTTCATCCAGTGGGTAGCAAGCATCCTGGTGCATGAACGGGTGCTTATGAACGTCATAGGCAACCAGAACATCCCCAGCCGGGCCGAGGGCGAAAACCTGGACGCCCTGGCCCAGCTCCTGAAGCTGGGGGAGCGCCCCAGGGCCCAGCCCGCGGTATGCACCCAGCGCTTCCACATTTCCGAGGCCCAGCAGAGCGCCGTACTGGTTCCCGCGGGCACACGGGTGACCTGCTCCGGGGGGCTCATATGGGAGACGGTAGCGGACGTGTACATAAACATCGGCGATACCTATGCCGACACCCAACTGCGCTGCCAGACCCCGGGCACCGCCGGGAACGGGTATGTGCCTGGCCAGCTGGATACCCTTATCGACCTGTACGACTACTGCGCCGCCACAGAAAACCTGACGGAAAGCGACGGCGGCGCGGATGAAGCCACAGACGATGAATTCTACGGGCTCATGCGGGCCAGCATGGACGCATACAGCTGCGCCGGGGCCCGTGGCAGTTATGAGTATTTCGCCAAAAAGGCCAGTACCGAGATCGGGGACGTGATCGCCAATTCCCCCACGCCGGGGGTAGTGAAGCTCTACGTGCTCATGGAGGATGGCGCCCTTGCCACAGAAGAAATCAAGGCGGCGGTACTGGCAGAGTGCAGCGCAGACGACGTGCGGCCCCTCACCGACCAGGTCTTTGTGGAGGATGCGGAAACGGTGGACTACAGCATCGCTTTTGCCTACTACACCCAGACGGGAGCGGGAAAGTCTGCTGTGGAAATCCAGGAGGCCGTAGAAGGGGCCGTACAAAAATACGTAGCTTGGCAGTCCGCAAAGCTGGGGCGGGACATCAATCCCTCGGTGCTGGTTGGGTATTTGATGCAGACGGGCATCAAGCGGGTGGTGCTCACCGAGCCCGCCTTTACCGTGCTGCGGGACGACGGTAAGACCGCGCCCCAGGTAGCGCGGCTTGCTGGCGCTCCCACCATCACGAACGGGGGGTATGAGGATGAATGACCCCCACGGCTTCACCAAAGAAAACCTGTTGAACACCTTGCCCGCCGCCCTTGCGGGTGATCCTAAAATGGTGGCCCTGGCTGGGGCCATAGCAGGCCTTCTGGTGCGACAGAAGGAGGAAGCCGGGCAGTTGTCCATCTACCCGCAAATAGGCTGGCTGGACGAAAGCCTGCTGGATATCCTGGCCCACGACTTCAAGGTGGACTGGTGGGACAGCGACTACAGCCCGGAAGAAAAGCGCCGCACCCTGCAGAGCAGCTGGCAGGTGCACCGGGTGCTGGGCACAAAGGCCGCTGTAGAGATGGCGGCGTCGGCGGTGTACCCTATCACCACGGTACAGGAATGGTTTGAGTATGGCGGCAAGCCTTACTATTTCCGGCTGAATGTCCAGCTGTCGGACGATACATGGGACGACAGGAAGCACCAGCGCCTCAAAAAGCGGCTGCAGTATTACAAAAACCTGCGGTCCTGGCTGGAACCCATCGTATACCAGATGCCTATAGTCATATTGGAAAATAGGCAGCAGTTCTATTTCACAGCCCTGCACTTGTACTTCCAGCTTACCATAACAAAATCTAATTGGGCATTTGAGCACTTCCTTTGGACATCCCATATCCTCAATCCGGGGAAACTCGCCGATGTCAGCATGATGCGGATTTTCTGGAATAGCCGCAACGCGTTGGGTGTGCGGCTCCCAAGGTTCACTGTGCTGGCAAGGGTCAACAACTGGGGACAAGAAATCGTCCTGCTGGACGGGCGCAGAAGCCTGGATGGAAGTTGGCTTTTGGATCAAGCCCTGCGGCACGGCCTGGCTCTGCAGAGGATGAGGGTACACTTGTGGCAGGGCAATCCCTTAAACAGTGAATTGGGTGTGCTTGGGGTATGGTGTAAAATCCTGAATCTGGAAAAAGCAGCACCTGCGGTTGGCATAAAAGTGGGCGCTTCAAGCAGGATTCTGATACAGGGGCCGTCCTTTGTAAGAGGAAGTTTTCACACTGCGCATGCAAACCCACAAAAGGAAAGCCTTTTAACAACCATTTCAACACATGTAAACAGCATTTCACAACAGTGGATTGGATTTTTATGCGGGGCCCGTTTTAGCAATTTGACGCGGGCGGGGCTGCAGAATGTACGCTTCGCCGCTAAAGTGAGGAACGCCGGGGGCATCTCCGCCTCCCGGACGGCAGACAATATGCGGCGTTTCGACGGCTCTTACCAATTTGACGGGAGCCGGAAATGGAACGCCAAAATTGAAAGGAGCGATTTGTAAATGGCAAGCAGTAAAAACAGCACGATCACCCTGGCAAGACGTATCAACCTGGCAAAGATCACCAGGGGTGCGGTAGAGGCCATCCCCAAAATCACCCACATAGCCTTTGGGGATGGCGGCATTGGCGAGGACGGCCAGCCCCTTGCCCCGCAGGAGACCCAGCAAGCCCTGCATAATGAGGTCAAGCGGTATGAGATCGACAGCGTGGCAACCCCCGTAGATACGACCAACCGCTATACTGTCACCATCCCCGAGACGGATCTTGTGGGCAAAAACCTCAGCGAAATGGCGCTGATAGACGCAGACGGCGTGTTTGCGGCGGTAAAAAATTTCCTGCCCAAAGGCAAGGATGAGGATGTCCGGTTTACCTTTGAGTTTGACGACGAGTTCTAGCAGGAGGCGCGTTATGGCTGATGAAAAATATACCATACCAGAAAACCCTTTGTTCCTTATTGACAGCCTCCGCCGTATACAGAACAGCGACCCGGTAAATGCCGAGGAGATTGTCAACCCCATATTCGAACGCATACTGGAAGCGTTGGCGTACTTGCAGGGGCACAAGGCCACGCTGGGGACGGACGGCAAGGTATCCCCGGGCCAGCTGCCGGAAATGGACTACGATAAGGCGGGCAGCGCCGCAAGCGTAAAGTCCGACCTGGACGGCCATACAGGCCATAAGCAGAACCCCCATGGGGTAACAGCGGCCCAGGCGGGGGCTTTACCCATCACTGGCGGCACCCTTACAGGGAAAACCGTCTTTTCACAGGGCCTGGCCCTGACCGCCGGGGACAGCAACCCCAACATGCCTTTTTTCCTTGGCATCCTCCCCTTTGACCAGGGCGGGGATGTGCAGTGGATCACAGCGGGCCAGGTGTGCGCCGCCATCGGCGCGTCGGCAGCCAGCCACACCCACACAGCGGCGGATGTGGGGGCCCTGCCCCTGGCAGGTGGTACGATTACCGGCAACCTGAGATTAAAAGGCTCTGGGAATTACGGCAACAAGCTCAACTTCGGCGACAGCGACTACGTGCATATCTCGGAGCCCACGGACGACAAGATGGAGATCAAGGCGAAAGCCGTGAATTTCGTCACCACAAATAACCCCGGGATCACGGTAAACGGGGGCTTTGCGGACACCAACTATGATACCGTGAAATTCCGTGGGATAAGCCTGCTGAGCGCTACTCCCTCCACCGTTACCAATGGCTGCGTGGCCATGGTGTATTCATAAAAAAGGGGGCGCTATGGCAGTTAGTAATGCGCAGGGGATAGCGCGGCCCGTGGCAGCTTCCTATGCGGGCGTAGGGGGCGTAGCCCGCCGCGTACAGCGTACCTATGCGGGGAAAGAAAATGTCGTAAAGGCTGTGGGTAAATCCTATGTAGGCCTGGAAGTTCCTGTATTGGAAATACAGGCCGTGTTCACCCATTGTTACTACCGCACCGGCGTGACCAGCAGTGCGGCAGGCGAAATCACCCAGTGTAAGGATGCGGCTACGGCAGCACAGTATGGCAGCCATTCCATTTCCAGCGATGGGAAAACTTTTACGGCAAGGGCCCCCTATGCTGGGAAGGGCCTGCAGCTTGAGGGGCGCGTGAAGGCCCTATGCAGCGATGGGCTGCTCAAAGACTTCACCGCCGCAAAGGGCATCAAGACCATGAGCGTCACGGCCAGCGTATCTTATTCAGGGTCAGGGTCTGGCAGCTGGAGAGGCTGGTGGGGCGGCGGTTTTTTTGATGCTTACAATCTTTGGGAATTTGGGACAAAAACCTTTACGGAAATGCCGGGGGATTCGGGCCTGTGGATAAACACGGCTTTGGCCTATGGGAGCTACAATGTAACCACAATGAAGCTGGGCCAGGCCCTGATAAACGGCTATGAAGTACCGATAAAATTTGTATTTGACGTATTTTAAGGAGGCGCAGTAAATTATATGACGGTTACATTTCAAGACGGCACATCCCTGCCCCTACTGGGCGTACACGGGCGGCCTGTGAATTACGAAGGGGTACAGCGGGACAGCCTGCTGTTCCTGATGGACCCGGAAAGGGTCCCCATCCAGGCCGCCATGAAGGCGTTCACCCCGGGGAACTGCCAGGCAGTTACGCTGGCAGCCGAAGACGGGGCCCATCCGGAGGCCTTTGTGCATGAAAACTATACCATCCGGGTAGAGGTGGGCCAGGGCAGCCGGGATTATGCCCTGTCGGGCAGTGTGTCCGAGCCGGAGCAGGTGCCGGCTGTTTATGTCCGCATGGCCCGCTCCACCCTGGCCGAACGCACGATGCTTTCCCAGCAGGAGGTATTGGACTGCCTGCTGGCCGCCGCGCTGGAAGGGGAGGTGGGGCAGGATGTTTAGCTATATCAAACGGCTCTATGAGGCCGGCAGGCTTACACAGCATGGCGTGTGGGCGGCTGTCACGAAAGGCTGGATAACCGAAGGGCAGGCCGGGGAAATCCTGGGCGGCGGGGATTGACAAACCTCGGCAGCATGGTATAATAAAAGCGCCTCCCGTCCGGGAGGCGGAGGACGCTGGTTACATAAAAGGCGGTTAGCCCATCCCCGACAGAAAGGGGGTGGTACACTTTCCTCACTTCAACAAGGAGGGAGGTGGCGCATATGGGACAAAAGCTGCTGCGGTTCGCAGTATGCTTAGTATTAGTGGCTCTGCTGCTGATCTACATAGCCCCAAAAGCGTACTAGCCGCTCGGCTGCAACCCGAACGGCTAGTGGGCTAACTACTAGTTTTCGTAAGGGCTGACCGCCATGTGACAGCGCCCTCTTTATCTTTATTATACCACATGCCCCGGCTTTGTCAAGCCAGGGCGTATTTTTTTAGGAGGCGGTCTTATGGCAGATGAAAAATATCAGCTCCCGCAGGAGCCCGCGTACAGGATTCATGACATCCGCCGGCTGCAGAACACGGATGCGGGCCATGCGGATAAGGTGCTGAACCCTGTGATCGAGCCGATTTTAGAAAGCGTGGAATACCTTAACCGGCATAAAACCGGGCAGGCCCAGGGCCACGGCCCGCCCGGCCCTGCTACCCCCGGCGGGGCAGGGGTCCACTATTTCGATGAAGACAACGGCATGGATTACCTCTGCACTGGGCGGGACGAAAACGGCTGGGTCTGGAGGCTGTCAGGTGCTGTGGATGCGTCTGATATGATGTACGGGGACAGGCCCCTGAATGAAGCCCTGGGCGGCTTGGAAGACGGCTTGCGCTCTATGGGGCAGGGGTTTTCCACCCATGTGGCGGACAAAAGAAACCCCCACGAGGTGACAGCAAGCCAGGTGGGGGCTGTGCCCGCCACAAGGAAGGTCAACGGCAAGGCCCTTAATGTGGACA
>QZEE01000041.1 GCA_009917445.1 bacterium D16-76 | reverse complement strand
TTTGCAATCTCTTTAAACACATCCTCGCGCTGTTCCCGGCTCAATTTTACAGGTATGATGACCAAGTCCTCCTGTATGAGAATTTTGGCAATTTCCGGGTCTGTAGTAGTCATCCTTTCTGTCAGCCGGTCTACTGCTTCACCCATAGTAAGCCCTGTTTCCTTTGCGATCTTACGCAAATCCCTTGCCGTCTTTTTCATGACAGTTATTTGAATATCTTCCAAGTTTGATTTACCCATGGGCTGTGCTCTCTTTCATTATCCGGTATGCCTTTACCACGCTTTTTTCTTCCGGGGTAAGCTCCCCGAACCGCTGGGGATCTGGCAAAGGGTGTTTCTGTATCTTGCTTTTAAGGCGGAACACGTCCATGCCGGCATATTTTTCCGGGAACATGAACACAACGGCGGAGATGCCGTAAAATTCTGCCAATATGCGGAGGGCCTGCACGTCTGGGGTGGTCTTGCCATTTTCATAGTAGGTATAGGTGGCGCGGTTTACCTGTAAAACCTTGGCCACCTCATCTTGGCTAAAGCCACAGGCCAGCCTGACGTTGCGGAGCGTTTTCTTTAAGTTATCCTTAAAATCCTTTGCATACAGGTTATCCATTTTCTTTCCCCGTCTTTCTTTAATAGTTTTTCCATGCGACTTATCGTTAAAACCTAGTACAAGCATATTTCATTCTCATTCACGATTGAACTCGGTGTAATACTTTTTTGAAGTATACGCAAATGCGTATACGAACCTGCGATAATCCCCCTACAATATCCTTGAGGTGAGAGTATGCACGTCAAGGATGCGGTTGTAGAACATTTTAAGGAAATATGCGAAAAGAGAGGGATAACGCCAAATGAATTGGCAACGCGTTCCGGTGTGACACCGTCTACAGTCTACAGTATGTTGGATGAACGGCGTCGGCATATCTCTATTGTGCTTATCAAGAAACTGTGTGATGGGCTGGAAATCACACTGGGAGAATTTTTCTCGGCTCCAAGGTTTGACGGGTTGGAGCAGGAAATCCAATAGCTTATGTTCTATTATAAAGTGATATCACTTGCATGTCAACAGACTGTATAAATTTCTTTCTACTTGCCCTATTATATAACCTAGTACAGTAAAGGGGTTAAATGATATGGCAACCAACAAGCGTGTATTCACACTGAGACTATCGGATGAAGTATTTGATAAAATCGGGGCTTTGGCAGCACAGGAGCACCGCTCTATGACGAACTATATCGAATTTGTGTTGCTCAAACATCTTTCTGAAGTCGAGCGGGAGGCAAAAAATTTATCCCTACCAAAAAGCAAGGATTAAGCGAATTCGTTTCATGATAGATACAAAATAAAGGCAGCGGCCCTATATCGCAAGGGTCGCTGCTTTCTTTGTGAAAAAATTAGCGTTGAGGTGGGCTATATCGTTGTGCCCGCCGCCCCGCCGATAAACCGGTGCAGGCGGTTGAGGGCGGCAGTCCCGATTTCCTGGGTGGCGTGGAACTCCACAGGTATACAGCAGCGAACCAGGCAGACGATAGCCAGAATGGTGAGAGGCGCCGTCCCCAAACGGCATAGGAAGTGTTTGTTTCGGCTCAACAGCGACAAGGCCAAGGAAAGCAGCAGGCCCCACAGCGCGCTGTTGAGGATGGAATGGATGGTAACGGTCATTTTTTCTTGGAATCCTCGATGATCTGTTTTAGCTTTTCCGTTTTCTTTTCTGAAATTTTTCTGGTGAAGCAGACTGGGGAAGGTAGCGGGTGTGACAGAAGTGCTCTTAGGAAGATGCGTTTTCTTGGTGTCTTTGGGGACAGGCCCCGACTTTGCAGACCATAAAATTCTGGGTGCTCGATGGCCTGCCTCAGCCAGCGCAGGTTTCTGCTCTGCCGCAGCTTCCCGTTTGGGCGGCGGATATTTTCCCCGGATGGCCTGCATCAGCTTCTCCCGGCTGGCATACCGCACCTGCCGGTCCCCATGCTCCGGCACCTGGTACGGCTCCCCGAAGGTGATGCCCCACTTGAAGAACAATTTTAGTTTGACCTTCATGGGATAGGCCCCCGTTTTCATGACGATAAACTCGCCCTTGGGCATGGACTTCAGCTCGTCTGGTGTCATGAGAGGACGCTCCATCATTTGCAGGGACTGGCTGGGGTCGTTCTTCCCTCGGTTTACAGAACCCGACAGCACAGTGCGGCTCCCCAGGGATTTGCTCATGGCCTGGGAGGTTTCACTGTTGGGGGCAAAGCCGCCGAAAATTGTCAATTGTGTATTATCCACGATAATTTCAGCGCCCTCCTTGCCATAGTTTTTCTCAAGCTGGGCCAGGGATTGGATGATAGGCACGATGCTCAGGCGGCGGGAGCGGGAAGCAGAAAACATCATTTCTGCGGATTCGATTTTGGGCAGAGTGCCAAATTCATCGGCAAAGAATATCGCTCTGTTATGCAGTTTCCCTCCATTCTCATCCGCCACAGAGAGGATCTCCCGGTACAGTTGTTGGATCACCAGGGATACCATGAAGAATTTATTAGGATCTTCCTCTGGCATGACCAGGAAGATGGCGGACTTTTCCTTGCAGAAGGTTTCCGCATCTATGGCTGTCCCAAAGCACAGAAGCTGCTCCAATTCGGAGTCTAAAAACGCGTTTAGCTTTGAGAGGGCGGTTGACATAACGGATGACATGGACTGCTCGCCGGTCGACAGCGCAGCCCCCGCAAACCACCTGGCTTTGTGCTCTGGCGGCAGGGCGTCCATGAGGATGTGGAACAGTGTTTTTCCTTTGACCTTGCTGGGGGCCAGCAGTTCCTGGATCAGCTTGAAGATGGAGACAATGTGCCTTTCTTCCGGCCTGCAGAACTCAGCGGACAACAGGATCACAGAGGTGAGCAGCCCTTCTGCCGCGTCGTAAAAAAAATGATTCTGCCCGAAATTCGCATTCCCCTCCCCGGCCATGATGATGGTCTTGGCAATGATTTTGGCATATTTTTCCGCCTTGGCTTTATGGGCCAGGGTTTTTGTTTCTTTGAATAAGTCTGTGTATTTATTCACTAAGTGCAGCAGGTTGAAGCCGTCGCTTCTGGTGGGGTTTCGCAAGTCCAGGACGGAAACCTGGTACCCATATTTCTCCTTGGCAATGCCAGCGTAATTCCGAAAAACGTCCCCCTTGGTGTCGCTATTTAGAAAGGATATCCCTGTCGCCAGGGCATATTCAATGCATGGGTACAGCCAAAAGGCAGTCTTTCCCACGCCTGCGGCGCCAATCATAACAGCGTGGACGTCGCCCGTATCCACCAGCGCCGTTGTGCCTGTTTTGCCCGACTTGCACCCCACCACGATGCCCTGCTCTGTGGGCAGACTCTTCCCCTTTCGCCAGAGCTGCGGGGTGAAATCTACCTTGACATAAGTGCGGGCAATCTCACTCTGGGTGGCCCATCGGGCCGTGCCGTGTTGGCCGTTGCCCACGGTTTTTGCTTTAATGTATTTTTTTCTTTTCAAATCCGCAAGCCCTCCTTTCTACTCGTCGAGCCACTCTTTCCCTGCCCACTCCGGTTTTTCCAGGGGGAACAGTTCCCGCATAAGCTGGATACCGAAGCGCACCCCCTCCGCGAAGGAGGCTTCGCACTCCAGCGTAGCATAGGCGGCTTCCGCATCCTGCATCCTCTCCAGAATCCGGGCCTGCTTTTTGGAAAGCGTCGCTTCCAGCTTATCCTCCCATTTGTTGCGCTCCTTTTTGGCCGCGCGGGCTTCCCCGCTCTGCGGTAGGATTTGTTCCTCCGGGTATACTTCGCCCCGGTAAAGGCGCGTTATAATAGATTCCATTTGCCCACCTCCTTCAGCCGTCATGCCTGCCGCCATGGTGATCCTCTTTCTTCTGTCTGCGGGAACGGTCATACTGGTCATGCAGGGCATCTGTGTATGCCTCCGACAGCAGCCGGGTGCTGAAGTATATCTCATCCCGCACCTCCTGGGGCACCGTGACGCGGCCCCTCTTGCCTAGAATCCTGAGCATCCTCATGGTTTCCATATAAATTCCCTTTCCTCCGGCGCATCGCCGGATAAACTCATTTGCAGCGGCAGCGGCTTTGAGGTGTCAAAGTTAGACACCAAAATTTCCTCATACATGGAGCCAGGATCGTACTTCTGGGCCATGTTGTTGGGACGCTCCAGCTTTTCGATGTACAGCCCCGGCTTGCTGTAAAGGTCAACCGTTTCCGGGCAGAAATTGTAAGACAACAGCCACAGCCCCTTGATGCCCATGACCGTTTCAAACAGCCTGTAGTGGTCTGCCTCCGTGAAGATCTGGCCGGGATAGTAGTCCTCCGTGAAGTAGTACGGCGGGTCAAGATAGAAAATGGTATTCGGGGAGTCATTCGCCGGGATGACCTTCCCGAAATCCGCGTTCTCGATGACCACATACTGGAGCCGGGCGCAGATGGCGTCGATGAGCGGGAACGCCGCCCACATACCGCGGCCATTCCCGCCGAAGGTAGAGCCTTTCCCGGCGTAGCTTTGTTTGATAAGCTGGTAGTAGTCCGCTGCCCACTGGACGGGGTCGCGGTACTGGCCCAGCTTAATCTGCTCTTTTGTGAGAAGGAAATCCGCTTTGGAATTGAGGACGTAAGTAAGCCGCCGCATGAGTTCCTCCGGCTGCTGCCGCACTACCCGGTACAGGTTTATCAGATTGCCATTGGCGTCGTTGAAAATCTCCTTCACGGAGCGGTCTTTGTTCAGCAGCATCGTACCCCCGCCGCCGAAAACCTCCACATACGTCCTCCTGCGGTAGTCCGAAGGGAACCGCTTGATGATCGTCTTAAACAGGGCCTGCTTGCCGCCGACCCAGGGTAACATTGCTAATGTAATAGGAATCACCATCCTTTCATTTTTTCGGTAAATGGGGGAGGTCCCCGTTGCCGACATTCGTTTCTCATAACTGCATGGTGGGGCCAGGTTCCTGGGCCTGCTCCTGCTCGATTACCGAAAAGGAATCTTCATCGGGGAAGAGGGAGAGCGACCGTCCGTTATCCCACTTCATGAGCAGACTCGGTTGATCGTCCACTCCTATGACCGTCCCACACAGGCCGGGGGGCATCCCCGGTTCGTCATTGCACAGCCCCTGCAGTTCAATACGTGTGCCCACGGGATACTGCGCTTTCAACCTTTCAACCTTTCTTCTGTCAAAGTTCATCCTCGCTGCCTCCTTCACATTTTGAAATCATAACCACTTGATTTGCGGCACTCAGCCCGTAAGCCCGGATAAACATGGCCAGCGACACCATCATGAAGTTCCGGGGGGAGAGCAGGCTGGGGTCTGCCAGTTCCCCCAGCGCCACTGTCCGGCTGCCGGTCAGGATATCCTTGGCCAGCGCGAAGCACACATAAGTCAGCCCATTCAAGTGCTGGGGCCGGGCTGATTCGATGTCGATGTTCTTCGAGCCAACGAACGGTTCCACCTGTTGCCACAACCGGTAGTCTGCGGTCAATAAAAAAAGGGCTGCGGCCATTTTTTTACCACAACCCTTGTGAAGCCGTATTTCCTTTTCAAACAGCACGCCATGCGTGTCATTTCGGAAGATCATGAGAACGCCCTCCCTTCTTCTTATCCCTCTCCATGTCCTTCTGGATCGTCCTGGCTTCGTCAGGCTCCCGATGGAAACCAGGAACCTGCTTCATGAAGTTTTCGTATGCCTGATCAATCACGTTATTTGTAAAGCGCGGCACCCTGTCATACCTCCTTGAAAATTTGTCCAGAAATGCGAAAAGGCCCACAGGTTTTTCCTGTGAGCCTTCTCAAAAATTTTTTCTTTTGCTGTCTCCGTTGGGCTTGGTTTTGGTCTGTGTGACGGTTCAGATCCCAAAAATCGGGGTGGCATCTCCCAAAACACGTCATCCCGTGACGGTCGTTTTTTGGCCTCTTGAACGCCGAAAAACCGCGCTGTGGCGCGGTTTTTCGGGGGTGGCATCTTTTTTGCTTTGTAAAGATGGTGCTACTATCAGGGCATGACTCCAAAAAATATCAAGCCGCCCTCCGGCTCAAACGGCAGATTGCCGAAACCCCGGAATTGTTCCCTGACCTCAATATGTCAGAGGACCGTCTGAGTAGCAACAGAGAAATTGATGAATTTGGCGAGATGGCAACGAAATGCGTTCGGCTGGAGCAAAAGCGGCTGACGTCAGAAGAAGTAAAAATGCTCATCATAGAATACCAAGCTGGCAAAACGCCTATCGAACTCAGTGAGAAATATGGATGCCATAGAATTACTGTAGGCAGGATATTGCGACGAAACGGCGTAGAGATACGACCGCCGCACTACGATAAGCAGGTAGTCGAACACCAAACCCCAACGAGCAAATTCCGCGCGCGGGACAAGCTGGATGCCGCAGAGGTTATTCTGATGTATGCCGAGATGCACACGACGAAAGAAATTGCGCAGCGCTTCGGTGTCTGTAGTAAGGTTGTCATCAAGTGCCTGCGGGAAAACGGTATAAAAATCCGCAATCGATGGGATTATGCCAAGAAATAACACAAAAGCCAGCGGTCAGCCGTTTTGGAGCTGACCGCTGGTCTGGCGTGAGGGGGTATTTTTTCAGAATCACGTCCAGAGGGCAACATCGCCCAAGGCAGTATAGCGAGTGTTGGTGTTGGAACGAGATTCGGGGTATTCAATCGTTAGTTCCAAAACTCCGGTGACGTCAATATCTATATATTGAGGCTCAATCCCTGCCGCCATAGTCCCCTGCCACAGCTCTTTTCCATCGCCGGAAATAATGAGGGTGCTAGTTCTGCTCGAATCCATATCCCTGACAGAATATTCCTGATAATACCAGGCTGTCAGCCTACTATACTGCCCATCGAGTTTGTAGACAACTTTATAATTTCCGGAAAAAGCGTTGGTGTTGTCGATAGAGTGGGTATGGTTATTCCCCAGATTGTCCGTTGTTAACTCGTTAAACCTCCAGCTGCCGGATTTTGTAAAATAATCCATCTCGCTCAGATATGCAGCGGGGGTATCGCTGGAGTGCTTTCCAATATATACGCTCTGAGTTTTTCCGTCCCATTGGACGGGCTTGCCAAGGGCTTCGCTGACCGCCCGAACCGGAAGGTAGGTGGTGCCGTTGTAAACGAACACGTCCACGGGGTTACCAGCGGCATCTTTGGGATTTAGCTCTACATCGTCAATGTAGATTTTGATACCGCCGAACACCTCAATCATTTTTCCGGCAGCAGCTAAAGCCGGAGTTGCGAGGCTGATGACCAGCAGGGTCACCAGGACTCCCATGAGGAACGAACGAGTGTTGTAAGTAGAGTGATATTTCATGATGTTTTCTCTCCTTTTGCTTTTTGATTATGAGCAGGTTTAAGCGGCGGCAATTTCCAGAAATTGCGCAGGGATCAGCCAATTTCCGTCCTTGTCGATAAGCCCCCATAGCCCTTCATACTGCACTTTGGCGTAGCTGTAGTCATCGGCGAAGTCCTGCGCGGCATCGTAAATGTAGTCGATCACAATATTACCAGAAAAATCCCAAAATCCTGTTCTCCCGGACGCTTTTTCTGTCACGGCAATTCGCTCCGGAGTTCTCCAGTTCCAGCGGCTTGTTATATCGCCACCAAACTCCAATAAAGGGGTTCCTGAAGTGTCTATCACCCAATGTTTGGTTCTTTCGGCTAAAATATCATCAAGCGATCCGGCTTCTCCAACGAGGGCCATTCCGCCTATAAAATTGGTAGCCGAGCTATATTGTGGCGGAATTGCCCAATTTCCGTCCGTATCGATATAGCCAGTCAACATGGTTTCTGCGTCCACCACGGCAGCTAGCTCACCAGAAAAGCCATTCGCATCGGCATAGGCTGCTCCCGACTTGGGCAGCACGGTGTTTCCGTCCTCATCAATATAGACATCGCCCGTTCCATCCAATGTCTGCACGGGGCATACGCCATTCCGGAAATATGGTTGCGCCAAGTTGCTGCTCACGGGTCCGGTTAAATACTTGCCCTCTTTGTCAATCAGGGCGTAGTATGTATTGGGGTCGCCCATTACATATATGTCGACAAAGGCCCGGCCATCGTAGAAAGAAGTAGCCCTTGTATACATGGGATGAACCACGAAGGATCCGGACTCATCAATGTAGCCATAAAACGCACCAAAACCAGAAGGATCGCCTTCCCTAACTAAAGCCAAGCCGTCAGAAAAAGGCTGTGCTTCAGAGAAAGTA
The DNA here is from genome assembly GCA_009917445.1 of bacterium D16-76. Taxonomy (GTDB): domain Bacteria; phylum Bacillota; class Clostridia; order Oscillospirales; family Acutalibacteraceae; genus Acutalibacter. The sequence goes on along the minus strand of QZEE01000041.1, from coordinate 12,973 downwards.
TCCTCCGTGATCCGCTCGCCGGAGGTATTGATGTAACCCCAAAGCTGGTAGTAGTTTTGGTTGTCTACGCCGGTAAACTGGATTTGCGAGGAAACTCTGGCGAATCCGTCGGAAAAATCGGTGGCCGCATCGAACTGCGGCTCAATCACAAACGCCCCGGTCGCGTCAATATAACCCCAGCCGCGATCTGGAATACGAACCCGGAACATATCGTCACCGAACGAGTTGCCTATGTTGTCGAATGTCGGCTGAACAACGAAGCTGCCAGAAGCATCAATCAGCCCCCAAAGCTGGCTTTGCGCATCCTTAACGAGAGCGAGTCCGCTGCTCCAAAAGTTCCTCGCCTCAGCAAATGCCGGAGAAATCACCCACGCCCCGGTTTCGTCTATGTATCCCCACAATTCGCTTGTGTCTTGAGCCGCGAGAGGGCCGTTAGAGAAAAGCCGCTCAAAATCAGTCCGTTCCGCTGGATTTAGGACTGGCTGTTTGGTGCTGTTCCCGCTGTTACCTCTGCCCTCCGTTTGAGTGCTAGGTGGATCACTGGCTGGGGCGCTATCACCGCTGCTGCCGCATGCACATAGGCCGCACAATAAACAAGCTACCAAAAGAAGTGGTAAGAGTCGGTTTTTCGTAAAAATCCCCCCGTTTTTTGTATTCTGTTGTATAGCGCCAAAGAGAATGTAACAGAATATTTAGGGCGTTACATTTTCCCCTTCTATACTTTCTCCAGGCGAACAGCCAGCATACATCCGGGCAGAAAGTTTTTGGAGAAGATCGCAAAAATGACTTGAATATGGCCCAGTTTGATGCTAAAATAGGTATCACTATAAATAAAAAGTTACATTTTCCCCCTCGCCCAAGATGCGCTATACTAGACCGCATCAAGAACAAGGGGGACAAAATCATCATGGCAGCAACCGAACCGATCCGGAACAAGAGCCAACTTCGTGAACTGGGCGAATATTTTTTGAAGCGGGGACAGCTTCGCAACTATGCGTTGGTCGTCGTGGGGACTTATACTGCACTCCGCATCAGCGACCTGCTCCGGCTTCGCTGGGCAGATGTGTATGACGATGGACGGGATGAGTTCCGGCCTCATGTAACGATTGTCGAGAGGAAAACTCGCAAAACCAAAACGATTGCTCTCAATAAGCAGATTATTAACGCGCTGCGTCTGTATCTTCCGCACAGGCGCGGCGAGTTTATTTTTGCGAACAATCGGAAGGATGGAAAGGCCATCAGCCGGGTGCAGGCTTGGCGGATCATCCATGCGGCGGTGGAAGCCATTGGAATTATGGGGAAAATCGCCTGCCACTCATTGAGAAAAACATGGGGATACCACGCTTGGACAAGCGGCGCAGTATCTCCGGTGGTGATTATGCACATTTATAACCACAGCGATTTCTCTGTGACGAAACGGTATCTCGGCGTGGAACAGGACGATCTCGACAAAGCGTATCTCGGAATGGAATTGTTCTAGGAGGTTATGTCAGGATGTTATAATAAATCTGTAGGTATAAAACCCTATGGGAATAGATGCCGCGCCTTGGGTCAGCGCTCCGGTTCGGCTGGGTTCTCTTCTTGGAGAGCGCGAAGCCCTCTCAAGCTGTTTTATTATAATTACAGCGACAGGTCGGATATTTCGGTGTAGGTTATGGCTCACGCTGAATATGAGCGGCTTCTTTCCGGAATCACTTTCCGCACGTCATACTGAGGGGCGGAAACGTCAATCAGAATACCAGCAACCTGTTCATCAACGCCGGCAACGAAGGCAACTACTGGTCATCTACCCCACACTCTAACGGCAGCAACGCCTACAACCTCGACTTCTGGAGCACCGGCAGCATCAATCCGTCCAACAACAACAATCGGAACAACGGCTTCTCCGTTCGCTGCCCCTGCTGTGCCCGCTCTCCCTTCAAAATGTTATAATAACCTCGTGGGCATAAAATCCCATGGCGTAACAGTCAGGGCCTGAGAAAATCCGCCTTGGCTGGCGCGTCCAACACAGGAGATCGTGAAACTCCCTCAAGTTATCACAAATGAAATAACTTCAGGCTTGACCGGCAAAACCAGCCACGGCTGATTTTGTGTATAAGCAGTTTCTACGGCTGTGATTGTTTCCTTAAACATCCGAGCGTTATAGGGGCGGCTATGTCAATCAGAATACCAGCAACCTGTTCGCCCAGCCCGGCAACAACGGCGTCTACTGGTCTTCTACTCCGAACTCTAACAGCGGCAACGCCTACGAACTCAACTTCAACGGCACCAGCAACATCAATCCGTCCGACAACTGGAATCGGAACAACGGTCTCTCCGTTCGCTGCCTTTGTTCTGCCCGATCTCCGCACAATGTTATAATAGGCTCATGAGCCTAAAAACTCACGGCGCGAAGACTGCGGCCTGATATATTTCCGCTACAGCCGAAACGCCATTTCTTGGAGATCGTGAAACCTCCTCAAGCGATAAAAAGCGACAGGTCAGATATTTATGTAAGTTACGACTTATATCGAACTCAAACGGTTTCTATCCGACATCGTATTTCAGTGTGGTTCGTTAGGGGCGGCTACGTCGACCAGGATACCAGCAACCTGTTCGCCAACGCCGGGAACAACGGCTACTACTGGTCGTCTACACCAAACTCTAACGGCACCAACGCCTACAGCCTCAACTTCAACGGCAGCAGCAACATCAATCCGTCCAACAGCATCAATCGGTCCGGGACGGCCTCCGTTCGCTGCCTTCGTCGTGCCCGATCTCCGTTCTTTGAAATTATAATGTTGCTGTCTGTGGGCGGATGTTATAATGGTCGTATAGGTATAAACCCCTATGGGAATAGACACCAAGCCCTGAGCCTCTGGCTCCGGCGCGGTGGAGTTCTCTTTTCAGGAGATCGTGGAGCCTCCTCAAGCGATAACAAGTGACAGGTTTGATGATTGGTATAAGCTATGGTTTGTATCAAGCGCAAATGGCTCCGTTCCGACCTCGGACTCCAGTTTGACAGATTAGGGGCGGCGACGTCTGGCAGAATACCAGCAATCTGTTCGAGAATGCCGGCAACAACGGCAACTACTGGTCGTCTACCCCGCACTCTAACGGCACCAACGCCTACAACCTCAACTTCAACGGCAGCAGCAACATCAATCCGTCCAACAACAACAATCGGAACGCCGGATTCTCCGTTCGCTACCTTTGCTGTGCCCGATCTCCGTAACTATGATTTTATAAGATACAGAAAATCCCCAGCCCTCGAAGGGCGGGGGATAGGGAAAGCCGCCCTATGCAGGGCGGCTTGCACTGTCTTTCTGCTTATTATTCCTTCGTAGCAATCACGGACGCATAATCTTGTAGTGTGACATTGTCCACCGTAACCCGCACCCAATTTACGAGAGTGTTTGAGCCGGCCGCCAAGTTCACGTCAACAACCTTTACGGAGAATCGAACAAAGGCATTTGCTTGTGGCTCGTAGTTTCCAATATTGACGCCTTTCGTAGTGAGCGAATCTGGATTGGAGGATGCTCCTTCGGAAAGCGAACCGTTATAAAGCAATGTCGTTTCAGGGACATACGCAAGATTGGCGGGTAGCACGCTACGCATTATTACGTTGCTATGGGCTGTTTCGCCGGTGTTTTGATATTCAATCTGAACTTCTATGACATCCCCTAGATTTGCCTCGACATAGTCGCGCCACTCGGAGTCGCCAGCAAGACGGACTTTCTGGGTGACAGCGAAATCGGGCACGAAATCATCAGGTTGAATATTGATATTGCCGCCACCAGCTGAATTGTTGGGCTGAATGTTGATATTGCCGCCACCAGCTGAAAAGTTAACTTCAACTGTGGTTATCGCGGTATTCCCATGATCATCTTGAGCTGTGATGTTCGCAGTCTGAATCCCGCCAACTTCGTGACTTGCCGGGGTTTGGAGCATTCCATTATACTCGCCTACAGCCACCACGCTGGGATCTGAACTAACATAGCGCAGAACTGAGTCTGTATTCTTATCTAGAGAACTTACCGCCAGCAACTCATAGATTTGATTTGGGCTAAGGATTATATGGCTGTCTAAAATAATGAATGTATTAGAAGATACAGGAGAAGACAGCCTCCACAGCACTAAGACCACCACTATTCCCGCAATAGTAAGAAATACCGGGTTTTTAACCAAAGACAGGTTGATTTGAGATTTCTCACCGATATTGATGAACGGGCCTATCGAGAAATGATTCGTATGCGCCTTAGGCAGATTTGGCGTCGGGCCTTTCTCTGGTGGTGTATCAGAATGCGGCGGAGCCTTCGATTCGCCCGACAAAAGTTCGTCTTCCTGTTCATTTTGTTCGCTTGTCTCCTCAGAATTTGCCATCTCCTCGTCAAGAGTATCGTTCTCATCAGTAGAAGGCAGTTGGGGCGGTGTTTTCGGAACATAGTCAATTGTTTTTCCAGAAGCATCTTGAACCTCGTCTAAATAACTGTCAAGTGTTTTTATGTATTTTATGGCACCGTTTTTGTCGCTCAGGTTAATATGCTTTATGAACTCGTCGGCAATTTTCCCCATCCAATACTTTTCTGTATTACGAAGACTGTCCCAAGCATCAACTTGGTCATCCTCATTTGCGCTGTCATAATCTTTGATTTTGCTTCTTCGGTTAACTTTTAGCCACCTACTTTTGCGGAGAAACCTTACCCGCCTATCGCCTATTGCTAAGTTTGTGTATTCGTATCCTGGCAACAACCCAAAAGCCATGAGTAGCATATCCGCGTGAATATCTGTGCCCAGGCACTTGCGCACCGCCTTAAACAACAATTCATCAAGTTGGGGTTCAGTGATAAAAGCACTGTTATTATACCCCAAGAGCTCAAAAAGGCGTCTACCACATTCCAGTCGATCCTGATCTCGGACGTCTACCATAATATCGACTAAATCGCTAGTTCGCGACACAGATGATCACCTCTATCCTCACTCGACAAAAGATATCTATAGTATAACAGATTTTTGCTCTGTTGAAAAGGAAAAGCTGCGGGATGCCCGCAGCTTTTTGCTTTGCAACGTGGTTCACGGGAAAAATGAGGGGTCACTCGTTCAATGGTTATGATACGTTGCTTTTGGGTTCAGCGGTATTCTGTGACAAGAGCGTAAATCTTGCCATCGTCTGGATTGTATACTCCACCTGCGTATAAGTCCGGAGTGAAAAGGATTTCGCGTTTGCCGTAAGCGTCATGTTCTGTGACTTTCAGAGAATGTTCATTCTCATATTCCGGTCCGGAAGCCAGCATCCTTACCTGATAGGTGTCAACGCCGTTGCCATCTTCGCGGTCAACCTCGAACAGTATCTCAAGATGGTTTGTCCAGTCGACATAGACGGTTTCCTCTTGACCGGTTTCCCGGTAAAAGAACGCCATTGTGACGCCATCCTTGCCAATCTGGACGACGCCCAACACCCATTCAGGCATCTCACCGTGTAAAATCCGGACATGATTTGCTTTGAACGTGTCGTGCAGAAATCGCTCTGGCGTCCCGTCAAACTCCGGCTCGAGCTCGTAGAAGTCGCCAATGCTCACGCAGCTGGCAATGTCGTTTACGATTTTCCCTTCATACAGTGCGTTCTTAACCCGGATAGATGGACGCCGGAGATTTTCCTCTGATGGCATCGTGTTCCAAGTGGTTTCAGCATTGTGGATGAGATAGCCTTCATCTTCGGACTCCAATTCGACCCAGTATCGCATAGACCTCATATATTTTGCCCTCCCTGTTTCAATGATTGTGTTATCGGAAGTCCTTGGAAAGAACTGCCGAATCGCACAATCATCTACACTGAGGGCATGAATTGTGAACATAGATTGCTAAGTTACATAAGCGGTTAGCCTATACTAACTATTGTAGCATACAGACGCATTTTTGTCAATAGTTTTAGTGGTTTTCTGGCTGGTTAGCAAGCATTTTGAAGAGAAAAACGGAGGTATTAGGGTTATCAAAGTGATATTTATTTCCGCTAACTTTCACAAACTTCCGCTCGTATATTCCACCCATTTCCACCGTATTCCACCTACTTCCGCTCCTATGGGCAACCGCAAGAAGTTGTGCTATCTTAGCGGCGAGTCAAGGGCGAACACCCTGAGCGGGAAAGGAGGTGTCCTCTCGGTAGTCCCATCGCCATCGCCCTTGCGATACGCATTGAGAAAGGAGCCGCACACTATGAGTTATCAAGCAAGCTACCCCGGCGAGGTCATCGACGCTGAATATGTGGAGATTCTCCCGGCGCAGCACGATGGAGGGATTCACCTCCTATCCCGACACAGCCGAACCACGGTGACCAAAATCGTCGAAGAGGCATCCACGCTGGCGGTCTATGACCGCTGCCGGGCTTCTCTGACCAAGGATGGGATGATCCATACCGCCATGCTTTCGGCTGCGGGGCAACAGCTCAGCGCCAGAGACCCGCAGGGCGCGATGTATTATCAGGGGTTCGTGAACGCCTATGCCGAGGGCGCACTGAACATGATCAGGAGGTGGTAAGGATGGATGTTCTATGGGTTGTTGCGTTGACTGCGGTGGTCACAGCTCTCGTCATCGGGGGTATCTTTGTGATAATGTATGAGATGGAAATTAAGTATTTGTTGCGGGAAAACCGGATGCTCTGGCGGCTGTTGTCCGAACAAGCCAAACTCCACGAGATGAGCCTTGATGCCTATATCGCCATGCTTCAGGCGTCGAGTCCGCGCACCGGGAGATAGCGCCATTTGGGCGGTCAGGGGGCGGAAAAACGGTTATGCGGTATAAACAACAACGGCGGTTATTGGCTACGCTTATCCGCCCTCTGACCCCTGTTAGAGCCTGTCGCATCGCTCCGAAATTTTTTCTCTCTTATGCTTTTGTTTCTGGAAAAGTTTCGGTAAAGTGTCCACCAAAAGCAAGAAACAGGAGATTTATGGACACCAATTCCAAGAAATACAAGACCATCCTCGCAGATCCACCGTGGAAAGTCAGTTCGCAGCGCGGGCGGAGCAGTAACCGTAGCGCAGAAAGCCATTATGAATTGATGCCGATAGAGCGCATTATGGCGATGCCAGTGGCAGACTTATGCGAAGAGAACGCGCACCTATATTTGTGGATTCCGAATGGAGAGCTACAGGTGGGGTTAGACACAATTAGAGCATGGGGCTTCACTTTTCGCAGCCCTATCTACTGGATTAAACCTCGGCTCGGTCTGGGGAATTATGTAAGAAATGCCAGCGAGACCTGTCTGTTCGCCACCCGTGGCAAAGCCCCAGTGAAGTTCCACGCACAGCCCAACTGGTTTTTTGCCGTTCAACAGGAACATAGCAGGAAGCCGGAGGAAATTTTTTCCATAATCCAGAGGTTGTCAGACGGCCCTTACCTTGAGCTGTTCGCCCGCCGCCGACAGCCGGGATGGGACTGCTGGGGGTTCGAGGCTCCCGGAGGAAGCGACCTCATGATGCCTGGGGACTACCCCGTCCCGACCTATTCTGACAAAGTAATCCGACCTGACAAACGGAAGGAGGTGTAATGCTTGGAACCGCCCAAGAAACTTATCACCCGAATCGTGGAAGCGTGCGCTCTGCTGGCGCTGAGTGCCTTCCTGCTTCGATTGGCAGTGGCCTATCTGTTGGAGATTTGGGTGTATCTACTCATCATTGTAGTTATCGCCGCTCTCGGAGTCATTGGCTGGCGCATCTACAAATTCTATCGCTCCCAAGGAAAGTGGTAGAGTGGATAAAAAGGAGTGGGCTTATGCGTAAGCATTGTATAGAAAACATCTGCTGGCTGGAGGTCAGCTGGCAACGACCTTTTAACATTGAGGACGTGTGGGAGGCTCTCACCCATCTCTCGGCACTCAGCCCTCGCGGGGCGGTGATCTGGGAGTGCCGGGGCAAGAATGGGCGGGTGACACACCTCTTGGGAGCCGACCGGATGTTCATCGGAAAAATCGCACAGGCGCTTCGCGCCCATGGAGATATCCAATTCCGCGAGGTCTACGGAAACAGCCGCATGCCTGTCCGGTTGGCGCGTCAACTCAAAATCACCCGTCCGGTGTTGTCGCTTAACACCAATCTCGCGCAGTCAGTGATCCGGGCGGGGCTGGCGGCAATGACCGAGGACAAGCGTGGCACGGAAACTATCCTACAGGTGGTGCTGAGGAGGGGCTTCGCCCCCTCTCCGGTATCTGCCGAACTCCCCGATCCACACGCTACTTGGTTGGAGGTTATCTTCGGCTCGGTCAGCAAGGCGACCGCAGAAACCCGCAAAACTGTGCGGGAGAAAGCCGAGCAACACGGGTTCGAGGCGGCAATCCGCATCGGTGTATCGGACGAAAGAGCTACTACCCGCCTCCGTAGCCTGATTTCTGCCCTCAAAGTCCTGGAATCCGCTGGGGTGCGCATCTATGATGAAGCGGATGACCCAGAGAAAATCAACAGCGCCCATGTGCCGTGGCATTTCCCGCTGCGGTTGTCGGCAAAGGAGCTCGCCAGCTTCCTGTTGCTCCCGGCTGGGGAGGAAGAGTTGCCCGGAACGCCGGGACTACATCCGAGGCTTTTGCTTGCGTCCGTGTGGTATCGGGAGCCAAACATCCCTCAAAACGACCGCAGTTTTGCGGTAAGTATGGACATGGTTCCAAAGAAACTCAGTATCTCGCCAGGGGATAGCCGGGAGCACACGATTATCACTGGTCCTACTGGCAGTGGCAAGTCTACCGCCATGTTACACCTGATTCTCGCAGACATCAAGGCTGGGCGCAGCGTCCTAGTCCTTGACCCAAAACAAGATTTGGTAACGGACATCCTTGCCCGTATCCCGGAAGAACGTGCCGATGATGTGGTAGTGATCGACCCGTCCAGTGATGCTCTGGTGGGGTTCAACCCGCTGGCGTTTCCGAACTACCAGAACAAAGCCCTGATTGCCGATGCGGTGCTCTCTGTGCTTAAAGAGTTGTGGAGTGATAGCTGGGGTGTGCGCATACAGGATTGCCTTTCCGCCGCACTGCTAACGCTGGTGGAGGTAGACGGGGCCTCGCTGCTCTGGTTACAGCCGCTGCTCACCGATAAGAACTTCCGCCGGAAAATCACTTGCAGCGTGAAGGACAAGGTGGCGCTCCAGCCATTCTGGGCGCAGTTCGAGGCGCTGTCAGACTTACAGCGGCGGCAGCAGATTGAGCCGGTATTAAACAAGCTGCGCCAGTTCACGCTCCGTCCGGGGCTGAGGAATGTCCTCGGACAAGCCCAGCCGAAGTTTTCTCTGACGGATTTGTTCTACAAACGGAAGATTGTGCTGGTGCCGCTGAACCGAGGTGTGGTTGGCGGAGAGAGCGCCCGACTGCTGGGCAGTCTGATTGTCGGTTTGACCTGGGTGCTGGCGCTGTCCAGAGCGAGCATCCCAGCGGAGCGGAGACACATCGTCAGTGTTTTTATAGATGAGCTCCAAGATTACCTCAGCCTCCCCACGGATTTGTCCGATGCATTGGCACAGGCGCGGGGGCTGGGTGTCGGGATGACGCTGGCACACCAATACCGCGACCAGTTGCCACCAGAAATCCGGGCCGGAATAGATGCTAACTGTCGCAACAAGATAGTATTCGGGTTGAACAGTAAGGACGCAAAGGATATGGCGGCGATGGCTCCGGAACTCACTGCCGAGGATTTTATGACGCTGCCCCGATACCAGATTTATACATCGTTCCAAGCTGGAGGGCGCAGCACCGGCTGGGTGATGGGGCGGACTTTGCCGCCACCGCCACCTCTCCGCGCCCCGGCGGAGCTCTACGCCCGGAGCATGAGAACTTACGGCACACCAGCCGGAGAAACCGAGGAAAACTACCTCAAAACCATTATTAACCACAGCGCCCTAGGCGGTGATGCCGGGGAAACGCCTATCGGAAGGAGGAAACGCTAATGTCAAACCGCACGACACCTCAAGAGGGTGAAGAAAGCTGGGAAAGCCGCACCGCACCGGACTTTTCCAAGTTTATGGTTCACGACTCTTTTACCAATTCCATTTCTTCTCCAGCTATCGCCGGGGAGGAGCGCCGCCGCCTCACCCACCAGCAGCTGGTGGAAACCGCCGCCGCACTCAGTGAGAGGGACAGAGACATTCTCACCGCTGTCCAACGCTACCGCTACCTCCTGACTGGGCAAATCCAGCGGTTGTATTTCTACACTGCCGCCACGCCGACTGCCGCGCATCGTGCCGCCGCCCGTGCTCTGAAGCGGCTCCGGGGGTTGGGGCTGGTCGACCATCTCGCCCGCCGCATCGGTGGGGTGCGGGCTGGTTCCGGCGGGTTGGTCTGGCATCTGACCCACGCCGGGGAGCGGCTGCTCCGTCTCCACGAACAGACCACCAGCCCGGCGAGGCGGTTCTTCGAGCCGAGCCCCTACTTTCTCGCGCACTCGCTGGCAGTGGCGGAAGTGGCTGTCCATCTGACGGAAATCTGTCGAGAGCAGCACGGCATGAAACTGACTGCCCTCCAGCCGGAGCCGGAGTGCTGGCGCACCTACAGCGAATATGGTTCCATGCTGTCGCTCAAACCCGACCTCTTTGCGATTACGATGTCCGGGCAGTATGAGGACAGATGGTTCATTGAGGTAGACCTCGCTACCGAGTCGCCCTCTAAGGTGGTGGATAAGTGTGAACGCTACCACAAGTATTACCGCAGTGGGTTGGAACAGCAGGAGGCGGGCGTGTTCCCGCTCACGGTCTGGATCGTGCCGACTGTGGAGCGGAAAGAGAAATTGATTAAGCATATCAGAGAAGCCTTTGACAAGCAACCTCGGCTGTTTACGGTCATCACGAAGGACGAACTGTGGGCGCTGGTCTGTCAGGGCGGCGAAGGAGGGACGTTATGCTAGAGAAAATCACGATTCCGATTGACACTATTTTGGCTGGGGATAGCCGCGCTGTTCTCCAGACCTTGCCAGACGACAGCATCCATTGCTGCGTAACATCGCCGCCTTACTACGCTCTGCGAGACTATGAAGCGGAGGGACAGATTGGGCGCGAAGCTACACCGGAGGAGTATATAGAACGGTTGGTCGAAGTATTCCACGAAGTGAAGCGGGTGCTCCGTTCGGACGGCACCTTCTGGCTGAACATTGCCGACACCTACTGTAAGCGACCCCAGCAGGGCGTGAAGCGGAAGGACATGCTGGGTATCCCGTGGCGGCTGGCCTTGGCGCTTCGGAGCGATGGCTGGTATCTGCGCAGCAACATCATTTGGGAGAAGGGCAACGCCATGCCAGAGAGCGTCACCGACCGCTGTAGCCGAAGTTATGAACACATTTTCCAACTGAGCAAATCCAAGAACTATTATTTTGACCGCGCCGCTATTGCCGAACCAATCGCGCCCTCGACACTGGTCAGGATGCGCAGTGGACGCAGCGGCAGCAATAAATATGCTGAACGGGTGCCGGGGCAGACCTTACAGGCTATCAATCGCCCTCGTGAGGCTGGTGTTTCTGAGGAAGAACTGCCGACCCACCGCAACAAGCGGGATGTCTGGCACATCAATACTACGTCATACTCTGGCGCACACTTTGCGACCTTCCCGCCGCAGCTGGCAGAAACTTGTATTCTGGCGGGCTGTCCGGTTGGAGGGGTGGTGCTCGACCCGTTCTTCGGCAGCGGCACCACTGGTCTCGCCGCCAAACGGAACGGCAGACACTATATTGGCGTGGAAATCAACCCGGCGTTTTGTAAGCTGGCGGAGGAGCGGATTGTCGCTGAAGCGCATAGGAGGCCGAACGGGGCGCGGCAGGAGGATTCCGCTAAAGTATCCGACTCCGCAAATAAAGCCGCTGGGAACGCCCCAAAACCGCCAAAAAAGGCGAAAAAGGAGGAGGCGTGATGGAGAAAAGAAAGCGTGGTCGACCGATGGCATCCAATGATGTGAAAGTGACACCGGAGTTCCGGGAAAATCCGAATTTAGAAAAATTGGCGCGGGCGCTGATCGCTGTAGCAATGGGTATCGCACAGAAAAAAGCAGCGGAGGAAACGGCCGCACAGGAATCTCTTAACGAGGGAAAGGGGGACGATATGACCTGATAGCGCCGCCCATCCGTGGGTTGGTCATACATCTCCCAAGTGTTTCCGCAACGCGGTGGTGATCTGGTCGCCAACGGATGACCGCCGCCAGCGGAAACACATAACACCAGAAAGGAGGCTAACTCGGTAAACAAATCTGGCAACCACAGTGCGCATTCGTTCAGAGGCGCATCCGTGGATGCCCTCTGAACAATTACACGCACAAGAACGAAAGGAGGGCAAAACAGTTGTTTACCAATCATTTTGGCATAGAAATCGAGTTCACAGGCATTACCCGCTGCCAAGCGACGAAGGTTGCCGCGAAATATCTGGGCGGCACTATTTCCAAACTTGGCGACTACTACGACACCCATCAAATCACAGCGCGGGACGGGCGGGTCTGGAAGTTTATGTATGACGGCAGTCTCACCTGTCAGCATCAGAGCGAAGGCCGCATTGTCGACGCATCCAGAAAGTATAGCGTGGAGATGGTCAGCCCGGTGTTGCTTTACCGGGAGGACATTGGCACGCTACAGGGTCTGGTGCGGAGACTCCGCAAAGCCGGTGGGTTCGCTAACCCATCCTGCGGCATCCACATCCATCTGGATGGTTCCAACCACACACCTCGGAGCATTCGCAACTTCGTGAACATTATCGCCAGCCACAACGATTTGTTCTACAAGGCTCTACAGATTGAGCCGGAGCGGATGCGCTACTGTAAGAAAATGGACACCTGGCTGGTTCACCGGCTAAATCAGGCGAAGCCTAAAACCTTTGCCGATATTGAGAACATCTGGTATGAAGGCTATCGGGAAAATCGCAACCAGCACTACCACAACAGCCGCTACCATTTTCTCAATCTCCACAGTTTTTTCCACGGGCATCGGACGGTGGAGCTCAGAGGGTTTAACGGCACACTTCACGCTGGGAAAATCCGGGCGTA
>QZEE01000040.1 GCA_009917445.1 bacterium D16-76 | reverse complement strand
GGCAGGCCCAACCGGTACTACTTTACCGACAGCAGATTCCAACTCCCAGAGCTGAAGCTGCTGGTTGACGCGGTAGAGGGTTCTAAATTTATTACCGCGAAAAAAAGCAGGGAACTGGTGGGAAAAATCATATCCATGGCCAGCACAGGCTATGCGGACGAGTTAAACCGTCACTTGTACACAGTTGGCCGTATCAAGCCTGAAAATGAAAATATCTATTATGTGATAGACGCTATCTTCCGCGCTATCCAGGCAGAACAGAAAATTTCCTTCCAGTATTTCCGCTTTGACGCCAACCGAGAGCGGGTCCCCCGGCATGATGGGGAGCCGTTCGTCCTCTCGCCCTATGCCATGCTCTACAACGAGGACAAATATTACGTCCTGGGATACTATAGGCTTTTTGGAAAAATTACCACGTTCCGTGTAGACCGCATGGGCATCCCGGAGATACTGGCCGATCCAGCCCACCCGAAACCGGAAGGGTTCGACCCTGTTGACTATACAGTGGATGTTTTCAGTATGTATGAAGGCAGTCTGGAAACAGTGGAGTTACTATGTGAAAACAGCATGATGGACCCCATTGTTGACCGTTTCGGGGAAGAAGCAGATACCCAGATAGCAGACAGTGGGCATTTTCTGGTGAGGGCACAGGTTTCTGTCAGCCAGACCTTCTTTGCCTGGGTATTCCAGTTTGCCGGAAAAATACAAATCCTTGAACCAGCTTCCGTAAAAGTGCAGTATCAGGAAATGTTGGGGAAGGCCCTTGTACCAGATGCCGGACAAGCAACCCGAAGGGCAGAAAGCTGTGATTTTTCATATATTTAGTCATTAGTGCGGCGAAATCGCCGCACTATAATTTTACCCTATTGACTCCACTTCTTCCATATGCTACAATACCCCTATCAAGAGCGGATGCTCATGATAGGGGGGATGAAATGCGAAGCAAAAGCCCTGAGTTGATGGAAAAGATAAAAGAATTTGCGGAGGGCTATTTCCGGGAGAATGGGGAAACACCCTCCAACAAAACCATTGCCGACGCAATGGGGGTCGGCAGGTCAACCGTGTATTACTATCTGGTGGACATGGCACAGCGGGGCATGATTTCCTACGAAAACGGCATAATCTCCACAGAGAAGATACGCAAGCTGATGCCGGAGGTCAACCAGGCGGCGCTGGTAGGTTCTATCCCTTGCGGCGAGCCGGACGAGCGGGAAGCCATGGTGGAAGAATATATCCCCCTCCCGGTTTCGGTATTCGGCAGCGGGGATTTCTATGTCCTGCGCGCTTCCGGCGATTCTATGACGGATGCGCAGATTGACTCCGGCGACCTGGTTGTGATTGAAAAAACAAGTACCGCAAATGTGGGGGATATCGTTGTAGCCTTAACAGACGAACGCCTGAGCACCCTAAAACGCCTTTGCTTTGACGGACAGAAGGGCCGTTATTACCTCCACCCCGAAAATGTAAATTATGAAGATATTTATGTAAGCTGCCTGGTTGTCCAGGGCGTAGCCCGCCATATTATTAAGGCGCTGTGATGGCGAGCGGTATAACCATGGGAATTTCGCTGGGCATACAACACAGCCCGTGCGGTTATTATCATACGCAGGGACCGGCTTTGCCTACGTGCAGGGCTGGCCCCGCAGGAGGTGTATAGCTTGAATTCTTGTTTTACAGACATGGAAATCGAGGAATTGGCAGAGGGGATGATACGCCAGTATCTCGGAACCTGGGAAAATACCCCGCTAAAGGTGGACATAGAGGGCTTCCTTACCGGGTATCTGAAGCTCCCCTTGAAGTTTCGCTGCTTTGCGGAGGAAGATTCCAGCAAAATCGGGTTTATTTCCGATGGGATTACACCGCTTTGGGTCATAGCAGGGCGGCGGCCCATACAGGAGGTCTTTCCAAAGGGTACTATCGTGTTGGATAAGAGCCTGCAGCGCCGGGGCGAGGCGGGCCGGAAGCGGTTCACTATGGCCCATGAAGCGGGGCATTACATCATGGACAGGACGGTAACGCGGGCTTCCTTCCACCGGGAGTACGACAGGGAACGCGCCTACAGCCCCCAGGAGCTGAAAGAACTGCTGAGTTTCCGGGAAGCCAGGGTCGATAGGCTGGCGGCTGCTCTGCTCATGCCCCGGTTTATGGTGAGGGAGGTGCTGGGGAGGTTTGGCGTTTTCTGGCTAATCCCAATCTATGGGGATAACCTCTTGCGCCTGGAGGACAAGCTGCTGGTACAGAAGATGGCCCGCGCCATGGGCGTTTCCTACACGGCTTTCCTCATCCGCTTAAAAGAGCTGTCCCTTATGGAAAGGCATGATATTTCCGAGTACATTACCGGTGAAATTGGCCTTGGAAACGAGGTGATGGCGCTGTGAATACAGCCCAATCATACCGCCAGACCTCCGTGAGCAAGGACAATTTATATAAGCTCCGGCTTTCCCGCCACGAAACGGAAGGGCTTTCCCTCCGGGATATCCGCTGCCCCTACTGCGGCTATCTTGTGGAGCGGGTGTTTTCCGATATTACCGGCCACAAGATGGTGCATTGCCGGAAATGCAAAGAGGAATACCCGGTCAACCTGGGTTATTTCCGGCGGGCCAGCTATCAGAAAAAGTACGATGGCTTTCACTTCCATCGTCAGCACAGATAATTGAATAGATAAACCCTACAACTTATAATCGAGCAAGCGGAGAGAAACCGGCAAATCCCGGTGGAGACTGCCAAGCGCCGTACAAGGTTGGAGTGGTTATGGATAATAGTAAACGCGTTTACTATACCATAACCGCCCTGATTTGTACGGCGCTTTTTGCTTGCCCGATATTGCCTTGTACGGTGTTATGAGCCTTTCCCGCTGTGTTCGGGGAAGGACATGATTATGTATTATGATGCCATTGAAACAGGGAGAAGGATCCAGAAACTGCGGAAGGGAAAAGGTTTGACGCAAGAACAACTGGCAAGCCTGCTTAAAGTTACAGACAGGCATATTCGGAGTGTTGAGTCTGGAGGGCGGAACGCTTCTATAGATTTGCTGGTGTCACTTTCAGACATTTTTAATGTTTCGTTGGATTATCTCATTTTAGGCAAGCAAACCCGGAAACAGATGAAAGAAGAAATTCACGCCATGCTTAAAAACCTTTCCGCTATGGTGGAAAGGTTATAACCGGAACTAACTGTGGCGGTAATCCGTATAAAAGCGGAACTGCAAGAGCCTAAAAAAAATCAAGCTATCATGTTAAAATTACCTTGTCAGAAAAACATTTTTTGGACATTGAAAACTGAACAGGCACCCATCAGGCACGTTCCTGTGTGTACGCCAAAAGCAAAGCCGGACAGCTTGGAGCGCCATGACCCCAAAACGGGCGAGCGAAAAATCCATCTGCAAAAGGCAGGCTGCACCTGCCTGGGCGATGACAGCACATGGGGATAATGATACTTCCGTAACTCGCGGCCCGGCCACAAGGAAGGCGGGGAGGTTCAACACCTATGGAGCGGCTTCGCAAGCCGCCGCCTGATGGTTTCCGTAGATTTCCGGGTGCCAATAGGAATCAGAGAAACATACAATCAGCGGTTTCCATGCAGGAGCCGCTATACATATAGAAAACATAGGAGTATGCAAAATGGAACCGATATATCAGGAATTTTATCGTGGTGAAATTTACTATGCCGACATGAACACTGTCTTTTCTCACGGGGAAGCAGATCTGCTGCCTGTCCTTGTCCTCTTGACCGACCAGGGGCTTTACGGCTCCCCCACGGTCATGGTTACAGAAGCACGGCACACTACCCAAAAACCTTTACAGCCCACCCATGTGCTGCTGGAGGATACCGGCTTCCTGCCTGGGGGCGTGGTGTTCCAACTGGAAAAATCCCGCCCCCTGGATAAGCGCCGCCTGCGGGAAAGGGCCGGGCGGCTTACCGCCGGTCAGATGGAAAGGATTGATACCGCGCTGCGGTCATACTTTTACCTGGAAGATGGCGGTTATCTGCCCCTGGAAATAGAAGCGCCGTGAAAAATTTATGAAAGGGAAAACAAAACCATGCTTATCCCCATTAACGGTATCAAACTGAACCCCGGCAGGCGTGACGCCGAGCCAGAGGACGTAGAAATCCTGGCTAAAAGCATAGCCGAGCTGGGGCTTCTCAACCCCATCACCATCGACCAGGAGAATACGCTGATTGCGGGCCGTCACCGCCTGGAAGCCGCCAAGCTGCTGGGCTGGACAGAGATAGAATGTACGGTCACGGATTTGCAGGGCTTGCAGGCAGAGCTTGCCGAGATAGATGAGAATTTTGTTCGCAAGAACTTGTCTATCATAGATTTTGGAAACCTGCTTCTGCGACGCAAAGAAATTTACGAGACGCTACACCCAGAGACAAAAGCTGGTACTGCTCAGGCAATAGGAATGAACAAGGCAGTTGGAAACAACGTGGCGGAAAAATTTTCCGCCACGTC
The DNA here is from genome assembly GCA_009917445.1 of bacterium D16-76. Taxonomy (GTDB): domain Bacteria; phylum Bacillota; class Clostridia; order Oscillospirales; family Acutalibacteraceae; genus Acutalibacter. The sequence continues at coordinate 17,936 of QZEE01000040.1, read as the reverse complement.
AAAATCGTTTGTTGATGATACTGCTGAAAAATTAGGTGTTACACCCAGGACAGTTAGGAATCAGTTACAAACCGCTAAAAACCTAACTCCATCCGCCAAAGAAATCATCCGTGGCGCAGATACCAGCATTAAGAAAAAAGATGCCCTCAAGCTGTCCCGCCTGGAACCAGAACAGCAGGAGGACGCTGCTACCCAGCTAGTTGCAGGTGAAATATCCTCTGTAGATGAGTACAAGCCCTACTCTGCGGGCAGCAAGATTTACGCCACCTTTGAGGAATCCGTGGCCGACCTTAAAAACCCAGACAAGGATGGCACCTGCACCCCGGATATGTTTTTGATTGCACTGGACGGCCTGATTGACAATTTTCATAGGGATTTCGCCTGGTACGGCGAACCGGAGTGCGCAGCAATTTTTCCGCAAATTTCGGAAGAACAATTTGAATTTGTGAAAAAACGTGTTGCCACCGTGACCACCGCTTTGGAGGGCCTGGTGGCCGAAATGGAAAGGAGCAAGCAGTATGAAGCATAATGAAAAATTAGTGCAGTATTCCAACCCCGGCGAGAAAAAGCAGCTTTCCACCGCCGTTTTGACCTCGGGCCTTCCCTACCAGCGGCCCGTGAAGCAGACGGTAGTAAATCGGCTGATAAAATACTGGAACAACAAATACCTTACGCCCGTCGTGGTGAGTTACCGCGATGGTAAATACTACATCGTGGACGGGCAGCACCGTATCGCTGCCATGCGCAAGATGAACGGTGGCAAGGATGTAATTGTGCCCTGCCTGGTCTATACGGGCCTTACATACGCCCAAGAGGCCGAAATGTACGTCAAGCTGGACAGGGCAAAGGGGCACCTTAAACTTGCTAGTGAGATAAAGGCCAGCTTGGAATCCGGCGCGGATGCAATGGTGTTGGACATTGACAAACGCATTTCTGAGGGCGGTTTTACCTGGGCATTGGACAGGCCCACCGGCGCGGCTTATGAAATCCAGCCCGCCAGGGCCATTACGAGCGCCTACAAATTATTGGGCGGGCCAGCCTTTTCCCGTATGCTGGAGCTGCTGGCCGGGGCCTGGCATGGCTCCCAATCCTCCTTAAAATCCTGCATGATTGCGGGTATGGCGCTGTTTCTCAAAACTTACGAAACAGAAATCGACGATTACACCTTTGTGGCCCGGCTGTCCCAGGTTGACCCCTTTGACATTGCCCAGCTTGCCCAGGTGGATTTTACCACGGATAGGCGCAATCTCCGTTATGCCCGTGTTATTCGCAAAAAATACAATGAGCATCGTGGCGGGAAAAAGCTGCGCTACCGCTTCAAAGATTAGGAGGGACTTTCCATGAATCAAACCATTACCGAAACCAGCGGAACACTGGTAGATATCCGTGACGTGCATGTTGACCCCAGCTTGCCAAAAGAAGAACGCATACGCGAATATGTCCGTCAAATCAAAAACCCCTATTGCTTCAAGTGCGGCACGTTCACCATCCATGCCCGCTTTGCCAAGGACGGCCCCACCTTAGAAGATTGCCTGAAACAAATTTTACTGTAAAAACCGGTTGACTTTCCCGAAAGCTGTGTGCTATACTGAGTGCGGAAAAAGAATTGAATACAGTCGTTCGGTTGAAAAAATTTTTTCAACCAGTGGGCGTTGCCCACTAAAGATTTTCTTTTCAAGAAAATCTTACGACTCGTTTAACCCCAACACTTTCTATTGTAATTAGATTTGTAAGTGTTTGGGTTATATGGTCAAATCTGAATCACTCTTTGGTTTACTGGGAAAGTCCGTAAATCTCAAAGGAGTGATTTTTTCATGCGATTTTTAGCGACTGCTTACCTGCGGCTTTCCTACACGGACGACCACAGTGCGGAGAGTGACAGCATCACGAACCAAAAGAAACTGGTGGAGGATTTCGTCTCCGCCCACCCGGACATTAAACTGGTGGCCGAGAAAGTGGACGACGGTTATAGCGGTATTTTGTTCGACCGGCCCGCGTTCCAGGAGATGATGGAGGACATCAAAGCGGGCACAACCAACTGCGTTATTGTCAAAGACCTGTCCCGCCTAGGCCGGGAATACATCGAGACGGGCCGCTATCTGCGGCAGATTTTCCCAGCCTATGGGGTGCGGTTTATCTCTATCAATGACAACATCGACACCGCCAACGAGCAGGTGGGGGACGATTTAACGATCGGCCTGAAGAACATGATAAACGATGCTTACTGCCACGATATTTCCGTCAAAACCCGCAGCGCGCTCCAGTCAAAACGAGAAAAGGGGGACTATGTAGGGGCCTGCCCCATTTACGGCTACCGCAAAGACCCGGAGAACCACAACCGCCTTATTATTGACGAGGATGCCGCCCGCACTGTGCGGGACATCTACCGCCGCAAAATCGACGGGGCCAGCGCAAAGCAGATTGCCAGAGAGCTTAATTGGCTAGGCGTTCTGTCTCCCTCACAGTATAAAATCACCCGTGGTCTGCCCCACCCTACGGGCGGTTTTGCGGACGTGCCAGGGGCAAAGTGGTCGGCGCACACGGTACTGCGGATTTTGCAGGACGAAACCTACACAGGGGTACTCTTACAGGGCAAACAGGAGACTTATAATCATAAGCTGAAAAATCTAATTAACAAGCCCGCAGAGGAATGGGTGCGAACGGAAAACGCCCATGAACCCATCATTCTGCGCCGGGATTTTGAGTTAGTCCAGAAAATTTTGTCCCTGGACACCCGCACAGCCCCGGATGGCAAAGAGGTCTATCTGTTCTCCGGCCTGCTGATTTGCGGCTCCTGCGGCGGGCCTATGACCCGGAAAACCAACACCGTGAATGGAAAAAAATATATCTATTACTACTGCCCCACCGGCAAAAAGCATGGGTGCCCCCGGCCCGTCATGCTGCGGGAGGATGTGTTGACTGCCTGCGTTTTGAGCAGCTTGCAGGCCCACATCCAAAATGTGATTGAATTGGACAGCCTGCTGGACAGCATGGGGGAGGAGCAAATCAACCGGGAACTGGTGGACGGCTACCGGGCGCAGATACACGAAAACGAGATGCAGCTTGACCGCCTGCGGCATTTCAAAACGGCCCTGTATGAGAGCTTTATTTCCGGGCTGCTCACCAAAAGGGACTACCGCGACATGAAAGTTGATTACTCCCAGCAGATGGAGCAACTGCAATCCACTATTGATAATTTGCGGGAAAACATCGAAAAGGCCCAGCACAATGCCGATGCCCGCCAGCGATGGATGCAGCATTTCAAGCGTTTCTCCACCATGACGCAGTTGGACAGACGGGCCACTGTTGCCCTCATCCAGTCTATCCGGGTGCGGGGTAAGAAGGATTTAGACATCACATTCCGTTACCAAGCGGAGTATGACGAACAGGCCCAGCGCCTTACCTTAAGAAGGGAGGCGGTTTGAGTGGCGAGGAAATCCAGGAAAAATGTTGTGGTAGAAGCGCCTGTAATGCAGGAAAAATTGTGGCAGGCGGCGCTTTATATCCGCCTTTCTGTTGAATTTAACGGCAAGCGGGGCGATTCACTGGAAACCCAGCGGCAGATTATGGAAGCCTACCTGGCCCTGTGCCCGGACATTGAGATTGCCGAAGTTTACACGGACAACGGCATTTCGGGCCGCACCTTTGAGCGGGCGGGTTTTCAGAAGCTGCTTGCCGATATCGACACCGGCAAAATCAACTGTGTGGTAGTGAAAGACCTTTCCCGCCTAGGCCGCAATGCTATTGATTCCGGCTTCTACCTGGAAAAGTATTTTCCTCTCCACCAAGTGCGGTTTATCGCCGTCAATGACCAATACGACAGCGAAACAGCCGACAGCGGCAGCCACATGATTGTGCCGCTGAAAAATATGGTGAACGAAGCCTATGCCGCCGACATCAGCCGCAAAGTCAAGGCCCAGCAGCGGCAGGCCATGCAGGAAGGGCAGTTTGTGGGGGGCCGACCGCCCTATGGCTATCTGAAAGACCCCCAGGACTGCCACAAACTGGTGGTGAACCCGGATACGGCCCCGATTGTCAGGCAGATTTTCCAGTGGGCGGCAGAGGGCGTACCGCTTAACCAAATCGTGCTGCGGCTCAATGAATCAGGTATCCCCACACCGAGCCATTACCAGGCCAGCGTTGGGATTATTGCGAACAAAAAACTTATAGGCAGCGGGAAATGGCAAAGCTGGCCAGTCAGTAAGCTGCTTGCCGATGAAGTCTATACGGGTGACATGGTGCAGGGGAAAACTAACCACGCTGGCCGTAAACAAACACCTGTTGAACGTGAAAAATGGCTTGTAGTGCGTAATACTCACGAGCCGCTTGTCAGCCGGGAAATGTTTGCACAGGTACAGCTTATCCGGAAACAGGCCGCTGCTAAATATGTACAAAAGGAGAAAATCCCGTATACCCCTAACATTTTGAAAGGGCGCATTTTCTGCGGCCATTGCGGGAAAAACCTTCATCGGCACCGCGACCAAAATACAGGCAACTACTACTATTATTGCCTATCGAATTACCGGGTAGGAAAGGGTGCTTGTAAAGGTAAAGTTTTCTTAAAGGAAAATTCCATATTCAGGGCAATCATGGCGTTGGTTAAGAAAAAAGCAGAAGCCCTAATGGGCGATGCCCTGTTCTTGAAGGAGCAGAACCACAAAGTGGTTGCGCAGAAAAAGACTGCGGATGCAGAAATAGCCGCTTTACAAAAGGAGGGGGAAAAGAACCGGAAATTTGTGGCAGGCTTGCATGAAGCTTATGTGTCCGGCCTGTTGACCCGTGATGAATTTCTGGAAATGAAAGCCGGTTATAGCCAGAAATTCGACTATGCTGTTGCGCACGTCCAGCAGTTGCAGGAGCGCAAAAGCAAGCTGGAAAGGCAGGCCAAGGAATACACCAGCCTTGCGGCGCTGTTGGCGAAAATTGATGGCAACACGGAGTTGACCGCACAGTTGGTAGATGCTCTGATTGACCGCATCACCGTCAACGGGCCGGAGGATATTGTGCTTGATTTCCGCTTTGAGAGTGGCTTCGACGAGCTGATGGAGGTGCTGCATGGGTAACGTAGTGGCACTGTACATACGGCTTTCCGTTGAAGATGCCAAGGTGGAAAGCATGAGCATCGAGAACCAGCGGCTGGCTTTGCACAAATTTGTGGAGTCGCTGGATGACCTGGCGGACTATGAAGTACAGGAGTTTGTGGACAACGGCCATTCTGGTACGAATTTCGAGCGCCCAGCTATACAGGAACTTCTGGACGGAGTGCGTGAGGGTAAAGTTAAGTGCATCATTGTAAAAGACTTCAGCCGTTTCGGACGGGACAGTCTGGAGGTCGGCTACTTTATGGAAAAAGTTTTCCCACTCTACGGGGTGCGTTTTATCTCCATCAACGACGATTTTGACAGCGCCAAGCTGCACGGCGACACAGGCGGCATCAACGTGGCCTTTAAGTACCTGATAAGCGAGTTTTACAGCCGGGACTTGTCACAAAAATACAAGTCCGCAAAGTATGTGAAATTCAAGCGGGGCGAATACCAAAGTAAAATTTGTCCCTATGGCTACCAAAAAAGCGAAGATGGGCGCATGGAGCCAGACCCGGAAACAGCACCGATTGTGCGGTTTATTTTCGAGACAGCCGTACAAACTGGCACTACAACCGCAATTATCAAGGCCCTGTTTGAGCGGGGTGTCCCCACTCCGGGTGAGTACAAGGCATCCAAAGGGCAAAACTATCACGATGTTTCACGGACAGGACATATCTGGCAGCGTTCCACCCTTGTGCGGATGCTGGCCGATGAGCGGTATACCGGCATATATATCATGGGCAAACGGCGCTGTGTAGAAGTTGGCAGCAAGCATGTACGCATGAAAGATGAAAGTGAATGGATAAAGATTCCAGACCATCACCCGGCACTTATCAGCCATGAACTGTATGAGCAAGTACAAAAGCAATTTCACCACAGCCCTTGCGTGAAGAAAAACAAGAAAGACTATCTGCTTAGGGATAAGGCGTTTTGTGGATGCTGCCGCCATGCATTAAGAAGAATTGGGAATAAGGCTTTCCGGTTTGTCTGCGTCCATTCAAAACCTGATAGTACAGCACTATGCCATGGATTGACAATCAGAGAAAGTGAATTGGAACCATTGGTTTATGAAACTATAGTTAAGCAAGCACAGGCTGTTTTAGGTACGGCGTTATCCGGCACAAACCAACAAGAATTGCTATTTGCAAGGCAAGATGAATATAGTAGGCAGGTGAGAGCGATCCAGGAGCAAAAGCGGGCCTTGTTTGAGAGGTTGGTTTTGGATGAAATTAGCGAAACGGATTACAAAGAGCAAAAATCGGTTTTCGACCAGGAGGCAACCCGTGTTCAACAGCTTCACAAGGCTGTGACAACACAGCTGGCACAGGTGCAGATGGATGAGCAAACAAAAAGCGCCAGAAACCATTTGGCGCAGAAGGTTGTGGATACTGGAAAATTAAGCGCGGAATTGGTTGATGCGCTGATTGAGAGAGTGCATGTCTTTCCGGGTAATCAGGTTGAAATTGTCTGGAAGATGCGTGATTTTGCTCTTGAAGCCTCTGAATTTTAGAAATGTTGAAAAAGTTTGTGTCGTGGGCTTGACATATGGGTGCCTCAAAGAATGGAACGGAATATAACTCAATCTTGCTGACTTTAGTATTCTCTTGTGTAGGGTTACGATTGAATCTGGATAGTACATCTCGCCGGTGCGAGTAGATGGGAACATATAGGGATTTTCCGGGTGCTTGAGGTGCTCACGTTGGAGTAACTCTACTGCTTTCTGTGGGATTGACACCAGCCTGACGGACGTTTCCGTTTTGGGTCGGGTGATTACGATGTTGCCGTTTTCATCGCGGGTGGCCTGCTTACTGACGCTTATCGTCTGATTCTCAATGTCCAGGTCTGACCAGAGGAGGGCAACAAGCTCTCCCTTTCGCAGTCCGCTAACCAGCTCCAGATAAAACATGGGGAGGACATGACGGCGATCAGCTTCATCCAGGTAGGCCTTCATGTCCTCGGCGGGGAGGAACTTCATCTCTTTCTTTTCCAGCTTTGGGGCGATGCAGTCATCGGTAGGGTTGCGTTGAATCAGACGTTCCTTGGCTGCTCTGTCCAAAGCGTTGTGGAGCATGAGGTGGATACCGCGAACCGTGGAGGCGCTTAGACCAGGAGATTTTTCTTTCTGCACCTCTTGCAATCTGCCGTTTTCACGGAGGTCTTGGTAGAGTTTTTGAAGGTCGCGGCCTGTTAGTTTGTTCAGCTTGATGTCGCCGATTCGTGGATTTACATGAAGTTCGATGCTCCGACGGTAGTATTCAGCGGTGGAGACTCGCACATTTGGCTTGGCGTAGAGGGTGTACCAGTTCGTGAGCCATGAGCCGACCGTGTAATCGTCGGAGCGGGCTACGTCAAGGTCTTTGGTATTGTCCATTGCCGCGGCCAGCTTTTCTTTGACTTCTGCTTGGGTTTTCCCAAGCACGTTCTTGATAATCCGCTTGCCGGTAACTGAGTCGTAGCCTGCAGTATAACGACCTTCCCAGCGACCGTCTTTTCGCTTACGTATGTTACCTTCTCCGTTTGCTCGTTTCTTTGCCATAGACAGGCCCCCTTTCTCAGCACACCACAATACCACACTCCGCTGAGAAAGTCCACTGACATTTTTCTTACTTTTTTCGCGTGCTCAAAACCGCTTTTCTTTGTTTAGCAGCGCAAATTTTGAGGGGGTTAGTCATCGTAATATCCAGTTAAAATATCCTCGAAACGCACCTTCCCACGAGTGCGGCGCACGTTGTTTATGGCCTCACGGCGCATTTCCTCTACCTGCTCGGGCGTGTACTCAGAAAGCTCCGCCAGCACCCGCATCACCATCTCTAGCTGCACCGCATAGCGGAAGAGTCCTTTTGAGATAGCTTTCGCGTTATCCTCGGACAATTTCAAGACCGCTCCAGCCAGTTTTTCACCCAGGATGTCGTTATCCTGCAAAGCACTCTCAGCCATGAGGCTTTCAACTGCTCGCGTGAACAACTCATTTCGAGAGGAAAATCCCTGTTCTTTCGCAAACCTGTCCGCACGCTTGACTAGCCCTCTGTCCAAATACAGGCTTATCCGTTGCATATTTTCTGAATCCATAAAACACCTCCAAAATCGTATTACACCAACTTATGACACCTAAAAATTCCCCGGGATTCAGCCATTTTTGCCCACTCGCAACCCCAGACTTTACACCAAATCCTCATTTGCAACCCTACTCTGGCACTTATCTTATCACATCGGAAAACTTCCGAAAAAGCCCGTAGTTTCTAGCACTCCCGCTCGGCTCTGCCGGACGGTGTGAACTGCAAAGGCGCCGACATGGCGCCTTGCTTTCTCCTGCTTGTTTTTCGACTGATTCTTTTGAGCCATTTCCGGATGGATATTCTTTCATAATCAGCGCATAATCGTTCGCTTACCTCAGGGTTGCGTCTGTCCCTCAATTTCCCACGAATAATCTCATCATCGAAAGTGATACATCTTTTTCAATCGCTCCAAAATCTCATAAACCACCGGGCAATGCTCAGCAGATGTCAGAATACCGTATAAGCTAAAAAGTCTACCAGGCTTGTCCGTATACGGATATTCACGGCATTGCCTGGGCTTGCATGGTTCTATCCCGCACCGTCCATCGCCTTTCAGAAAAGCACATGGGCCTTTCAACTCCAAGCCTTCCTCGCTCTGTGCCAGGTATTTCTCCTGGAAAGATTCCGGTGTTATGCTGAGATGATTTGAAATGGCGCTGATTTCGTCTTCTTCCAATACCGTACTATATGCGCGGCAGCAGTTGGCACACTGGCTGCAGTCATACCCTTCAAACAATTCGTTATGTAAGGCCAAAAACTGTCGGTCCAATTCCTCGTCATCAGCATGATTTTTCAGGAAACTTCGGAACTTGAGATTTTCCCGTTCTTTCTTCTTAGCCGCCTTGTAGACTTCTTCTGGTTTTATCATTTTCTTTCTCCTTCTCAGCGCCCTCACATGCTGCCACAAATGGGCTCACGTCGCGTTTATCGGTGCTTGCCGTGTCCTACCTCGACCTCCGGCCTAAACTGCCCAACATGGCCTTCACACGGGCCGACAACGCTGCCTAAATCACCTCCAGTTCTATGTGGGGTTTTAGCGAGGACAAGATAGTGATGAAATATAAAGATTCAAATGCTCATTTCGCTTTGAGTCTGAATTGCACGTGCATCTAAATGAGGAAATGTCTACCTACCTTTTGCTGAAACAGGAAAAATGGGAACGGATTACTTATTATTCCTTTTGCTTGGGAATAACTCCTACACGGTCAATAATCAAAGATTCGCTTATATCTTCCCAATAGTTTATATAAACCAGTTTTATACCGTTTTCCTTGCTAAGTTTGGCTTTTTCTTGATCTCTGATTTGTAATTGTTCAAAAGATTCTTTACCTCCAAAGAAGTCAACCGGTTCAAAATGCTGTTTTCCTTGATACTCAATAGCAACATTTAATTTCGATATGAAAACATCATACGACATTTGCCCGCCAAATGGACTACGCAAGAAAAATGGACGATGTTGATATACTACAGCGCAGTCCTTATACAATGCCTTTGTTAGAGTATAAACACGTTCTTCGGAAACCCATTTGTTAATAGGCCTTGAATATGTACTTCTTTCTTCGTTACTGTATTTGCCATTGTTAGCATCGTTATAGATTTCCACAGCAATGCCATAAGCGTCAAATTTATCTTTTAGTCGGCGAGTAACATAAAAATATTTAAGATATTGCTGCAACCTTTTTTGACGTTTCATTCCCTTCCAAGAATTAAATGCGGACTGCATTGCTCTTTCAACCACTCCATTTATTATAGCGGTTCCCTTTAATCGCCCTGTCGTGATCCACTCCTTACATTTTTGAAGCACATATGTATGCGGCCTTTGCAATGTATACGCAACAGCCCTCTCTATGTGGCCTTCTGCAGTTTCAAATTCAAAAACAATAAAGTTATAATCCTGACCATCCCACGAATCAATGCGTTCAGCAATTTTCAGTTCAGGAAATAGCATAGTAGCCTTTTCGAATAAACTTTTAGGTAACAGCAAATTGGGGCAATCATTATTGCTTTCTCTTTTACTACCAAACTTTGAAAAAGTAATATATAAATCAAGATATGGAATCTGGGTTATTTCGCTCATTTCACGTACAAATTGGGCATTGTTGTATCGGAATCCTATGTTGTTCGGAGTTAATTCGGCAATATTCATAGTATAATACATCTTGCCTTTGACTGGAAACTCAAGATAAGGATTATCTCTATCGTTTCCATACATTTCTTCTGCGTTAAGATATGGGTCTGCTGGTGTACCTATCAGTTCAACCCAAAGTAGCAAAGTATCATTAATTGAATACACAGTTATAAATTTATCGTGGGTGTACTTAGCTACAGAATATTTCTCTATCTTCTTCTCAAAGTACCCTAAAAACATCTCTACTGTACTTAATGGAAGATATGACATTATAATACCGCCCTCTCTAGTGATAAATGGAATGGGACTATATGGCACAAGTAGCTACACAAGATTGCCCCATAAAAATAGTATCACTTGTATGGTATACTCTGTCATTCGATTTATGGATATTCTCAATACTGGTGTAGTGCATGCTGCCCGAGCGCCGGGTTTCAGGGTTCAGGGTGGATTCAAACACTGCGCCAAAGATAGTGGAGCTGATTCAGACCAATCGAAATCCTCGCTGCCCCGGTGTATAATCAGGTCGATGACTTCATCGTCCAAGCGCGGGATTTCAACGTCCTCGTCAGCGAACAGACCGCCATTGACATAGGGGAATGCCGCCAAGTCCTCGTCAATGTCTTTCCCTTTCTGCTCGATCAGCACACGGGTGGATTCAATGTAACCGTCAATAAAGCTGGTATGGTCCAGCTTCATCGGCAGCTCAAACTGAATATATTTTGTGGGTTCCTCTACGCCATAAACGCTTTGCAGCAAAGCAATCCAAAAAGATTGAGTTTCCTGTTTTTCATCGCCACGCCCCTGCCAATCCGCTGCAAACCGCGCTGCCGCTGCGCGTTGCTCCACGTCTTTCATCACACTTACCCTCCCGCAGGTTCTGCATAAATTGGATGTTTTTCTCAGTATAACATATAGCGCAGAAAAAAGATAGAGGATTTTTTCTACTTACTCAGTTCCGCGAACCAAGGTGTTCAAAAAGGTTTCTCCTTTGTTTAGAAACGCAAATTTTGATGGTGCTTTTAGGACTGGCGTGAAAAATCTCCTTGTGCCTTTTCCTTTTCTGACCCACACCCAGACCCACATGGCGAAAAAATCGGGTGGACACAGTGGAGAATTTAGGGTCAAATGCCGTGGTATGGTGGAGCGGAAAGGCCCAGAAACGCCTCAATGTAGCCGAAAAACCGCTCCCCACACTGTTTGTAATCAGCAGGTCAGGGGTTCGAGTCCGTTCACCAGCTCCAAACTGGGCGGTCCGGCCCGAAGATGAGGCCGGACAAGCCTTGTATAAAATTTCATATTCTATGGGGGAGTTCCCGAGTGGCCAAAGGGGGCAGACTGTAAATCTGTTGTCGACGACTTCAGTGGTTCGAATCCACTCTCCCCCACCATTGACAAAGCCTTGCATGGAATATGCGAGGCTTTTGTTGTATATAGCCAAATTATTTTGGAGCGATTTTCTACACTGGGTGGGGAACGGTAAAAGCTGGAACATCGCAAGTTGTTTTGCTCGGTTGCATATTAAAATGGATATTGCGGATAAGGTTTCAGCTTATTCTTTTTGCGAGTTTGGCGTGGCTCCGTCGGCTTTTTGTCCTGACCCACACCGTGACCCACATGCGGAAATGGTCAGAAATAACCGGAGAGTGCCAGGGGCGTTTTTGACCCACACCGTGGTCTCGCCTGTCGGCTCGGTCGGTTCGCAGCTTGTCTGCCACTGGCAGACGCTCACCCCACACGCGGAAATAAACGGAAACGGCTGGATGCCTCCGGATAGGAAGTTCCAGCCGTTTTTCGTGCTTGACCCACACTCACATGACCTTCTCCATAAAATTTCCCATCTTTTCTGCGGCTTGCTCCTGCTTTTGGCGGGTGGCGTGGGTGTAGGTTCTCAGCGTGAAACCTGCGTCGTAGTGGCCCAGCATACTGCTGACGGTTTTTACGTCTACACCATTTTGTAGTGCGGCAGTCGCAAAAGTGTGCCCTTACGGTATAATAAGGACAAATCAAAAAACCCAGTGATATCAAGGGTAAAAGGTGATAGGGAACTATTGACGCAGAGGACGGCGTGATCGCACGATCACGCTGTCTTTCCGCGTCCATAGATGGTTTCCGTGATGACGGGTTCACCGATTTCCGGCGTATCCAATTCATCCAGGAAGTTAAAGATGATTCTGACCTTCTGAATCCGCTTGGTTCCCTGCTTCTCCGGCGCATAGACGATGATCTTTTTGATAAACTCGTTGACAATGGTCGGTGTCAGCTCAGGGATGTCCACATACTTCTCCACCAAAGCGGCGAACTGGTCAAAGCTGTTGTCCATTTCCTCGCGGATGACCACCCAGTCCTCAAGGCCGACAATCTCATTGTTAAGCCTGTCCTGTTCCGCCTCATAGCCTTCGGCCATCTTCTGATAGCGTTCCTGGCTCAAATTGCCCAGCACCATGTCCTCGTAGATACGGGTCATCAGCACATCACTTGTAATCATCGCTGTCGTAGCCGTCATTGACGGAGAGGTAACGGACACCGAGGAAGGGAAAGACGCACTCCAGATAGTTGCCCATCTGGGTATAGTCCCGGTGGCATCTGGAAAAATCCTTCGTCACCATCACATTGATGGCCCCGGTGCGAAGCTCCTTCATCAGCGCCTGGAACTGCGGGCGGTCCGTGTTGGTCCCGGTGTACCCATCGTCCACGAACTCCGTCCGGGGCGCATTTTTCAGTTGGGGATGCCGGTCTAAAAATTGATGGATCAGCTCCCGCTGGTTGCCGATGCTGTCGCTCTCGGCTTTCCCGTCCCCGTCCGCCAGGGAAAGGCGGATATAAATGCCCACCCGTTGATCAGTCATCGCCGCCCGCCTCCTTTATCTGCTCCACGCACTCCAGCATGGCGTAAAATACATCGTTGTAGTTGAACACGACCTCGATACGGCTCCCGCCGTAGACAAGCACCTTCTCGATTATCGCGTCCACAAGCTCCTGCGTCAATCCTGTCATCCCGGCAGCGCCCCGCATCATGGTGAGCCATTTGTTGTCCGGGGAGATGGACGCCAGGAACCGCTCCCGGCGCTCCACGGCCTCGTCCAAAAGGCGGTTCAGAGCTTCGTACTGCTCCTCATAGGTCTGCTTGGCAAAGGCGTATTCCTCCTCGTTCAGGATGCCCTCGACATAGCTCTCATACAGCCCCGCCCGTTTCTTTTTCAGGGCGTTCAGCCGGAGCTTGACGCTTGCCACCGCCGCCTTGTGCTTCTCCCGGACGCTTGCCTCGCCGGAGCCGCCCCGCATGGCAAGCAGGAGCCTCTCATAGTCCAGCGCCACCTGAAGCTGGTCCCGGATGGCATTGAACACCTTCTCGTTGAGGGCGTCCTGCCGCATGGCGTGTTTGAAGCAGGTCCCATGCCCCCGCCTCATGTGGGTACTGCAATCATAGACCCCACGGAACACAACGCCCTTGCACTGGATACGCTGCCGCTTGTAATACATCCCCGTCTCCATCTGCGCCCGGAGCGCCGTGGAGACCTTCTTGGAGATGTCCCGCGAGTGCATGGCGTTCACCAGGTTTTGCAGGCTCACCGACAGGGACTCCATCGCGTTGCCGCAGGTGAAGTTGTCGAAGCTCTCCTTCACGGAGATGAACCGTGTCCCCAGCGCCGGGAATTGCTGACCAGGAGTTTCTATTTTCCAAGCGGCAGTATGCCGTCATTACCGGCAGGGAATGGAAGGACAATGATGTGATTGCCTACCACCTGCGGCAGTCCTTCAAGCCGGGGGAGATCACACCGGAACTGGCAAACAAGATTGGCTATGACCTGGCTATGTCGCTGACCAAGGGGAAACACGCTTTTATTGTCTGTACCCACGTTGACAAACAGCACATTCATTCTCATATCGTGTTCAACTCGACCGCCATAGACTGCACCAGGAAATTCCGAAACTTCTGGCGATCCTCGTTTGCGGTTCGTAGAATTTCAGATATGCTGTGCCTGGAAAATGGCCTGTCGGCGATTGCGGAGCCGAAGCCCAGCCGGGGTAACTACGGCACATGGTTAGGTGAGGACAAACCGCCCACCGTCCGAGGGCAGTTGGAGCAGATCATCGACACCGCCCTCGGTCAAGACTGCAAGGATTTTGACAGCTTCCTTGCCGCTATGAAAGCAGCAGGTGTAGAGGTGAAACAGGGAAAACACCTTGCGTTCAAAATCCCCAAAGGCAAGAGGTTCGTCCGCTGTGATTCCCTCGGCGCGGACTACTCCGAAACAGCGATTATGGAGCGCATTTCCGGCAAACGGATTGTCGTTCCCAGGGTAAAGGCGGCGGTGAAGTCCAAGCCCAATTTGCTCATTGACATTCAAGCGAAAATGCAGCAGGCCAACTCTCCCGGATTCGAGCGGTGGGCGAAAATTTTCAATCTCAAGGAGATGGCAAAGACGGTCATATACTTGCAGGAAAACAATCTGACTGATCTTGGAGAATTGGAAAAAGCCTGTGATGAGGCGGTTCAGAAATTCAACGATTTAGCTGACCAGTCGAAAGCCGCCAGTGCAAGAATGAAAGATATTTCTGAACTGCAAAAGCAGATCGGAACCTACGGTAAGACACGGGAGATTTACGCACAGTATCGGAAATTGACGGGCAGGAAAAGAGAAAATTTTTATGAACAGCATAGCAGTGAAATCACGGCCTGTCAAGCGGCGAAGCGGTACTTTGATTCTCTCGGTTTGAAAAAGCTGCCGTCTATGCAATCGCTGAAACAGGAGTATGCCATGTTGCAGGCCGAGAACAAACAACGGTATCCAGAGTACAAGCAGGCAAAGGCAAAAATGATAGAACTGCTCACCGCCAAAAACAACGTGGAGCGGATTTTAGGCGTGACGGGAAAAGAGAAAAATCGTGACCGCCAGCAGGAGGCGCGTTGAAGATTTTTCTCTCCCTGCGGGTAACAGCAGACGCCGGAGGCGGCTTAAAAAACCGGGCGCACTTGCGCCCGGTTTTACAGGGGTTTGGGGGCGGTCAGCCACCAACAAGCACGCGCCGGGTATATACCGGCGCATTGCTTGCCGCTACTTGCTACCGCTATGTTTTCATGCCTCAAACATCAAACGGTTTGTATATCTTGAATCTGTTGCGGTCTGCTTCAATGACCCCTTGCCGACGCAGTTTTCCGATTTCCGCCGACAACCCACTGCGCTCTACTTCCAGATAATCTGCCAACTCCTGGCGATCATATGGTATTTCAAATTCCAGACTGCCAAATTGTTTAGCTTGAAGCATCAGATACGCCATCAGCTTTTCACGTGTCGTGCGCTTGGATGTGACCTCGATTTTTTGGTGAAGCACCAAATTCTTTGCCGCAACAATTTGAAGAAGATTGTCAATCATCTGTTGATGGAATTGACAAGCATTACTGCATGAATGACTAATTTTCAAACAGTCAATCAACATAACCTCCGCAGCCTCCGATGCCAGCACAGAAACTGGGACTACCTCTACCCCTGCACAAGCGAAGGATTCCCCAAATAATTCACCAGGAATAAGGTTGGCAATCATGCTTCGATTACCAAAGAAATCCGTCCGAACAATTTGGAAACTGCCCGTTAGGACAATTCCCACATATTTTGCTGGTTCACTTTCATTCATCACGGCTTCTCCCTTTTCAAAGGAAAATACCCTGGCGTTGAGGCAACGTAGAGCCTTGGTCAGTTCCCAATGCGCAATATCCCGAAACAGCGGACACATGCACAATACTTCAAAATATTTTTCCACAGATTTGTCCCCTCTGTTGAAATTTCAACATACAAAACAAGTGAATCATACTATACTGATCCCAAGATGTCAACAGGGATTCAAAAATATAGTTGACCGGAAAGGACAATTTTATGGTTCGCAAAATAATTCATATTGATGAAGAAAAGTGTAACGGATGCGGAGCCTGTGCCGCTGCCTGTCATGAGGGAGCTATTGAGATGGTAGACGGTAAGGCGAGGCTCACTCGTGAGGACTACTGCGATGGTCTGGGTGACTGCCTGCCCGCCTGCCCCACGGAGGCGATCAGCTTTGAGATACGAGAAGCGCCCGCCTATGACCATGCGGCTGTGATGGCCGCTAAACAGAAGAGCGCGCCTCTGCCTTGCGGTTGTCCCGGAACAAACGCAAAGACGATTCACCGAGATTCTTACGTTGCCCCTGCCGCACAGACACCTGCCGCCAGCCAGCTGATCCAATGGCCGGTACAGATTAAGCTGGTGCCAGTGAACGCCCCATACTTTAGCGGTGCGAAGCTGCTCATTGCCGCAGACTGTACCGCCTATGCCTATGGCAATTTCCACGATATGTTCATCCGCGGCCATGTGACGCTCATCGGCTGCCCCAAGCTGGACGAGGGGGACTATGCTGAAAAGCTGACGCAAATCATTTCTGGAAATGACATCAAGAGCGTAACCATAGTACGAATGGAAGTTCCCTGTTGCGGCGGAATTGAAAACGCGGTCAAACAGGCCTTGCAGGAGAGCGGGAAGTTTATTCCGTGGAATGTGGTGACTATTTCTACGGACGGAAAAATTTTAGAATAATTACAAGGTGGAAACTGTGATGGAACAGAAAATGTTTTGCTTCCAGTGTGAACAGACAGCGGGATGCAAAGGCTGTACTGGAAATTCTGGCGTATGTGGCAAGCAGGCCGGTATTGCTGAAATGCAGGATCAGCTTACTGGGAAATTGATTGGCCTCGCAAGGACTATAGACGGAAATGAGCATCTGATTAGCCATGCCGCCAATCAGGTTGTGCGGGAAGGGTTGTTTGCGACAATTACGAATGTGAATTTTGACAAGGAGGCCCTTTCTGCTCTGCTCCGGCGTGTGGATGAGGTAAAGCGGCAGATTGTTCCTCTCTGCTATGAGTGTACCTCAGCCTGCGGGAAGAACGATGACTATGACATGGAGCATCTGTGGACTGCTGGGGAGGATATTCGCTCTCTGAAGTCGCTGATTCTGTTTGGCATCCGGGGTATGGCCGCCTATGCGTATCACGCCGCTGTCCTGGGCTATACGGACCCGGAAATAGACCACTTCTTTTATAAGGCCCTCTTTGCTGTCGGTATGGAAGACTGGGGGATGGATGAACTTCTCCCTATCGTCCTGGAAGTCGGAGCGGTTAATCTGAAATGCATGGAGCTGCTGGATAAGGCTAATACGGAAACCTATGGTAATCCCGTTCCAACAGAAGTGAGTTTGACTGTGGAGAAAGGGCCGTTTATTGTCATTTCCGGACATGATCTCTTTGATTTGAAACAACTCTTGGAGCAGACCAAGGACAAGGGCATCAATATTTATACCCACGGTGAAATGCTCCCGGCTCACGGTTATCCCGAGCTGAAAAAGCACCCCCATCTCAAAGGAAATTTCGGCACTGCTTGGCAGAATCAGCAAAAGGAATTTGCTTCTATCCCCGCTCCGGTCCTTTTTACAACAAACTGTCTCATGCCGCCGAAAACAAGCTACGCGGACCGGGTGTTTACGACGGAAGCCGTCGCATATCCGGGGCTGGCCCACATTGGCCGTGTTGACAAACTATCCCCTGCCACCCCCAATATGGTATAATGATAGAAGCAGGGGGATGAGAAAATGCAGCTGAAATACCACATGGTAACAATAGAAGATCTGGTGCCCCAG
>QZEE01000003.1 GCA_009917445.1 bacterium D16-76 | reverse complement strand
CTGGGGCACCAGATCTTCTATTGTTACCATGTGGTATTTCAGCTGCATTTTCTCATCCCCCTGCTTCTATCATTATACCATATTGGGGTGGCAGGGGATAGTTTGTCAACACGGCCATTTCGGGGCCAATTTTGGGCCGAAAAAAGAAGCAGCCCCAGCCAAGTTTTGGCCGGGGCTGCTGTAACCTGTGTTTAACCTGGCAGGCTGTTTGTTGCTGTATGAGGCAGCGCTCCCCACTGAACGTCAACATACTGCGGGCTGTTTGTCACGATGAAAGCATACAGGCTGTCCCTGAACTCCCTCATAGCCAGCCGAAGCGGGTCGGCGTATGTAGCGTCCTCTGCGGTCTGGTAAAGCCAGAAGTCCAGGAGCATTGCAAGCTGATAGTGCCAGGGGCGGACAGCAAAGTTGTGTTCCCGGTACTCTGGTGGGCGATGGATGGTATACTTGCTCCCGGCGATAGCCGGGGCTTCCTCGCTGACGGGTTCTTCATGGCCCGCATAGCGCCCATTGTAGGCGCGGATATTGACAGCGTAGAGCTTTTGGTAGATTCTCTCCGCAAAATAGGTACAGGAAGTTTTACAGTCGCTAAGCTCACGGTAGAGGCTGTCCGGGGCTTCGAAGCCCCAATAGTTGTAGTCGCAGTTGAGCCGAACCTCGACGGCGTTTGCCAATGCCGCAAGCGGCTCCAATCTCATTACCATGCAGGACATCGTTTCAACCCCTTCCCAAAATCTTTTTGCGGGCTTTCTCAAAGCCATGGAGAAGCCTTGCGTCTGCCTGTACCTGCTCCATTGTATAGTCCAGCGCATCAAGCGTTTCCTCGCTGTCCCCAGTGTAGCCGTACTCGTGATTGTTCAGCTCGTAGAGGAACATCTGGTAGATAAAACCGTCTCCGATCTTATCATCCGATATAGCCGCCGCCATCTCTTTTTCGTGGCGGGCATACGGAACCCCACAAAAAGCGACGGCTTCAACCTTCTGCACCTTGTAAATAAATATACAGACCTGTACAAAAAGACAAAGGCCCTGGCCCATAAAGCCAAGGCTGAAAAGTACGCGAAGATTATCGCCAAGACCATCATCATGGCCGGGGAGGACAAGGCAAATTTCGGGCAAAATCAATTTTTCTATGATGCAGCGGAGGGGCTTCTCACCTCTGTGATCCTGCTGTCCGCCGAGTTTTGCAAGCCGGAGGAAAGGCACATCGTGTCGATTTTCAAGCTCATACAGGAGCTGCTGGAACCCAGCAAGGTCAAAGGCAAAACACTGTTTCACATCCTTATGGATGCCCTGCCCTCAGAGCATAAGTGTGCAGTTCCTGGACGACTATTTCCAACACTCTCAGGAGCCGCAATGGCAGCGGAGGATCGAACGGAAAATAGAAGAAAATATGGATAACTATGACAAGGCCGCTCTCGCCATCCGGGATGGAGAGTTGGAAACCTTCAAAACATTGCTGCCGGATTTGCAGGACAAGGCAGAGTCACTTTTTATCCAGGCAGCAGGCCGCCCCGGTACTATAGGCCGAAAAATGACTATGCTGATGCTGGACAAGCACCACACCCTCCCGCTTGCTTCCTATCGCTTGGCTTGCAAAAAAGCTATCGACACAGGAGATACAGTGAGGGTTGATTTTTTACTGGATCAGGCACCAGCTTATGTGGGAAAACTTCCCTTGGGATTTTACGGTGAGCTGGCGTACTACGCCTACTCGTATCACGAGAACATTACCAATCAGATTATTGACCGCTGTACTCCGGAACAGGTTGAGCAGTTCCCGGCGAAGTTTCTCCACAATGCCATTTTGCGAAGTGATTTGACAACACCCTGGAAGCTGGTACAAAAGGGAATAAATGGCGATAAATGCATCGTAGACATCATTGATTTTTGTGCCAGAACTCGGAAGGAAGGAAATCCTATAACTTTGTAAATTGGGTTTTAGGATCCAACATTCCCGTTTGGAATGTTTACCCTTCTTTTAAAAGGGCTTGTGGGGTGTTTAGGGGGCGAGGGTTGCCAGTGGTAAAACGTTTGCGCCCCAAGCCGACCGAGCCGGCAGGCGAGACTCATAGCCCCTATACCGCCGGAGGCATAAAACGCGCGGTTGGGCACTCCCCTGCTGTTTTAGGTCTTGACTTTTTCCCCTGGAAATACGATAATGAAAGCCTAGGGATTCCTATCCCCCCGAAAGGTCCAAAACAGAAGGGAAACCGGCAAAATTTGCCTTACAGAAAGGATAGATGAAAATGAGCACGGAACTTGCCAAAGCCTACGAACCCAAAGAAGTAGAGCACCGTATTTATGATTTTTGGATGCAGGGCGGTTTTTTCCACGCAGAACCCGACCCTAACAAGAAGCCCTACACCATTGTCATGCCGCCGCCCAATATCACCGGGCAGCTCCATGTGGGCCATGCCATGGACACCACCATGCCCGATATCCTCATTCGCTGGCGCAGAATGCAGGGCTATTCCGCCCTGTGGCTGCCTGGCACGGACCACGCTTCCATCGCCACGGAGGCAAAGATCGTGGACGTCATGAAGGAGGAAGGAGTCACCAAGGAAGACCTAGGACGGGAAAAATTCCTGGAGCGTGCCTGGGCCTGGCGGGAAAAATACGGAAGCCGCATTGTGGAGCAGCAGAAGCTCCTGGGCCTTTCCTGCGACTGGGAGCGTTCCCGCTTCACCATGGACGAGGGGCTTTCCAAAGCAGTGCGCCATGTGTTTGTGAAGCTCTATGAAAAGGGGCTGATCTATCGGGGCGAGCGGATGATCAACTGGTGCCCTCACTGTCAGACCGCCCTTTCCGACATCGAGGTGGTCTTTGAAGAACAGAATGGCTCCTTCTGGCACCTGCGCTACCCCCTGGCAGACGGCAGCGGGTATGTGGAGCTTGCCACCACCCGCCCGGAAACCATGCTGGGAGACACCGCCGTGGCGGTACACCCGGAGGATGAACGCTACAAGCACTTAATCGGCAAAAATGTTATCCTGCCCCTTGTGGATAAGGAAATCCCCATTGTGGCGGACGAATATGTGGAGATGGACTTTGGCACCGGCGTGGTGAAAATCACCCCCGCCCATGACCCCAACGACTTCGAGGTGGGCAAGCGCCACGACTTGCCCATTATCAACGTGATGAACGAGGATGGCTCCATCAACGAAAATGGCGGCAAGTATGCCGGCATGGCGGGGATGGACGCCCGCAGGCAGATTGTAAAAGACCTGGAAGAGGGCGGCTTCCTTATCAAGGTGGAGCCGCTTACCCACAACGTGGGCACCTGCCAGCGCTGTCACACCGTGGCGGAGCCAAGGATCTCCACCCAGTGGTTTGTGAAAATGGAGCCTTTGGCCAAGCCTGCCATTGACGCCGTGAGAAGCGGAGAAATCCAGTTTATCCCGGAAGACCGGGCCACAAAGGTATACTACAACTGGATGGAAAACATCAAGGACTGGTGCATTTCCCGTCAGCTTTGGTGGGGGCACCGCATCCCCGCCTGGTATTGCGAAGACTGTGGGGAAACCATCGTTTCCGAGACGGATCCCGATACCTGCCCCAAGTGCGGAGGAAAGCACCTGAAGCAGGACGAGGACACCCTGGACACCTGGTTTTCTTCGGCGCTGTGGCCCTTCTCCACCCTGGGCTGGCCTGAAAAGACGGAAGATTTGAAATATTTCTATCCCACCGATGTGCTGATGCCCGGCTTCGATATCATTTTCTTCTGGGTGGCAAGAATGATTTTCTCCGGGCTGGAGCATACCGGGGACATTCCCTTTAAGAAGGTCTGCTTCCACGGCCTGGTACGGGACGCCCAGGGCCGCAAGATGTCAAAATCCCTGGGCAACGGTGTAGACCCCGTAAAGGTCATTGACGAATACGGCGCCGACGCCCTGCGGCTGTTCCTCATCACCGGCAATACCCCCGGCAACGACATGCGCTTCTCCACCGAGAAGGTAGCCGCCAGCCGCAACTTTGCCAACAAGATCTGGAACGCTGCCCGGTTCATCCACATGAATATCGATGGCAGGGAGGTGCCCTGCGCCCTCCCCGAAAATCTCACCATTGAGGACAAGTGGATTATCAGCCGCTTTAACTCTGTGGCCAAGGAAGTCACCGAAAACCTGGAAAAATTCGAGATCGGCATTGCCGTGCAGAAAATCTACGACTTCCTCTGGGACGAGTTCTGCGACTGGTATATCGAGCTGGCCAAGCTCCCCATGTCCGGCGAGGATGAAAAGGCCGCCCAATCGGCCCGCCAGGTACTGGTGTGGGTCATGAGCAGCACCTTAAAGCTTTTGCACCCCTTCATGCCCTTTATCACCGAGGAGATCTGGCAGAGCCTGCCCCACGAGGGCAAAGCCCTCATTGTAGCCCCCTGGCCGGTTTATGACGAAGCCCTCCACTTCCCTCAGGCCGAAGAGGAGATGCAGAGCGTAAAGGAGCTCATTACCGCCCTGCGCACCCGCCGCAGCGAGATGAACGTGCCGCCCTCCAAAAAAGCCCATCTTTATATTGAGACCAACACCCCCGCCGCTTTTGAAACGGAAAAAGCCGCCATTGCCCGGCTGGCCTACTGCAGCGGGGTAGAGATCGCCCCGGCCTTTGACAGCATGGAGGGCGCCGTGACCGTTGTCACCGCCGCCTGCCGGGGCTATCTGCCCATGGATGACCTCATCGACCGGGCCGCCGAAGTAGCCCGGTTGACAAAGGAACTGGAAAGCGCCCAGAAGCAGCTGGACACCGTAAATGCCAAGCTTACGAACGAGACCTTTATGGGCAAAGCGCCCCAGAAGGTTATTGACGGCGTAAAGGCGAACGGCGACAAGCTGCGGGAAAAGGTGCGCCGGATAGAAGATTCGCTGAAGGCGTTCCAGTAAGGCCGCCTCCGGCGGGCAGGGGGGCTTTTTTAAGGAAAAAGTCCCCCTGCACCCTTCAAAAACCTTTTCCGCCGCAAAAGGAGTGTTTACCGATGACTTATGCTGAAGCTATCGAGAAGATTGACAGCCGCCTGCTTTTTGGCATTAAGCCGGGGCTGAAGAATATTACCGCCCTGATGCACCGCCTGGGCGACCCCCAGGATACCTTGAAATTCGTCCATGTGGCCGGAACCAACGGCAAGGGCACTACCTGCACGCTCACCGCCTCTGTACTGCGGGAGAGCGGCTATAAGGTAGGCTTTTACACCTCCCCTTATGTGCTGGACTTTCGGGAGCGCTTCCAGATAAACGGCGAGATGATACCGGAAGAAGAGCTTGCCCAAGAGGTAGGTCGCATCTGGCCCCACATCGAGGCCATGGATGCCCAGGGCGAAGCCATCACCGAGTTTGAGTGCATCACCGCCCTGGCCTTTGACTGGTTCGCCCGGAAGGGCTGCGACATTGTGGTGCTGGAAGTGGGCCTGGGCGGCATCACCGACGCCACCAACATAATCAAGGCCCCAGAAGCCGCCGCCATTGCCTCTATCTCCCTGGACCACACCGCCATCTTAGGCAGCACGTTAGAGGAAATCACCGCCGAAAAAGCCGGCATCATCAAGCCCGGCGGTCGGCTGGCCCTGTACCCCGACCAACCCCCGGAAGTTACCGCCCAGATAAAAGCCGTCTGCCAGGAAAAGGGCGCCCAGCTTTTCATCCCCGATATGGCAAAGGTACAGGTAGGCGGGGCCACCATCTTCGGCACCGATTTTACCGTTGACGGCCTCAGCCTGCACACGCCCTTTTTAGGCGAGCACCAGGTAAAAAACGCCGCTGTCGTGCTGCAAATTATCCAAATCCTCCGCACCCGTGGATTCGCCATTTCCGACAAAGCTCTGCAAGAAGGCTTCCGCAAAGCCTTCATCCCCGCCCGTATGGAGGTCATCTCCCAGTCCCCCCTGTGCCTTTTAGACGGCGGCCACAATCCCGGCTGCGCCCAGGCCCTGGGGGCCGCGCTGGAAAAGTTTGTGCCTCAGCGCAAAGTAGCTGTCATGGGTATTATGGCAGACAAGGACAGCCGGCAGTTCTTAGAAGCGGTAGGGCCTATGTTTGATAAAATCATCACCATAACCCCCAACTGGGGCCGCGCCCTGCCCGCCCAAGAGCTTGCCCAACAAGCCCGCCCCTTCTGCCCGAACGTAATAGCCACCGAAACCTGCGGCGAAGCCGTAGCCGCCGCCATGAAAGATATGGCCCCCCGCGACGCCCTCATCGTATGCGGCTCCTTCTATCTGGCCAGCGAGATCCGCGAACAGCTAAAAGGCAAGCTTAACAACCTCCACTACCCCGATAATTTATCAACGTGACACGCTTCCCCAATTTGTGCGGGGCAAGTTTGCTACAATGCTCTTGCAAGAAGTTCCTGTCTTCTTGCAAGGGCATTTTTTTGTTTGGCCATATTTGTTTTGAAACAGCCCTTTTTAAAAGGGCCAGCACACGAGAGGCGGGGTTTAGGGGCCGTTTAACGCCGGCCAGGCCGGCACCCCAAGACCGTAAAAAGAAAGGACGTTGCAAACATGAACGTACAACTCAGCTATAAAGAGGGCGTTCTCACCGCCAGGCTATTTGGGGAGATCGACCACCACAGCGCCAAAGAGATGCGGGAGGCCATCGACGACACGGCGCAAAAGCTAAAGCCCTATTGCCTCCGGCTGGACTTTACCGGCGTGCCCTTCATGGACAGCTCGGGCATTGGGCTGATTTTAGGCCGGGTGCGGCTGTGCGGGTTCTGGCGGGGGCACGTGGTGCTGTGCGGCCTGTCGCCCAACCTGGCCAAAATGGTAGACCTGGCCGGTATCGCCGGGGTAGCGGCCATTGAAAGGAGGGCGGGGTAATTGAAGGCACTGAACCAAGCGCAGGTATGCTTTTCCTCCAACTCAGTAAACGAGGGCTTTGGCCGGGCGGCAGTGGCGGCCTTCCTGTCCCAGCTGGACCCCACCGTGGCCGACTTGACCGACATGAAAACCGCCGTGTCCGAAGCCGTGACCAACGCCATCGTGCACGGCTATAAAGACCGCATGGGCACCGTATACATAACTGTCAAGCTGTTTGAAAACGGCAAAGCCGTGGTGCGTGTCCGGGATAAGGGCTGCGGTATCCCGGACATTGAAAAAGCCATGGAGCCCCTCTTCACCACCGGCGGCGAAGAACGGGCCGGCCTGGGCTTTGCGGTCATGCAAAGCTTCTGCGACAGTGTCCGGGTGACCTCTGCCGTAGGCCGGGGCACCAGCGTGACCCTTACAAAGCACTTTGGCCGCAAGGGGTGAGGCCCCTGCCCTGGCGCCGCCGCCCCCAGACGCCGCCTTGCAGCAGACGGTAGAAGACAACTTGGGGCTGGCGCACCTGTGCGCCCGGCGGTTCCAGGGCAAGGGCATTGAATATGAAGACTTGTTCCAGGCGGCATGCCTGGGGCTGATAAAAGCCGCCGGCCATTTTGATGAAGACCGGGGCGTGCGCTTCTCCACCTACGCTGTGCCGGTGATTTTAGGCGAAGTCCGCCGCCTGTTCCGGGACGGCGGGGCCCTGCGGGTGTCCCGGGGCCTGCGGGACCTGGGCAAAAAGGCCCAGCAAGCCGCCGAAGAGCTGCAAACGCAGCTGGGCTTTTCCCCCAGTGTAGGGGAAATCGCCGTCAAGCTGGGGGTGCCGCCGGAAAAGGCCGCCCTGGCACTGGGGGCGTGCCGGGCCCCGGTCTCCCTCACCGGCGGAGAGGACGGCAGCCAGCTGGAAATCCCCGTAGAAGCGCCAGAGGAAAAAATGGCCGAGCAGCTAACCCTGCAGTCCATCCTGCAAAGCATGGAGGAACGGGATCAAAAGCTCATCGCCTACCGCTACTACCAAAACAAGACCCAAACCGAGACAGCCCGTCTCTTAGGCATGACCCAGGTGCAGGTCAGCCGCCGGGAAAAAAAGCTGCTGCTGTACATGCGCCAAAAGTTTGACGGATAGGAAAGGGCCTGGCACACCACGTGCCAGGCCCTTTTCCCTGTAAAATTATTTTACCACCAGGTTCACCAGCTTACCCGGCACATAAATCTCCTTGACAATGCTCTTGCCCTCGATCTCCCCCGCCACCTTGGGGTCGGCCTTGGCAAGCGCCAGGGCTTCCTCTTGGCTGATGCCTACCGCCACATTCAGGCGGGCCCGCACCTTGCCCTTTATCTGCACCACAATCTCAATGGTGTCCTCCTTGCACTTTTCCTCGTCATAGGCAGGCCAGGGCTGCTGGGCCACTAAGCCCTTGCCCAGCGAACAGGCCTCCCACACCTCTTCGGTGACATGGGGCGCAAAGGGGTTGAGCAGGATGGTAAAGATGCGCAGCTCCTCCTTGGTGATATCCCCTTTGGCAGTGATATCGTTCATCAAGGCCATCAGCGCCGCAATGGCGGTGTTGAATTTCAGCACCTCCGTGTCCTCGCCCACCTTCTTAATAGCCCGGTGGAAGGGCCCCTCCAGCTGGGGCCGGACGCCCTCTTCCCCGCAAAGGATGTTCTGCAAATTCCAATAGCGCTCCACCAGCCGGCGGCAGCCCTTAATGCCGTTGTTGCTCCAAGGCGCAGACTTCTCAAAGTCGCCAATAAACATCTCATACAGCCGCAGGGTATCCGCGCCGTATTCGGCCACAATGTCGTCCGGGTTCACCACATTCCCCCGGGACTTGCTCATCTTCTCCCCGTTCTCGCCCAAGATCATCCCATGGCTGGTGCGCTTCTGGTACGGCTCTGCCGTAGGCACCACGCCAATGTCATACAAAAATTTGTGCCAGAACCGGCTGTAAAGCAAATGCAGCGTGGTGTGCTCCATGCCGCCGTTGTACCAGTCTACCGGCGACCAATAATCCAACGCCTCCTTGCTGGCCAAGGCGTCCGGGTTATGGGGGTCCATATACCGCAGGAAATACCAGGACGACCCGGCCCACTGGGGCATGGTGTCGGTCTCCCGCTGGGCAGGCCCGCCGCAATGGGGGCAGGTGGTGCTTACCCAGTCCGTCATTTTCGCCAAGGGCGATTCACCCGTATCCGTAGGCTCATAGCTGTCCACCTGGGGCAGCCGCAGGGGCAGCTGGTCTTCCGGCACCGGCACCCAGCCGCACTTCTCGCAGTACACCATGGGGATGGGCTCGCCCCAATACCGCTGCCGGGAGAACACCCAGTCCCGCAGCTTAAAGTTTACTTTCCCGTGGCCAATGCCCTTTTCTTCCAGGAAAGCCGTGATCTTCTTTTTCGCTTCCTCCACCGTCAAGCCGTCCAAAATCCCGGAATTGACCATGACGCCGGTCTCGCAGTCGGTAAAAGCCGCCTCCTGTACATTGCCGCCCTTTACCACCTCAATAATAGGCAGGGCAAACTTTTTAGCAAAATCCCAGTCCCGGTCGTCATGGGCAGGCACGGCCATAATAGCCCCGGTGCCATAGCTTACCAGCACATAGTCCGAGATAAAAATAGGTATCTCCTTCCCGTTCACCGGGTTCTTGGCCGTCACGCCGCAAAGCTTCACGCCGGTCTTTTCCTTGGCCATCTCCGTGCGCTCAAAGTCCGACTTCCGCGCCGCCTGGGCCTGGTACTCCCGCACCGCGTTCAAATTAGAGAGCCTGTCCGCCCACTTCTCAATGTAGGGGTGCTCCGGCGAAATGACCATATAAGTAGCCCCGTACAAGGTATCCGGCCGGGTCGTGTACACCGTTAACTTGTCCCCGGCGCTGGTGTCAAAGTCCACCTCCGCGCCGGTAGAGCGCCCGATCCAATTCTTCTGCTGGGCCTTTACCCGCTCCGGGTAGTCCACCATGTCCAGGTCGTCAATCAAGCGCTGGGCGTATTCGGTAATTTTCAGCATCCACTGGCTTTTTACCTTGTGTACCACCTCGCTGCCGCAACGCTCGCACACGCCGTTTACCACTTCCTCATTGGCCAGTACGCACTTGCAGCTGGTGCACCAGTTGACATTCATCTCTTTCTTATAAGCTAACCCCTTCTTGTAGAGCTGCAAGAAAATCCACTGGGTCCACTTGTAATAGTCCGGGTCAATGGTGCTTACCTCCCGGCTCCAATCAAAGGAAATACCCAAAGACTTGATCTGCTTCGAGAACCGCGCAATGTTGTCCCGGGTAATGCCCTCCGGGTGCACATGGTTCTTAATGGCGTAGTTTTCCGCCGGCAGGCCAAAGGCGTCCCAGCCAATGGGGTACAGCACGTTATACCCCTGCATGCGGCGCTTCCTGGCCACCACGTCCAAAGCGGTGTAGGGCCTGGGGTGCCCCACGTGCAGCCCCTGCCCGGAGGGGTAGGGGAACTCAATAAGCGCGAAATATTTGGGCTTTTTGCTCTCTGCCCCTTCCGCGTGGAACACCCCGGCTTCCTCCCATTTTTCCTGCCATTTAGGCTCTATGGCCTTGTGCTCATACTTCATTTTCCATCATCCTTTCCCGCAGGGCCAAGGGGCCTTTCGCGGCTAAAATTAGGCGTTCTTTTCCGTTACCATTTTCCCTTAGCGATTCTCCCACCCACTAGGATGACGGCGAAAGCTATAGCAATAAGGGAAATTGAAACCCACACGGGGCTTAATACCCACACCCAGGGCCAGGATATATACCCGGTCAGTTTCAGCACAATAAAAATCAAAGTCAGGGCAGAAATAAATCCCATGCCGCGTTTCCGGGTTTTAGGCGTTCCCTGGTTCATTGTCAGCCCTCCTTATCCTTGCCAGTCCACCTTTTCCCCGTCGGCCCACAGCCTGTCCAGGTCGTAGAAATCCCGGCCCTCCTGGGTAAAGATGTGGATGACCACCCCCGAATAATCCAGCAGTATCCAGGAGTTGGACCTATACCCCTCTATACGCGCCGGGGCCGCGCCCTTCTGCTTCAGCTGTTCCTCCACCTCGTCGGCCAAAGCCCGCACGTGCGTGCTGCTTATGCCCGTGGCGATCAGGAAATAATCCGCCAGACTGGAAATGTCGTCGATCTTTATCACGTTGATCCGCTCTGCCTTCTTGCTGTCCAAAAGCTTTGCGGCCTGTTTTGCCAACTCATACGGCTCCATAAAAACTACCCCTTTCCTTTTTTCTTGTCTTCCAGCGCCCACAGCGCTTCGTTATAGGCGTATATGCACTGGGGGTCCAGCGTTTGGCCCGCCTTGGTCTTTTCCGATACCGTAAAAGCGATACCCTCTACCATAGCGGCCTCCAGGCTGCTCTTAGCCAGCTCCCGCATCCGCTCCACGCCGGGGTAGTCCCGGTCGGCCGAAATGTAGTCCGCCACAAAAAGCACCTTGTCCAGCAGGCCCATGCCCGCCTTGCCCCCGGTGTGGCAGGCCACCGCGTCCACAATCTCCCGGTCGCCCACCCCTAAAATGTATTCGATATACGCCGCCCCGCTCAAAGCGTGCCACAGCTTAGGCCCCCTTAACTGGGCCTGTGACAGCATTATACCAAACCGCTCCATGATTTTCAACTGTTCTTCTTCCTCCGTGTCCTTCATAATGTCATGGAGGATGCCGGCCAGCCTGGCCTTTTCCACGTCCGCCCCATAGCGCTCTGCCAACTGGGCCGCGCAGGCCGCCACGCACTGGCTGTGATAGAACCGCTTCTCCGTCAAATGCCGTTTTACTTCCTGTTCATACTCCCCGTAGGTCATCTGCACACCTCTTCCGCTTCCAATAAATCCCGTAAAGCCCTATCTAATACAATACCCTAGCAGGCCCGCAATTGCAAGCCCCCCTGGGAAAAAAGCCCTCAAAAGCATCCACCGTACAGCCGGTTCTCCTCAATATACCGGGCCACCGCCGGGGGCACCAGCTTCTCTAAAGGCTCCCCCCGTGCCGCCATTTCCCGCACCTGGGTAGACGATGCCGGGAAATACGGGATATCCTCCACCCGGCACCGGGCCCCAAAGCCCCGCTCCAGCTGCCCCTGTTTTTCCTTCAATTTGCCCAGTCCGTCCGGGCTGCGCGGGGAACAGCACAACACCGCCAGCCCCATAATGGCCTCTGGCCTGTACCAGCTGTCCACTGTCAAAAACATATCCTCCCCCATCAGCAAAAAGAACGTGTCCTCCGGGTACAGCCGGCGCAGCTCCTCCAGGGTGTCGGCGGTATAGCTCTTGCCGGGCCTCATAAGCTCTATCCCGCACAATTCCACCGGCGCTTCCTTTATGTCCTCCACCGCCAGCCTGCACATATCCAGCCGCTGCTGGGCGCTGGCCAAGGCATGGGCCTGCTTGTGGGGCGGCGTGCCCGTAGGAATCAGCAGCACCCGTTCCAGCCCCAGCCGCTTGATAAAATCCCGCAAAAGCCGCACATGCCCCGTGTGTATAGGGTTAAAGGTCCCGCCATAAATCCCCGTCCTCATAGTCAGCGGGGAAGCTTGATCTGGGGGTCCTTTTTCCGGCGCCTGTACAGCACAAATTTTGACCCAATGACCTGTACCACCTGGCTGCCCGTGTCCCGGGCAATGGCCTCCGCAGCCTCCCTGGGGGAAACCGGGCAGCTGTCGGGCAGTATGCGCCCTTTTATCAATTCGCGCTTTTCCAGGGCGCTGTCCGCCTGGGCGTTGATCTCCCCGCTCAGGCCCCCTTTGCCCACCATCAAAATCGTGTCCTCGCCCACGGCCAAAGACCGCAGATAAGCCCGCTGTTTACTTGTCAACAAACCTTATTCCCCCTTTTCCGCCAGATAGGCCCGCAGCTTCTGTTCAAAATCGGCAAAAGCATGGCCCCGGTGGCTGCGCGCATCCTTTTCCTCATTGCTGATTTCCCCAAAGGTCAAATCCCCCTGCAAAAAGATGGAATCATACCCAAAGCCATTCTCCCCCCGGGACTCCTCCGCGATCTCCCCAAAGCACTTGCCAATGGCGTCAATCCGGTCGCCATCAGGGAACACACAGCACACCGCGCTGACAAAGTGGGCCCCCCGCTGTTCCTTGGGCACCCCTTCCAGCTTTTCCAGCACTGTCAGCCTGCGCTTGCCGGGCTCGGCAAACCGCGCCGAAAAAATGCCCGGCGCGCCGCCCAAATAGTCCACGCACAAGCCAGAATCATCAGCCACAGCCGGCAGCCCCGTTTCCTGGCAGGCGGCCTGGGCCTTGATAAAAGCGTTCTCCTCAAAAGTCGTGCCGGTCTCTTCGGGCTCCTCAATATCCATGGTAACCGCCTCTATGCCCATAGGTTCCAGCAACCGTTTAAACTCTACCAGCTTACCCTTATTGTGGGTGGCAATTACAAATTTCATACCGCTGTCTCCTTCCTTATCCGCCTACTCCCGGCCAAAAGGCCAAAAGCGCCTCTTCTTCTTTTCCCGGAGTTCCTCCTCCGGTTCCGGTTCGGATTCGCCGCCATCCAAAGCCGGCAAATCCCATACAATAGCCGGGGCCTCCCGGCCTTCCTCAGCAGGCTCCTCCCGGGCTTCCCCTGCTTCTTCCACTACTTCCTCCAAAGCTTCCTCTTCCGGCTCCTCCACAAGCTCCGGCTGGGCAGCCCCCGCCTGCACCGGCGGACGGCCCTCGGTGTCAAACAGCGCCGCAGCAAAGGCCGCTGCGTCAAAGGGCTGCAGATCGTCCACCTGCTCGCCCACGCCTATAAATTTCACCGAAAGCCCCAGCTCCCGCTTAATGGGCAGCACCACGCCGCCCTTGGGGGTGCCGTCCAGCTTTGTAAGCACAATGCCCGTAATGCCCGCCGCGCTCTGGAATTCCCGGGCCTGGTGCACCGCGTTCTGGCCCGTAGCGGCGTCCAGCACCAAAAGGGTCTCCTTGTCGCAGCCCGGCAGCTCCCGGCCAATAATGCGGCTGATTTTCGAAAGCTCATCCATCAGGTTCTTCTTGTTGTGCAGCCGGCCGGCCGTGTCGCAAATGACCACGTCGCACCCCCGCGCCTTAGCCGCGGCAATGGTGTCAAACACCACCGCAGCGGGGTCGGCGCCCTCGGCATGCTTGATAATAGGCACATCCGCCCGCTGGGCCCACACCTCCAGCTGTTCAATGGCCGCCGCCCGGAACGTATCCGCCGCGCCCAAAATCACCGACTTGCCCTCCTGCTTCAAACGGCTGGCCAGCTTCCCAATGGTGGTGGTCTTGCCCACCCCGTTTACGCCTATGACTAAAATCACCGAAGGCTTTGTGCCCATATGCAGGGTGTCGTCCCCCATAAGCAGCTGGGCCACCGTATCCTGCAATTCCTCCATAATAAGCCCCGGGTCCGTCAACCCCTTCTGCTTCACCCGTTCCCGCAGCTGCCCGGTAATATACCCAGCGGTCTCCACGCCCACGTCCCCCATGACCAAAAGCTCTTCCAGCTCCTCAAAAAGCTCCTCATCAATTTTGGTAAACGAGTTCACCATCTGGGTAATCTGCCCGCTGATGTTGTCCCGGGTCTTTTTCAGGCCGTCCCGTATCTTGTCAAAAAACCCCATGCTTTCACCTTCCTCTGTAATGTTATGTATAGTTCATAAAGAGCAAAATCCCAAAACTGAGCACTCCCACTAAAGGCGCCATAACGGCTACCGTACAGCGCACCATAAAATCCTCGTTTTTGCACACCCGGTAGATGCCCCTGCACAACAGCACCCCCAATAATCCCCCTAAGCCATTAAGGACCACATCGTCAATATCGCCAATGCCCATTTTAAAAGCAAACTGGCCAACCTCCACCGCCACGCTTGCCAAAACGACCCACAGGGTATTTTTCCACACCGCCTTGTCCTTATGAAACAATGTAACATACACGCCCAACGGCACAAAAATGACGATATTCCCCAATATGTTGCTCAGTGCGAACCCTCTTATAAACCAGGCATTTTCCA
This sequence comes from bacterium D16-76, assembly GCA_009917445.1. Classification (GTDB taxonomy): domain Bacteria; phylum Bacillota; class Clostridia; order Oscillospirales; family Acutalibacteraceae; genus Acutalibacter. The sequence goes on along the minus strand of QZEE01000003.1, from coordinate 164,558 downwards.
TGCTGCCGGTGACCAAATCTTTCCCTGTCAAAAACGCGGTGATGCCCCGCAAGGGAACCAAATTAACAGACCGAACCGCATGGTGCTGACGAAAAAGTATCAGCAGCAAAAGCAGGATATAAATCCCCAACACCCCATACAGCAAAATATTCACAAACACTTTTCTTCGCCTTTTATCCATCCGCACGCCCTCCCACGCTCGCTATCCCCGTAAAAATCAAAGGTTTTGGGGGTCCTTAGGGGGGATTTTCCTCAAAAATCCCCCCTAAGCCGCCGGAGGCTAAGCGCTGAACTCTGCCGCCTCCTCGGTCCTAAGGGCCAAAAGCTTTGAGATGCCCTGGTCCTGCATGGTAACGCCATAAAGCATGTCGCTGCCCTCCATAGTGCCCCGGCGGTGGGTGATGGCAATAAACTGGCTGCGGCCGCTCATGCGGCGCAAGTATTGGGCGTAGCGGCTGACGTTCACGTCATCCAAAGCCGCCTCGATCTCATCCAGCACACAGAACGGCGGGGGGTTGACGCGCATAATAGCAAAATATATCGAAATCGCTACCAGCGCTTTTTCGCCGCCGGACAGGGCCTCAATATGGCTGACAATCTTGCCTGGGGGCTGCACCTTAATCTCAATGCCGCTTTTCAGCACGTCCGTCTGGTCGGTAAAGGTGAGCTCCGCCGCGCCGCCGCCAAAAAGCTCCCGGAAAATAGTACCGAAATTCTCGTTGATCCTGGCAAACCTCTCGGTAAACTGCTGGCGCATGTGCTGGGTCAAATCCTGTATCAAATCCAGCAATTCCTTCTTGGATTTCTCTACGTCCTCCACCTGGGCCTTCAAAAACCCGTAGCGCTCCGATACCTCCTGATATTCCACCACAGCCGCCACGTTCACCGCGCCCAGGGCCTTTATCTTGTTTTTCAGCTCCTGCAGCCGCCTCTGGGCCGCCGCCAGGTCTTCAATCTTAATACCGATCTCCTCAGCCTCCCGCCGGGTAAGCTCATACTCCTCCCACAGCCGGGAGATGATCCCGTCATATTCCTTTTGCAGATTGTCCACCCGTTCCTGCAGCCGGGCCAGTTCCCGGCCCACATTCTCCCGGGCAGTGGTCACATCCCTCTCCCGGGCCCGCAGGGCTGTAGACTCCTGCTCCAGCCGCGTGCGCTTTTGGGCGGCTTCCTCCACCCCGGCCCGGTGGGCCGCGGCCTGGCTGCGCAGCTGGGTCATATAATCCTTCTTTTCTTCCATCTGCCCCGCCAATTCCCGGTTCTTTTCCTGCAAGCGGTCAATCTGCCCCCGCAGCCCCTGGGCTATCTCCCCCGAGCTATCCCGCCTAGCCTCCAACTGGGCCACCGCTTCCAACAGGGCCTCCCTGTCCTTTTGGGCCGAAAATTCGCTTAACCGCAAGGCCTGTATGGTCTCCGAGATTTCCTGGCACCGGGCGTTCTGCTCCTCCCGGCTGCCGCTAAGGCGCCGGCTTTCCTGTTCATATCCCGCAGCCTGCCCTTCCAGCAGGGCGATCTTCTCCCGGCACGCCTGCCCAGCCCTTTCCAGTTCCTCCATGCGCCCCGCCGAATCCCGGCGTTCCCGCTCCAGGCCATCCAGCTCGGCCCGCACAGAGGAAAGCTCCTTTTCCGCCCGGCCGCACTCAGCCTCTATGCGGATCTTTTCCTCCTGCAAAGACTGCCATTCGCCCCGGGCCGCATTTAACTGGGCCTCGCAAGCCGCCACCTCCTGCTGGCGCTCCTTGTGGGCCTGGGCGCAAGCCTCGGCCTGCTGCTGCAAAGCCGCCGCTTTTTCCTGTATCCGCCCGATCTCCGCCGTGCGGCTCAAAAGCCCCGAATTCTTGGCCCGGGACCCGCCTGTCAGCGAGCCCCCCGTGTTGACCACCTGCCCGTCCAGGCTCACCACCCGGAACCGGTAGCCGGCGGCCTTGGCAATGGCCACCGCGCTGTCTAAATCCTCAGCCACCGCCACCCGGCCCAAAAGGGAATCCCGTATGCCGGCAAACCTTGCCTCGCACTGGCACAGCGCAGACGCCACCCCTACAAACCCCGGCAGGCCTTCCACCTCCCGGGCTTCCAGCGTCCGGCCCTTGATGGTGGTCAAAGGCAAAAAGGTTGCCCGGCCCAAATCCCGCCGTTTTAAAAACGCAATAGCGCTTTTGGCATCCCCTTCCGTCTCCACCACAATATTCTGCATAGCCCCGCCCAAAGCCGTTTCCAAAGCCACCGCATACTCCCGCGGGACCTTTAAAAGCTTCGTGACCGGCCCGCATATGCCCGTAAGCAGCCCGCGGCCCGCCTCCTTCATCACAGCCTTTACGCTGTGGGCAAAGCCCTCCAAATTCCGTTCCAAATCTTCCAACAGCCGGGCCCGGCGCAGCTGCTCGTTTGCGTCCAGGGTCAGCTTGTCCAGCTCCTCCCGGGCGGCCCGCAAACGCTTCTGCCGAGACTCCAGCCGCATCTCATAGCCCTTCACGGCATTTTCCTGGGCGGCAAGCCCCTGCTGGGTATCCCGCAGCATCTGGGCCAGCTCTTCCCCTTCGGCCCGCACCGCCTCTTCCCGTTCCCTTGCCTGCCGGACGCTGTCCTCTACCGCCCCTGCCCGCAGCCCTATTTCTGCCATGGAAGACTGGGCCGAGCTCAAGCGTATCCGTTCTTCCGAAAGGCTGGCGTTCACCTGGGCCAGCTCCAAAGCCGCCTGTTCCAGCTGGCGGGTAGCCTCGTCGGCCCCCTGGCGCAGCTTTTCCAGCCGCTCGGTAAAAGCCAGCAGCTTTTCATGGCTCTCCTGTATCTGGGTTTCCTTTTCCCCAGCCTCCTGCTTTTTCTGCTGGATTTCCCGCCCGGTCTCCTGGGCCGAGCGCTGGGTCTCCAAAATCTCCCCTTCCAGCCGTTCTATGTCCTGGCCGTTGTGGGCCCTGTCGTTTTCCAAAAGCCCAATGTCGCCCTCAGCCCGCACCGCCTGCTCTTCCAAAGCGGCGGCCTTGGTGCGCAGCTGGTCCATCTGCCCGGTGCAAAGGTTTGTCTGCCGGAAATTCTCTTCCGCCTGGGCGCCCAGATTTTCCAGCTCCTCTTCCAGCTCCTGGTGCTGGGCCCTGGCCTGGTCCATCTTCCCCTCATGCTCCCGCAGCGCCTTGGCAGAGCGTTCCAGGGTTTCCAGCCAAATGCCGATTTCCAGCCCCTTCTTCTCCCCGTCATAGGCAATAAACTGCTCCGCCTTTTCCGCTTGGATGCGCAGCGGCTCTACCCGGCCCTCCAGTTCACTGAGGATATCCCGCAGCCGCACCAAATTATCCTCCGCCTTCTGCAAGCGCCGCTCCGATTCCTCTTTGCGGTACCGGTAGCGGGAAATCCCCGAAGCCTCCTCAAAAATTTCCCGCCTGTCCTCCGACCGCGCCGCCACTATGCTGTCAATTTTGCCCTGGCCAATAATGGAATACCCATCCCGGCCCAAGCCCGTGTCCATCAGCAGCTCGTTAATATCCTTCAGCCGCACCGTATTCTTATTTAAAAGGTACTCGCTCTCCCCGCTGCGGTAGTACCGCCTGGTCACCGCCACGGTGTCGTTGTCAAAGGGCAGGCCCCGGTCGCTGTTGTCAATGGTCAGGGTGACTTCCGCAAAGCCCTGGGCGCGGCGCTCTGGGGTGCCGCCAAAAATCACGTCCTCCATCTTCGAACACCGCAGTGTGCGCACCGACTGTTCCCCCAGCACCCAGCGCATGGCGTCGCTGATATTGCTTTTGCCGCTGCCGTTTGGCCCCACCACCGAGGTAATGCCCGGCTCAAATTGCAGCGTGGTCTTGTCCGGGAAGGTCTTAAACCCCTGTAATTCCAAAGACTTTAAAATCATTCGCTTCTTCCTTCTCTGTGAGATTCCGGCCCCCGCACCACGGCAAAGCCCTTTTCCGGGGCGCTGTCCTCTGGCTTCAGCTTTACAGCAAAGCCCATGCGCCCCCATTTTTCCAAATTTTCCTTCCGTTGCCCCACCGCATCCGACAAGTATTCCGGCTTTACGCACACCGTATAAGCCCCAGGCCCGGTTCTGGCCAATTCGCCAGCCAGCCGCCGCAAAAAGATGCGGCTTTCCACCAGCTGCCGGAACGCCGGGTGGTACGGCCCCGCTACAGCCTGGGCCTCTACCCCTGGCTCCGCATGCAGGCCCACCCGTATCACCCGCACCCCAGCCCCCTCAAACCGGGGCAAAAGCTGGGCGCAAAGCTCCACCGCGTCCTCCAAGCCCTGGGGGGCATACTCCCCCCGGTCGTACAGCGCCGCAAGCCCCGTGCCCGGCAGCACGACCGTCGGGTATATCCGCGCCGTCTCCGGCTTTAAAGCAATCAGCCTATCCGCCGTATCCAAAGCCGTTTCCACCGTATCGCCATAAAGGCCCGTCATCATCTGCAAGCCCAGCTCAAAGCCCATGGACTTAATGCGCCCCGCTGCCTCTGCTGTCTCTGCCGCCGTATGCCCCCGCTTGTTCAGCGCCAGCACCCGGTCATCCATAGACTGGGCCCCCAGCTCAATAGCCGTCACGCCATACCTTTTCAGCAGGCCCAAAACCTCTTCCCCCACCGCATCCGGCCGGGTAGAGGCCCGTATACCTGAAAAGCCATATGCCTTTACACACTCTGCCGCCGCCTCTAAAAGCGCCACCATATAAGCCCGGTCAATGGCCGTAAAGCTGCCCCCAAAAAAGGCGACCTCCGCCCGCCCCGCCCCGTCCCCCAGGGACCGGGCCGCCACACGAGCCGCCGCCCGCACATCCTGGGGCGTGGGAGCCTTTGCGCCACCCGTAATGGTGTGCTGATTGCAAAAGCTGCATTGATTCGGGCACCCCCCGTGGGGCACAAAAATCGCCACATTGGCATGTTTCCGCCTGCTCAATATCCCATCAGCTCCAAAGCCTCCCGGGCGGCCTGCTGCTCAGCCTCTTTCTTGCTGCGCCCGCCCCCTTTGCCAATCACATTGCTGTTTAAGCGCACCTCCACTGTAAAGTGCTTGTCATGGTCCGGCCCGCTTTCCCCAGTGACCCGGTATTCCAGCTTTTCTTCCGGGTTCTGCTGGATGATCTCCTGCAAGGTTGTCTTGTAATCCTTAAAAGGCTTCGTCGTCTGGGCCTTGGCGGCAGGCACGATAAACCGCAGGATAAAAGCCTTAGCCTGATCCAAATCGCCGCTGTCCAAATAAATGGCCGCAATGGTAGACTCAAAAACGTCCGCTAAAATGCTGGGCCTGTCCTGCCCCCCAGAATGTCTCTCCCCGTGGCTCAGCCGCAGGAAATCCCCCACCTGCAGCTCTTTAGAAAACCCGCACAGTGACCGTTCACACACCAGCGCCGCCCGGTTTTTCGTAAGCTTGCCTTCCGGCAGCCCGGAGAAGTGGGTGTAAAGGTATTCCGCTGTCACAAACCCCAGCACCGAGTCCCCCAAAAATTCCAGCCGCTCATAGCTTTTGCATTTGTGCTCGTTAGCAAAAGAAGAGTGCGTCAAGGCCGTTTCCAGCACTCCCTTGTCCCGAAACTGGTAGCCGATGTTCTTCTCGTATTCTTCCAAAGGTCTCATAGAGCCACGTCCCTTTCCAAAAGTAAAGCATTTTCCCTTTACAGATTATCCTTCTTCCCCACAGCCCGCGCAATATCCCCAATAATGCCAGACTGGGTATAATCCCGCGTCAGCCGCAAAGCGTTCTTCACCGTAGACGCTTTCGCGCTGCCGTGTATCTTAAACACCGGCTTCTGGGCCCCCATAATGGGCGCGCCGCCGTATTCATTGTAATCCAGGTGCTTTTTCAGCTGCTTCATGTCGCTGTAAAGGACAGCCGCCGCCAGCTTGTTTTTAAGCCCGCTGGTCATCACCCCTTTGATCTGATCCATCAGCGCCAGCGCCACGCCCTCGTACATTTTCAGCAGCATGTTGCCGGTAAAGCCGTCGGCCACCGCTACATCGCAGCCGTCATAGGGCAGCTCCCGGGGCTCCACATTGCCTGTAAAGTGCAAACCCTTGCACTCTGTCAGCAGCCCATAAGCCTGCCGCCGCAGGTCGTCGCCCTTGTGGGATTCGCTGCCCACATTGCACAGCCCCACCCTGGGTTTCTTCACCCCCATGACCTTTTCCATGTATACCGAGCCCATCAGCCCAAACTGCACCAGCATTTCCGGCCGGCAGTCCACGTTGGCCCCGCCGTCAGAAAGCATAAAGAACCCCTGGCTCTTAGGCAGTATAGGTGCAAAGGTAACACGCTTTACACCCCGTATCCGCTTCACGATGGTCGTAGCCCCCACCACCATGGCCCCGCTGTTCCCAGCACTGGCAAAAGCGTCGCCCCGGCCCTCTGCCAAAGCCCGCAGCCCTACCGCCATAGAGCTGTCCGCCTTCTCCTTAATGACGCTGGTAGGCTCGTCCTCCATAGAAAGCACCTGCCCGCAGGGCAAAACCTCCATCCGGGCCAGCTTCTCTTCCAAGCCCCGCTCCCGGGCGGCTGCTTCCAGCCTGGCCTTGTCCCCGGTCAGCAGGATCCCCACCCCCAGCTCGTCCATAGCCTGGGCGCAGCCCAAAAGGATTTCCCCCGGGGCGTTGTCCCCGCCGAACCCGTCTACGATAATTCTCACAACAAAGCCTCCTTATACGCTCCTTGCCTGTTCCCAGTCCACAGCCAAAAGGGCCCGCTGGGCCAAGGCCATATAGCGTTCCCGCTTGTCCCGTATCTTCTTTTCCAGCGGCGGCAGCACGCCGAAATTTGCCCCCATAGGCTGGAAATCCTTACCCGTATAACTCGAAATATACCGGCTCAGGGCTCCAATCATACTAACCTCCGGCAGCACCACCGTTTCACGCCCCCGCACCCGGCGCAGCACGTTCAGCCCGGCCATAATCCCCGAAGCCGCGGATTCCATATACCCCTCCACCCCGGTGATCTGCCCGGCAAAAAACATGTCCGGCCGCTTTATCAGGGAAAAATCCCCCGCCAGCAGCCCCGGCGAGTGCAAAAACGTGTTCCGGTGCATTACGCCATACCGCACAAATTCCGCCTGTCCAAGCCCCGGTATCTGGCCAAACACCCGCTTTTGTTCCCCAAATTTCAAATTCGTCTGGAACCCCACCAGGTTATACAGGCTGTTTTCCAGATTCTCCGCCCGCAGCTGCACCACCGCCCAGGGCCGGCGCCCGGTGCGGGGGTCCCGCAGGCCCACCGGCTTCATGGGCCCAAAGCGCAGCGCGTCATGCCCCCGCCCAGCCAAGACCTCCACCGGCATACAGCCCTCGTAGACTTTCGGTGCCCCCGCGTCAAAGCTGTGTACCGGCGCCCGCTGGGCCCCCAGCAAAGCTTCCACAAAACTGTCATATTCCTCTTTGTCCATGGGGCAGTTAATATAGTCCCCGTCGCCCTTATCATACCGTGACGCCGCAAAGCACTTCCCCATATCCAGGCTTTCCGCCGTGACAATAGGCGCCGCCGCGTCAAAAAAGCTCAACGCCCCGCCGCACAGCTTCTCAATCTCCCCGGCAAGCCCCTCCGCCGTCAGCGGCCCCGTAGCCACCACCACCGGCCCCGGGGGCAGTTCCGCAACCTCCTCGCGGTGCACCTCAATGCGGGGGTGCCCCTCTATGGCCTCTGTGGCCAGCCGGGAAAACTCCCCCCGGTCCACCGCCAGCGCCCCGCCGGCCGGCACCCGGCATTTTTCCGCGCAATCCACCAGCAGCGATCCCAGCCGCCGCATTTCTTCCTTCAGCAGCCCCGCCGCGCTGTCCAGCCTGGCGGCCTTTAAAGAGTTGGAACAGATCAGCTCCGCCAGCCCCGCACTCTTGTGGGCCGGGGAAAACTTCCCCGGCTTCATCTCATACAGGTGGGCCATTGCCCCCTGCTGGGCAATCTGCCACGCGGCCTCGCAGCCAGCCAGGCCCGCCCCCAGCACTTTTATTTCTTCCATGTGGTTCCCCCTTTTCAGCTGCCCCGGCGGCCTAATAACCCCAAAGCCTTTGCTATTCTTCGCTGGGCAGCTTCCCTTCGAAAGAGCATCCCGGGGTCACACAGTACAGGCGTTTGTCTTTTGTCTTTTTCTGCATAAGGACTTTCCCACACACCGGGCAGTTTTCTTTAGCCGGCGGGTCCCAAGACACAAAATCGCAGTTGGGGTACTCGCTGCACCCATAGAACACCCGGCCCCTTTTCGACTTCCGCTCAATGATCTTCCCCCCGCACTTGGGGCAGGCGGCGCCGGTCTCGTTTACGATCTTTTTCACGTTCTTGCACTCCGGGTAGCCCGAGCAGGCCATAAAACGGCCATACCGCCCGTATTTAATCACCATAGGCTTGCCGCATTTTTCGCAGACCTCGCCAGTCTCGTCCTCTTTCAGCTTAATCTTCACCCCGTCCATTTCCTTCTTGGCTTTCTGGACAGTCTTGTCGAAATCATCATAAAAGCGCTGCAAGGTCTGCACCCAGGCTTCGTCCCCCCGCTGCACCGCGTCCAACTCATCCTCCACCTGGGCCGTAAACCGCACATTCACGATTTTCGGGAAGCGCTCCTTCATCAGCGTGGTAATGACTTCCCCCAGCTCTGTAGGCTTAAAGGCTTTCCCCTCCCGGGCCACATACTCCCGGGTGGTTATAGTCGAGATGGTCGCCGCGTAAGTCGAAGGCCGCCCTATCCCGTTTTCCTCCAAAGTCTTAATAAGGGAAGCCTCCGTATACCGGGGCGGCGGCTGGGTAAAGTGCTGGTTCCCCTTCAAATCCTTCACCTTCAGTTTCTGCCCTTCCTCCAAAGGCGGCAGATCCTTCCCGGCTTTTTCCTCTTCGTCCTTGCTTTCTTCATAAAGGGCGGTAAAACCGTCAAAATGCACATGGAACCCCGAAGCCTTAAAAACATACTTCCCAGCCAAAATCGTCGCCTGGCTGGTGTTCAGCACACAATTGGCCATCTGGCAGGCAATAAACCGTTCCCATATCAGCTTATACAGCTTATATTGATCCGAAGTCAGCGAGCCCTTCGCCTGTTCCGGCGTCAGCGATATAGTCGAGGGCCGTATAGCCTCATGGCCGTCCTGGGCGTTTGCCCGGGACTTAAAGTGCCGGGGCTTAGCAGGCAAATACTTCTTGCCCCAGCGCTCCTCAATATAGGCCCCGGCCTCCTGTATGGCGTCTTCCGAAATCCGCAGCGAGTCTGTACGCATATAGGTAATCAAGCCCATGGTGCCCATACCCTCAATATCCACGCCCTCATACAGCTCCTGGGCGGCCTTCATGGTGCGCCGCGCCTGAAAGCCCAGCTTCCGGGAGGCCTCCTGCTGCAAGGTAGACGTGATAAACGGCGGCGCCGGGGTGCGGTTGCGCTTGCCCTTTTTCACCGGCCCCACCACAAACTCTTCCTTTTCCAGCTCCTCAAACAGCTTATCCGACTCCTCCTGGGAGACGATCTTGATCTCCCCGGTCTCGTCCCCATAAAACTGCGCCGCAAACACGGCCTTGCTGGGGGGCGCGGTCAGCTTGGCGTCAATGCTCCAATACTCCTCCGGCACAAAGGCCTTGATCTCCTCTTCCCGGTCCACAATCATCCGTACCGCCACCGACTGTACCCGCCCTGCCGAAAGCCTGGGACGGATAGTCTTAGCCAAAAACGGGCTCAGGGTATAACCCACCAGCCGGTCCAAAATGCGCCTGGCCTGCTGGGCATTTACCAAATCCAAATCAATGGCCCGGGGATGGGCCATGCCCTCCGCCACGCCGGTCTTGGTGATCTCGTTAAAGGTCACCCGGTCCAAAGCGTTCTCATCCAGGTCTAAAATATAAGCCAGGTGCCAGGAGATCGCTTCCCCCTCCCGGTCCGGGTCCGTAGCAAGCAGTACGCCGTCCGATTTGGCCGCCGCCTCCTTCAGCTCCTTCACCAACTTTTCCTTGCCCTTTATGATGCTGTATTTCGGCTTAAAGCTGTCCTTCACGTCCACGCTCAGCCTGGCCTTGGGCAAATCCCGCACATGGCCCATAGAGGCAATGACCTCATACCCCTGCCCCAAATACTTCTGTATGGTCTTCGCCTTAGAAGGCGACTCCACGATCACCAGCTTCGACATAATTCTGCTCTTCCTTTCTTGCAGGCCACCCCTGCAAACCCTATCATATTACAATATTTCCATCTAATTATAATTCTAAATTAGAAATATATCCACGCCGCCAAAAGCCTTTCAGCAAGCCCGGTAGCGCCGGCCCGCCACAGACTCCACACGCCCGTCCAGCTCCAGCCCTGTCAGCAGGCTCAGCAAGGCCCCCGGGCCAAGCCCTGTCCGTTCCCCCAGCTGGGGCACCGTAAGGGTCTCCCCTGCAAAAGCGCCCAAAACCCGCTCTTCCTCTGGGGAAAGCCCATCGCCCTCCAAGCCCGGGTCCCCCATAGCCACCTCCGGGACCGGCAAGGGGATATCGTCAAACAGCCCATCATATTCGCTGCCCGCCTGGAAAATATCGCTGGGCGTAATAGCAAACCGCGTACTGTATTCCTCCAGCACATCCTCCCCGCAGGTGACGGCTTTTGCGCCGTCCCGCAGAAGGCCCTGGCTGCCCGCATATTCCGGTGCGCCCGCCGGGCCCGGGTACACAAATACGTCCCGGTTCTGGTCCAGGGCGTGCTTGGCATAAATCATCGTGCCGCTTTTGGCCGCAGCCTGAATCAGCACCACCCCGCAGCTTAAGCCGGTTATCAGCCTGTTGCGCACCTGAAAACCGCCCAGGCTTGGCTGCCTCTGCATAAAATATTCGCTTACCAGCGCCCCGCCCTTTTCCAGTATATCCCGGCGCAGGGCCATATTCTTGTTGAGGTAGGGGCTCCCCAAATCCACCGGCAAAACGCTTACCACCGGCCCTAGCACACTCATAGCCCCAGTCAAAGCCGCTGTGTCAATGCCCAAAGCCCCGCCGCTGATTACCGGCGCGCCGCCGCAGGCCAGCTGGCACCCGATCTTCCTGGCCGCTTCCACCGAAACATCCAGGGCTTTCCGGGCCCCCACTATGGCAATGGCCGGGCGGCTCTGCCAGTCCGGCAGTTCCCCCTTGCCATACAGTACCGCGGGAGGGTCAGAAATATTCCTAAGGGGTTCGGGATATTTCTCACACTCCGGCGTCACAACCCACCAGCCCACCTTCTCCGCATGCTCCAGCTGCGCCTCCGCCTCCCCTAAAGAGAAGCTGAAAAGCGTGGCGGCCTGCTGGTCCGTAATAAAAGCCATGGCGTTCCACAGCTTGGGCCCGCCCTGGTAAAATTCCTCCACGCCTCCCACAAAGCGCCTGTCCAGCTCGCAAGGCAGGCGGCTGCCCGGCCCAAAGGCCTGCTGCAGCCATATCCAGTACACACGATGGTCCACTTGCTCACCTCTCCCTTCCTTCCGCGCCCCGCTGCATCTCCCATAGCAGTATGGTCGCCGCAGCCGCCGCGTTCAGCGATTCCGCCCGCCCCGCCATAGGGATCGTCACCCGGTCATGGCAAAGCTCGCAGGTTTCCGGGCGCAGCCCCGCGCCTTCGTTGCCAATAAACACCGCGTGGGGACCGTCCCCAAAATCAACCCCCGTCACCCGGCGGGCCCCGCTGTCCGGCACCGCCGCATGCAGGGCATACCCGTGCCCCTTCAGCATCTGGGCCAAATGCCCCGCCGACGGCTCCCGCACCAGCCCCACCCGGAAGGCCGCCCCCATAGAGGCCCGCAGGGCCTTAGGCGAAAGGGGGTCGCAGCAGTCCCCCAGCAGGAACACCCGGCCTACCCCCAGGGCCTCGGCCGTGCGCAGCACCGTCCCCAAATTCCCCGGGTCCTGTAGATTTTCCATCACCAAGCAGTTCCACAGCGGGGCAAAGCCCACCACGCCTTCCTGCAAAGCGCCGGGCCACCTGCACACGCAGAAAATCCCCTGGCTGCTCTTGGTCCCAGAAAGCAAGGCCGCTACATGGCCCTCTACCTCATAGGCCTGCCCGCACACCGCCAAAACATCTTTCAAATAACCCCCATACTTCTTCCCTGCGCTTGCGGTAAAAAAGCAGGTGTCTATGCCCACCCCAGACCGGGCCGCGTCCTGGCAAAGCCTTGCGCCCTCGCACAAAAACCTCCGCCGCCCCTGCCGGGCCTGGGCCGATGCGCCCAGCTGGGCCGCCTCCCGCACCAGGGGGTTCTTGCGGCTGGTTATCAAAGGGTATCCCATAAGCCCCTCCTTTCCACAGAAATAAGCGGAAACGCCTAAGGCATTGCTGCCTCAGGCGCAGTTTCAGCTTTTTTATAGGGCAGCCTTAGCCTTCTCTACCAGGGCGGTAAAGGCGGCGGCGTCCGCAATGGCAATCTCCGAAAGCATCTTGCGGTTCAGGGTGATCCCAGCCTTCTTCAGCCCGTTCATAAAGGTGGAATAGTTGACCCCGTTCATGTGGCAGGCCGCCGAAATACGGGTAATCCACAGGCGGCGGAAATCCCGCTTGCGCTGCTTGCGGCCAATGTAAGCATAGTTGCCGGACTTCATGACAGCCTGTTTGGCCATCTTAAAGTGGCGGGACTTGGAACCCCAATACCCCTTTGCCAGCTTTAAAACCTTTTTCCTTCTTTTGCGCGTCATCATAGCGCCCTTGACTCTAGCCATTTATCATTCATTCCTTTCAGAAGTTCTCGTCGAAAAATTCACACTTTATTTGTAGGGCAGCATCCGCTTGACGGCGGCAACGTTGGTCTTGTCGGTCACAGTGGTGCCGCGGGCATGGCGCTTGACCTTGGGGGTCTTGCCATGGCCATTGAAAAGATGGCTGGTAAAGGCGTGTCCACGGATCACTTTCCCGTTTTTGGAAAGCTTGAAGCGCTTTTTGGCGCCGCTGTGTGTTTTAAGCTTCGGCATTTTGCAGTCCTCCTTGATTGTCTTCACTTATTTCTGCAAGGATGGCTGGCCGGCCTCCAGCCCTGCCATCCTATCCAGAGGGATACGAAAATAAGGGTTATTTAACGGGCTTCGGGGCAAGGAACATCAGCATCGTCCTGCCTTCCAGCTTGGCGGGCTTTTCCACGTTGGCCACCTCTGCCATGCTTTCCGCAAACCGGCGCATAATCTCCTGCCCCAGCTCCGGGTGGCCCATCTCCCGGCCTCGAAAGCGGATGGAAGCTTTCACCTTGTTCCCCTCGCCAATGAACCGTGCCGCGTGGTTGCGCTTGGTCTCAAAGTCGTGGGTGTCAATGTTCAGGGAAAGGCGCACCTCTTTGATCTCCACGGTGCGCTGGTTTTTCCGCTGCTCCTTTTCCCGCTTCGACTGCTCGAAACGGAACTTGCCATAATCGATGATCTTGCACACCGGGGGCGTAGCCTGTGGGGCGATCTTCACCAGGTCCAAATCCCGCTGGGCCGCCAGCTCCTTGGCCTTTGCCAAAGGCATCACGCCCAGCTGCGAGCCGTCCGCGTCCACTACGCGGACCTCCTTATCGCGGATCTGTTCATTGATCTGTAGTTCCTTGCTGCTAATTGGTAGCACCTCCATCACACGTTAGTCCTCAAAATAACTTCTTCAAAGGGGCGGCACACAAAAAGCGGGCAGAAAAGCCCGCCCGCTGATAAATCCACAAAAACCCGCCCACAAACACAAGGGGGGAATCCTGTACCTATCAACCTGTGGCAGACAAAACCGCACCGGTGGGCGCACGCGCCTCTTTGTTTTCCTAAATGATTATAGGGCATTTCAGGCAGTTTGTCAAGGGTTTTCCGCCAGCACCTCAAAAAAATATCCCAATGTGTCCACAAACTCCCCCGCCTCAAACAGCTGCCGGATTTCCCCCGCATCCATCCACCTGCACTGGGCCACTTCCTTGGTCGTGGCCTTTTCCAAAGCCAGGGGGCCGTCATAGTCAAACAGCCAAACGTCCACTATATCGTGGAAACCCTCGCCCCGCACCATGCTTAGCACGACCCGCCCATCCTCCGGCACCAGGTCAAGGCCTACTTCTTCCTTTACTTCCCGCAAAGCCCCCGCAAGGCTGTCCTCGCCCTTTACTACCGAGCCCCCCGTACACTCCCACATCAGCGGGAACGTAGGCCTGTCCGCTGCCCGCTGGGAGATCAAATACTCGCCCTTCCCATTGCGCACCCACACATGTACCACTAAATGGTGCCGCCCTTCCGGCAGCGGCTTACCCCGCACGTGGGTTTCCCCCGTCAAGACCCGGTCTTCCGTATACAGATCCCACAGCTCTGCATCCTTTTCCAGCAGCTTTTTCACCGCCCATCTCTGCCACTCCAAGTACATCTTTTGGGCCGCTTCCTCCACCGGCACCCAGCGCAAAGCATGCCCCGGCTCCGTAGGCTCCTGGACAGGCGCCCCCAACGTCCCCGCATAATAGAACTGTATCGGGTGGAACGGCCCGTCATAATCCAGCATCATAAAGCCTTCCGCGCAGCCAAGGTACTCACCCACCCGGGCCGGGCTGCCCAATTCCTCCAAGCACTCCCGCTCCACGCAGCCCTCGTGGCTCTCCCCCGGCTCGATCCCCCCACCAGGCAGGAACCATCCAGAAGGCGTGTCCGCTACCGCCAGCATGCCCTTTTCCACCGCCAGCAGGTAAGCGCCCTCCCGGTCACGGTAAGCTTTCCCAGCCTCCCGTTCGCCAAAAGTCGCATCGATTTTCACTTCCACATCCCCTTCCTATTATAAAATGTTTCTAACTCGGGCTAATAATTATACGCCTCTCCAAAGGGAATGTCAACCCCTTCTCCAGCTTAGCCCTCCCCACTCCCCAAAAACACAAAGGCCTTAGGGGCTGCGCCCCCAAACCCCCGCTAACGCATATGAGGCCTCCGGGCGCAAAGGCCGCGCCCTGCGGCAAGACCTTGGGGCTTCGCCCCAACCCCCACTCAGGGGCTTTGCCCCCGAGACCCCTACAAGGGGCCACACGCCCCTTGACCGCGTCCTTTTTCCACCTCTCATCGTATATCATACACACTTCTCACCCGCAGCCCCACAGGCTCACCCCGCAAGACCTTCACCCTTCGTTCCCCCGGGCCCATATCAAAGTAATTATCCTCCAACAACAAATCTTCCCCCGTATTCTGTATCTCCACGCCCTTAGCATAAGCCCCGGCCGTCACCACGATTTCATCCCCTTCCAGCCGCACCCCCAGCCTCGGGTCTGCAAACTTAAAGTACTTCGGCAGCGAAAAAATCACCGTCCCCCCCGAAATCTCCTTCCCTCTCTCCAGCAGCCGGTAGCCCACATAGTCTTCAAAAATATCCGCCTCCGGCAGCTCCACTCTTGGCAGGCAGACGCTTTGCAGCCCGCAAACCGAAAGGCTGATCGTCTCCTCCCGCTTCACGCGCCCCATCCTATCCCGCAGCGCCCACTTCACCACCAGCTGGCGTGTTTCCCGCGTCTCATTGGTCACCGCCAATGTAATGCTCTTTTCCATATCAAAAGGCTCCGCGTTGATGTTAGGCTCCTGGCTCAGCATCCCTTCCTCACAGCAGGACAGCAGCACCGGCGCAAAGAACCGCTTGGCAAAATAATGCAGCGCCTTCCACCGCCCCGTATAGTCAATAGACGACCAGGAAGCCCCCGGCCAGCAGTCATTCAGCTGCCAGTAGATGGTGCCCATGCACACCCCCCGCTGGCGGCGCATGTGCTCCACCCCAACCCGCACCGCCTCCCCCTGCAAAAGCTGAGAGGCATACAGCGCCGTTTCAAAGCTGGTAGGGTATAAAAACATTTGCTGCATATACGCCATAGTCAAGGCGTTCCCGTGGGCGCAGCGCTGGTGTTTTTCCATCACATAAGAAAACAGGTTACGGTCCTCCGGCAGCGTAAACCCCTCCACCGTCTTCATGCAAGGGAAAGACTCAAACCCGAACTCCGACAAATACCGGCACGTCCTCTTCCGGTAGCTGGCAAAGGGCTGCACCCCGTGCCACACTTCCCAGTTGTGCATGTCCCCCCGCTCCACGCCGTTGGGGTCGTCAAACCCTCCCCCGCTGGAAGGGCTCCCCGGCCAATAGAAAGCATCCGGGTCATGCTCCAAAATCACCTTGGGGATGATATACTCATACATCCGTATATAGTCCGCCCGCTGCCTGGGCGAGTCCCCCCACACGCCCTGCCCCACAAACATCTCCATTTCATTGTTCCCACACCACAGCGCCAGCGATGGGTGGTGCCGCAGCCGCTTCACATTGTCCGCAATTTCCTCCTGGATGTTCCGGGAAAACGCCGGGGTAAGCTCATAGGTGCCGCAGGCGAACATGCAGTCCTGCCAAACCAGCAGCCCCAATTCGTCGCAGATATCATAAAAGAAGTCATCCGGGTAGACCCCGCCGCCCCACACCCGTATGGTGTTGAAATTCGCCGCCGCGCAGTCTTCCAGCAGCCTGCGGGTGCGCTCCTTCGTGACCCGCCCCAAAAGGTTGTCTTCCGGGATATAATCCGCGCCCATAGCAAAGACCCGCACCCCATTGACTTCATGGGCAAAGCTCTCCCCATATTCATCGGGCTCTATACGCACCGTTGCCGTCCGCAGGCCGATTCGCCTTTCCCACACGTCCAGCACCTTCCCATCCGACAAGGCATACACCTTTACACTATACAAAGGCTGCGCCCCATACCCCCTGGGCCACCACAGCTGGGGCTTACGGACCGTAAGGCGCATAGGCACATCCGAAAAAGCTGCCACATTCCCCTGGGGGTCTGTAAGCTCAGCTGTAAAGGCAATGCCCTTTGCATATGAAGAAGCACTCACCCCAATAGAAAGCTCCACCTGCCCGCCCACATGCTTCTGCCGCACCCGCACCTCCCGTATGCGGGCCCCTTCATCGCCCAGCAGCGTTACCGGCCGCCAAATACCCGCGTCTGGCAGCCGGGGCCCCCAGTCCCAGCCAAACATGCAATGGGCCTTGCGCAGCGTGGTAAACCCCCTCATGGCATCGCTGGTGCCGTCGGCCTTACGGGGGTCGTAATGCTCCCGTATATACCGCGTAGGCGAGTACAGCTGTACCCGCAAAACGTTTTCCCCTTCCCGCAGCAAATGGGCCACCTCAAACTCATAGGTGCGGTGCATGTTTTCCACCGTTCCCACCGGCACGCCGTTTAAGCTCACTTCCCCCAAGGTATCGATGCCCTCAAACCGCAGCCACACATTTTTACACCCCAGCATCCCCTCTTCCGGCACAAAGACCGTCTCATAAAGGAAGTCGTCCTCCATCCGCTCCAGCGCTCCCAACTCGTTATCCCGCCAAAAGGGGTCGTCCATATCCCCAGCGGCCAACAGGTCGCCATAAACCGAGCCCGGCACCGCCGCCGGTATCCTTTTCCGGCCCCTGGCCGTTTCCAGCGTCCAGCCCTCATGCAAGCTTTGGGTAATCATTCCCGTCCCTCATTTCCTGTTTATTTTTGATTCGCACCTATAAAGCCAAATCCCTTTACACATACGGCCTATATCCCTTTGTGCAAGCCTCGCTCAAATACGTAGAGTACAAAATCAAATCCCCCACCTCCTGCCCCGTAGCTTGTTCCATAGCGTAAGCATACAGCCGTATTTGCACCTGGTAACGCTGCCACAGCTCTTCCACCGTCTCCACCCGGTCCGTTTTAAAGTCAATGATATGCAGCTTCCCATCCTCCCAAAAAGTACAGTCCACCGCCCCCTGCAAAATAGCTTCCTCCCCTTCCATCCCCTCTCGCACCATATGGGAAGGGATGGACACCGTAAAGCGTCTTTCCTTTACAACCTCTTCCGAAGCCAGCACCCGTTTCCCCACATCCCCCTGGAAAAAGGCCCTTACCCGGTGTACCTCCACCGCGCTGCCCTGTTCAGGGGTAAGCCACGCCTTTTCAACCAAGCGCCGCAGCTCCTTCCCCGGGTCCGCAGCTGCGCTGGGGAAGTCGGCAAACTGCATGAATTCATGTAAAGCTATACCCCTTTCCGCCGGGGTCAGGCCTTTTTCCCCCAGCCAGGCCGGCCGCGAAAGCTTCACTTCCCCAGCCGCCCCCTGCTCTACCGCCAGCTTAGAAGCCGCCACCTTAGCCGGTATATCCAGCTTTTCCTCATACGGGTAGCGGAATTCCGCCCGCTGCCGCAGCCACTCTGCCATCTCCCAATCCGGCGGTTCCACAGGCGCAGGCCCCATCTCTTCCTGTAAAGGCACCGGCACGTACTCTTCCAATTGGATTCGCCACGGTGTAAAGTCATCAAACCTTACAGGTATATCCTCCCCGCCCGCCAGCTTCCGCAGCTCCCCGCCGTCCGGGTGCTGCAAAGCGCATAACACCAGCCATTCCATGGCATTTTTCGCCATGCGCACTAAATAAGGCGTTACCCCCGCCCCAGCGGCCCGCATGGCAAGCTTCCCCACTTGCTCCTCTATTTTTTTCCCAGACCCCACCAGCACCAGCTTCTCCTTGGCCCGGGTCATGGCCACATACAACACCCGCAGCTCCTCCGCCGCCGCCGACCTGACAGACTCCAAGGCAATGGCCTCCCGGGCCGTCGTAGTGTACCGTGCCGAGTGCCCCGGGTCCTTCAGCTTCACCCCCAGCCCCAGGGTCGGGTGCAATAAAATATCCTCCCGCTGGTCGCTTACAAAATTGCGCCCGCACCCAGCCACAATGCACACCGGGAACTCCAACCCCTTAGCCCTGTGCACGCTCATGATGGATACCGCCAAGCCGTCCTCCGGCCTGGGCTCTGCCGCCTGCAAATCAGACCCATTATCCCGCAGCCTGTCCAAAAACCGCACAAACCCGGCCAGCCCGTGGTACCCCGATCCCTCATACTCCTGGGCATACCTTTGCAGCAGCCGCAGGTTTTCCAGCCGAGCTGGCCCTTCCTCCATAGCCAGCACCATATCCGGCCAACCCGTGCGGCCATACAGCAGGGTTAAAAACCCATCTGCCGGCATCGTGGCCGAAAGGCTCCGCCACTCCCCCATATCTGCTATGACTTTCCGGCACCGGCCGTCCTCCTCCGCCGCCCGCAGCAGCGAAATATACACCGGCACCTTCCGGTCCTGCCCCCGCATCCGGGCGCAGTCATCGGCAGTAAAGCCGTACAAGGGGCTCATCAGCACCGCCAGCAGAGGGATATCCTGGTTGGGGTTGTCGATCACCCGCAAAAGGGACAGCACCGCCTGTACCTCCCTGGCCGCAAAAAATCCCCCGGAAGACGACGCCCGGGCCGGCACCCCCAGCTTCCCCAGCTCCTGGGCGTAGCGGTGGGCATATTTGTTGGCGCTGCGCAGCAGGATGCAAAAATCCCCCCATCCCGCGGGCCTCTCCCCCTGCCCGGTAGAAACCGTAAACCCACCTTCCACCATGCCCCGTATCCGCTTGGCAATGGCCGCGGCCTCTGCCACCTCGGCTTCCTCCCCCTGCCGGTCAATGAGCAGCAGCTCCGTCTCACACCCAGGCTTGTCCACAAAAGACGCGGCGCACACCAGCCGTTCGGCCCCGGTATAGTCGATGTCCCCAGCCTCCCGGCTCATCAGCTGGGAGAACACGAAATTCACCGACCCCGTCACCTCCCGCCTGGACCGGAAATTCCGGTCCAGCACAATAGCCGCCGGGTACGCGTCCCTCTCCCGGTCGTACAAAGGGAACTGGCCGCGCCTGCGCAAAAAGATTTCCGGCATGGCCCGCCGAAAGCCATAAATGCTCTGCTTCACATCCCCCACCATAAACAGGTTCCTTTCCCCCCGGGAGATAGCCCGGAAAAGCGAATCCTGCACCTCGTTAATGTCCTGGTACTCGTCGATCATGATCTCCCCAAACCGTTCAGCCACCTCCCCCGCCGCCGGCGTCGGAGAGCCATCCGGCCGGCAGAAAAGCTCAATGGCCAAATGCTCCAAGTCGCTGTAGTCCAAAAAATCCCGTTCCCGTTTTTTCTTCCTATAGCGCCGGGAAAAATCCAAAGTAAGGGCCTGCAGGCTTTTCAGCAAAGGAGCCGCCGCCAGCAGTTCCCGGCGGCTGTCCTCGGCCTCAATGCACAAACACTTGTAAAGGGGCTCCAAGGCCTTAGCAGCCTCCTTCCGGCAAGCCTCCAGCCTGCCAAAAAGCGGGTCTTCCTTATACCCCCGCAAGGGCTTCCGCCTGCTGGGGGCGTACCCCTCCAACAGCGCCACCGCCCGGCCCCAATCCCCTGCGGCGCAGGCGTCCCGCAGCCGCAGCAAGGCCTGCCGGTCTGCCCCCAGCACCGGGGCGAAGTTCTCTTCCAGCTTCACATCCTGGGCGCTGGCCTCTATCCCCGCCCCCAGCAGCCCCGCGGCATACCCCGCCGTTTCCTTGGCGTAATCCAGCACCGCCCGTTCCCAGGGCCCGGCGTCCCCCTTCTCATACTGGGCGACTTTCTCTTCCAGCCACCTTTCTGGAAAAGGATGGGACTGCATAAACCGGTACAAAGTCCGCACCATCTGCATCAGCTTCCGGTCATCCCGTTCCCCGGTAAAAGCGTCGGCCAGCTCTTCCACCGACCCCTCTTCAAAAGCAGCCTGCACCGCCTCTTCCAGCGCCTGGGCCGTAAGCTCCTCTTCCCGCTTATCCGAAAGGATTTTAAACTCCGGCGCAATGTCCAGCAAATGGAAAAACTCCCGCACCATTTCCGCGCAAAAGCTGTCCACCGTGCCAATATGCGCCTGGGGCAAAAGCAGCCCCTGCCTGCGCAGCAGCGGGTCCCCAGGGTTTTCCCGCATCAAGGCAAAAAGCCTCTGTTCCAGCCTGGCCCGCATCTCCTGCGCCGCTGCCTTTGTAAAGGTGACAATCAACAGCCGGTCTGCCGGCAAAGGGTCCTGGGGGTCTGTCAGCCGCTCAAGCGCCCGCTGCACCAGCACGGCCGTCTTGCCAGACCCTGCCGCCGCCGCCACCAGCACCGTACCCCTACGGGCCCAGATGGCATCCTGCTGGGCCTCCGTCCATTTCGTTTCCGGCATCCACGCCGCCCCCTTCCCGTAAAGCCGCCCGCATCTGTTCCAGGGCTTCTTCCTGGGTAGTGGCGTCGGCTTCCACATCTTTTTCTTCTTTTTCGCTGCCGCACACCGGCCCATAAGGGCACAGCTTGCAGGCGTTGTGATTTTTCAAATTCGGCTGGGCCTGGGCCGCCCCCTTCAAAAGCTCCCGCCCCATGGCGGCAATCAGTTTTTTCGAGTAAGCCAGCACCACCCCCAGCTGTTCCCCTGTAAGGGGCTGGGCCCCGCCTTTCCGCAGGCTGCCGTCCTTGTTCAGCGCCGCCGGGATAAACCTCCCCTTGGCCCCATCCTCCATAGCCTGTATGATCTCTGTGTCCGCCAGCACCACACCGTTCATGCGCAGCATCTTGTCCACCCGGCCCTGTATGCTGGATTCGTCCTCCCCCCGCCCGGCGCTTACCGTAGGCTCTGCCGCCGGCATGTACAATATCCCCGCCGGGAAAGCCTGCCCCCCCTCCACCAGCGCCGCCAAATATACCAGCATCTGCATGTTCAGCCCATGCAGCACGTCCGCCAGCTTAAACATCTTCCGCCCGGTCTTGTAGTCGATCACCCGCACGTAATCCTGCCCGCTGGGGCTGTGGTACACGTCCACCCGGTCTATGGTGCCCCCCACCGTGACCGTCCGCCCGGTCC
This sequence comes from bacterium D16-76, assembly GCA_009917445.1. Lineage (GTDB taxonomy): Bacteria > Bacillota > Clostridia > Oscillospirales > Acutalibacteraceae > Acutalibacter. The sequence continues at coordinate 142,993 of QZEE01000003.1, read as the reverse complement.
CCGTCTCCACCCGCAACGGCGGGTATTCCCGGTCCTCCCCCAGCCCCAGCTCCAAATGCTCCGGGGCAAACCGGCTCTGGGCCAGCTCCTGTTCCACATGGCGTATCAGCTTGCAGGCCGACTGTGCCATACGCCCCAGCCGGTACCGCTGCCGCCCGCTCAAAAGCCCCATGCCCCCCAGGTTCTCCTGGGCATAGGCCTCGATGTGCCCCCACACCACGCCCGCCAGCTCCTCTTCACTCCACCCCTCCCGTACCTCTTTGGGCTGGTGGAACACCTGTTCAAACAGGTAATGCATCAGTGTGCCATACTGCATCACGTCCATCTCCGCAGGCCTGCGCTCCTTGGCGTTCAAACCATACCGGCAAAAATATTTAAACCGGCAGCTATAAAAATTCTCCACCTGGGTCGGGGACACAAACAGCCTCTCCCCATACACCTGCCGGGCAAGCTCCGGGTCCTCCACCCGCTGCTCCCCCCGTCCCGCAGCCCGTTCCAAAGCCTCCACGCGCCCCCGGTAGTCCGGGCCTTCCGCAAAGAGCATCCGCAATGCCCCGGCCTGCGGGCTGGGGTCGTGCAGGTGCGGGGCCATAATAGAAAACGCCGCCTCATAGGAATCAGCAAAATATTCCTCCGGCAGCCCCTCCACCGGCTCCAGCCCCGGGAACAGCGCCCGCACCCCCGCCACCAGCTCGCTGGGCTCCCGGTCCTCACCCCCTGCCGTACAGGGCCAGCTGATATATAACGCCTCCGAAGGCCCGCAGGCCACCGAATAAGCCAAATAGCGCTCCTCCATCGCCTTCTTTTCCAGGGGATCCCCCAACGGCAGCTCCATTTCCAACAGCGCCCGCCGTTCCGCGTCCGAAAACACCCCCGAAGACCGCGGCGCCAAGGGGAACTCCCCCTGCACCACGCCAATCAGAAACACCGCCCTGGGCGAAGACTGCCTCACCTGCTCCGCCGTGCCAAAAAGCACCTGGTCCACTGTCTGGGGGATTTCGGACACGTCCTCAGCCGCCACCACCTCCCGCAGCAGCTGGCTGTACCGTTCCCGCGTCACCTTGCGGCTGCCCAGCAGGCTGTGCATCTGGTCTAACAGCTCCATCAGCAGCTCCCACACGCGCACCTGGCGGGCCGCAAGCCCTTCCTCCCCAGCCCTTTCCAGTTCCCGGCAATAGGCCGGCAAGGTCTCTTCCAGGCCAAACCCCGTCAGCAGCCCATACACCGCCTCTGAGATTTCCTCCCCCGTAGCGTCCCGGGTAGCGGCGGCAAATCGCAGCAACGGCCCCATCAGCCGTGCCCTAAGCCCATTCAGCCGCCCCAAAGCCTCCCGGTCCTCTTCGGTAAATTCCCGCCCAAAGCCCTGGGGGTGCCGCACAAAATCCTCCCGCCACCCGCCCCCGCTTATCTTCCACAAAAAGGCGTAATTTTCCAAATCCGAAATTTCTTCCGCCGTAAACCCCGACACCCCGGTTTTCAGCAGCTCCAACAGGCAATCTGTAGCAAAGCCAGACTGCACACACTGGAAAGCCCCCAGCACAAAGCGCGTCACCGGTTCCGCGTCCACCCGCATGGGCTGGGACATAAAGCAAGGGATGTCCCTCTTTTTCAGCGCCACATCCAAGCTGCCGTAATAGTGCCGGGGGTCCCGGCAGATAATGGAAATATCCCGGTACCGCCACCCCCGCTCCATCACCAGCCGCCGTATAGTCGCCGCCACAAACTCCGATTCCTGGTACACATCCCGGGCCCTGTACAGGGTGACGCCTTCGGCATCCTCCGCCATAAGCCCTTCCCCCCCGCAAAAGAGCCCGGCCTCCACCAGCTTCAAATTTTCGTTTAAAAACCGCGGCGCCTCCGTAAGCATGACCGGCGGCGCCACCCTCACGCCCATATCCCCGGCCAGCCGTTCCAGCCGGGCGCGGGTGCGGTCCACCAGCGCGAAAAGCCCGGCTCCATCCCCCCGCCCATCGGTGCAAAGGGAGACCACCACGGTTTCCGCCCGTCTCATTACCTGGCCCAGCACCCGCAGCTCCTGCACCGTAAAACCCTCAAAAGAATCCACCGCCACCGTGCATCCCGCAAAAAACGCGCTTTCCTCCAAAGCCGCCGCCAGCCGCGTCAAGTCATCCCGAGAGTCCAAATAAGAAGCCGCCACCAGCGCCTCATACGTCTCAAAAAGCAGCCCCAGTTCATAGACCTTCCGGCCCAGCCCCCTGCCCCGCAGCTGTTCCGCCGCGGCAAAAAGCTCCTTAGGGCCCACCCCGCACATTTTCATTTCGTTTACCGCCGTCAGCATCAAATCCGTCACCCGGCCCCCCTGGGCCGCGCTGCGGTACACCTCCAAATGCTCCTGGCAAGCCTCTACCGCCGCCGACATCAAAATGCGCCTGCCCCCATCGCTAAGCCTGCGCCCTGCCACGCCGCCTTCCCGCCGAAAGACCGTTTCTGCCAGCCGCGTAAAGCTATACACCCCAATGGCATTGGCCCGCTGGGCCCCAGCCAGCCGCAGCATAGCCTTCTCCGTCTCAAAAGAATACTGCTCCGGCACCAGCATCACGCACCGCCCGTCCCCGGCCACCGCCCGATCCGCCAGCATCCGCCGCACATATTCCGTCTTGCCGCTTCCCGCTCGCCCCAGCACAAATTGCAGCATGTTCTGCTCCTTCCCACGTCTTTGCCTCCGGCGGGCAGGGGCCCTGCCCCTGCACCCCGCAAGGGGCCAAACGCCCCTTGACCGCGAATTTTGTCCCCTGTAACGTTAGTTTGATTATACCATTTTTTCCTCCCCCAAGCAAGAAAAATGGGTGCCGGGAAGACCGTTACAGTCTTCCCGGCACAAAAAGGGGGTACGGTATACGCTTAGTTAGTTTTTCAAAATCTCTTTATACAGCCGGATGTACTCGCCCGCCGACTTGCCCCAGCTGTTGTCACAGCCCATGGCCCGGTCTACCAGCACGCCCCACCCCTCTTTATCCGAGTTGTAAGCATAAATGGCCCGGTGCAGCGAATTGAGCATATCCCCCGCGTTATAGGTCATAAAGGTAAAGCCATTGCCTTCCCCATCGCCGCTGTCGGTAATGGAGTCCTTCAGCCCGCCGGTTTCCCGCACCACCGGTATAGAGCCATACCGCAGCGCGATCATTTGGGAAAGCCCGCAAGGCTCGCTCTTGCTGGGCATCAGGAAGATGTCCGAAGCCCCATAGATTTTCCGGGCCAGCTCCGGCACATAGCCCAGGCACAGCACAAACCGCCCAGGGTATTTCTCCTGCATCCACTTAAAGTAATTTTCATATTCCAAATCGCCGCTGCCCAATACCACAATCTGCGCGTTGGAATACTGCATGACATTGTCCACCGCATCCTTCACCAAGTCCAGCCCTTTATGGGACACCAGCCTGGTGACCATGCCGATCAGCGGCGCGTCCGGGTCTACCGTAATGCACAGCCGCTCCTGCAGCTTTTCTTTGTTGACAGCCTTGTTCTTTTTGTCCTTCTGGCTGTAATTGGCAAACAGCGCCTCATCCGTCTCCGGGTCATAGTTTACGGTGTCAATGCCGTTTAATATACCCGACAGCTTCCAAGACCTCTCCCGCAGGATGGGGTCCAGCTTGTGGGAGAACCAGGGGTCCAAAATCTCCTGGGCGTAGCTGGGGCTCACTGTCGATACCCAGTTCGAGCACTCAATAGCCCCTTTCATCAAGTTGACGTCCTTGTTAAACTCCAAAAGCTGGCTCTCATAATTGGGTATGCCGAACACATCCTCCAAAATCTCCTTGCCATACTGGCCCTGATACTGGATGTTGTGGATGGTAAACAGCGTCCGGATCCCCGCATACCACTCGTTGTTCGCATAGAACAACCGGTAATACACCGGCACCAGCGCGGTCTGCCAATCGTTGGCATGTATCACGTCCGGCTTAAAGTCCACATAGGGCAGCATTTCCAAAATCGCCCGGGAGAAAAACGCGAACCTCTCCGCATCGTCAAAATGCCCATAAAGCCCGTTGCGCTTAAAATAATACTGGTTGTCAATCAAATAATAAATAACATTGTTGATCTTAGCCTCAAAAATGCCGCAATACTGCCGCCGCCAAGCCACCGGCACGCTGATGCTGGTAATAAATTTCATCTTATCCCGCATCTCCTGGGGGATGGTGTCATACAGCGGCATCACCACACGGCACCCAATCAGCCGTGCCCGCAGCGCCTGGGGCAGCGACCCGGCAACATCTGCCAAACCGCCTGTGGCAGCAAAAGGAAGGGCTTCGCTGGCGCAAAACAGAACCTTCATAATTAGAAAACTCCCTTTCTCATTTTCTTACATCAATACAACCCCCCGCCCCGCGTAAGGGTACCGGGCCCAAAAGGCCGCGCCCCTTGATACGCCGGCAGCGGGCAAAAGTTTTTGAGGATTGTAAAGGGACTTTTTCCAAAAAGTCCCTTTACCCGCCGGAGGCAGCCAGCCTTATACCTGCCCGCCCTTTGCTACGTAAACCGGATAAGTCTGATAGCCAGCCATAGTGCGGTTGTCCGCAAACACCACGTTCTTGTCAGCCACTACATAGTCCAGCTTGGTATTCTCGCCAATGACGCAATTCTGCATAATAACACAGTTGCGCAGCTTCGCGCCCTTCTTCACCGTAACGCCCCTGAACAAAATGCAGTTCTCCACTTCGCCGTCAATAATGCACCCGTCCGCAATAATCGAGTTGCTGGCCGAAGAGCCCAAACCATACCGGGCCGGCATCTCGTCGCGCACCTTAGTGTAAATCGGATGGTCCGGTACAAACAGCGAATTGCGCACCTTGGGGTCCATCAGCGCCATGTTGGCGTTGAAATAGCTGCTGAAAGAGGTGATCGTATAAGCCGCGCCCGTATATTCATAGCCGCAAATGCGCAGATCGCCCAAATTGCGCTGCATCAAATCCCGGTCAAAATCCGGCAGGTTCCGGCTCATGCAGTCCGTCACCAGCTCAATAAGCAGGCTGCGCTTCATCAGCCGCATGCCCACCGCATAATTACAGTCTGCATCGCTGCCCCGCTTAATGACCATATCCCGCACAACGCCCTCGGGGTCTACCGTGTACACCACGTTTTTGTCCGTGTCCGGCGACATGCCGTGGCGGTAGATCACCGTAATGTCCGCCTGCTTATCCGTATGGAACTTAAACACATCTCGGTAATCAATATTCATCACCGTGTCGCAGTCCGACAACAGCACATATTCCTCATGGGAGTTCTGCAAAAACCGCATGATCGAAGCTAAAGACTCGATCTTCCCGTCCGTTCGACGGATATCCGCGCCAAAAGGCGGCAGCAAATACAAGCCCTCGTTCTTACGGGAAAGGTTCCAGGATTTGCCCGAGCCCAGATGGTCCATCAAAGACTGGTAGTTTTCCTGGGTAATAACGCCCACCTTGTTCATACCGGAGTTTACCATGTTGGACAAGGGGAAGTCCACCATCCTATACCGCCCGCCATAGGGTATGGAAGCCATGACCCGGTTCTGGGTCAGCTCCCGCACACGTTCCTCATGCACATACGCAAAAAGGATACCGATCACTTCATTGCCGCGCATTATTTCTCCACCTCCTCAGCATCGATCATAGCTTTGGGGGGCACCACCGTGCCGGGGGCCAGGTTGCACCCGGGGCCTACCACAGCCACGCCCCATTCGTCTTTATTCTCCACGTCCTCGGGCCGCTTGCCCACTACCGAGTTGGCCCCGATCACCGCGTTTTCCGCCACAATAGCGTACTGCACATGGGCCCCTTCCTCAATGCGCGCGCCCGGCATGACGATGGAATCCGTCACCACCGCGCCCGGGGCCACATACACCCCGGCAAACAGCACCGAGAATTCCAGCTGCCCGTACACATTGCACCCCTCCGCAATCAGGGAATTCTGCACATGGGCGCCCTTAGCCACATAGTGGGGGGGCATGACCGGGTTGCGGGAATAAATCCGCCAGTCCGAGTCGCTCAAATCCAGCGGCACGTTGGGGTCCAGCAGGTCCATGTTAGACTCCCACAGGCTGTCAATGGTCCCCACGTCCTTCCAATAGCCCTCGAACCGGTAGGCAAACATCTTCTCCCCCGCGTTCAGCATGGCCGGCAGCACGTTCTTGCCAAAGTCGTTCGAGCTCTTGGGGTCCTCGTCGTCGGCCAGCAAATACCGGCGCAGCTTATCCCAAGTGAACACGTAAATGCCCATATTGGCCAGGTCGCTCTTAGGCTTCTTGGGCTTCTCGTCAAACTCATAGATGGAGTCGTCCTCATTGGTGTTCAAAATACCGAAACGGCTGGCCTCCTCCATAGGCACCGGCTGCACCGCAATGGTCACCGCCGCGCCCTTCTCCTTGTGGAAGGAAATCATCTTCGAGTAGTCCATCTTATAGATATGGTCGCCGGAAAGCACCACCACATAGTCGGGGTTATACCGCTCAATAAAGGGGATGTTCTGGGTAATGGCATTGGCCGTGCCCTTATACCAGTCGGTTTTCTTCCGCTTCTCATAGGGGGAAAGCACATGCACGCCGGCATTCATGCTGTCCAAATCCCAGGGCTGGCCGCTGCCGATGTATTCGTTAAGCTCCAAGGGCTGGTACTGGGTGAGCACGCCCACCGTCTCAATACCGGAATTGACACAGTTTGACAGAGGGAAGTCGATAATGCGGTATTTCCCCCCAAAGGGCACGGCTGGCTTGGCAATATCCTTTGTCAGCACCCCCAGCCGGCTGCCCTGGCCGCCTGCAAGCAGCATGGCCACGACCTCTTGTTTGGGTAACATTTCTTTGTCCTCCTAAATCAAATTTCTATTAGCTGTCCTTATCATAAAAAGCGCGTTTTAGTGGTAAAACATCCGCTTTTCCTACCTTTCCTCCCGAAACCCGTCAGCTGGCCGCTTTCGGCTTTGGGGCCGCCTTCCCTTCCGCCTTTTTAGGGATCGGCAGCTTCTGGGCCTTCTCCTTCTTCGGTATCTTCTCCACGCACTCCAAGAAGAACACCGAGTTCCCCGGCAGCGTCAGGCTCACGCTCTGCTCGCAGCCGTGCATGGGCTCGTCAATGGTCTTAATCCTCTTCCCATTGGTCACACCCCCGCCGCCAAACTCCTGGCTGTCCGAAGAGAACACCTCGCTCCACACGCCCCTAAAGGGTACGCCGATGCAATAGCCCTCCCGCTGCACAGGCACAAAGTTGCACACCGCCACCAGCTCTTTCCCGTCCTTTGCCTTGCGGCGGAAAGCAATCACGCTCTGCTGGTAGTCGTCGTTGCTGATCCATTCAAAGCCCTCCCAGGAGAAATCGATCTCCCACAGCTCCGGCCGGCTCAAATAGAAGTGGTTCACCGCCTTAAAGAACCTCTGGGCATCCTGGTGCTCCTTATATTGCAGCAGGCCCCATTCCAATTCCTTCTCAAAATTCCATTCGTTCTTCTGGGCAAATTCCGTGCCCATAAACTGCAGCTTCTTCCCCGGGTGGGCCATCATATAGCTGACAAAGCAGCGCATCCCCGCGGCCTTCTGCCCATCGTCCCCAGGCATTTTGTTGATTAAGGACCCCTTCCCATACACCACCTCGTCATGGGAGATAGGCAGCACAAAATTCTCCGAAAACGCATAGAAGAACGAGAAAGTAAGCGAATTATGGTTCCCGCTCCTAAACAGCGGGTCCATAGACATATACCGCAGCATATCGTTCATCCAGCCCATGTTCCACTTGTAGTTAAAGCCCAGGCCCCCCAAATACGTGGGCTTCGACACCATAGGCCAAGAAGTAGACTCTTCCGCAATCATCATGGGGTCCGGCACCTCGGCAAACACCGCCTCGTTAAGCGCCTGCAAAAAGGCGATGGCTTCCAGATTTTCCTTGCCGCCGTCCTTATTGGGCACCCACTCCCCATCCCGGCGGTTGTAATCCAAATACAGCATAGACGCCACCGCGTCCACCCGCAGCCCATCAATATGGTACTCCTTCAGCCAGAACACCGCGTTGGAGATCAAAAAGCTGAGCACCTCCGGCCGCCCATAGTCAAAGACCAGCGTGCCCCACTCCTTGTGCTCGCCCTTCCGGGGGTCGGCGTATTCATAACAGGGTGTGCCGTCAAACTTGGCCAGCCCCGCCGCGTCCCGGGGGAAGTGCCCCGGCACCCAGTCCATAATAACGCCAATGCCCGCCTCATGGCAGCGGTCCACAAAACGCATAAAATCATGGGGCGTGCCGTACCGGGACGTAGGGGCAAAGTACCCCATCACCTGGTACCCCCAAGACCCATCATAAGGGTACTCGGTCAAAGGCATAAACTCAATATGCGTAAAGCCCATATCCCGCACATAAGGGATCAGCTCATCCCCCAGCTTTTCATAAGAAAACACGCTGCCGTCCGCATACTTCCGCCAGGATCCCGCATGCACCTCATAAATATTCACCGGCTGGTTATAGTGGGGATGCCGCTGCTTCTGGTCATACCAGGCCTTGTCGTGCCAAGCAAACCCGCTGAGGTCATACCATCGGGAAGCCGTCCCGGGCCGGGTCTCACAGTGCTTGGCATACGGGTCGGCCTTATAAGTATCCTCCCCGTCCGCGGTCTTAATGTAAAATTTATATAACTCATACGGGGCAAACTCAAAATCCGTATACCCTTCCCACACCCCATCGTCCAGGCGCTCCAAAGGGTATTTGGCATAATCCCAGTTGCAGAAATTGCCCACCAAAGAGACCGCCTTGGCGTTAGGGGCCCAAACCCGGGCCACCATGCAGGGCTTGCCGTTTTTCACAGTCTTATGCAGGCCCATATACTCATAGGCCCGGCGGTTTTTCCCGCCCCGGAATAAGTAGAGGGGGAGGTTTTCTTCCTGCTTCCCCGGTTTTTTCGGGGGTACAGCCTTTTCACGATCCATAGTGCATACTCCTTCATCCGGCGCTGCCGGGTTCTTTGTTACTATCATATCATATTTTAGGAAAAATGCAAGTAGTTTTTAGTAAATTGATGGAAAAATCCCAGCATCTTTCCTAAATCTTTGTCTCATTTCCCAATAAACCCCTGGCCCTATGGGTGAAATCGCCTAAATCATACCACAGCCTGCCCCACGCAGCTTGTCACATCCTCCCGATTCCCCCGCCCAAGATAAAAACCGCCCATCCCCTCACGCCAATTCCAGCCGCATCAGCACCACTTCCTGCCACCCGGCCCTGCGCGAGTAAAACCCTCTGGGGTTCCGGCCAAATTCCAAAAACCCCACGCTCTCATAAAGGGCCACAGCCCGGGTGTTTTCCGCCACCACCTCCAGCTCCAGCTGGGCATACCCCGCAAGCTCCGCGCACCGTATGCAGGCCAGCACCAGCGCCCGGCCCACCCCCAGGCCCCAGTACGCCTTTTCCACGCTGACGCCCAGCACAGCCCGCCGCTTCACCTTGTCCTTCTTCCCCACCGCCTCTATGCCCGCCGTACCAACCAGCCGCCCGTCTATCCAAGCGCACAGCTCCGCTTCCCGGGGGTCTTCCGCCTTTTCCGCCAAAAACCGCCGTTCCTGTTCCACGTCAAAGCTGTTTTCATCCGGGTATGACAGCAAAAAATCCGTCTCCCCGTGGGTCAGGTTAAAGCTCCTGTGCACTTCCGCCCCGTCCCGTTCTTCGGCGTTGCGCAGAGTACAAACCCGCCCATCCTTTAAAACCATCTGTTCCTCATACCGCATCTTGACCACCACAAAACGTCGGACACAAAGGCCATAAAACCCACCCCTTGTGCCCGGCGCCATCCTTCCTAATTTTTTATTCTCCCCTACAAAAACCGCCCCCACCAGGGCCGCTCAAACCTTTTCAACCCCCCTTACCGTCAGGACGTCTCCAGCCACGGTAAACTTTACCTCTATCCCCCCAAAAGGCATCCCATACACCCGCCCCGGATCCCGGTGGTAAGCAGGCCGGGGATCGCCCCCCAGTATGCCCAGCAAAGCCTCCCGCAGCCCCACAGGCACCTTTTCCAGCAGTTCCAGAGGGAACTCCACCCGCACCCCGTCCCCCCGGTGCTCGTCAGAAAATCCCCCCACCGCCCCCACCTGGCAGTCAGCCATGGGCACATAAGGCTTTATGTCCAAAACCGGCGTGCCGTCCAGCAGATCGGCCCCGCCCACCGTCAGCACCGGCCCGTCCGGCGTATCCAGGTCCACCCTTTCCAGCGTCACGCAGGAAAGCCCGATGGGGTTGGGCCGAAACGGCGACCGGCTGGCAAACACCCCCACCCGCCGGTTGCCCCCCAGCCGCGGGGGCCGCACCGTAGGCGACCACCCCTCCCGCCGGCTTTCCGAAAACACCCACACCAGCCACAAATGGGAAAACCCCTCCAACCCCCGGAAAGCCTCCGCCACCCGGAACTCCGGCTCCAAGACCACCTGGGCCCGCAAAGCCCCCACCAGCCCGCTCTGCCTGGGTATGCCGAATTTCGTAGGGAACTGGCTGCGTATGTGCCCAATCGCCCGCATTTCCACCTTGTCCATCTTTCCTCCTTAATCTGCCCATTCCACCGCTTGCCGCAGGGCCCCGCCGTCCTTCCAGTACAGCACGCCTTCCAGCACAGCCCCCTCCGGCAGCATGGCGCTAAACCCGTCGGCCTCCCCCGCCGTAGGGAAGGCCTCATAAAACGCCCCGCCCGCTTCCAGGTAAATCGGCGAATCCACATCGCACCCACCCGGCAGCGTGCCGGTAACGCGCCCATACCCCGGCATGTTGGGCTCCACCTGGCGCAGCGCCAAAACCAGCCCGCCGCCGTCCGGCCATTCCCCGCTCAATTCCATCTCCGGCGCAGGCATCAGGTAAGCGCCCTCCGCCAGCCTCGCCACATTGCGCTCCACAATTTCCAGCACCACGCAGCCCCATTCCCCCGCCTTTGTCAAATCATAAGGCGTGGCCCGGGTAAAATGGGCATGGCCAAAGCTCTCCGCCATCAGGGGGTGCAAAGCGTTGCCAAAAGAATCCCGGAACATAAGCAGGCTCCCGTTAGACACCCCCGTGCCGGTTGTATAGATGTTGATGTCATCCGCCCCCCGTATAGGCGCGTCATAAGTAAACTGCAAAGGCTCCTCAAACACAAACTGGCTGTCAAGCCGCCCGGAAGCCGGGTACAGCATGGTGTGCAGGTCCCCTTCATGGGTGTCCTGGTAAGACCCGGGCTTGTAGCTGGCAACCGCCCCTTCGACCCCCAGCGCCGCCAAAATGGTATCGTGCCCCAAAGCCGCCCCCTTATTCGTCCAGTGGGAGTCCATCTCATGGTAAAGCACCTCCCCGGCCCCGCCCAGCGCCTCGAACAAATCCGCATAAGCCACGCCCTCTTCGGCCAAAGCCCGGGCGAACCGGTCTGCCGCCGTTTCCCCCGCCCGTTCTAGGCTGCCCGCAAACTTCTCCGGGTACAGCGAAAGCTTGTTGGGCGCGACCGTACACACAAACCGCGCCCCTTCCCCCTCTACCCAGTCCCGCACCAGCCCCATAGACCGCGCCGCGCACCAGGCCTGCCTAGGGGTGATGTTGTCCGCGCCCGTGTAATCGTCCACAGTCTCCGCGTAAAACAGCCATTCCCCCCGCCCCAGGGCCACCTTGCTTTGGGCCGATGTCCCCAAAAGCTTCGCCTTCCACAGCGAATCCCCCGTAATCAGCTCCTTGCGGAAGGCAAAATGCTTTTCAAACCAGTCCCCCGCGTCCGAAAGGTACGCCCAATTCACCCCGCCCTGGGGCGTCTGCGCCCGGGGCAGGGGTACAATCGTTTCATTGGCAACCGCCCCGCTGGGCCCCAGCAGCAGGGTGCCCACAGCCGGGGCCAGTAAGACCGCAAAAAACAGCCCCACAAAAATCCGGTAAAGCCACTCTTGTTTCATACCAGCCCTCCTAGAAACGGAAATAGATAAAGGGGTTAAAGTCCGAGCCCGCCAGGTTCATCACACACAGCCCCAGCAGCAGGAAAGCCCCCGCGTAAGAGGCCGCCTCCCACACAGTCACCAGGCCCGCACCCCTGGCGTGCCTGCCCTCTGCAAACTCCCCCCGCAGCCGCAGCTTCAGGGCCAGCGACGGGGCCCCACAGCACAGCACGCAGGCAAAAAGTGTCCACCACACCAGCGGCGTGCCCATGGCGCTAAAAAGGGCCGTGCTCTCCACAGTAGGCCAAAAGCCCGTAAACATCTCCCGGTACATCTGCCCGGCCCCGGCCAGGGTATCCGCCCTAAACAGCACAAAGCTCAAGCATACGGTCAGCATGGTAACATTCATGCCCCACTCGCCCTTGGGCTTGCGCTTTTTTGGCAAAGCGTCCTCCAGCAGCATCACCCCGCCGTGCCACAGGCCCCACAGCACAAAATTCCAAGAAGCCCCATGCCACAGCCCCGTGCAGAAAAACACCACAATCTTGTTGAGCGCCGTGCGCTCCTTCCCCTTGCGGTTCCCTCCCAGGGGTATGTACAGGTAATCCCGGAACCAGCTGGAAAGGGAGATATGCCACCGGCGCCAAAACTCTTTTAAAGACTGGCTGCCATAAGGGTGCTCAAAATTCTCCATAAACTGGAACCCAAACATACGCCCCAGCCCAATAGCCATGTCGCTGTACCCGGAAAAATCAAAATAGATCTGCATCATATAGCACACCGCCCCCAGCCAGGCCGACCGGGCGTCCAGCTGGGCAGCCGTAGCGGTAAAGGCCATGTCCGCCGCCTGTCCCACCGTGTTAGACAGCAGCAGCTTTTTTGAAAGCCCCAGTACAAACCGCCGGGCCCCGTCCGCCGTCAAGGCCGGGCTTGTGTGCCTTTCATCGATCTGCCGGCTCACATCGTGGTATTTCACAATGGGCCCGGCAATCAGCTGGGGGAAGAAGGCCACATACAGCATCAGCTTTACAAAGCTCCTGCTCACCTGGCTTTCGTCCCTATACACGTCGATCACATACGAAAGCCCCTGGAAGGTAAAAAACGAGATGCCCGCCGGCAGCAAAATCCCCGTAGGGGCTATGTCCACCCCCGGCAGCAGGTCCAGGGTGCCAAGGACAAAATCCGTGTACTTAAACACCCCCAAAAGCCCCAAATTCAGCGCCACCGCCACTGCGGCCACCAGCTTCTTGTTGGCAGCGCGCACCACCAGCCGCCCCGCCATATAGTTGATGACCACCGACGCCATCAGCAGCAGCACATACCCTGGCTCCCCAAACCCGTAGAAAAGCAAGCTGCACACCGCCAGCACCGCGTTTTTCCCCTTGATCCCCGGCGCCAGCCGCGACAAGCACACCACCACCGGCAAAAATACAAACAAAAACGCAGCCGAACTAAAAACCATCTGCGCACCCTCCTTTCCCTCATGCTAAAAAAGATGGGCAAGGCCGCTGCCTTACCCATCTTAGAAAATGTTTTATGCAACGTCCGTAACGTACTCATACCCGCTGGCGTCCCGGAAGGTATACACCGTAAACCCGCCGTAATACAAGATGCCGTCCTGGCCATCGCCCATGCAGCTGCTGCCATAAGAGCTGCTGCCCGGGTAGCCAAAGATACCATAGAAGGTGTTGATATCGCTGCCCGTATAGTCATAGGGGCTTGGCGGGGGCGTCGGCTCCGGCGTGGGTTCCGGCGTCGGCTCCGGTGTGGGCACCGGGGTGGGGTTATCGGGCACATCAATGGTCTCGTTGGGAGGGGGCGTCCCCTCTACCCCCTGCTGGGGGGGCGGGGTCGGCTGGCTGCTCTCCTGAGACGATTCCTCCTGCTGCGAAGAAGAGGAAGCGGGCTTTGCCTTCGGGCTGGCGCTGGCCTTCGGCTTTTTGCTGGCCTTCGGCTTTACCGAAGGGCTGGCCTTAGGGCTGGCGCTGGCTTTCGGGCTGGCGCTGGGGCTGGGGCTGGGTGACAGGCTGGAAGAAGAAGCCTCTTCCCCCCCGCCGCAGGCGGCAAGGGCCAACGCCAGCAGCGCCGCCATAGCGAATAAATAGAGTTTTTTCATGGTTCCCATTCCTTTCTGGCTAGAGGGCGCGCCAGAAAAGGGCCCGCTCCCAGCTTTTTTAAATTTATCCCAACACGTGCCCTGCCGTCCGGTACTGGGTAGGCGTAGAGCCGTATGGTTTCATAAACAAATCCCAGGCAAGCCCATGGTTAGGCACATACACCCCCTGGAACTCCGGGTCGCACAGCAAAAGGCACCCATCGCCCATGTCGATCTGCGTCCACCCGTGCCTGTCCCAGTCCCACGAAGAGGTCCGTATCCACCCGGAAACCCCCTGGGCCTGGTAGCCAAGCCTGCGGGCCAGCATGGTAAACAGGGCGGCATAGTCGTAGCAGTTGCCCTTGCCGCTTTGCAGCATATAGACCGCCCGCTGCATTTCCCAGCCCGTGGCCCCATCCCGCAAAAGGGTGTTGCCCCGGTAGCTATACCGGTCCATCACATAGCGGTAAAGCCGCAGCAGGTTTTCCTGGGCCGGGGCCCCCTCCACCGTGTACTGCCGCACAATCTGGCTCAAAGAAGCATCCAGCTGGCTGTTGCCGGTAACATACCGCCCATAGGCGTCAAACTGCAAAAGGCCCACCTGGGTGCCGCGCACATAGTAGCCGTCGTCCCCCACGCAGTACAGCTCCCCGTCAATCAGGTGGTACCCCTTCCCCCGCTGGGCCTGGGGCACCGTCACCGCGGCCCAAGCCTCCCCGGCCTCCCCCATCTGGGGGACATGGGGCAGGGCCGCTTCCATAATATCGGCATAAGCCCAGCTTTCCGCCGAAAGGTCCACAAAACGCATGGGCATCCCCTGGGCCAGCAAAGCGGCCTTGTCGCCCCTGCGGCCCAGCACCCGGTTGGCAATAGCAATAGCCTCCGCCCGGGTAATGGGCGCGTCCGGCCGCACCGTGCCGTCGGGGTAGCCTGTCAGCCACCCATAAGACACCGCCGTGCCCAAGGCCTCCCGTGCCCAATGCCCTTCCACGTCCACAAAGGGCAGCTCTGCCTCCTGGGGCTCAAAGCACCGGGCGAATATAGACACAAACTCCGCCCGTGAAATGGCGTTCTGGGGCCCAAAGCTCCCGTCCGGGTACCCGCCGATAAGCCCCGCCGCCGACAGCGATTCCACCACGTCCTTAAACCAGGCCCCCGCCGGCACATCCGGGAAGCCTTGCCCCCCTGCCGGGGGCTCCCGCAAAAGGGAGTACACGATCTTCGCCGCCTCCGCCCGCGTCAGGGGCGATAAAGGCCGCACCAAATCCCCGCTGCCCTCTATGTACACAATGTGCTCTTCGGTCTCCAGCACCGGCCTTCCCTGGGGAGGCTGCGCCCCGCCGTCCGGCCCATCTTCCTCCCCGTCTGGTGGCGTGCCGGGCTCCGGTCCATCCCCTTCTTCCGGCCCTTCCCCGTCAGGGGGCAGGCTTTCCGTGCCGTCCCCGCCGGGCAGGCCTCCCGTATCCGGGCCCTCCGGCGTTTCCGGCTGGCTGGACGCCAGGGGCAAACCCTCTGCCTCCCCGTTTTCCGCCGCCAAACCCGAAACCGGCAGAGCCGCTGCCAACAGCAGCCCAGCAAAAAGTACACTCCATTTTTTCATAAATACCGAACCCTCCCTGTACATAATACCGGGCAGATACCAACAGCGCAGCTTTTTGTCAGCTGGGTTTAAGTATACCACAACACCCAAAGGGAAGTCAAACCGTCTTTCCCTCCTGCCGAAAAAACCTTGCCCGCTTGCCCTTATACATTAGACCGCGTATAGGGCGGGAAAGTGACACCGTTTTGTCATATTTTTGTAAATATTTTGTAATAAAACTGCCCCCACTCCTACAAGTGGTACCCAAACAGCCTGTCCAGCCACGCCAGGCACATCCCCACCCAGCGGGCGTTGTAGTCGTGCCGGCTGCCGGTCTCCTCGGTGCACACCGACATGCCGTGCCCCCCCTCTGGGAACAAGTGAGCCTCAAAAGGCACCTTGGCCCGGCTCAAAGCCCCCATCATCGCCAGGGAGTTTTCCACCGGCACCACATCATCCGTCACCGTATGCCACAAAAAAGCCGGGCAGGTATGGGCCCCCACGTGCTTTTCCAGGGAGAAATATTCGCACACCGGGTCCCCCACCTGGCCGCCGCTGACGTTTTCCGCCGACCCCACATGGGCAAACTCCCCCATCAGCACCACCGGGTAGCACAGGATCATAGCGTCCGGCCGGTTCAGCCCGCCAAAGTCATAGCGCTTCAAAAGCTCCGGGTCGTTCCACATGGTCCCCAAAGACCCCGCCAGATGCCCCCCGGCCGAAAACCCGCACACCGCAATGCGCCCCGGGTCCACGCCCCATTCCTTGTGGTCCCGCCGCAGGGCGGCCACGGTCTGCGAGGCTTCCGCCAGCGGCAGGAAATCCCGGGCCTTCTCCCGCCCCACCGAGTAATGCAGCACAAACACCTGGTACCCCCTGGCAAAAAAGGCCATAGCCACCGGTTCGTCCTCCCTCATAGAGCACATCTCGTACCCGCCCCCCGGGAACACCACCACCGCCGGGAACACCTCCCGCCGCTTGCCCATCTCCGTAATGGGCCCGTGAAGATAAGCGGTCACCTCCCCGTCCGTATGTGCAAAGGGCTTAAAATGGCAGATTTTCATAGCTTGCTCCTTTCTTCAGCTTGCAATTTCCCCACATATACGCTACACTATACTTAAAAAATCTCCCAAAACAGGAGGAACCCCCATGGGCCCATATGAATACATTGTCCAGACCATAAACGGCGACTACGCCACCCTGCTGCGCACCGACCTCCCCACCCCCGGCGAGCCCATGCCTATTGCCATGGCCCTGCTGCCGGAAGGCGCCGACATCGGCACCAAGCTCCGCTGGGAAAACTTCACCTACACTATTTTAGGCTAGCCCACATCCAGGCTGTCGTACTCCCGGCCATCCAGGTCCTTCCAGGTGAACACGCCCCCATCCAGCAGCATATAGCCATGGGCCGAGCCCTCCTTGGGCAGCGACACCGAACCCGGGTTCAGATACCACCAGCCCCCCTCCTGCCGGGCTTTCATAGGCACATGGGTGTGGCCGTGCAGCAGCACATCCCCCGCCCCCAGCAAAGGCGGCGACTGCACGTTATAGTGGTGCCCATGGGTGGCAAAAACCAGCCGCCCCGCCGCTTCCACCAGGCAGTAATCCGCCAGCACCGGGAACCCCAGCACCATTTGGTCAACCTCAGCCTCGCAATTGCCCCGTACGCAAAAGATTTTCTCCCTGGCCCCGTTAAGCATCTCGATGACCGCCTTGGACCCATACCCCTCCGGCAAATCATTCCGCGGCCCATGGTAGAGCAAATCCCCTAAGAGCAAAAGCTTATCCGCCCCCTCCCGCTGGAAAGCCCCCAGCATCCGTTCACACCACACAGCCGAGCCATGTATATCCGACGCGATCATCCACTTCATAAGCCCTCTTCCTTTCTGCCTGCGGCGCAAGGCCGCGAGACCCTGTCTCGCGCTCTGCCAGAGGGGCAGGCCCCCTCTGGACTCCCGATGCCGCGCACCGTCTTTTGCTTGGTCCGTCCCACAGGGGCGGCCCGCGCTGCGCCTGCATTTTATTACCTACATGATGTATTGCTTTCATGACTATAGCCATAACAAAATGCGGGACGCCCGAAAGCGCCCCGTTTTTTAGTCCTCCAGCAGGGCCAGCCGCCCTATCCGCCGGGTCTCCCCCAGGTCAATGACCCGCTGGTTCTCGCTGCCCCGGAAGCGCAGCTCCAGGTTTTTTTCTTCCTGCAAAAAGGGCCCGTCTATCAAGGTGTCCGTCTCCGCCAAAAGAGCCTGCACCCCCGGGTCCTCCATAGCCGCCAGCTGTTCATAGGTATAGCCGGTAAAGGTAAGCACATCCTTGCCCATCCCATGCACACGCCTGGCCAGTTCTGCCAAAGGCCCTGGCTGGCAAAAGGGCTCGCCCCCGCTAAAGGTGATCCCCTTTAAAATCGGGTCCCCCTGAAAGGCCGCGAAAATCTCTTCCGTGTCCATCTCCCGCCCCCCCTCAAAAGGGTGTGTCTGGGGATTGTGGCAACCCGGGCAATGATGGGGGCACCCCTGTACAAAAACAGCGTACCGTATGCCGGGGCCGTCCACAATCGACTCCCCCACCACGCCAGCAACCCGCAGCTTCATCGCAAAACCCACCTGCCCTTTCTATCCACACTTCTTACCGGCGGATGAACCTCTCATCTGACCCCGGCGCTTCCTCATCTGTAACATAGCGCTCCACCCGCATGTGCAGGCCATACTTGTCCCGCAGCTTGACAATCTCCCCCATGATTGGGGAAGCATGGTGCGCGTCCAAAGCTTCCTGGTCCCGCCAGGTGTCGATCAGCAGCACCGTTTCCGGGTCTTCCATGGGGAAGAAATACGCATACCGCTCGTTGCCATCCTTCGCGCGGATCTGCCCCACAAGGCCGCTTTCCACCATCTCTTCGGCAAACCGGCGGGCGCTGCCCCCTTCGCCTGTGTAGTAGATGTTCACCGTAAAAGCCACCGCTTTCCCCTCCTTTTCCTTGCGCGGTTACAGCTCAAAGTCCTTATCCCGGAAACCCTCGCCGTCCGTCAAATCATAAACCAGCGGCGACAGCGCCACATACCCGTTTGCCACGCAGCCAATGTCATGGCCCAGCCCAAAATCCGGGGTAGCGGCGTCCTGCAGGTTCTTCAGCCAGTAATAGTCCCTGCCATCCGGGGTCTGCCGGTGCTCATAGGTGTCGGCCCACAAATGCGTGCGGCCCGCCGGCACCCACTTTACCCCCTTCACCTCCTGGCCGGGCAGGGTGGGGATGTTCACATTCAGCATAAAATCAATATCTTTTTCCATATCCAGCTGGGCCAGTAGCCGGGCAAAAATCTCCGCGGCCTTGTCAAAATCCCCCTCCCATTGGGTCGAAACCGCAATAGCCTTCTTGTCCAGCATAGCCGCCTCCATAGCGGCCGACACCGTACCGGAATAAAGCATATCCATGGCCACGTTCAAGCCCTTGTTAATGCCCGAAACCACCAAATCCACCGGCCCCTCGGCCAAGCTCAGCACGCCCAGCCGGGCGCAGTCCGCCGGTGTGCCCGAAACCGCATAAGCCGCCTGCGCGCCGGGCACCTCCCGCTTTTCCGTAAAGAGGGGCACGCGCACTGTCAGCCCATGGCCCACCGCGCTGCGTTCCTCCATGGGCGCGCTCACTGTAATGCGGTGCTCCTTGCTCAGCACCTTTGCCAGCGCACGTATCCCCGGGGCGTTGATTCCATCGTCGTTTACCAATAAAATATGCATAGGCCCTCCCCTTACTTTGCCAGCGTGTGCTTCACCCGGTCCTGTTCCTCCGCCCGCTTGGCGTTGTTCCACCGGTCAATCGTGCCCACCAAATAGCCCGTAATACGGCGGATCCTCTCAAAATCCCGCCCCTCGCCAATAATAACCTCTTTGCCCTCCGTCTTGTATTCCTTTACGCTTGTCATAAAAAATTCCTCCTAAATTTCAAAATATAAGATAAGCCATAAATAAGATTCCCCATCCCGCCCGCAAAAGCACATGCCCCTACCGGGCCCAAGCCACGCCAGCAGGCAGGCCCGGTGGTTTTCGGATCAAACCCTTTCCCAAAAGGGTTTGCAGAGCGCGAGACAGCGTCTCGCGGCCTCAGCCTTACCGTATCAAGCACGTATAATCCGGCACATCATGGTACTTCTTCCGCAGCTCTTCCAGCTTCGAAAGGGCCACGCCCTCCCC
Organism: bacterium D16-76; assembly: GCA_009917445.1. Taxonomy (GTDB): domain Bacteria; phylum Bacillota; class Clostridia; order Oscillospirales; family Acutalibacteraceae; genus Acutalibacter. Next base: position 123,283 of record QZEE01000003.1, on the reverse strand, counting down.
AGCGCGGCGGCCGCAGCGGGGGCATACGTCGTCGATAATACCATTATACCCGCACACCGGGTCCCGGTCTACCGGGTGGTTTACCGAGCCATAGCCAATGCCCGATTCCTTCATGCACCGCACCACGCTTTCAAAAGCCTCAATGTTCTTGCATACGTCGCCGTCCAGCTCCACATAGCTGATGTGCCCCGCGTTTGTAAAGGCATGGAAAGGCGCTTCCTTTTTCAGCTTCTCAAAAGCGCCGATGGGGTAATATACCGGCACATGGAAAGAGTTCGTGTAATACTCCCGGTCCGTAACCCCGGGTATCTTCCCAAACTTTTTCTGGTCCAGCCGCACAAACCGGCCGGAAAGCCCTTCGGCCGGGGTAGCCAGCAGGGTAAAATTCAAGCCCGTCTTTTTCGACATAGCGTCCATATACTCCCGCATATGGGCGATAATCTCCAAGCCCAGCTCATAGCTTTTTTCATCCTCGCCGTGGTGCTTGCCGGTAAGGGCCTTCAAGGTCTCGGCCAGGCCGATGAACCCCACCGACAAAGTCCCGTGCTTCAAGACCTCCGCCACCGAGTCGTTGCGGGTAAGGGTCTCCGAGTCGATCCACACCCCCTGCCCCATCAGGAAGGGGTAGTTATACGCCTTTTTGCTGCACTGTATCTTAAACCGGTGCAAAAGCTGTTCCGCCGCCAAATCCATGCGGCCGTCCAGCAGCTTATAAAATTTCTTAATATCCTTTTCCGCCTCTATCCCGATCCGGGGCAGGTTAATCGAAGTAAAGCTCAGGTTGCCCCGGCCGCAAGTGGTCTCCCGGTCCGGGTCGTGGGAGTTGCCCATAACCCGGGTGCGGCAGCCCATGTAGGCCACCTCGGTGTCGTAGTCGCCGGGCTTGTAGTATTGCAGGTTAAAAGGCGCGTCAATAAAGCTAAAGTTGGGGAACAGCCTCTTGGCCGACACCCGCATGGCCAGCTTGAACAGGTCATAGTTGGGGTCTCCCTCGTTGTAATTGACGCCCTCCTTCACCTTAAAAATCTGCACCGGGAAAATAGGCGTCTCCCCATCCCCCAGCCCGGCCTCCGTGGCCAGCAGCAGGTTTTTGATTACCATGCGCCCCTGCTCGCTGGTGTCCGTGCCGTAGTTCAAAGACGAAAACGGCACCTGGGCCCCCGCCCGGGAGTTCATAGTATTCAAGTTGTGCACCAGCGCCTCCATAGCCTGATAGGTGGCGTGATCGGTCTCCCGCCAGGCCGCCTCCTGGGCATAGGCGCAGGCGTCCTCGGCCTCCTCGGTGATAATCTCCTCGTACCCGTTCTCCTTCTGGTGCCTTGGCAGGAAATTCACAAACCGCCCGCTGTACTTCCCCACGTTCTTCATGGTCACCTTTTCCCCCAGCTCCCGCTTGGCGGCGTTCACCAGGGCCTCGGCGTGGCTGTAGGGCATGCCCTTGTGTATCTGCAAAAACTGCACCAGTGCCTTAAAAAACTCCTTGCGGTAGGTCTTATCCACCCCCTGGGCCATGGCATAGTCAAAAATCGGCACGCTCTGCCCGCCGTGCATTTCATTTTGGTTCGCTTGTATGGCAATACACGCCAGGGCCGCGTAGCTGCGTATGTCGTTGGGTTCCCGCAAATAGCCGTGGCCTGTAGAGAACCCATTCTTAAACAGCTTGATCAAATCGATCTGGCAGCAGGTCTCCGTCAAGGTGTAAAAATCCTTGTCGTGGATGTGTATGTCGCCGTCGGCATGGGCCTGGGCGATATGGGGCGGGATCACATACTTGTCATAAAAGCTCTTGGCCCCCTCCGAGCCATACTTGAGCATAGTACCCATAGCTGTGTCCGCGTTGATGTTGGCGTTCTCCCGTTTGATGTCCGCATCCTCTGCCGGCACAAAGGTCAGCGCCGAATAGATTTTCACCAGCTCATCGTCCATCTCCCGCAGCTTCTGGTGCTCCGCCCGGTACAAGATATACGCCTTAGCCGTCTTGGCGTAGTCCGCCGCAATCAGTTTTTCCTCCACCACATCTTGTGTCTGTTCCACCGTGGGGGTCTCTTTCATTTTTTCCAGCTCGGCCACCACTTCTTCGGTCAGCCTGTCCAGCTCTTCCTCGCTGAACTTCTCCGTGGCAATACGCACATTGGCCTTAAAAATGGCCCCCCGTATTTTGCCGGCGTCAAATGGGGCTTGTTCCCCGCTCCTTTTTATAATGGTTTTCAGCATGCATCCCGGTCCTTTCCTTACGCTTCCTAGGCCGCAGGGCCACAGGCAGGACAAGCCTCCCCGGCCTGTCCTGCCCTCTAATTATAGTCGGTCTCCCCCTCCCTGTCAATACCATATATTGTGTACGATTCGTGAATTATACACATGTCCACTCAAAATATATTATCTCCCATGGTTTCACAGCCGCCCCCATACAGGCCCCCCAAGGGTTTCCCCCCATATGTTTCACGCAGGGACTTCGCACGCCCCCGGGTGTGCCGGCCCCAAAAATATTTTTCCAGGCTTTTACGCAAAGTAAACTCCCCCGCCCGCACCCGCCCGAAAGCAGGCAAAGAACAAGCCATCTTCCCCCCACAAGAAAAAGGGTGGGCTTCCGCCCACCCAAAAGGCCCCAATCCTGCGCTCCCCGCCGCACGGCAATCTCCCCTCGCCCAGCGGCAAGACCTTGGGGCTGCGCCCCAAACCCCAGCTAACGCCTGTAGAGCCTCCGGCGCAAAGTGTCTCGCCTGCCGGCTCGGTCGGTCGCTGGACGCGTCCCCCGGGACGCAGCGACCCCTTAAGAATCCCACGCTTCCTATTGCTTACTCCTTCGTGGGCTCTGCCAGTATAATTCCCAGCTCGTCCAGCTGCACCGGCTCTACCTCCGCCGGGGCCTGGGTCATCAGCTCGCTCATGTTCTGCACCTTAGGATAAGCCACCACATCCCGCATACTGCCAGCCCCGGCCATCTGCATCACCAGCCGGTCCAGACCCAAACCAATGCCCCCATGGGGCGGCGCCCCATACCGGAACGCATCCAGCAGGAACCCAAACTTTTCATGGGCTTCTTCCTCGCTAAGCCCCAGCAGCGCAAAAATACGCCCTTGCAGCTCCGGGTCCGTAATGCGTATAGACCCCGAGCACAGCTCCATGCCGTTCATCACCAGATCATAAGCTTTTGCCCGCACGCGGCCCTTATCCGTCTCCAAATAAGGCAGGCACTCGTCCAGCGGCGAGGTAAAGGGATGGTGCATAGCCACCCACTCCCCCAAATCCTCGTCAAACTCAAAGAACGGCATCTCCGTAATCCACAAAAGGTTCCGCATCCCCTGGGGCACTATGCCCAGCTTCTGGGCCGTAATGGTCCGCAAATACCCCAGCTGCGACAACACATGGCTGGTCTTGGCGTCCGCGATGATCAGCACCACGTCGCCCTCTTCCGCCCCGGTCTTCTCATAGATAGCCTGCATCTCTTCCTCTTTCATAAACTTGAGGAAAGACCCTGCGTACCCTTCCGGCAGCATGCGCACCCAGGCCACGCCCTTGCCGCCAATGCCCTTTACCGCTTCCGTCAGCTTGTCAATCTCCTTGCGGCTCAGCGCCTTCACCGCGTCCTTGGCTACAATAGCCCGCACACTGCCGCCCCCGGCCACAGCATTGGCAAACACCCCGAACCCGCAGTCCTTCACGCACCCGCTTATATCGCAGATCTCCATGCCGTACCGGGTGTCCGGCTTGTCCGACCCATACCGTTCCATAGCGTCCTGGTACGTCATCCGGGGCAGCGGCAGGGGGATTTCCTCCCCCAGCACCTCTTTAAAGACATGCCGCACAAAGCCCTCTGCCATGGTCAGCACGTCCTCCACGTCCACAAAAGACATTTCCATGTCGATCTGCACAAACTCCGGCTGCCGGTCCGCCCGCAGCTCTTCATCCCGGAAGCACCGGGCCAGCTGGATGTAGCGGTCAAACCCCGCCACCATAGAAAGCTGCTTATACAGCTGGGGCGACTGGGGCAGCGCGTAAAACTCCCCCTTGTGCAGCCGGGACGGCACCAGGAAATCCCGGGCCCCCTCCGGCGTAGACTTAATGAGCATCGGCGTCTCGATCTCAATAAACCCGTTGTCATAAAAATAGTCCCGGGTGGCCTTAGCCACCTTGTGCCGCAAAAGCAGGTTCCTTTGCAGCTCCGGCCTGCGCAAATCCAAATACCGGTATTTCAGCCGCAGTTCCTCATTAGCCTTAACGCCTTCTACGATCTCAAAGGGCGGCGTTTCCGCCTCCCCCAGCACCCGCAGCTCTTCCACAAAGATTTCCACGTCCCCTGTGGGTATCTCCTTGTTTTTCGACGTGCGCTCCCGCACCGTCCCCACAGCCGCCAGCACAAACTCCGACCGCACCCGGAACGCCTTTTCAAAGGCATCCTTGCCGCTGTCCTCGTCAAAAGCCAGCTGCACAATGCCGCTGCGGTCCCGCAGGTCAATAAAGATCAGCTGCCCCAAATCTCGCTGCCGCTGGCACCAGCCAAACACCGTAACCTTTTGGCCCACATGCTCCATGCGGAACTCCCCGCAATAGCGGCTCCGCTTCAAACCCTGTATCGTTTCCATATTCATCCGCTCCTTTATTGATTCTTTCCCGGCCTGCCCGTCAAATGGCCACCCACCAGCACACGCCGTATTTATCCATCACCGTAGCGCAGCACTTGCTCCACGGCAGCGCCCCTATATCTTCCAGCACCACGCCGCCTTCCTTCAGCACCTCAAAGGCGTTCTTCACCGCCTCCTCGCTGCCCAGCTCAAAAGCGTTAAAGGTCATGGTCTGCCACTTCATCTTGTGTATGGCGCCCACGTCATAAGGCTCCGGCGCTTCGGATACAGCCAAGATCGGTTCGCCGTTTACCGACAGCTCACAGTGTTCATACTCGGTTTTGGCCTCGTTCTTAATTTCAAAACTCACCTGGGCCCCAAACGCCCGGCAATAGGTGTCCACCGCCTCTAAGCTGTCCATAACATACACTTGCGTATAGCATTTCATGCTTTTGTCCACCTTCCCCTATCCAAAGATAACAAAAATTATATGCTTTCCCTGTTGGTATTTTAAGGCCTTAGGGGCTCCCGCCCCTAAACCCCCGGCTCACGCCTATTAGAGCCTCCGGCGCAAAGACCGCGCCTACGGCAAGACCTTGGGGCTTTGCCCCAACCCCCACTCAGGGCTTCGCCCTAAGAACCCACCAGAGGGGCACCACCCCTCTGGACTCCCGCGCTTCGCTTCCTTTGGCCGCTCGGGTGCGGTCAGAAACTCAAATCTCCTGGGCTGTGCTGGCCGTCAGGTACTCGTCCACAAAACCCTCCCCAATGGAGATTTCCACTTTCTCGCCGGTCTTCATATTTTTCAGCTCAGCCCTGCCGGCTTCCAATTCGTTGTCCCCCAGCACCATTGTATACTTGGCCCCAATCCGGTCGGCATACTTCATCTGGGCCTTCAAGCCCCTGGCGCACAGGTCGCAGTCGGCAGAGACACCGCATTTATGCAGCCCATCCATCAGCACAAAGGCCTTTTTCCCGGCCTCGTCCCCCATAGCCGCCAAATAGACCTCGCACCGCTCCTCCTCTGGGAACTGGGCCCCCCGCTCTTCCAGCGCCATCAAAATCCGGTCCAGCCCCAGGCCAAAGCCCAGCCCAGGCGTAGGCTTGCCGCCCAGCTCTTCCACCAGGCCGTCGTACCGCCCGCCGCCGCCCAAAGCAAACCCCAGGCTCTTAGAGGGGAACTCAAACACAGTGCGGGTGTAATAATCCAGCCCCCGCACCAACCGGGGGTCCAGCTCATAGGGGATGCCTACGGCATCCAGCAGCCCCTGCACCTTCCCAAAGTGCTCCTGGCAGTCCCCGCACAAATAGTCGGTAATCTTCGGCGCGCCTTTGGCAATCTCCCCGCACACCGGGCTTTTGCAGTCCAAAATGCGCATGGGGTTGCGCTCCAACCGGGAGAGGCAGGTCTCGCACAGCTGATCCCTGTGGGCGCCAAAATATTCGGTCAAGGCCTTGTGGTACTCCTTCCGGCAGGCCGGGCACCCAATGGAATTCAGCTGCAAGCCCACATCGTCAAGGCCCAGCCGCTTAAAAGCCGACAGCGCCAGGGCAATCACCTGCACATCCGCGGCAGGCTCTGCCGCCCCGAACATCTCCACCCCAAAGGTGCGGAACTCCCGCAGTCGGCCAGACTGGGGCTTTTCATACCGGAAACAAGGGATGCAGTAATACAGCTTCACCGGATACCCCGCATTATACAGCCCATTTTCCAGCATAGCCCGCACAGCGCCCGCCGTGCCCTCCGGCCGCAGGGTAACAGACCGCCCGCCCTTGTCCTCAAAGGTATACATCTGCTTTTCCACTACGTCGGTGGTGTCGCCCACGCCCCGCAAAAACAGCTCGGTGTGCTCAAACACTGGTGTGCGTATCTCCGCAAAACCATTAAGCTCCGCCTCGCTTTTCACCACGTCTTCTACCAGCTGCCATTTCCCCGTTGCCCCTGGCACCAGATCCACCGTGCCCTTAGGCGCTTTTGTCAACAATTCCATATTCCGTTCCTCCTTATTTTCATCCAAGCCTTCCGGCCGTTTTTCAAACTTCTACCGCCCGCTGCCCACACTGCCAGTCTCCCGGGCCCGCCGGGCGTATTTCTCCAGGGCCGCGGCCAGCGCCCCGTCCGCATCCATCCTCAAGGCCTCGCACAAGGCCAAAAGGGAAAACAGGCAGTCGCCAACCTCCTCTTCCAAACCGGGCGTATGGGTAAACTCCCTCTGTCCATACCCTGTCCCCTTCAGCCATTCCTTTGCCAGCTCCCCTGTTTCCGACACCAAATCCAGCATCCGTACCTCTGGGGAAAAAGACAGCCCCTGCTCCTCCATAACCCCCCTCACCATATCCTGTGCCTTCCCCATAAACCCTCCTTTACTTAACCCCACCCCACCTACACAACGCGTCGGGGTCCAGGGGGATCATCCCCCTGGCAGGGGCTTGGGGGCGGCGCCCCCAAGGTCTTGACGCTGCGCGCCCAAAAACAAAAACCTTCCCCCTTCTGCGGCCGTGCCGTGAAGGGACGAAGGCTTTCTTCGTGGTGCCACCCTACTTCAAACGCAGCGAAGCTCGGCCTGCAGGCCGCGCCGGTCGCGTTCCTTGGTTTATGCAGTTGCGGCTGGCAGGCGTCTTTCCCCCGTTCCCCCCGAAGGGGGCTTTCAGCGCTTGCGCGCCCCCTCTCTCTGCCGGGCTTCCCGGGGTACTCATCCTGTGTCATGGCCAATTTTTTGCTTCCTTATTATACCCTGCGCCCCTGGGGTTTGCAAGGCTTTTCCCGCATTTTCCCCAGAAAATTTCCGCGCCCGCCCAGCGGCGGCCTTATCCTTTTACAATATCCCGCCAATCCAGGTCGCCCCGTTCCAGGCCGTGCACCAGCACCTCGGCCGTGGCGATATTGGTGGCCACGGGGATGTTATGCATGTCACACAAGCGCAAAAGGTTCATGTCGTTGGGCTCGTGGGGCTTGGGGTTCAGGGGGTCCCGGAAAAACAGCAGCAAGTCAATCTCGTTGCAGGCGATGCGGGCCGCGATCTGCTGGTCGCCGCCCTGGGGCCCGCTTAAAAACCGTTGCAGCGTAAGGCCCGTGGCGTCTGCCACCATCTTGCCGGTGGTGCCGGTGCCGCACAGGTTGTGGCGGCTGAGTATGCCGCAGTAGGCAATGCAGAACTGTACCATCAGTTCTTTTTTCGCGTCGTGGGCCGTCAGTGCGATGTTCATGTGTAACTCTCCTCCCAACAGAACAGAATAGCAAAAACTTTTCAATACAAAATCCAAACACCGGTCTCCACCCGGCGCAGAACACCATAGTTAAATAAGGCATACCCTAAACGTAACAAATAAATTACAGCGGTTACAAACCGTTTACAAAACAGCACTTTCTTGCAAAAACACAAGGGTTTTTACTGCGTGTTCACAAATTGTTCATTTTTGTCCAAACCCGGGGCCGCGCCCCTCTCAAAGCTGGTCTGGGATGGGCACAGCCTCCCCTTCCAGCCGGCCCGCCATGCGGTACAGGGCTTTCCGGGCGGGGGAGCTTTCCGGGGCCCCCTTGCCCCGCAGGAACGCCGCCGCCAGCAAAGGGTCTTCCGGCACCACGCCAAACAGCCGGGCTCCTGCCCCGTCTATGACGGCATCCAGGTCTGGGTACGCCCCGGTGGCGTGGAAAAAAGGCCCGCTGAAGCGGTTGATCACCAGCCGCCTGTCGGCAATCCCCAGCTTTTCCAGCAGCTCCCGGGCAGCGCTGGCGTTGCGCACACAAACCGGGTCTGGGCTGCACACGATCAGCGCCCGGTCTGCCGCGCATGCCGCGGACCGGAAGCCCTCCCCCAGCCCGGCGGGGGAATCTAGAAGGACATAATCGTAATAGCGTTTTAACAGCGGCACCAGTTTGCCCATGACCGCCGGCCGTATCCGGTCCTCCCCCGAAGAGGGCGCGGGCAGCAGGAAGAGCCCTTCCGCCCCCCCGCAGGGGTAGATGGCCTCGGCTGGCGCGCAGCGGCCAAAGGCTGCGTCGGCTATATCGAATACCAGGTTTTCTTCGGCGCCTGTCATGCGGTCTAAGCTGCGCAGGCCTGCGTCGCAGTCCACCAACAGCACCCGCCGCCCTTTTTGCGCCAGCGCCCGGCCCATGCCCAGCGCCACGGTAGATTTTCCCACGCCGCCTTTACCAGAAGTGACTACCACTGAAACTCCCATGAGAACTCCACCTCGCTTATCATCTTAGCACATATCAGCCAAATTGTCAAAAAGAAATATTGCCCCCCGGCAAATATTGTATCAAACTCCCATTAGGTCGCCTCCGGCGGCCAAAGGGCCGGGGGCCCTTTGGAATCCCACGCTTCGCTTCTCGCGTTTTTAGGGGGTGCGGCGAGTGGGGTTTGGTCCGCGCCGTCGGGGGGTGGGTCGCTGCTGCTGGGGGGGTGGGAGGTTTCGTCGTCTTGGCCGCGGTTGGTTTTGGGGGCGGCGCCTTTGTAATAGGGGCCGCCGTTGGGGGTGTTGTTGGGCTTGGGGGTGGGTGTGGTGTCTGGGTCTTCCTCTTCAGGGGCGGAGGAGGGCGCGTCCCCGGCAAAGGGGGTATCCGGGATATCGCTGCCCCGGGTGGGCTTGGGGGTGGATTCGGGTTCGTCCCCTTCCGCTTCGCCGTCGCCGTCCTTCTCGTCTTGGGGGTCGGCTGGGTCTTGCGGGTCTTCCTCGTCCGGTTCGTCGTCGTCCAGGACTTTGCCCTCATCGTCTACCCGCTTGCCTTCGGCGTTGCGGCGGTTGCCGTCTTCGTCCCAGGTGTAGAAGCCGAAATACTGGTCCAGGATATCCTTGGCCACGTTCTGGGCATAGGTGCCGTCGTTGCCGTGCTCCATCATCACCGCTACGGCGATTTCCGGGTCGTTCATGGGCGCAAAGCATATGAAGCTCAGGTTGGCTTCTGTGCCGCCTATTTCACCGGAGGTTTCCGCTGTGCCGGTTTTGGCCGCTACACTGATGGGGTAGTTGCCAAAAACGCTCCTTGCCGTGCCGGATACGCACACCTGCCGCATGGATTCCCACACAACGCCCATGACCTCGCTGGAAATGCCCGCGTCCATAACAACCGGGGACTCGTAGTCTTCCAGGACCTCTTCCCCGGTATAGCTCAGGACCTTATCTAAGAAATGGGCCTGCTTGCGCACGCCGCCGTTGGCGATAGTGGCGCAGTAGGTGGCCAGCTGTATTGGGGTGAACAGGTTGTCTGCCTGGCCGATGGCTGTTTGGGCTGTAATACCGTCTGTCCAGGATACGCCCGGGTGCTGCACCATGTACTCCTGGGGGTTGGACATAAGGCCCTGGCGCTCCGGCAGTTCCACGCCGGTAAGCTGGCCCAGGCCAAAGTATTCGGCATAGGCGTCCAGCTTGTCAATGCCGATATCAATGCCGGCCTGGCAGAAATAGGCGTTGCACGAGCCGGCTATGGCCCCATACACGTTAGCATTGCCGTGGTGGCCGGTGCACCCCAGGGTGGTGTTGTCGGCAAAGACGTACTTGCCGGTGCAGTCATACAGGGCCATGCCCGAGTGGAACACGCCCTCCTGCAAGCCGGTTATGGCCACCAGGGGCTTGAAAACCGAGCCGGGCGTGTAAGCGCCGGTCAAGGCGCGGTCCAGCATGGGCTTCTGCTCTTCGTCGCCCCGGATTTCATTGTTATACTTGTTGTCTTCCAAAAAAAGGTTCAAGTCATAGGTGGGGTAAGAGCTGCTGGCCAGCACGCCGAAGTTTTTTACGTCTATGGCTACTGCCGCGCCGGCGGTACAGTTTTTGGCCTTGGTGTTGTTTTTGATGTTTTTTTCCAGCGACAGGTTGGCCACCCGCTGCAATTCGCTGTCCAGCGTAAGCTGCACGGTGTGCCCCTCTTCTGGCTGCACCACCATGGCCGTGCTGACCACGCTGCCATTTTCATCGGTAAAAATGCTCTGCTGGCCCCGGGTGCCCCGCAGCTGGTCTTCAAAAGCGGCTTCGGCGCCGCTGATGCCGATGGTATCGGACATTTTATAGCCCGATATGTTTTTCGAGCTGTACTGCTGGCCCTCTTCCTGGATTTGCTCCCATTTAGCGGCCTGTATGGTGCCGGAATAGCCCAGCACATGGGGGGCCAGGGTGCCGTCGGCGCCGCTGTAGCGGGCTACGCTCACCCGCACCTCTATGCCGGGCCACTGGCTTGCCACCTCGCTGATAATGCCCACCATTTCGGCGGACACGTCTTGGGCGATAATGTAAGGGTTGTTGCGGGAGTAGCCGGTTTGGGTCATGCCGTACCGCACCGAGGCAATGGTGCGGGTATCCCGCTTGGAAAAGCCCTGGCAGCCGTAGAGCTTGGCAAGCTCCCGCATGCAGTCGTCGGCGGTGGCGTAGTCTGCCAGGTTCAGCATGCCCTTGCTTTTCAGCTGGGCGATTTCCGCCTCGTTGTCCTCTTTAAAGTAGTAGTCCCCTTCCTCATTTAAGGCGATGGGCAGGCGGTCTACCCATTCTTCCCCGTATTCTTCCAGCAGGTCCACCACCTCTAGGATGGTGGCGTTGCGGCGGCCCCGGGTGTAGTCCATGTACAGGGCGTTGTACACCACGTTGTAGGAGGTGCGGTTGCCTGCCAGCACCCGGCCCTCCCGGTCCCATATCTCCCCCCGGGCGGCGTCGATCTCCAGGGTGTCGGTCAGGCTGGACAGGGCCTGCTGTTCAAACTCGTCCCCCTGCACAATCTGCCACTGCATCAGCCGCAGTTCAAAGCCCGCGAAAATCAGCAGCACCAGCAGGATGCACACGGCCAGCCTGCCGGGCCTTCTCATTTTTTGTTTTTCCATCTGCTTGGCGCTCCTTTCTCTCTGGCGTCCCCGCCCTTAGCGGTCTTGGGCCCGCACGGCCTGGTACAGCCCGCGGTTTAGGTAATAGAGCAGGGGCAGGAACAAAAGGGTGTAAAAAAATTTGGGCAGGTAGTGGTGGGTGAAAGCGTATTGGGGCAGGGAATATTTAAAATAGTATAGGAAAAACCATTGGGCGCATATGGTCAGGCCAATCGCCCACAGGCCCGTAAGCAGGGCCGTTGCCAGGTTTACCTGCATGATAGAGCGGCTTTGCAGGCTGATAAGGAAGCACAAAATGGCCAGCACCGCCCCATGGAAGCCCAGCCCGCAGCCCAGGCCGAAATCGCAGAAAAGCCCCCCCAGGATGCCAAAGGCCATAGCGGGTACCTCCTCTTCAAACAGGGCGATGGCCACCACCGCCGGCAGCAGCAGCACCGGCCGCACGCCGTATATGGGCGGCAGCAGGCCGGGGGTCTCCTGCAGCATAAAGAGCACCAGAAGCTCTAAAGTATAGGCAAGGTAGCGTATGACGCGGTTAAAGTCCCTCATTCCCCGTCCTCCTTGGCGTGGTCCTCCCCGCCCACGGGCAGGGTGGGGGCTTCCTCGCCCTTGCCGGGGAAGCTGATGATTACCTGCACATCCTTTACATGGGCCAGATCTTCATAGGGCTTGATAACGGCATATTTGGAGATGTCGTTTTCCGACTTTTCCACGCTCTGCACCTGGCCGATGATGATATTGGCCGGGTACGAGCCCCCCGCCCCAGAGGTGGTGATGATGTCCCCTTCCTCCAGCTTGGTTTCGCTGGATAAGTAGTTGAGCCGCAAAAGGCCAGAGCTGGCGGTGATGACGCTGCTGGTCACCACGCCGCTTTCCTCCCGGTCAATAGACACCGCCGCCACCTGCAGGTCCTCAGACAACAGGCAGGTGACTACGCTGCTGGTGGCGTACACCTGGCTGACCACCCCTACCAGCCCTTGGCCGGTGATCACCGGGTCCCCTACGCTTACGCCGGAAAGGGAGCCCTGGTCAATAGAGAAGCCGGCAAACACGTCGTTGGGGTCCCGGCCGATGACCGTGGCGGAGCACATTTTATTTTCCGGTTCCAGCTCTGCAATTTGCAGCTGCTGTTTAAGCTGCTCGTTTTCCCGTTTTTTGTCTTCATAGTCTACCAGCTGCTGGGCCAGGGCGCTGCGCTCTTGCTGCAGGCGCTCTACCAGCGCTTTCAGCTCTTCCTTGCTGTAGCTTTCCAGGTCGAAAAACTCCGTCACGCCCCCGGTCACATCGGTAGCAATGCTCTGCATAGGCGCCGACACCAGCCCCAGCAGGCCCGCAATGAAGGTGCCCCCTGCCGTGGCCGTATAGATGGCCAGGCCCAGCAGCACCACCACCGCGATAATCAGCACTTTCAGCGAGCTCCCTTTGAAAAAATCCTTCATACCGGCCCCCTTTTAAAGAGAATACGGACTGCCCAGAGCCCTAGGCCCCGCGGCAGTCCTCCTTTTTTCCTCACTATGGGCCGCGGCGCTTCGGCCTGCGGCCCGCCTTAGGGGGGCTTTTTGGAAAAAAGTCCCCCTAAGAACCCTTCAAAAACTTTTGCCCGGCCCCGCGTTTGTGGGGGGCGCGGTGTTTTGTGCACGGTGGGTGGTGCTTGTCCTTTATATTACGTGCGCTTGCGGGAGCGGTAGTAGGATTTGGGCAGCTCGATTTCCAGGCTTTTGCCGGTGCCTTCTACTACGCAGTCCAAGGGGCGCTCGGCCACGTGGACGGGGATACCGGTTTCCTGGCTTACCAGGCGGTCCAGGCCCCGCAGCAGCGCGCCGCCGCCGGTGAGCATGATGCCCCGGTCGATGATGTCCGCCGCCAGCTCGGGCGGGGTTTGTTCCAGGGTATCTTTAATGGCTTCTACTACGATCATTACGCTGTCTGTCAGGGCTTCCCGTACTTCGTCTGCGTGGATGGTCACGTTTTTGGGCAGGCCGTCCACCAGGTTGCGGCCTTTTATTTCTACAAAGGAATTGATGGTCTCTTCTGTGGGGAAGGCCGACCCGATTTTCATTTTGATTTCTTCGGCGGTACGCTCACCGATAAGCAGGTTGTATTTCTTTTTTACATACGTAACAATGGCTTCGTCAAACTTGTCGCCAGCCATGCGCACCGATACGGCTGTGACAATGTCCCCCAGGGAGATAACGGCTACCTCGCTGGTGCCGCCGCCGATGTCTACCACCATGCTGCCCGTGGCCTCGCCTACCGGCAGGCCCGCGCCGATGGCGGCCGCCATGGGCTCTTCTACCAGGTCTACGTTGTTGGAGCCCGCCTGGCGGGCGGCATCCTCTACGGCCCGGCGCTCTACCTCCGTGACGCCGGAGGGGATACAGATAACAATGCGCGGCCGGCTCAGGGCCCCGGCTTTCAGCGCCTTTTTGATGAAATATTTAAGCATAGCCGCCGTCACGTCAAAGTCGGCAATGACGCCGTCCTTTAAAGGGCGCACCGCCACAATGGAGCCGGGCGTACGGCCCAGCATCTCTTTGGCCTGCTTGCCTACGGCCAACACCTCGTCGGTGCGCACGTCTACCGCCACCACAGAGGGTTCGCGCATGACAATGCCCTTGCCCCGCATGAATACCAGCGTGTTGGCGGTGCCCAGGTCTATACCGATATCTTTTGAAAACATGGAGAACATGGAGAAGAAACTAGAAAATCCTGCCATATATTATACTCTGCCTTTCCCAGCGGCTTTCCCGCCGCGTTGATTCCATAACTTTCCCTTGTCTTGTGATATTTTTATACCAATATTATACCCTATTTCCCGCCAATTCTCAACCGCCCCGCCGGAACAATTCGCAGAAACCCGCAAAATCCCGCATATATGCCACGTTTTCCCCCCGCTCCTACCAGATATGCCTATTTCCCCGTACTGCCAAAGCCCCCCTGGCCCCGCTGGGTATGGGTAAGCTCCTGCACCTCTTCTACCGGCAGCAGCTGCACCGGCAGCAGCACCAGCTGGGCAATGCGCTCCCCCGGCTGCACCGCATAGGGCTTTTCCCCCATATTGCGCAGGGGGACTTTGATCTCCCCCCGGTAGTCGCTGTCAATAACGCCCACCCCCTGGGCCACCACCATGCCGTGCTTTGTCCCCAGCCCGCTGCGGGAAAAGACCATCCCCGCCAGCCCGGCCGGTATCTCGGCCCCCAGGCCCGTGGGCACCATGGCCCACGCCCCTGGCTGTACCTCTAGGGGGGCTTCCAGGTGGGCGCGCAGGTCGTAGCCCGCGCTGCCCTCTGTTTCCCGGCGGGGCAGCTCTACGTCTTCTGCCAGCCGCTTGACCTTTAAAACCTTTCCCTGCATAATGGTTTTCCCCTTTCCAGTCCATTCATGGATTCTTCACATCTCAACATCCGGCCTAAAGCCCAATGCACAGGCCCTTTCCCGCCTGTAAAGTATTTCACACTTTCCACAGAGTTTTCAACATTCCCCCGCCCGCTTTTCCACCGCGGCGGTTTACAGCACCCCTTTACGCCACAGCCCCCGGGTATACGGGCCCTCCAAATGGCCCCCCTGCTGGTAGGCTGTTAGGATGCGCCCGCAGGTACCGGCATCCTCGGTCGTAAAGCGGAAGACGCCGAAATCCAGCCCCGCAGTAGGCAGGCCGCCCAGCCACAAGGGTACGCTG
This sequence comes from bacterium D16-76, assembly GCA_009917445.1. GTDB lineage: Bacteria > Bacillota > Clostridia > Oscillospirales > Acutalibacteraceae > Acutalibacter. The sequence continues at coordinate 108,230 of QZEE01000003.1, read as the reverse complement.
TTAAGGACCTCTACCCCCCAGCGCCCGGCCTTGCGGCACACCACCGGAAAGCTTTTCCCCATGCGGTCCGTCAACGCGCCGGGGGACTGGCAGCGCAGGCAGCCCTTAGGCGAATTTGCCAGGGGGCAGTTGCGGGTAAGCATAGCCGCCTGCCGCCCGTAGACCATGGCCCCCCGGGGCAGGCTGCCCCCCAGGGCCGCCGCTTCCCGGCCGGCTATTTCAAAAGAGAGCTCGGCGTCTAAAAGCCCCAGGGACTGGAAAAAGCCCAGCGCCCAGGTGTTGGTGATATTCAGCGGGAAAGCGCCGTGGGCCTCGGCCCCCAGCTCCCGGCAAAGGGCCAGGGCCCCCAGGTTCCCGCAGGTAAAGGCGGTAAAGCCCGCCTCCATTTTCATTTGCATTTCCCGGCGCACAGCGCTTTCTTGGCCGAACATGGCCCGGGGCAGCTCTAAGATTATGGCCGGGAAGCCCTGGGCCCGCAAGCCCTTGAGGGCGCTTATTTCTGTCTCCAAAGGCAAAAGGATGGCGTTTAGCCCCTTGGCCTCTGGGCAGACCTGCCCGGGGCTGCGGAACGCCGCCCGCAGGGCAAGGCCCGCCGCCCCGCAGCGGGGCGGCTTTTCTAGCGGCCCTTGTGTAAAGGGGATAGGCTTCCCCACTTCCCGTTGCCGCAAAAGGCCCTCCAGGGCCTGGCGGCGCAGGGCGTTTAGCTGGGGGATGCGGATGGGCGCAAAATCAGGAGCCTGCACCGCCCCAGCGTAAAAGGGGGTCCCCCCCGTCTTTTTCAGCTGTTGGACGCTCCGCGCCTGGGTCAAGCCCCCGGCCCCTTCCTCTATGGAGGCCGAGGCCGAGGCCAAACGCCCCTCCTGGTCCTGGGCCGTTACGGTAAGCGAATCCCCCGAAACCCCCAGGGAAAGGGTAACCGGTACGCTTGGGCGCTCGCCCCGGTACAGGCCCCGCAGGGACGCAAAGACCTTTTCCGTGGCCCCGGCCACGTCCTCTTTGGTGCGCACGCCGAACATACCACGGCCCCGCTGGCCCCGCAGGTACCCCTGGGTAAAGCCGGAGCGGGAGAACACCGCCTCTAATTTTTCCAGCAGCTCCAGGGGGACTTCCTCCCCGTCGGCAGCATGGCGGCAAGCCGATACGGCGGCGGCCACGTACTCGGGGCGCTTTAAGCGGCCTTCTATTTTGGCCGAGCATACCCCGGCCTTTGCCAACTCCTCCATCCAGGGGATGAAGGACAGGTCTTTCAAAGATAAATCGTGGCCCGTGCCGCCGGGCGCCTGGAAAGGCAGGCGGCAGGTTTGGGCGCACATGCCCCGGTTGCCGCTGCGGCCCCCCAGCAAAGCGCTGAAATAGCATTGGCCCGACACCGACATGCACAGGGCCCCGTGGATGAAGCTTTCCAGCTCCACCGGGCTTGCCTGGGCAATCTCCTGGATTTCAGGCAGGCTCAGTTCCCGGCTGAGCACCACCCGGGCCGCTCCCAGCTGGTGTAAAAGCCTAGCCCCGGCCGGGGTGTGCAGGCTCATTTGGGTTGAGGCGTGCAGGGGCAGGCCCGGCGCCCGCTGGCGCAGCAGGGCAAAAAGGCCCATGTCCTGCACCAGCACCGCGTCTACGGGCAGCGAGCACAAAAACGCCGCCAGGGACAGGGCCTCTTCCATTTCGCTGTCCCGCAGCAGGGTATTCACCGTCACATGCACCCGCACGCCCCGGGCCCGGCAAAAGGCGGCGGCCCAGGCCAATTCCTCCCGGGAAAAATTCCGGGCGCTGGCCCGGGCCCCAAAAGCCGAGCCCCCTAAATACACGGCGTCCGCCCCAGCGAACACGGCGGCTTTTAGGGCCTCTGGCCCCCCTGCCGGTGCAAGCACTTCCATGGTATCCCTCCGTTTTTCTTCGGCTGTCATCCCGTCTTTAGTAAAGTGTAAAGGGTCCGCGCCTGCCGGCAAGGGCCTGCCCTTACCCCTTCTTTTCAAAAAAGCTTACAAAGCCCTCCTGCTGGAACTCGTCCTCATACCGCAGGGGGTTTTTCCGTTTTTTCCGGCTGGGCGCTTTTGCGGGCTTACCTTCGGGGGGTGGGGCGGCCCCTTCCTTTTTTTCCGCTGCCTCCTGCTTGGCCAGCACTTCTTGCAGGCGCTGGTCCTCCTGGGCTTCGGCGGCCTGCCGCTCCAGGGTGTCCAGGGCCGGGGACGCCCCGGCTTCCCGCAGGCGGCGGGCTTCTTCCCGGGCCTGGCGGGCTTCCTCCCGCAGCTCGTCCATCATGCCCTTGGCTTCTTCCATGGCGCGCTTGGCCGCGGTCACAGCGGCGTCCTTTTCATCCTCTGCCCGCTGGGCCCGGGCCGACTGTTCTTCGGCCTCATGCTGCAAGGCCTCAATCTCCCCTTCCAGCCGCAAAAGCTTTTCCCCTTCCTCGCTTTCCCCGGCCGGCTGGGCCTGCTGGGCTTCCAGCTCCCGCAGCTTTTCACGCAGGGCCGCCAGCTCCCGCAGGGCCTCGGCCCCAATGGAGGCGCTTTCCCGCAGGGCGGCGTTTTCGTCTTCCAGGGCGGCGGTTCTCTCTTCCAGCTCTTTGGCGCGCTGGGCGGTTTCCGCCAAGGCCGTGTTCTCAGCTTCCAGCCGGGCGGCGCGCTCTTGCAGGCGGGCGTCCTTTTGGGAATCTACTACGGATTTCAAAAGCTCCTCTTTTTCTTCCTTCCACAGCTCGGCTTCCACTTCCAGCTCGTCCACCCTCTCTTGCAGGGCGGCGGCCCGCAGGCTGCTCTTTTTCCCGTCGTCGCAGCAGGAAAGGGCCGCCGTAAGGGCCGCCGCCTCCCGGGTGATGTAGGGCGAGGCTACCATAACCCCCCGCATCAGCTCGCCTACCTCGTCGGAGAGGGCTTTCATATATTCCTCGCTCTCCTGGGTAATAAGCCCGCACACTATGCCGTTTATTTCCAGCCGCATCCGCCTTTTTTCCACTTGTGCTCCATCCTTTCCCTTGTATACCATGGCCCGGGGGCCTATATTTTGTCTGTTTTACTAATTATAAAGCAAAATGCCGGTTTCGGGAAGCCCTTTCAGCCAGATTTTCCAGAAAAAAATTGGTAAAGTTGTAAAAAAGTCCGGCCCTAGCACAAATTTGTATTGTTTCCAGCGCCCGCATGTGCTATGATGGAGGAAATAGGGATTATAGTTCCTGTGGGGAAATTTTCCCCCTCTTGCGTTTCTTGCAGTTGATTTTTCTGGGTTTTTAGTGTATAATGCATAGGAATTGTAGAGGAACGGCCTGCTTTGGTTGCAAAAATCAGGTATTTTTCATAATAGTTTGGAGGCTTTTTCATTATGACTTACGATTTGACCGTGCCGCAGATCAAGACCGCCATACGGGACCGTTTGTCCCATACCTTTGGCGTCTCGCTGGAAAACGCCAGCAACGAGGAATACTACAAAGCCGTGGTGCTTACTGTGCGGGAGCTTTTGGCCAAGGGCCGGGCGGAGTTCGTCTCGAACGCCGAAAAGACCGAGACCAAGCAGATCTATTACCTGTGCATGGAATTCCTGCTGGGCCGCTCTTTGCGCAACAACCTTTATAACCTGGGGCTGGAAGAGAACTTCCGCACCGCCCTTTCGGAAATGGGCATCAAGCTGGACACCCTGTACGAGCAGGAGCCCGACGCGGGCCTGGGCAACGGGGGCTTGGGGCGCCTGGCCGCCTGCTTCCTGGACGGCCTGGCCACCCAGGGGTACCCGGCCATGGGCTACTCCCTGCGGTATGAATACGGGCTTTTCCGCCAGAAGCTGGTGGACGGCTGGCAGACCGAGCTGCCCGATTTCTGGATACCCGGCGGCAGCGTATGGATGCAGCCTGTGGCGGACAGCTCGGTAGAGGTGCATTTTGACGGGCACATTGAGGAAAAGTGGCACGACCAGTACCACTCGGTGCGCCACCGGGACTACACCACCGTTACCGCCGTGCCCTACGACCTGTATGTGGCCGGCATGGACGGCAAGGGCATCAGCCTTTTGCGGGTGTGGAAGGCGGAGAACAACAAGTTTGACATGAGCCTCTTTAACAGCGGCAACTATATGCGGGCTATGGAACAGCAGGCCATGACCGAGGTCATTACCAAGGTATTGTACCCCGAGGACAACCATACCGACGGCAAGCTGCTGCGCCTTTCCCAGCAGTATTTCCTGGTGTCCGCTTCTATCCAGGATATCATCCGCCGCCACCTGTATTCCCACAGCAGCCTGGATGATTTGCCCAAGCTGGCGGCCATCCATCTCAACGACACCCACCCGGTGCTGGCCATCCCCGAAATGATGCGGGTCATGCTGGACGAGTGCGGCTACGGCTGGGAGGCGGCCTGGGATATCATCAAGCGCACTGTGGCCTACACCAACCACACGGTTATGAGCGAGGCTTTGGAGACCTGGGGCTGCGACCTGTTTAAGATGCGCCTGCCCCGCATTTACCAGATCGTGGAGGAGATTAACCGCCGCTTCTGGGAGGAGATGAAGGCCCGGGGCATGGACCACAACCGCATTGCCCGCATGGCCCCCATTTCGGGCGGCTATGTGAAGATGGCCAACCTGGCGGTTATTGGGTCCCACAGCGTCAACGGCGTTTCGGCCCTGCACAGCGAGATTTTGAAGGACGACCTGTTCCATGATTTCTATATGGATGAGCCCTATAAGTTTACCAATGTGACAAACGGCATTGCCCACCGCCGGTGGCTGAACCAGTCCAACCCCAAGCTGGCCGGGCTGATTACCGAGCTGATTGGCCGGGATTATATTTACGACGCCAACAAGCTTGTGGACCTGCTGAGGTTTAAGGACGACCCCTCTGTGCTGCAAAAGCTGGAAGAGATCAAGCGGGGGAACAAGGAACGGCTGGCTTCGTACCTGAAGCGCATACAGGGCCAGACCGTGGACCCGGATTCGATTTTTGACGTACAGGTAAAACGCCTGCACGAGTATAAGCGCCAGCATATGAACGCTTTGAACATCCTGGCCACCTATCAGTGGCTGCTGGAGAACCCCAACGCGGATTTTACCCCCCATACGTATTTCTTTGGGGCAAAGGCCGCGCCTGGCTACTATTTTGCCAAGCAGATCATCCAGTTTATTGCGGCGCTGGCAAAGGTCATTAACAACGACCAGCGGGTGAACAAGAAGCTGAAGGTGGTGTTTGTAGAGAATTACTGCGTCACCTGGGCCGAGCTTTTGACCCCCGCTGCCGAGATCAGCGAACAGATCTCCCTGGCGGGCACCGAGGCCAGCGGCACCAGCAACATGAAGTTTATGATAAACGGCGCCGTGACCCTGGGCACCCTGGACGGCGCCAACGTGGAGATCCACGAGGCCGTGGGGGGCGAAAACATCATCCTATTTGGCATGACGGCTTCCCAGGTGGAGGAGCTGAAGCGCTCGGGCTACAACCCCACCTTGCAGTACCAGCATGACGCCCTGCTGCGCCGGGCTATGGATTCTTTGAACCACGGCATCGGGGGGCAGCATTTCCAGGATATTTTCCACGCCCTTATCAGCCAGGACCGGTACATGGCGCTGGCAGACTTCAAGTCTTACCGCGAAGCCCAGTTCCGGGCAGAGAGGCTGTACCAGAACCAGCAGGTGTGGAACAAGATGGGCCTTGTGAATATTGCCCATGCCGGCCGCTTTGCTGCCGACCGGTCTATCCGCGACTACGCGGGCAGCATCTGGCATGCTTCGCCAGTGCCCCCGGAGAAAAATTTGATGGCCAAAATGGATACAAAATAAAGCTACCCATCAGGGGCTCTTCGGGGCCCCTGTTTGCGTTGGCACGGGGGCCGGGCAAGTTTGAAATTGTAGAAAAGGTTTTTTAGATATTATCAAATTTTTAAAGGAGTGTTTTTTATGACCAAAAAAGAACGCGTATACGCCGCCATCGCCTGCCAGCCGGTAGACCACGTGCCCTGCGGGTTCTCCCTGCATTTCCCCCCGGAAAAAAACAGCGGGGAAGCCGGGGTGCAGGCCCACTTGGAGTTTTTTAAGGAGACGGACACGGACATTTTGAAGGTTATGAACGAGAACCTGGTGCCCAGCTACGGCACCATCAAGGCCCCGGCAGACTGGGCCTGCATCGGCAAAATGGACGCCGCCACCCCCTTTATCCATACCCAGCTGGAATTTACCAAGGAGATCCTTTCCCGCTGCGAGCCCGATGGCTTTACCATGGGCACCCTCCACGGCATTACGGCGTCTACTATCCATCCTATTGAGCCCGTATACGGCTATGACCCGGTGCGCACCCTGTTAACGGAGCACCTGCGGGAAAACAGCCAGCCCGTCTTAGACGCCATGGCCCGCATTGCCGAGGGCATGTGCAGCCTGGCCCACGGCTACGGCCAGGCCGGCGTTGACGCTATTTATTACGCCTCTTTGGGCGCCGAGCACCGCTGGTTTACCGCGGAAGAGTTTGAAAAGTGGATCGCCCCCTTTGACAAGCTTATCCTGTCGGAAATCCAGAAGGCCGGGTGCAAGGCGTTCCTGCACATCTGCAAGGACGGCCTGGACATGGACCGGTACAAGGGCTATAACAGCGTGTGCGACGTGGTAAACTGGGGCATTTATGAGGTGCCCTATTCGGTAGAGGACGCCCGGAAGCTCTTCCCCGGCAAGGCCATTATGGGCGGCCTGGCCAACCGCAGCGGCGTTATGGTAGAAGGCTCTCTGGAAGAGCTGGCCCAGGCCGCTAAGGACACTGTAGCCCGCTATGGCCAGGAAGGCTTTATTCTGGGGGCCGATTGCACGCTGCCTACGGAGATCGATTACAAGCGCATACACGCCGTCGCGCAGGCCCTGCGCTAAGCCAAAGACTAGATTAGGAGGGGACAACGTGGAGGTACGCCGGGTATTCAGCAAGAACGCGGCCTATCAAAAATTCCAGGTATTAAAGGCCAACCGCCAGAAGCGCCGCCGGTACGGGGAGTTTTTCGTGGAGGGCGTGCGCAACATCAACGAGGCCGTAAAAAGCGGCTGGCAAGTAGCGGCTTTCCTCTATGCCGCAGATTCGCCCCTTTCCGGCTGGGCCGCCGACATGCTGGCTGCGGTAGACGCCCCTTGCCACTACCAGCTGTCCCCTGCCCTCATGGCAGAGCTCAGCGGCAAAGAGGATACTTCTGAGCTTTTGGCCATTGCCAACATGCGGCCAGACGACTTCGCCCAGCTGCACACCCCGCCTAACCCCCTATGGGTGCTTTTTGACCGCCCCTCCAACCGAGGCAACCTGGGCTCCATCCTCCGCTCTTGCGATGCTTTGGGCGCCAGCGGGCTTATCCTAACCGGCCACGGGGTGGACCTTTACGACCCCGGGGTGGTAGGCGCTTCCATGGGCTCCTTCTTCCGCGTCCCAGCTATACACGCGGCAGACAACCGCTCTGTGCTGGACTTCATCCGCCGCATGCGCGCCCGCTACCCAGCCTTGCGGGTGCTGGGCACCACAGCCCACCAGCAGTCGCCCCTTTATGGCGAAGACCTTTCCGGCCCCTTGCTCCTTATGGTGGGCAACGAAACCGACGGGCTTTGCTACGCTTTTAAGGACGCCTGCGACACCCTTTGCACCATCCCTATGGCAGAGGGGTGCGCCGCTTCCTCTTTTAACGTGGCCTGCGCCTGCACCGTGCTGCTTTATGAGGCTTCCCGGCAGCGGGCTTTGGGGCTGTAAGACCTTGGGGCCCTGCCCCAAACCCCGCCAGGGGCCTAACGCCCCTGGACCGCGTATTCCTTGGCAGTCTACCCTACGCCGCCCGCCAGGGCCGCTTGCGCGGCCTGCACCGATTTCGCACATCCGCTTCCGGGAGCGGGCTCCCTCTGGCGGCTGTTCGAAATCGGCTTGTTTTCCTGCGGAAAACCGGGCGGGCTCCTGCTATATTTTAGATACCTTCTCTATTTTGAAAAAGCGCGATTCCGGCAAAGCCGGCCTCGCGTGTTTGCCAAAACTTTTTATGTGCTTCTTACCATAATCGCAGCTGCAAAGCGTTATAATCAGGGGGGATTTTTATGTCTCAAACAGAGGAAGCCATTCAGCTTTTTATGGAGGAATTTGGCCACAGGCAGGTACAGCAGAAAATTGAAAATTACCGGCGGCTAAACCGGTTTGTGAAGCCGGGGCAGATCGTGTTCGCCGGCTCCAGCCTCATGGAACAGTTCCCTCTTTACGAGCTGGTACAGGGGGAGGATTTGCCCTACCAGGTCTATAACCGGGGCATCGGCGGCTTTGTTACCACCCAGCTTTTAGAGATGCTGGACGTCTGCGTTTTGGATTTGCAGCCAGCCCACGTATTCATCAACATCGGCACAAACGACATGAACGGGCCCGATTACTCCCTGCCGGAAATGATGGGGCGCTATGAAACCATCTTACAAAAAATCTTACAGGCGCTGCCCGGGGTTCACTTACATCTGTTGGCCTATTACCCCATAAATGCGGAGGCCGCAGGCGACCCGCATATAGCGCAGGCTTTGCGGTTCCGCACCAATGGGGTGTTGGAAAAAGCGAATCAGGCGGCAAAAAATTTGGCCGAAAAAATGGGGGCGGATTTTTACGACTTGAACGCCGGCATTAAGGACAGCCAAGGCCGGTTAAATGCCGCTTACACCGTAGAGGGCATGCACATGTACGCCGACGGCTATAAGGCCGTGCTGGACGCTTTACTCCCGATTTTGCGGGAACTGAAAGAATAGGTTTCTCCTTTTTATAGATTGGCCCCCCTCTGCCGGGGGGCTGTTCTTTTTTGCGGGCGGTTTAGAAAATACCATTTGGCAATTGAAAGCGCTGGGGGGATATGGTATAATGTGTTCTATCGAACACTTGGGAGTGTCCCTCTCGCGCGAAGCGCTCGCCCCCTGCTGTGCAGGGGTACCGGGAACTCCGGCGGGGTTTGATGGTATACTATAAATGCGGCTGCCGTACACGAATCTGTAAAAGGAAAGGATGCACAGGTGATGGAAGAAATCAACAAAGACTTACGGACGTACATAGAGGAAACCATTTTGCCCTTGTACCGGGGATTTGACCAGGCCCACGGGCCGGAACATGTGCAGCATGTAATCCAAAACAGTTTTGAGCTAATACCCGCTGCCCGGGAGCTTTACGGCCAGGTTGACGCCAACATGGTATACGCCATAGCAGCTTACCACGATACCGGCCTGCAGTTTGGCCGGGAAAACCACGGGGTGGCTTCGGGCCAGTACCTTATGGCAGACGAAAAGCTGCGCACCTGGTTTACAGCAGGGCAGCTAACCGTCATGCGGGAGGCGGTGGAAGACCACCGGGCGTCGGCAGGGCGGGAACCGCGAAGCGTGTACGGGCGCATTGTAAGCGAGGCAGACCGGGACATTGTGCCGGAAAGGATTGTAGAACGGTGCCTGGAATATGGGTACAAGCATTACTCAGGCTTGACCGGCGAGGAACAAATCCAGCGGGCCGTAGCGCACATGAAGGAAAAATATGCCGCCGGCGGCTACATGAAACGGTACTTGCCATGCCCCCAAAATGAAGAAGGGCTGCAAACGCTTCGCAACTGGCTGAAAACAGGCGAAATCTACGAAATATGCAAGCGCTATGCCTCCTAAATGCAGCAAAGCCAAAAGCCGGCCGTGTAAAGCCCCGGAAAATACGCGATTTCAGAGTCCCTATGAAATCGCGCTTTTCTATAATAGAGCCTACTGCCCTAGGGTCTGTTTTAAAACAGACCCTAATCCCCAATAGAGCCCGCCCGGTTCCCCACAGGGGAACAAGCCAGATTCCCGTGACCGCCGCAGAGAGCTTGCTCTCGGAGACGGGCGCGGGAATCTGGCGCAGGCCGCGCAGCGGCCCAGGCGGGCGGCCTAACGGGAAGCGCAGAAGTTTTTGGATCAAACCTTTTTCCCAAAAAGGTTTGCAGGGTTCGGGACAGCGTCCCGAGGTCTTATGGAGGTAAAAACCATGACACTATACGTAAGCGACCTAGACGGCACACTGCTGGGAAAAAACGAAAAGCTGTCCGACTTCACCATATGGGCGCTAAACAGCCTAATCGATCGGGGCATGAAGTTCACCTATGCCACGGCGCGGTCGGAGCACTCGGCGGTGCGGGTAACGGCGGGGCTGACAAAAAAGCTGCCGGTGATCGTATACAACGGGGCGTTCATTTTGGACGGGCCTGGGGGCAAGCCGCTGAGCTCGGTAAGCTTTACCGCTGAAGAGCGCCAGTGGGTGCGGCAGCAGGCAGAGGGCCTAGGGCTGTGGCCGGTGGTGTATGCTTTTATAGACGGGGTAGAGAAGCTCTCCTGGATTGTGGGGAGGGAGACGCCGGGGCAGTCGTACTATCTGCAAAACAGGGAGTGGGACAAGCGCCTGCGGCCTGTAGAGGATGAAGACGGCCTGTTTTGCGGGGAGGCGTTCTACTATACGTTTATAGGGGAACGGGAAGCGCTGGAACCGTTGTATGAGTTGGCAAAGGGGCTGCCGTGGATAACGGTGACCTTTCAGCAAGAGCTGTACCGGGAGGAATACTGGCTGGAAATGATGCCGAAGGCGGCGACTAAAGCCCAGGCGGCGGGGCGGCTGAAGGAAATTTTGGGGTGCGAGCGGATGGTGGCTTTTGGGGACGCGGTCAACGACCTGCCGCTGTTTGCGGCGGCGGACGTGGCCTGCGCCGTTGGGAACGCAGTGCCGGCGGTAAAGGAAGCGGCCACGGAGGTCATTGGCGGCAACGAGGAGGACGGGGTGGCCCTGTGGCTATTGCGCCATGTGAAGCTGCCCAAGGGGGAGAAACGGGCCTTTTCGGTGCGCCGGTTTGCGGAGGAAGACTTGGAGGACGTGTGCCGCCTGTTTATGGGGACGGTGCACACGGTCTGCCAGATGGAATACAGCCGGGAACAGGTGGAGGCCTGGGCCCCGCCCATGGACGAACTGCGGCGCGCCCAGTGGGGGCGGTCGCTGGCCGAACACTTTACCCTGGTGGCAGTGGACGATGAGGGGCGCGTGGTAGGCTTCGGCGATTTGGATGGCGGGTATTTAGACCGGCTTTATGTCCACCAGGACTTCCAGGGGCAGGGGGTGGCCAAGGCCCTTGCCTCGGCGCTGGAAGCAAAAGCCGCCGAGTCCGGGGAGGCTGCCATAACCACCCATGCTTCCCTGTGCGCGGTGGGGTTCTTTGAGGGGCAGGGGTACCAAGTCAAACAAAAGCAGACGGTGGAAAGGCCCCACCCGGTTACGGGGCAGGCGATGGCTTTGGAAAATTTTGTTATGGAAAAGAGGCTGGGGTAAGATGAAAGCTTTACTGTGGTTGGTGCGGGCCGTGCTGGGGCTGCTGATGGGGGTGCTCATCCTGGCAAGCGGGATGCTGCTTTTCAGCTCGGCTGTGAAAAAAGAGGAGCCCCCTGTGCTGTTGGGCTACGCGCCCTTTACAGTCTCCAACGGGGAAATGACGCCCTCGCTGTACCCGGGGGACCTGGCGATTTTGCGGGTAGGCCCGGAAAGCCAGCCGGGGGACATTGTGGCTTTCCGCATAGACGGCGCTTTGACCCTGCGCCGGGTGGTGGGCACCAGTGAGGAAATGTACATCACCCAGCAGGAAGCCTTTGGCCAGCCGGATGTGAATTTCCTGGACCCCCGGCAGGTAGAAGGGGTGTGCGTCACCTACCTGCCCGGGTGCGGGGCCTTAGCTGAGTTCTTGTATTCGCCGATAGGCCTGGCCGTGCTGGTGGTGCTGGCGCTGGCGGTGCTGCTTATCCCCTCTCTGCTGGCAGGGGGGAGCGCCAAGCTGGAAGGCCCCTTAGTGGACTACGGCCAAGAGCCCTATGACCCCCCCGCGCCCAGGCGCAGCGCCCCGGCCCCCAGGCGCCGCCGGGAGCTGGACGATTACGAAGACGAGGAAGAAGACGCCCCCTTGCCCGCCCCCCCGCCCCGCCAGCCTGTGCGGGAACGGCCTATTGTGGCGGCTCTGGAAGGGAAAGAGGAAGAACCCCTGGCAGCGCCCAGGCGGCAGCGTCCCGAAAAACCGACCAGGCGGGGCGGCAGCCACTATAAGCCCAGGCATTAAAGGAGGCCCCTATGGAACAAAGGGAACTGCCTAAAAAGTATAAAAAGGATTTCGGGCACTCCTATGCCCTGGGGCCCTTCCCCACCTTCGAGCTGCTGAAGCACCGGCCCGGGCAGGTGCGGGCCGTGTACTACCGGGAGGATTTCCGGGAGCAGGACAAGCTGCGCGGGCTGTGCCAGGGGCTGGGCGTCCCCTGCCTGCTGTGGCCGCGGGCCTTAGAGCGCATCGCCCAAAAGGAAGTGTGCTATGCCGCCGGGGAATTTAACAAATACCCCGGCTCCCTGCGGCCGGGCGCACCCCATGTTGCCCTGGCAGAGCCGGCGGACATGGGGAACCTGGGCACCATCATGCGCACGCTGCTGGGCTTTGGCATACGGGACCTAGCCATTATCGGCGGCGGCGCGGACTGGTGGAACCCCAAAACCCTGCGGGCCAGCATGGGAGCGGCTTTCCAGCTGGAAGTGGAAGGGTTTGACAGCTTCCCCGATTACCTGGCCGCCCACGGGGCCGGGCGCAGCGTCTACCCCTTTATGCTGGACGGGGCCCGGGTGCTCACCCCGGAAAGCTGCCCCGCGGTACCCTGCTACACCCTGGTGTTCGGCAACGAGGCCACGGGCCTGCCGCCGGTGTACCAAAGCTACGGGCAAAGCCTGTTTATCCCCCAAGGCCCTGCGGTGGATTCCCTGAACCTGGCGGTGTCGGTGGCCATAGGCTCGTTTCTATTTACCCAGAAAAACCCTGTGGGAAAGGAGGCGTAAGGCGTGTTCCAACGGGATTTGACAAAGGGCCCGGTGTTCCACACCCTGTGCGTTTTCGCCCTGCCCATGATCTTGGGCAACCTGCTGCAGCAGGGCTATAACCTGGTGGACACCTGGGTGGTAGGCCGGTTCGTAGGGCCCGGGGCCCTGGCGGCGGTAGGCTCGGCCTTTGCGCTTATGACGTTTTTAACGTCTGTCCTGCTGGGGCTGTGCATGGGCAGCGGGGTGGTTTTTTCCCTGTGCTTTGGCCGCGGGGACCCCGGGAGGCTGAAAGCCAGCATCCGGGCGGCCTTTGCCCTTACCATGGCCCTGGGGGCCCTGCTTACGGCCGGGGCCCTGTGGGGTGTAGACGCCATTATGGCCTGGATGAACATCCCCAGGGAGATCGCGGCCATGACCCGCACCTATATGGTGCTGGTTTTCTGGGGCATACCCGCTATAGCGGTCTATAACTTTTTTGGGGCCTATTTAAAGGCCCTGGGGGATTCGGTGGTGCCCCTGCTGTTTTTGGGGGTCTCTACAGCGCTGAACATCGGCCTGGATATCCTGCTGGTGGCCGTATGGGGCCAGGGGGCCGCCGGCGCGGCGGTGGCTACGGTGGCGGCCCAGTACGTTTCCGGGGCGGGCATCGCCCTGTATACCCTGTGGAAAAACCCGGACTTGCGCAAGGCCCTGGGCGGTCTGCGGCTGGAAAAAGCCTGCCTGGGCGAAATCGTCCGGTACTCCTTTTTAACCTGCCTGCAGCAGTCGGTGATGAACCTGGGCATCCTCATGGTGCAGGGGCTGGTAAACAGCTTCGGCACTACGGTGATGGCGGCTTTTGCGGCGGGGGTCAAGATCGACTCCTTTGCCTACATGCCCGCCCAGGAGTACGGCAACGCCTTCTCCACCTTTATTGCCCAAAACAAGGGGGCCGGGCAGACGGGGCGCATCAAGCAGGGGGTGCGGTGCGCGGTGCTTACATCGGTTGCCTACTGCCTGGCGGTCTCGCTGGCGCTGTGGTTTTTGGCAAAGCCCCTTATGCTCATTTTCGTAGACCCATCGGAAACCGCCATCCTGGCCCAAGGCATTACATACCTGCATATTATTGGGCCCTTTTACTGCGGCATCGGCTGCCTGTTCCTGCTGTATGGGCTGTACCGGGCCCTGGGGCGTCCGGCGGTGTCGGTGGTACTTACGGTCATTTCCCTGGGCACCCGGGTGGCGCTGTCTTATGTACTGTCGGCGGTGCCCGCTATCGGGGTGGTGGGCATCTGGTGGTCCATCCCCATTGGGTGGGCCCTGGCCGACTTGACCGGCCTGCTGCTCTACCTAAAAAAGCGCAACGCCCTTGTAGATTAAAAAGGTGGGTGGGAGAAATCCCATCCACCTTTTTAATCAGCCCCGGTCCAGGGCGATAATGCCGGTACGGGCCAGCTCTTTTATGCCGTAGGGCCGCAGCAGGTCACAGAGGGTGTCGCACTTTTCATGCTCCCCGGCAAAGCGCAGGGTTACCGCACTTTTCGACACGTCCGCCACTTCCGCCTTCATCAAGGCCGCGATCTGGTTGATTTCCGCCAGGCTTTGGGCCTCGCAGCCCACCTTTACCAGCAGCAGCTCTGCCTCTACCGCGTCCGGCGAAAGGGAACGCACCTTGATGACCGGGATCACCTTGTTCAGCTGCTTTTCCACCTGCTCCAAAATGTAATCGTCCCCCTGCCCCACAATGGTGATGCAGGACATAGTGGGGTCTTCCGTGGCCCCCACGGCCACGCTGTCGATGTTGTAGCCCCGGCGCGAAAACAGCCCCACGACTTTCGAGAGTACGCCCGGCTGGTTTTCCACCAGGATAGAAAGGGTATATTTCATAAGCCCCCCTAACGCCTGTAGCAGCGGCAGACCTGGGCGTAAGCCTCTTCGCTTTCCCCCACCAGCGGCGGCACAATGGTGCGGTACACGTTCTGCAAAGCGTCCTCCACCTGGTTGTCCGAGGGAGCCTGGCCCTCCAGGGGCAAAATAAGGATTTGATATTCTACACCGAAAAGGTAGGAGTAGACCCGTGTCTCCTGGCAACCGCAGCCCTTATAAAACTGGATGCGCCGGGTGCGCTCTTCCGTCTGGGCCGGGGTCTGGGCCGATTCCAGGCTTTCTACCTCAATGAGAAAATACCCGGCGCCCAGGGGCCCGGCCAACTCCCGCAGGCCCGGCAAAAACCGGGACCCTATCCCCTGCCCCCGCCTCCCGGCATCTACCGCCAGGTAGTCCAGCAAAAGGCCGGGCCCCTTGGCCGCTATAGCAAAGGTGGCGTACCCGGCAAGGCCGCCCTCAAAGCAGCCAAAAGACCGGTAGAGCCCCTCCCCCGTCAGCTGGCAGATGCTGCCAAAGGGGCGCAGCTCGCTGGGGGGGAAATCCTTTTCCATATGGGTGTTGTAAATCTCCTGCATTTCTTCCAGTGCCAATTCTCGTATTTCCATGGTTCCTTCCTTTCTGAGTCCGGCGCCAGCCAAAGCCTAGCGCCCATAGGGTTAACAGCTATTATACCAAAAAAAACCGGCCCGGGCAAGGGCCTCCGGCGGTTTAGGGGCTTTGCCCCTGAAAACCCCACCACCTTTGAAAAGGTGGACGAAACTTTCCCCATACCCAGCCCCCGTCACTTTTATGCCCGCCAAATTGAGGGAAATAGCTATTATCGGTTGCACTTTCGACAATTTTCCTGTATAATAAGGGTAAACTGCGGATAATAGGGCATTTGGCCCTTACTGTCTGCTGGGAGGGTGGCAAATGCTTTCAATCTTTGATTGGTTTGGCTACCGGCTGACCATGGAAGAACGGTACGGCCTCATTAAAAAGGCCGGGTTTACCAGTGTCATGCTGCTGTGGGGCCGCCGCCTGGGCCGTGGGTCCGACTACCGCCTGGCCCCGGTAATCGCCCGGGAGGCTGGGCTTTCCGTTGAGAATATACACGCCCCTACCGAGGGGCAGCAAGCCCTGTGGGAAGATACCCTGGCTGGGGACGAACTGGCCCAGCGGTACATGGTTTGTTTAAAGGACTGCCAGGAGTTCCAGGTGCCTACCCTGGTCATGCACGTACCCATAGATGACTTCCCCATAACCACTGCGGGCTTAGCCCGCATGGAGCGCCTGGTGGCCCGGGCCGAAGACCTGGGGGTGGACCTGGCCCTGGAAAACCTGCAAAACGTCCAGAACCTGGCGGCTTTATTTTCTTCCATCCCCTCCCCCCGGCTGGGGCTGTGCTACGACTGCTGCCACCATTACAACGACACCCCCCAGGCGGACCTGCTGGGCCTTTACGGCCACAGGCTTATGGCCCTGCACCTGCACGACAACAGCGGCTCCAGCCGCAGCTGCTGTGTACAGCACCGCCTGCCCTTTGACGGGGACATCCCCTGGGCCAAGGTAATGGGCCAGGTGGCCGCCGCTGGCTATAAAGGGATGACGGCTTTAGAGCCCATGTATTGGGACTATCAGGAGCTGCCGCCGGACGTCTTTTTGTACCGGGCCTTTGAGAAGGCCAAGCATCTGGACCAGCTGCGGGGGCGGTAGGCTCTTTTTTGGATAAAGTTGGAAGGGGGACCCGTTTTATGGGAAGCTTTGGAAAAAAGAACCTTTTTTTGGGGATAACGGCGCTGCTGGTGGTGCTTATCATCACGATCTCGGCTGTCATGCTGGCCCGTGGGCCCCGCACCAGCGCGGTAGAGCTCATTGAGAAAGACGGCGCCACAGCAAAGGTCAACGACATGTACGAAGGGGATATGACCATCCCCTATTACAATATACCGGTAAACACCTTTAACCCCGAGGACTTTAAGGAGGACAAGGGCGTTGTCACCTACACGGGCAGCGAGGGCGTTTCCCTGATCGGCATTAACGTGAACCAGAAGGCCGGCGACATTGACTGGGCCTCTGTAGCCGCCAGCAATGTAGACTTTGCCATGATCCGGGTAGGCTACCGGGAGAAGGGCAAGGGCCGCATCTGCCTGGACGCAAAGTTTGAGGAAAACATAAAGGGCGCTTCAGATGCCGGCCTGCCTGTGGGGGTCTATTTTTACTCCAAGGCTGTCTCGGAAGCCGAGGCCGACCAGGAAGCTACCTTTGTCTTAGAACAGATCCGCCCCTATGTGATGACATATCCCGTTGCCTTTTACTGGGAATACGACCGCAAGTCGGATGGGGACGTGGACGAGAAGTCCCGCACCGTGCGCTGCAACGGCGGCCAGGTTACCGGGTTTATCCAGACCTTTTGCAAAAAGGTGAAAACCGTGGGGTATAAGACCAGCTTCTACTGCGACAAGGACATGGCCTACGACAGCTTAGACCTGTCGCGGCTTTCTGAGTACGACATGTGGTACGCCGAGCCCCGGCCCGCTCCCAGCTTCTACTACAAATTCGACATGTGGCAGTACACGAAGGAGGGCAAGGTGCCTGGCATCGAAAGCCAGGTGCCGGTCACCCTGAGCCTAAAAGAATACAAAAACTGATCGGACAAGAGAAAGGGGATCTTATGGCAACACGCAGAAAACGGCCGCCCGGCAAGGCGGCCATCCTTTTCAGACGGTATCAAAAATGGCTGCTGCCCGCCTGCTGCGCCTTGGTGGCGCTGGTGATCATGGCGATTGCCCTGGCCTATATCCTGCACGCCGCCGGGCCCCAGGCAGAGCCCTCCGCCCCCACCCCGATGATACCGGACAACATGCTGCAAGTGGAAGACCTTTACAATGGCACCGTGCTCATACCCAAGTATGACCTGCCCGCCTGCCAATACGACACGGCGAAATTCAAGGACGAGGGCCGCTTCATCCGCTACGACGACGGCAAGGCCGTAAAAGGCATTGATGTTTCCGAGTTCCAGGGGGAGATCGACTGGGCCCAGGTGCAGTCCTCCGGCATGGTAGACTTTGCCTTTATCCGCATCGGCTACCGGGGCATGACCCAGGGCCTGCTGGTAACCGATGAACGCTTCGAGCAAAACTACCAGGGGGCTACCGCCGCGGGCATACCGGTGGGGGTGTACTTCTTCTCCCAGGCTATCAGCGAGGCCGAAGCCGAAGCCGAGGCCGATTACGTCCTGTCAGTCCTGGACGGCCGGACGCTTACCTACCCCATTGTGTTTGACTGGGAGAACCCCGTCCCCAGCGACACCCTGCCTGCTGAAGACCTGCGGGCCTACGACGCCCAGGGCGCAGACGTAGCCGCCTATGGCGCGGCCTTTTGCCGCCGGGTAAAGGAAGCGGGCTACAACCCCTGCTTCTACACCAACAAAAACATGGGCTACCGCTTTTTTGACATGGACAAGGTAAAGGATTACCCCATCTGGCTGGCCGAATACCAAAAGGCCCCCAGCTGGTATTATGACTTCCGCATCTGGCAGTACACCGACCAGGGTACGGTGCCGGGCATCACCACCACCGTCGATATGGATATCTGTTTTGACCCATACTAACCCCGTAGGGGCCCTTTCACAAGAAAAGGGCCCCTACGTTGTATACTATAAAAGTAGCTACCCATGCGGTCATGATCTGGAAAGCCGCTGAAAACAACGTCCATCCCCAGCTGCCCGACTCCCGCTTGATAGTAGCCAGCGTGGCCGCGCAGGGCACATACAGCAGGGAGAAGGTCATAAGCGCGTAAGCGTTCAGCGGCCCAAAGCCTATGGACGCCAAAACCCCGGAGAGGGCCTCCATGCCGGCGGGCGAAGTGACGTTGGAGACACTAAACAGCACCGCGCAGGAGGAAACCACGACCTCTTTGGCGGAAATGCCCGCAATCAGCGCCACTACGATCTGCCAGAATCCCAGCCCAATAGGGGCAAAGAAAGGCACGATAAACTGGCCCAGCTGGGAGCCAAAGGTCTGGGACATGTCCTGGGAGTAGCCCTGGGGGCCGAAATTCAGCAGGAACCACATGAAGATGGAGGCTACGAAAATGGTGGTGCCCGCTTTGGTCAGGTAGTCCTTCACCTTTTCCCACACGTAGATGAAAATGGTATGGGCGCTGGGGGCCTTGTACTCCGGCAGCTCGATGAGAAGGGCGCTGCCCCCGGACAGGGCCTTTTCCTCTTCAGATTTGCGGTCAAACAGGTGGATGAGCAGGGCCACCAGCACCGCTACAACCAGGCCCAGCACGTACATGGAGTAAGCCGCCAGCATAGCATACCCGCCAAAGAACAGCTGGGAGAACAGGACATAGATGGGCAGACGGGCGCTGCAAGACATAAAGGGCGTAATCAGCATGGTCTTAAAGCGGTCCTTTTTGTTTTCCAGCGCCCGGGACGCCATAATAGCCGGCACGGTGCAGCCAAAGCCTAAAATCATAGGGATAAACGACCGGCCCGAAAGCCCCAGCCGCCCCATAATGCCGTCCATTACATAGGCCACCCGGGCCATATAGCCGCTGTCCTCTAAGAAAGCCAGGGCCAAAAACAGGATGACGATGTTGGGCAGGAAGGTCAATATGCCCCCCACGCCGGCGATAATGCCGTCTACCAGCAGGGAAATCAGGGGCGGGGCCACCTGCAAAAATTCCAGCCCCGAAAGCACCCCGCCGGAGAAAACCTCCAGCCCCCATTCAAAGTAGCCTTTCAGCCAGTCGCCTATGGTAAAGGTGAGGAAGAACACCAGGGCCATAATCAGCAGGAAGATAGGCAGCCCCCACACCGGGTGGGTGAAGACTTCATCCGCTCGGTCGGTGACGGCGGCTTTTTTGTCTTTATTGACAAGCACCTCGTCAATGACCTCTTTAATAAAATCGTATTTCTCATTGATGATGTCCTGCTCGTAGCTGCGGTCCAGCACCGCCGGGCCCTCCAAGGGGAAGGCCTTGGTGATTTCCGGGTCGTTCTCTAAAAGCTTGATGGCATGCCACCGGGGGTTTTGCAGGCCCGGGTACTGCTTTTCCAGCCGCTCCATAAGCTGGTCGATTTTGTCCTCAATGCCATCGCTGTACACCATGGCGAATTCCTTATGGTGCTGGTGCTTGTGCCGGGTGGCACTAGTGCGGGCCGGGCCCTCTGCCCCGCCGTGGTGGTGTATCAGGGGCATGGCCTCTTCCCCCTGCCCGTGGTGGTGGGCGGCGGCGTGCATCAAAATGTCCAGCCCCGTCTTGCGCCGGGCCGACACCGGGATCACCGGTATGCCCAGCATCTCCGGCAGGCGGTGGGTGTCGATCTCCATGCCCCGCTTCTCCACAATGTCCATCATGTTCAGGGCCAAGATCACCGGCTTGCCCAGCTCAATAAGCTGCAGGGTTAAGTAAAGGTTCCGCTCCAAAGCCGAGGCGTCCGCCACGTCGATAATCACATCCACCTCGTCGCTTAAAATGTACTGCCGGGTCACCTGCTCCTCCATCGTGTAAGAGGTCAAGCTGTAAGCCCCCGGCAGGTCCACCAGCCGGTATTCGTGGTTGTGCAGCCGGAACCGCCCCTCCTTCTTTTCCACCGTAACGCCCGGCCAATTGGCCACTTTTAGGTTGGCCCCGGTGTAGGCGTTAAACAGGGTGGTTTTCCCGCAGTTGGGGTTGCCCGCAAAGCCAATGGAAACCGAAGGCTGCCCCGCCTTCCCATGCTCCTGTGCCATCCTTATTCCTCCTCTACTAAAATCCGCGTGGACACCGCCTGCCCCAAGGCAAACCGGCTCCCCCGTATTTTTATGATCATGGCCCCCCGCCGCTTTTTCCGCAGCACCTGCACCGGGCACCCGTGGGTCATCCCCAGGGCCTGCAGGCGCCGGGCCAGCCCCAGGGGCAGCGCTGTGCCCTGCACCCGGTAACGGCCCCCGGGCATCCCTTCCTGTAACGTCATGCCTTTCCCTCCCTTGTTCAAGGTTCGTTGGGTTTTGCTCCCCTATTAGGTTTAGCATATACTAACCAACTTGTCAATCCCTTTTTCCCGCAAAACCCGGCCATCTCCCTTTTTACCCAAAATTCTAACCGGGTTTTGACTTTTTCGGCCTTTTGTGATAAGATGTGTTATGTCAAATTCTGTATAAAGGGGGAAAAACCATGATCGACCTGCACCTGCATCTGGATGGTTCCCTGTCCCCACACCTGGCCGCCCAGCTGGCCCAAGCCCAGCGCCTCCCCCTGCCCGGCGACTTGGAAAAGGCCCTGCGCGCCCCGGCAAGCTGCCAAAGCCTGGGCGACTACTTGACATGCTTTGACCTGCCCCTGGCCCTGCTGCAAAGCGCCTGGGCCCTGGAAAAAGCCGCCTATTCCCTGTGTACGCGGCTGCACGGGCAGGGCTTGCTTTATGCCGAGCTCCGCTTTGCCCCCCAGCTGCACACCCGCCAGGGGCTCACCCAGCGCCAAGCCGCCGAAGCCGTGTGCAAAGGCGCGGCGGCCTCCCCCCTACATGCCCAAGTCATACTATGCTGCATGCGCGGCGGCGAAGACCCCCTAAACCGCGGCACCCTGGAAACCGCTTGCGCCCTTTTGGGCCAGGGCGTCTGTGCCTGCGACTTAGCCGGAGCCGAAGCCCTTTACCCTACCGGGCAGTACCGGCCCCTTTTTGACTATGCCCGATCCCTGGGCCTGCCCTTCACCCTCCACGCCGGGGAGGCCGCTGGCCCGGAAAGCGTCTACGCGGCTTTGGAGATGGGCGCGGCCCGTATCGGCCACGGCGTGCGCGCTGGGGAAGACCCTGGCTTGCTCCAAAAGCTGGCCGCAGCCCAAGTCCCCCTAGAGCTTTGCTACACCAGCAATTTGCAGACAAAAGCCGTGCCCGCCCCCCAGGATTTCCCTTTGCGTCGCTATCTGGCCCAGGGGGTGTGCTGCACGGTAAATACGGATAACATGGCTGTTTCCGGCACCACCCTGTGGGAAGAGTACCACAGGCTTACCGGCCTGGGCGTCACCCCAGAGGAGGAGCTCGCCTTGCTGCAAAACGCCTGCCAGGCGGCTTTCCTGCCAGAGCCGGAAAAGCAGCGGCTGGCAGCGCAAACCCAGTCCCAAGCGGCCCTCTGGCTGCAAAACCAGCCAGACGAAACGGAAGGAGGCACAACATGAGAAAAAGACCTAAAGCTGTACGGGCACTGGCCCTTTTGCTGGCCTTGTGGCTGGCGTTCCCAGGCAGCGCGGCCGCTAAGACCATTGAAGAGGTTCAGGCCGAGCAAGAGCGCTTAGCCGCCGAGCACCAAGAGCTGGAAGCCCAGCTGGCCGCCCTGCGGGAAAGCGAGGACAAAGCCCTGGAATACCAGCAGGCCCTACAACAGAAGATCGACTTGACCGAGCAGAAAATCGATGTGTCCCGGGAGTCCATCCAGGTGATGGACCAGGAAATCGTAGCCCTGGAAAAAAAGCTGGAGCTCTCAAAGGCAGAGTATGAGCAGACCTTGGACATATTCTCCCAGCGGGTTCGGGCCCTGTACATGACCGGCTCTATCAGCACCTTGGAAATCCTGCTTAGCGCGGAAAGCCTCACAGATTTCTCCATGAAAGCCGAGCTCCTTTCGGCCACGGCCCGGCACGACCAAAAGCTGGTACAGCAAATCGAAGAATACCTGCAAAAGACCCAGCAGGACCGGGAACGCCTGCAAACCATGCGGGAAGAGGAAGCACAGGTCAAGCGGGAGCTGGAAGCCGCCCAGGAAGAGCTCGGGGGGCTGTACGATGAAAACCAGGCCCTTATTGCCGACCTGGAAGGCCGCAAGCTTATGACCCAAGACACCCTGGCACAAAACGAGGAGGAGGACGCGGCCCTGGAAGCCGAATTACAGCGGCTCATTGAGGAGCGCAACGAGGAAGAGCGCCGCCGCAAGGAGGCCGAGGAGAAGGCCGCTGCAAACGGCGGCGCAGTCCCGCCAGACCCCGGCAGCAGTTCGGTAGGCCTGCGGGGGGACTTTGCCCCTGGCTGGCCCCTGCCGGGCATTGGCAGCAGCCATATCATCGGCAACTACGGGGACATCTACAACGACGGCAACATGCACTACGGCATGGACATCTGGGCCGACTACGGCACCCCCATTGTGGCGGCCCAGGCCGGGCAGGTGCTTTCGGCCAGCTTCCACTACTCCTGGGGCAACAACGTGCTGCTTTGGCACAACGAGACCTTTTCCACCCGCTACGCCCATTGCAGCTCCCTGGCGGTCTACCCGGGCCAGTACGTAGAGGCCGGGCAGATTATCGGCTATGTGGGCAGCACCGGCTATTCCTTTGGCAACCACCTGCATTTCGAGGTCTACGCCAACGGCACCCGCACCGACCCCCGCTACTATCTCTAACCCAAAACCAAAAGCCTGCCCCATCTCAGAGGCAGGCTTTTCTTTATGTATTAAGCTTAGATCATCAAATCGCGGATATACTTGATGGTATACTTCAAACCCTTCTCGCCCTTTTCGCCGCGCCAAGTTGCGCTGTGGGGCTCAATAGCCAAATAGCCGTCATACCCATACTTGTACAGGATGGCAAAGAACGCCCGCCAGTTGATAACGTCGATGCCAGCGGGGGGGTTGTCATACCAGTCGTTGTCGCCATGGTTGGGCGCAAAGCCGGGCTCGTCCTTCAGCTGAGGGTATTTCTCCATCAAAGCGCGCTTGGCCCACATCTCGGGCTCCTGGGACTCGCCCCGCTGGATAACGCCCTTAATATGGCAATACTTAAAGTGCTTGCCCCACGCCAGCCCTTCTTCCAGGTATGCGCCGTTCTGGCCGCCATGGACAAAGCTGTGGGAGGGGTCGTACTTAATGCCCAGCCCAGGCACTTCGCTCAAAATCAGCTTCCACTGCTCGGGGGTGCGGATGTAGTTGTTGCCCATAATGCAGTTGACAATCGCGCACTCCATGCCCTTCTCCTTGGCATAGGCCACAATGTCGTTAAGCACCTTAATGGCGCAGGTGATGTTCTGATAGTAAGAAATCTCCTTCACATAGGCGCAGCTGCACAGGTAATGCTTGGCGCCCAAATACGCGCCAAAATCGATGACAGACTTCACAGCCTCCCACTCCTCCGGGATGATCTGGCCCTTTTCGTCCAGGATGCGGCTGGCCCAGCGGCCTACCGCGCCCACCTCCACACCAGTACGCTCGCTGGCGGCTTTCAGCTCTTCCTTAACCGCGTGCAGCTCTTCCACCGGCCGGCCAAAAAAGGCAGGGGGGTTGCAGTCAAACTCCACAAAATCCAAGCCGAGCTCTTTGGCGCGGTCAAAGCTCTGGGCTTCTGGGGCAGAAATAATACCGAGTTTCATAATGCGTATTCCTCCAAAAGAATATTAAAACAAAAGCCGCAAATACAGTAAGACGGATTCAATTTACAGCTCTGCTTCCAAGGTAATGCTGCGGGTGGAAAACCCCAGCTTCTCATAAAAGCCCAAGGCCTCCTGGTTAAAGGGCCATACCATCAGGGTCACGCGTCCGGCCCCCTTTTCCTTTGCCGCGCGCTGCGCAGCAAGGACCAGGGCTTTTCCCACGCCTGCACGGCGGTACTCCTCCGCCACAAAAAGGTCGCCTATATGGGCGGCTTTTACCGGGTGGAGGAACGGCGCGGGAGGCGGCTCCTTTATAGTAGCCATGCAGATGCCAACAGGCTTGCAGCCGTCCTCGGCAATAAGGGCTATCTCATCGGGGGAGTCCAGGACCCCTTCGAACTCCCGGAGGGTAAACAGGTGCCCGCAGGGGGCAAAAAGGTCTGGCCGGGCCTGCTGGTGCATTTTATGCAGGGCCGCGTCAAAGCGGTCAAAAGCCGGGAAATCTGCCGGACTCATGGGGCGTACCGTTATTTCTGCCATAAGCCCTCCTTGCAAAATTCGTTGCTTTTGAAATTATCTTACCACAGAAGCACCAAAACTTCAATAGAAATCGTGCGAAAAAATATAAGAAAAGTTCAAATCTGAATTTTGGCGCCATATTTCCATACTGGAATAATAAAAGCAGGAAACTAGCATATCATAGGCTTATCAAAAAGCAAAGGAGGCGCGAGTATGGTATACGTGTGCGAAGCCTGCGGCTACCGCTATGACCCCGCCCTGGGCGACCCGGACAACGGCATTGCCCCCGGCACCAAGTTCGAGGATATCCCCGAGGATTGGGTATGCCCGCTGTGCGGGCTGGGCAAAGACCAGTTTACTGAAGAATAATAAAGCAGAAAAAGAGGGCGGCAGGTTTTTCCTGCCGCCCTTTTTTATCCGCAAACCACCCCGACATAATCTTTGGGCCAAACATCCCCATAAGGGGATATTCCCCTTTCTTTTAAAAGGAGCCGCGGGGGTTGGGGAGGGTTCCCTAGGTCTAAAATCGTAGGGTCAATTCAGAGGGTCATCATAGCCATGGGCCTGTTTCAGCATCATGTCCTTGACCTTCATCAAACGGATCTGTGTGGAACGCTCGTTTTCGTCCAGCTTCATGGAGATGTACTTGATGTTCGCCTGCAGCTCCGGGATCATCACGTGTTCCAAAGCGTTTACACGGCGGCGGGTCTTCTCAATCTCCACCGCCATCAGCTGGCAGCCCTTTTCGCACTCGGCCAGGGCCAGCATGTCCGGAAACACGTCTGCCAAAGACTGCACGGCGCCGTCCAGGTCGCTGGAGGTAAAGGCAAAGCCGTAAGAAAAAATATCATTCTGGTCTGGGGTGCGGGTCTTAAACGTGAACTTAGGTATCTCTACGCTCATCACGTTTTCGGCCTCGCTTTCCAGCGACACCCGCTGCTTAGGCGCCAGCAGGGCGGTGTTAAGCACCTGGTCCTGCATGCCGGCCCGGGCCAGCAGGAAATTCTTGTTTGCCGCCCCTATGCCCTCTTCCACACGTTCCCGCAGGCGCTTGTTTTCCCGCACCTTGTCGAGAAACTGGCGCATCAGCTCGTCGCGCTTATCCTTCAAAAGCTTGTGGCCCCTGGTCGCGGTAGCCAGCTTCTTCTTCAAGCGCGTCAGCTCCATGCGGGTTGGGTTCACTTGTGTGCCGGCCAAGGGTCATCACACCTTTCCGTAATACTGGTCGAGGAACTTATCGTTAATACGCTTAAGCTCGCCCCTGGGCAGGATGGAAAGCAGCTTCCAGCCCAAGTCCAGGGTGCCCTCGATGTCGCGGTTGGACTCATACCCCTGGGAAACATACTCCGTCTCAAAGGCGTCCGCAAACTTGGCGTACAGCTTGTCGATCTCCGTCAAGGCAGCCTCGCCCAAAACCACCATCAGTTCCTTTGCTTCCTTGCCGCGGGCATAGGCCGCAAACAGCTGGTTCATGGTGGCGGCGTGGTCGGCCCGGGTACGGCCCTCGCCAATGCCCTTATCCTTCAAACGGGACAGGGAGGGCAGCACGTCAATGGGCGGCGAGATGTTCTTGCGGTACAGCTCGCGGCTCAAAATGATCTGGCCCTCGGTAATATACCCGGTCAGGTCGGGGATAGGGTGGGTCTTGTCGTCTTCAGGCATGGACAGGATGGGGATCATGGTAATAGACCCGTTCTTGCCCTTCTGGCGGCCGGCGCGTTCGTACATCTGCGCCAAGTCGGTATACATGTAGCCAGGGTAGCCGCGGCGGCCCGGCACTTCCTTACGGGCAGCCGAAACTTCGCGCAGGGCGTCGGCGTAGTTGGTAATGTCGGTCAAAATAACCAGTACGTGGTAATTCTTCTCAAAGGCCAGGTACTCCGCTGCGGTCAAAGCCATGCGGGGGGTGGCGATACGCTCGACAGCCGGGTCGTTTGCCAGGTTCACAAACATAACGGTACGGTCGATAGCGCCGGTCTCCTTAAAGCTCTCCACGAAGAAGTTGGATTCTTCGAAGGTGATGCCCATGGCCGCGAACACAACCACAAAGGGGTCGTTGGTGCCGCGCACCTTGGCCTGGCGGGCAATCTGCGCCGCCAGCTGGGCATGGGGCAGGCCAGAGGCCGAGAAGATGGGCAGCTTCTGCCCACGCACCAGGGTGTTCAGGCCGTCAATGGCAGACACGCCGGTCTGGATAAACTCCTGGGGATAGTTGCGGGCGGCGGGGTTCATGGGCAGGCCGTTGATGTCGGCCCGGCGGTCGGGCAGGATGTCAGGCCCGCCGTCAATGGGGCGGCCCAGGCCGTCAAACACGCGGCCCAGCATATCTTCGCTGACACCCAGCTCCATGCTGCGGCCCAAAAAGCGCACCTTGGAGTTGGAAAGGTTGATACCGGTAGAGTTTTCAAACAGCTGCACCAGGGCGTTGCCCTCGTTGATCTCCAGCACCTTGCAGCGCCGCTTCTCGCCGTTAAAAAGCTCGATTTCCGCCAGCTCGTCATAGGCGACGTTCTCCACGTCCCGCACCAGCATCAGGGGGCCGGCAACCTCCTGTATGGTCCTATATTCCTTGGGCATCAGAATTCCTCCTTTGCCTGTTTGGCGTCATAAAGTTCTTTTTCCAGCTGCGCGGAAACCGCCTGGAAGACTTCCTTGACCTTCTCCGGCTCTGTGTACTTAAAGCGGCCGATCTGCTCACGCACCGGCAGGTCGATCAAGGTGTTGATGTCCGCGCCCTCGCCCAGCGCCTCGGCAGCCTTTTCGTAGTAGTCGATGATCAGCTGCATCATGTCATGCTGCTTCTCCAAGGAGGTGTAGGTGTCGATGTCGTCGAAAGCGTTCTGGTGCAGGAAGTCCTCGCGGATAGACCGGGCGGCTTCCAGCTTCAAACGGTCCGGGGCGGAAAGGGCGTCCATACCAACCAGCTGTACAATTTCCTCCAGCTCCGATTCATCCTGCAAAAGCCGCATCAGCTTGTTGCGCAGGGTAATCCAGTCCTCGCCGGCGTTCTGGTTGAACCAGTCCTGCATGGTGTCCATGTAGTTGGAGTAGCTGGTAAGCCAGTTGATAGCCGGGAAGTGGCGCTTGTAGGCCAGGGAGGAGTCCAAGCTCCAGAACACCTTGACAATGCGCAGGGTGGCCTGGGAGACAGGCTCGGAAATGTCGCCGCCAGGAGGCGATACCGCGCCGATAACAGACAGGGCGCCCTCCCGGTCCTCCGAGCACAGGGTCTTTACGCGGCCCGCGCGCTCGTAGAACTGGGCCAGGCGGCTGCCCAGGTAAGCGGGGTAGCCTTCTTCGCCGGGCATTTCTTCCAGTCGGCCGGACATCTCGCGCAAGGCCTCGGCCCAGCGGGAGGTAGAATCGGCCATCAGGGCCACAGAGTAGCCCATGTCCCGGAAGTATTCGGCAATGGTAATGCCGGTGTAGATAGAGGCCTCACGGGCCGCCACAGGCATGTCAGAGGTATTGGCGATAAGCACCGTGCGCTTCATCAGGGACTGGCCGGTTTTGGGGTCCACCAGCTCGGGGAACTCGTTTAGAACGTCGGTCATCTCGTTGCCGCGTTCGCCGCATCCGATGTAGACCACGATGTCCGCCTCAGCCCACTTGGCCAGCTGGTGCTGCACCACGGTCTTGCCGCTGCCGAAGGGGCCCGGCACAGCCGCCACGCCGCCCTTGGCAATGGGGAACAGGGTATCCACCACGCGCTGGCCGGTAATCAGGGGCATGTCAGGGGACAGCTTCTGCTTGTAGGGGCGGCCCCGGCGCACAGGCCATTTCTGCATCAGGGTTACCGGCACGTCTTTGCCGTCTTTGCTGGTGACGGTGCAGACGGTGTCGGTGACCACATATGTGCCGCCCTTGATCTCTTTGATGGTGCCCACGATCCCCGGGGGTACCATGATTTTATGGCTGACGATCTCCGACTCCTGCACGGTGCCGATGATATCGCCGCCGCTTACCTGGTCTCCGGCCTTCATGGTGGGCACAAACTCCCACTTGGCGTCCCGCTTCAGAGAGGGGACCTCCACGCCGCGGGAAAGGTTGTTGCCCGCCACCTTCATAATGTCGTCCAGCGGGCGCTGGATGCCGTCGTAGATGCTGCTGATAAGGCCAGGCCCCAGCTCCACGCTCATGGGCTCGCCGGTAGATTCTACCGGGGCCCCGGGGGCAAGGCCCGAAGTCTCCTCGTATACCTGTATGGAGGCTTCGTCGCCGTGGATCTCGATGATCTCGCCGATCAAACGCCGTTCGCTTACGCGCACCACGTCAAACATGTTGGCATCGCGCATGCCCTTGGCGATAACGAGAGGTCCGGCCACTTTTTTGATGGTGCCTTTACTCATGTTTCTCGATCACCCGTTTCTCGATGATTTTCCGCCGCGCCCCTTGGGCCCCCACCAGAGGGGGCCGTCTTATCTGCCGGCCCGGTCGGCTGCTGGGCGCGTGCCACTGGCACGCAGCAGCCCCTCTGGGCTCCCACACTTCGCTTCTTTCGGCAAAGGCGGGGGCGGCTGGAATTTTGTGGTGTTGCTTTT
Organism: bacterium D16-76; assembly: GCA_009917445.1. Lineage (GTDB taxonomy): Bacteria > Bacillota > Clostridia > Oscillospirales > Acutalibacteraceae > Acutalibacter. The sequence goes on along the minus strand of QZEE01000003.1, from coordinate 79,192 downwards.
TAAGGCTGGTTTCGTTACTTTTCGTTGAATATGATGTCCGAGCCTACGGCCTGCTCTACCGAGTGCTTGACCATTTGGATACCCATGCCGGTGTTGCCATGCACCCCGGGGATGGGGATGACGGCCGGCAGAAGGTTTTCCCGGCAGCGTTCCAGCTCCGGGGCCAGCTCCTCGGCCATGGCTTCGGTAATGTAGATTACGGCATAGTCCTGCTCGCACAGGTTCCGCAGGGCCTTGGCCCCTTCTTCGGCGCTGGCCGTGGGGAATACCTCCAGGCCCAGGGCAGCAAAGCCGTAGATGCTGTCCCGGTCGCCTAATACGGCTATCTTATACATACATTTCCCTCAACCTTTCCCGGATCATCCCGTCGTCCAGCTCGTTGAGCTTGCCGGACAAAATGATCCGCACGGTGCTGATCTCGTTTTGCCTCGCCAGTACATAGGCGAACAGCGGGCCTACGGTAAAGGGGTTCCGCTTTTGCTCTTTGATGAGATCCATGACCTGGTCGTCACACCATTTTTCAAAGGCCGAATAGGATTCCTTCAGCTTTTCGGCGGCCCCGCTGTAGGGCGTGGCGCTAAGGTACCCGTAGATATCCTCCACGCTTTTGCAGGCCGCAGCCGCCAAAGAAGATACGTCCAACGTGCCGCAGGGGGCCAGCGCCTCGTCAATAAAGGCCTTCGACTTGCCGGTCCTGCAGGCGCGCACCGCGGTCTTGATATCCGCCACCGCTACCCGCATTTCCGCGTACTGGGCCAAAAGCTCGTTCTTGCTCCCCTTGCCGCATTCCAGCAGGTCTGTCAAGCAGGCCCGGTCCAGGATTACGTCACACAGCTGGCCGTCGCCGGTCTGCAGCAGGGTGTGGTATGCTTCGTCCGCAGCCTGCGCCATGGCGGGGGGCAGGGCCGTAAAGTCATTTTCCTTTACACACCGCACCATAACCGCCGGGTCTACAGAACCCCCGCTGAGGAATACGTCCTGGGGCTGGGTGTCTGTTACCACGCACTTTACCGCGGCTTTGATGTTGTTGTAGTCAATAGGGTACAGCAGCACGGCAAAGGGGGTCAGGTCGTCTGTCAGCTCCCGGATGAAAGCCCAGGTCTTTTCCTCCTCCGCCGCCAGCAGCGCCTCGGCAGAGCTGCCGGACCCGCCGCCCCAGCCCTTGTCGGAGAGCACCCGCAGGCACTCGTCGAACCCCCTGCAGGCCATGAGCTGGTCGATGTCCTGACGGCCCAGCAGGGCGAGCTCCCTGGCACGCACCCGCGCTACCGCGTAGATATAATCGTCACTCATAGATGGGATTCCTTTCTTTGATGCTTAGTGGGCAGCTTATGCCACCGGGAACAGCAGCCGGCCGGCCGCGTCCCGCAGCTCGTCTGCGGCGTCCTCAAAGACCGCCCGGAAGGTGCAGTTGATGTCCATGCCCCCATACACCAGAAGGAAGCCGCTCTCTATGTCCGCCGGCGCCTGGGAAATGTGCATGTCCGCCTCTGGCACGGCCTTTTTCATGCGGCCCAAAAAGTCGTCCGGCAAGCGGGCCAGGTCCTTTTTGTTCAGCTGCAGCTCCCCCTGGCCCTTTTGCGCAAAGCGCTTGTAAAGCTGTAAAAGCGTGTCGAAATACTCTTTGTCCGGGGCGCTTTCCAAGGCGACCCGGGCGCCTTCTATGGCCTCTTGGATCAAGCCCTGTTTAAAGGAGAGCATCTGGTTGCGCTTCGAGAGCTCCGCGGCGGATTCCGCCCGTTCCCGGATCTCCTTGGCGTCCTGCTCGCCCTTTTGCAAAATGGCGTCTGCCTGGCGCTTGGCTTCCTCTTTGGCTTCCTGGGCCGCCTTTTCGGCCTTGCCCTTTGCTTCCGCCAAAATGCCGGATGCCTCCTGCTGGGCGTCCCCCGCTATTTGATTGATGATCGATTCCAGTCCGGTCATCCCAGTCCCTCCTCTCTCTCCGTTTTCAGCGGGTCCCTCATACGGACAGGCCGCCGATGCTGGTGATGGAGAGGATGGAGATCAGCAGGGCCAAAACCGCGTAGGTCTCAACCATGGCGGGGAAGATCATGGCCTTGCCGAACTGGTCGGGGCGCTTTGCCACCAGGGAAATGGAGGACACGGAAGCCCGTGCCTGCCACTTGGCAGATACCATGCCTACAATAGCCATGGGCAGGCAGGCGGCCAGGTACAGCAGGCCCTTGGCCAAAGACAGGTCGGCGCTGCCGCCCAGGATGCCGATCTGGGTCAAGGTAACGAAGCCGATGAGCAGGCCGTAAATGCCCTGGGTGCCGGGCAGCAGCTGAAGGATCAGTACCTTACCGAACTGGGAAGGGTCCTCGGTTACAACGCCTGCGGCGGCCTGGCCGGTCATGCCAACGCCAACGGCAGAGCCGATGCCGCCCATAAGTGCGGCCAGCACAGCGCCGGCCAGTGCGAACACGATGCCTAACTGGTCCCAATCAAATACTAAGCTAGAGATGTCCATTTTACTTTTCCTCCGTAATCTTAAAGTATTTTGTTTTGGCGGCAAAGGGCTCGAACTTCTGCCCGCCGCCCTCATAAAATTTGCCGAAGAACTCTACGTACTGCAAACGGTTGGTATGTACGTATGCGCCCAGCAAATTGATGAGCAGGTTGAGAACGTGGCCTACAATAAAGACCAGGATGAACAGGATGGCCCCCACTACGCCGCCGCCCGCCATGGTGCCCAGCATATTGAACACCTGGGCGATAACGCCGGTAGCAAGGCCCAAGGCCAGCAGGCGGGAATAGGAAAGGATATCCGAAAGCCAGCCGGACACGTTGTAAAGCCCGTAAAGGCCCTTTAAGAAGCGCTTTACGCCCCGGCTCTCCCGGCCGCTGGTGCACACAATGCCCACGGCCCCAATGCCCGCCAGCACAATGGCAACGGTGCTGATAACAGGGGGAATGTTCAGGCTCAGGCTCATCATGTCCTGGAACATGCTGCTGCCTACCAGGGCTATAATCAGCCCGCCCACCAGCATGTACCAAAAGCCTACGTCGTACAGGGCGTCCGCGTATTTTTTGCGCCTGCACAGCTGGTAAAGCTGCATGGCCAGGCCCGCGAACAAATGGATGATGCCCAGCAGGAACGAAAACAGCATCAGCCGCATGGGCTCCTTCAAGGGCTCAAACCACAGGGGCGCCAGGGTGATTTCCTTGCCAAAGAACGTCCGGGCAATCACCGGGATTGCGTCCCCGAAATAGCTGCCGAACATCACGCCCCAGAACATGGTGGACAACCCGCAGAAGAAGAACATCCGCATGCTCTTGCGCAGGCCGTCTTCTATGTTCTTGAACTTTAAAAGCACAATGCCGCACACCAAAGAGATCAAAAAGCCGTAAGCGGCGTCGGACAGCATCATGCCGAACAGCACGTAATAAAACACGCACATGACTTTCGAAGGGTCAACCTCCCACTTGCCCGGCAGGCTGTAGCCTTCTATAACGCTTTCTACCGCCGAGGCAAAGAAGCCGTTTTCCAGCCTTACCGGCAGCTCCTCGCCCTCCCCCGGCTCCTCCAGCTCCACAAAGGCGCTGTACTCGTCTTCCAGCTGCTTTTGCAGCCTGGGGGCGATTTTGGCGGGCACAAAGCCCGTCAGGTAGAACACATGGGGGCTCTGCCACAGGTCCCCCAGCACCTGGTACTTATCCCGGCGCATGGTAAAATAGTCCGCCGTAAACAGCAGGCTTTCCCGGTCTGCCGCAAAAGAGCGTATCTCGTCCTGGGCCTTGCGCACCTCGCCCTTGGCCGCCTGAATGCGCCCCTTCAAATCCTCCACACGCTCTGCCGGCGCCTTTTTCGAGGGCGCCGCCGGATAGGTAAAGCCCATGCCCCGCAGGGCGCCTTCCACCTCGGTTGCGTGCTTTGCGTGGCACACGACGAACACACAGGCCTGCTGGGGCTGGCTGCTCACCACCTCGGCCTCTATGGCCGAAACCTGGGGCAGTGCCTGGGCCAGCCGCTGCTTCAGGTCCCCGGCGGTCATTTCCTCGGGAAAAGACCCGATATACACCGCCGTAGAGCCCGTGCCCTTTGTGCGCATAGAGATGTCCAGGCCCAGCCAGGGCTGCAGGGCCTCAATCTGGGCTTCCAGCCTCAATACCTCGGCTTCCTCGTCCCCGATCTTTTTCCCCAGCGCCGCCAGCCTGGACGCCTTCTTCACCACCTCAGGCGCTGCCTGGGCGGTCTGCTCATACTGCTTTTTGGAAATAGCCGTGCGGCCCTCCAGCATAGCCAGCATGCCCTTCTGGGGGGGCGCGTAAGCGTCCAGCACCGAAACGGCATTGGCTATCAGCTGTACGTTCTTTTCAAATGTCTGCCGTGCGGAGGCCGTGTCCGTTTTGGAGAAGAGCTCCCCGGCGGCCTTTGGGGAGTCAACCTCTACGGCGCCCCTGCGCTGCAGCATTTCCAGGATCTTTTTGCGGTTGCTTTTCAGCGCGTAAATATGCACGCGCTTCATTTCCACTACCGCCATCTGCATCGACCTCCTTTTAGGGCTGCCCCAAAACGATTTTCCGGATCTCGCCCACCACCTGGCTGCGGGCCTCCCCGGCACTGGCTTGCAGGCGCTGCTGGGTCTCTTCCAGCGCCTGCACAGACTGGGCGCGCAGCTTCTCGGCGTCGGCCCGGGCCACCCCGCGCAGCACGTCGGCCTTTTTCTTGGCCTCCTTCACCGCGCCGGCAATGGCCTCTTTGCCCTGCCGGGCCGCTTCCGCCACCAGCTGTTCGCCTTCCTCTTTGGCACGCAGTACCGCTTGCTTGGCGTCCTGTTCCGCTTTGCTTACGGCCTGCATGGTGTCTTTTGCCAAAATTTCTCACCTCCTGCAAATATGTCCTGATGTGAATGCTCCTCCCCCCTCAAATTTATAGGAGGGCGCCCAAAAAAAGTACAAATATTTTAAGCGCGCATTACCACTTTATTATACACGCCCCCCTCCAAAAAGTAAAGGGCCATACCAGGGCAAACAGAAAAAAGTGTATAAAAATGTACCCCCAGCGCCGCCAGGAGTACAAGAAGTCGAAATTGCTTATTTTTAGATTCCTCTTACTGCTTTTCTGACCCGGCCTCAGAAGCGGCTTCCGATTCGGCCTTGGCTTGGGAGCTTGCCGCCTTAGCGTCGTCCTCTGCCTCAGACTCCGCCTCGTCCTCCCCGCTGGAGGTGGGGGCTACAGAAGCGCCGGTCTGGTCTTTATTGGTAACGACCTTGTCCACCGGGATCTTCTTCAGGGCCTTTTCGTTCACCTCAACGCCGGCCAGGGCCTTGCCCTGCTCCATGGCGTCTTCGTTAAACTCTGTGCCCTTATACTCGGTCAACAGGGCAGAGCGCTGGGCCTCGTCTTCCATCTGGGTGTCAAAATATTCCTCAACCGAAAGCTTCTGCAGCAGGTATACGCCTGTCTCCACCTCAATGACCTTTACCTCATTGTCCTCCATATCCGGCAGGGCCGAAGAGATGTTGGGATGCATCTGGCTTTTCTTCATGGCCCCCGGGGCCTCGTGGCTGGGGGTCGTCATCGAGATCTGGGAGTATTCGTTGTAAGCCTCCGCCAAGGTCATGTCCTCGCTGTTGATCCGTTCACAAAAATCGTCCAGGGAATCCAAAATGCCCTGGGCCTCCTCGTCGGTGATGGCCACGCTGTTGCCGTCCTCGTCCAGCTTGCTCTTCGAAACGTACATATACTCATAGCTGCTGTACGTCTCCTGGTAATAGTCCAGCATCTCGCTTTCCGGCACCTCTTTTTCGCCGCCCTCGCCGTACAGGGCTTCCAGCACCAGCTGGGCCCGCACGTTCTGTTCGGCGTAAGCCTTGGTAAAGGATTCCTCCGAAATGCCCATGGCCTCCATGCCGCTCTTATAGTAAGACCAATAGGCAGACGCCCCGTTCTCAATGGCGTTGCGGTCCTCATCGGTCAAGGTAAGGCCCAGCTCGTCAAACTTGTCGCAGACATAGTAATAAGCGCCAATATACGCCAAAGCCCGGTCCTTAATCCACTCCTTGGCCCCCTGGCCGTCAATGGTGCCCTCCAAAATCTTATCGTTGGCCGAAACACGGCTGCCCGCATCGGTATAGGCGCTGCTCAGGTAATAAATATACGAGCCGATGGGCATTACATCGTCGCCATGCTTGGCGGCCCAGGTGTTGTCCTCGCTGTAGCAGGCCCCCAGGCTGGCTGCCATGCACAAAGCAAGCAGCAGGCACAGGGCTTTTTTCAAAACGTTTCTCATGGGTATCATGCCTTTCACAATTATAATTGTATGCATAACCGAACGGGTTTCGCCAAAGGTTGCCATACCCATTTATTATACAGCAAAAAAGGCGGGTTGTCTACCGTTTATTTTGCTTTTTGATTTTCCCCGCCGGCCAGCAGCCCATATACATAGGTATCCTTCCAAACAGGCCGCCCGTCCCCGTCTACCCAAAAGTAGACGTTCTGCCGCAAATGCCCTTCCCGCTTAAAACCCAAAGCTTCCAGCAGACGCCAGGAAGCCGGGTTCTGGGGGTCGCACTCGGCAAAAACCCGGTGCACGCCCTTCTGGAAAGCCAGGCCGATCAAGGCCCGGCAGCTTTCGGCGGCAAACCCCTGGCCCCAATAGGCCCGGTTAAACACATAGCCTATCTCCAAAGCCTCAAAATCCCGCCTGCCCAAATACACGTTGCCAATCATTTTCCCGCTGGATTTCAGCTCCACCGCCACCATCTCCTCCGTAGAAACGCGCCAGGAAAGGTCCTCCCGGGCTTCCTCCAGGGTCTTGGGCTTATAGGGCTCGTACCGCACCACCTCCGGGTCCGACAGGTACTCAAACAAATCCTGCAAATCGCTTTCCCGGTACCGCCGCAAAACCAGCCGCCCCGTTTCTAAAATCGTATCCTTATGGTCCATGATGCACCCTCCTAAAATTCCAAACAGCCTCCTAAACCAGAGCATGGCCGCATCCCACAAGCTTGCGCACAGCTAAGATATAGATACGCTTTCCTCCCTTTATATAAATACCAGAAAATTATATCATCCACCCCCGGTCTTGTCAAGGGGGCTGTCCCCCCGTCCGGCCTCTTCCATAGCCCCCAGCACTTCCCCCAGTGCCTCCAAAGGCTCGCGGCCCTGCAGCTTCACACTCAGGTACGGCCGGCTGCCCGCGCTTAAGAGCACCCGCCCCTGCATCCGCTTTACCAGCCTGCCCACCTGTTCCATGTCCAGCTGGGCCACGTACAGCAAAATCGCCTCCCCCTGCTGTTTGACCTCCGTAACCCCCAGCCGCCCGGCCATGCCCCGCAGCAGGGCAATGTCGATAAGCCCCTTCACCGCCGCCGGCGGGTCGCCAAAGCGGTCGATGAGCTCGTCGGTCACATCCATGGCGTCTTCTTCGCTTTCCACCTCGGCAATGCGCCTGTACACGTCCAGCCGCAAATTCAGGCTTTCAATGTAGCTTTCCGGTATATGGGCCTGCACCTGCATATCCACTAGGCACCCTTCGTCCACTTTGCGGGTGGGCTCTTCGCCCTTCATCAAGCCCACGGCCTCGCTGAGCAGGCGCACATACATGTCATACCCCACAGCCTCCATGTGGCCGTGCTGTTCGCCGCCTAAAATATTCCCCGCGCCCCGTATCTCCAAATCCCGCATGGCAATCTTAAACCCCGACCCAAACTCCGTAAACTCCCGTATAGCCGAAAGCCTCTTCTGGGCAATCTCGGTCAAGGACTTGTTGGGCGCGTAAGTCAAATACGCATAGGCCCGGCGGCTGCTTCTCCCCACCCGGCCCCGCAGCTGGTGCAGCTGGCTCAGGCCCAGCCGGTCGGCGTTGTCGATAATAAGGGTGTTGGCCGTAGACACATCCACCCCGGTCTCAATAATGGTGGTGCACACCAGGATGTCGATCTCATGGTCCAGCAGCTGCCGCCACACCTCGGAAAGCTCTTCCTCGTTCATTTTGCCGTGGCCAATGCCGATGCGCGCCTGGGGCACGTTCTGCTGTATCCGCGCCGCCACCCGCTCAATAGAGCCCACGTCGTTATGCAGGAAATACACCTGCCCGCCCCTCCGCAGCTCCCGGTGGATGGCGTCGTTTATGACCCCCTGGTCGTATTCCAGCACATAGGTCTGTACAGGGTGCCGGTCGTGGGGGGCTTCCTCAATTACCGACATGTCCCGTATGCCCGAAAGGGCCATGTTCAGCGTCCGGGGTATGGGCGTAGCCGACAAGGTCAGCACGTCCGCCGATTTGCACAGCCCCTTAAGCTTCTCCTTCTGGGCCACGCCAAAGCGCTGCTCCTCGTCAATAATCACAAGGCCCAGGTCCTTAAACCCCACGTCCTTGCTCACCAGCCTGTGGGTTCCCACAATGATGTCCACGCTGCCCCGCTTTACCCGGCGCAAAATCTGCTCCTGCTGCTTAGGCGTGCGGAACCGGGACAGCAGCTCCACATCCACCGGGAAGCCCTCCATGCGCTTTAAGATAGTCTGGTAATGCTGCCAGGCCAAAATGGTAGTGGGCACCAAAATGGCGCACTGTTTGCCAGAAGTCACGCACTTAAACGCCGCCCGCAAAGCCACCTCGGTCTTGCCAAAGCCCACGTCCCCGCACAAAAGCCGGTCCATAGGGGCTTCCCTTTCCATGTCGTCCTTGATTTCCCCCACGCACCGCAGCTGGTCCTCGGTCTCGTCAAACTCGAACTTGTTCTCAAAATCCCTCTGCCACTCCCCGTCCCGAGGGAAGGCAAAGCCCTTTTCCTGCATCCGCTGGGCGTACAGCTGTATCAACTCCTTGGCGATGTCCTTCACCGCCGCCCGCACCCGTGCCTTCTGCTTCTGCCACTCCTGGCCCCCCAGGCGGTGCAGCTTCACCCCGGCGTCCTCCCTTGGGCCGATGTATTTGCTCACCATGTCCAGCTGGGTCACCGGCACGTACAGGGTGTCGCTTTTGGCGTAGCGCACCTTGATGTAATCCTTCAGGATGCCGTTCATTTCCAGCTTGTGTATACCCTCAAACACCCCGATGCCATGGGCCGCGTGCACCACATAGTCCCCCGGCGCAAGCTCCGAAAGGGAGGAGATCTCCTTGCTGTTTTTGTCCCGCTTTTTCTTTTTGGCTTTCACCGCCCCCAGCCGCCCATGGGTCAGCAGCGCAAACTGGGCGTCCGGGAAGTCAAACCCGGCGGAAAGCCCCCCGTCCGTCACGGTCACGGTACCCTTCTGGCAGACCGAGGGCCCCTCCATATAAGCCGCCGGCAGCCCGGCCTGCTTCAAGTCCTGCGCCAAGGATTCCCCCGCCCGTTTGGTGCCGGCCAGTACCACGCAGGCCCGTTTCTGCTTCAGCAGGGCAGAAAGGTCGTCCACCAGCAGCTCCACCCCGCCGCCCCACACAGGGAACTGCCGGGCCGTCATATTCACCAGGGTGCCCAGGGGGATTTCATAGCTTCCCCGGGCAAACACATCGAAAAACAGCGCGGGCGCCTGCTGAGCCCGGCCCAGGGCATATTCCCAGGTTTCGCTGTACATGTCCAGCCCCTTGCACAATAGGCCTTCTTCCAGGTAAGCCTTCACATCCTCGCCCCATTGCCAAAGGGTGGTGCGCATGCGCTCTTTCAGCTTGCTGCCCTCTGAGAAAAACAACAGGCTGCTTTCCGGCGGGAAATAGTCAAACAGCGTTGCGGGCCTCTCGTACACCAGCGAGATAAATTTGTCCATAGACCCCAGGTGCAGCCCGTCCTTAAGCTTCTGGGCTTCCGCTTCCAGCACCTGCCGGGCCTTGGGGGCCTTTTTCCCCCGCAGAGAAGCCCCCACTTTTTCTATTTTTTTGATGAGCCCCCCCACGTTTTTCGGCAGTACCTCCACGCAGGGGGCCAGGTCCACCCGCTCCACAGGCTCGGTGCGCCGCTGGGTCTGGGGGTCAAAAAAGGACACCGAATCGATCTCATCCCCCCAGAACTCCACCCGCACCGGCTCCCGGGCGCTGGGGGAGAAAAAGTCCACCAAGCCCCCCCTGTGGGAAAACTGCCCCGTCCCCTCGATCTGGTCCTCACGGGTATACCCGCAGCTTACCAGTGCCGAAAGCAGCTCTTCCGGCGCCATCTGGGCCCCGGCCTCCAGGGTAAACAGCCGCGCCGAAAGCTCACCCGGCCCCAGGGTAAACTGCAGGGCCGCGTCTATGCAGGCAATGACACAGTCGCAGCCGCCGTTTTGCAGCCGTGTCAGCGCCTGTATCCGTGCCTGCTCGTATTCATGGGACGCCGCCGTGTCCCGGAAGTTAAAGTCCCGCAAAGGGTACTGCACCACCCGCAGGCCCATGGCTTCCAAATCCTGCCCAAACCGCTGCCCTTCGGCCTCGTCCGCCGCCAGCACCAGGGCCTTGCGCCCCGTCTCCCGGCACAGCGACGCCATCACCGCGCACTTGTGCACCCCTGAAAGCCCCGTTACCGCCCCGGGCAGCGCGCCTTCCTTTACCGCCCGGCTCAGGTTGGCGTATTCCGGCGAAGCCCCCAATGCGTTTGCTATAAATTTCATGGCCCCTCCTTGATTGGGGCTCTGCCCCAAACCCCGCTTAAGGGTCTTTTTTTAGAAAAAAAGACCCTTAAGAATCCTCAAAAAACCTTTACCAATTTAAGCCTTACTACTATTTTATTGCTGCTATTTTATTACTGCTATTTTAACTGTTATAGAGATTCATGGCCCGGTCCGCCTCACCCTTGGCTATCAGCTCACAGGCCGCGCAGGCATTTCCCAGCGCTGTTTCCAGGTCTTTGCGTTCCCCCTCGGTGAATTTCGACAGCACCCAGTCTGCCAGGTTGTAGTCCGGGTGGGGCTTCTTCCCTACCCCAATTTTTACCCGGGGGAACTGGTCCGACCCAGAAAGGTAGATGATGTTTTTCATACCGTTGTGCCCGCCGTCACTGCCCTTGCGGCGTATGCGCATGCGCCCCGGCTCCAGGTTGATGTCGTCAAACAGCACCAGCACCCGCTCCGGCGGCAGCTTGTAAAAGGCCATGGCCTCCTGCACCGACTGGCCGCTTAGGTTCATGTACGTCCCCGGCTTCAGCAGCAGCGTGCGCCGGCCGCCTAGCTGGCACTCCCCGGTTATCCCCTTGAATTTCACCCGCTTTACCTCTGCGTGGTGCTTTTCCGCCAGCAGGTCTATTGCCATAAAACCCGCGTTGTGCCGCGTGTTTTCGTATTCCCGGCCGGGGTTCCCCAGCCCCACCACCATAAACTCTATTGGCCCCGTGGCCGCCGCGGGCTTGCTCCAAAACGCCATGCCCAGCCCCTCCTATCTTTCTGTGGTATAGGCTTCCGCAAACGCCTCCGAAAACCCCTTAGCGGATGAGGCCAAGGCCCCACCCGCTCATCATGCGCCCTATAGGCACGCCTATAATCATATAATAGAATCCCCCGCCTGTCAACACCGGCGGGGGCCTTTTCCCATCTAAAATAAAAGATTGCTTCCACGGCCAGGGGGCAAGCCGCCCCCTGGCCCCTGTCAGGCCTGCCGCCTGTTCAGCCAATTCACACAGGCCTTTTCCTCCAAGGGGTACGTGACCAGCTTCTCCCCCTCCAAATCCTCCTGGAAAAGCTCCACCCCTGTCAGCCCGCTGTTGTGGTAAGACGTAAAATAGTACCGCCCCTTCGTAGCGTTGATGGCGCAGGTATACGTGGTCATTTCCAATTCGCCCCCCGGCGCCACCACGCTGCCACGCACCATGGCTACCGACCCCAGCAGATGGAACATCTGCGCCACGCAGCTGTCCTCGTCCCCATGGCATATGGAGTTTACCGCTAAATACGCCGCCTTTACAAACCGCGACGCCGGCGAGAAATCCCCCGGCAGCCCCACGCTGCCCAGGCCGTACCCAAAGGGCTCCAGGCCGTCGATGCTGCTAAAGCAGTTGCGGGGCGTGCCCGGGTCCAGGTTTAAATATTGGCACACGTTTTGCAGCTGGAAAGGGAAGGGCGGGTTATTTGTCATCACGCCCAGGGGGTTGTCGTACACATGCATGCCGTCCTTGGTAGATTCCAGCGCGATCGACCCCGATTTATCCGCAATATGCCAGTGCAAAGGGGACAGAGCTACCTTATCGCTATACGGTATAGAAACCAGGTGTGTATTTTCCAGCAGGCACCGGGCCTCCCCCACAGTGGCGCATTGGCCCAGCACCCAGGGGATCAGCTCAAAAGGCGAGATGTTGTTTTTCACCGGGTCTATTTTAGGGGAGTACCAGGCGTTCTGCGGGAAGTTAAGCCCTGCCATGCACAAGCCCTTTTCGTTAGACGCCTCGGCGTATAGGGGGTACGCCGAGGTAAGCGCCCCCATGCCGATCATAGCGTAATGGCGGTGCATGGGCCTGGCCTTGCGGAAATCAAAAGGGAAGCGCCGGGGGGTAATGGCCACCCGTTCGCCAAACCCGCAGTCCCAATCCATATTCCGCCCGAAAAAGAAATCCCCCCTGGCCATGGCAATGCTGGTACACATAAAAAGCCCCCTCTGTTTTCTGGATTCGCACACCTACACCAGCTATTTTATGCAGGGCCCATCTGCCTTATACAGCCGCGCCCTACCGCTGCCGGGCGCCGCCGGCCTCCTTGCGGCAGGCAAAAAGCAGCCCAAAGCCCACCAGGAAAAGGATCGCCAGACTGATCACACCCAAAGAGTCCCGCCCTGTGGCCTGGGTGAAGAAAGCCACCAGCAGCGGCCCAATCACCGCGGCGAACTTGCCAAAGATATCGAAAAACCCAAAGTATTCGTTAGACCGCTCCGCCGGTATCAGCTTGCCAAAATACGACCGGGAAATAGCCTGTATGCCCCCCTGTACCGTACCCACCAAAAAAGCCATGCACCAGAAAAGCACCAGCGAAAGGGTAAGGGCCCCTGCATCACCGGGGTGCTGTTCAATGTTAAAGCCCATAAAGAACCCCACCACCGTAATGAAGAAATAAATGCCCACCGCCCCAGACAGCAGCCGTATGGCCCCCATCTTTTCCGCCAGCCTGGCAAACAAAATGGAGAAGGGCACCGCTACAATCTGCGTCATCAGCAAGGCTAAAATCATGCTGATATTGTCCAACCCCAGCTTTGTCCCATAAGAGGTAGATACGGAAATAATGGTGTTCACCCCGTCGATGTAGAAGAAATAGGCCAGCAAAAACAGGTAGATCTTTTTCTCTTTAAAGATGCTCCGCGCCGTACCCAAAAGGTTCGAAAGGGAAGACCGCACCAGGCTTCCCCGCCCCTCAATATAATGCACCTGCTTAACATTTTTCAGCATGGGTATGCTGAACACCAGCCACCAAAGACTCGTCAGGATAATAACCAGCTTAAAGGCCAGCATATTGTCCATGCCCATCACCACCAGCAAAACAATCGACAGCACAAAGGGTATGGTGCTGCCCCCAATGTACCCCATGGCGTAGCCCCAGGAGGATACCCGGTCCATGCGCTCGCTGGTGGTCACATCGGTCAGGAAGGAATCGTAAAACAAACAGGAGCCCGAAAACCCGATATGGCTGAGCACATAGCCCATCAGCAGCAGCTGGTAGCTGTCCACAAAGGCGTTGGAAAGCGTGAAGGCCACGCCGATAAAAAGGAACGCCGCAAACAGCTTTTTCTTGTACCCCTTGTGGTCGGCCAAAGCCCCCAGCACCGGGGCCAGCACCGCCACTAAAAAGGTAGCCGCCGAAGTGCCGTAGGACCACAGCACCAGGTTGTCCGCCCCGCTTGCCTGGCAGACGCTGTTAAAGTAGATGGGGAAAATCACCGCCAATATATTGGTGGCGTAGACCGAGTTGGCCCAGTCGTACAAAATCCAGCTTTTTTCCACTTTTGTAAATTTCTTATCGTTTTTGGTTTTCACGGCGTACCCGCCTCCCTCCCAAGGTATATAGACATTATCTCATATTTTTATCATCAATACAATAGATTTTTGTCAAAAACCTCAAATTCCTTTTCCCATCCCCCTCCCCCGGTTTTTGTAAAAACATATGGTAACAGGTAGCGTTCCCCGCCGGCCTGTGCTATACTTTACTTTACGGCGCGGGCATCCTCCCGCGCAAACTGGCAAGGAGGGAATCCTATGAAATTCGGCGTGCAATTGTTCGGGCCCCTGCGGGGCATGCAGGGGGATGTTTTAAGCTGCCTGGAAGCCATGGCCCAGGCGGGCATCACCCAGGTAGAGCCCTGCGTATCCCCAGCGGCTATCCCCGGGTTAGGGCGTATGGTCTGGCCCACCGGCTGGCTGCTGGAGCACGGGGACGAAATCAAACAGATGGGCCTTACCATCCTTTCGGCCCATGTCTTCGCCCAAGACCTTACCGGGGCCTTAGGGGGCCTTATAGACCTGGCGGGAAAGGTGGGGCTGCGGCAGTATGTGGTAAAGTCCCCCCAGCAGCTGGATAAAGCCGCCTTACAGCAGACAGCCCTTACCTATATGCAGGCGGCAGACCGTCTAGCCCAGGCAGGCGTGGCCCTGCTGCTGCACAACGAGGCTGCGGACATCCAGGCCAAAATAGGCGGCCGCACCGCTTACGAATACCTGTTAGACTTGTGCCAGGGCAAGGTACAGGCCCAGGTAGACACCGGCTGGGTACAGTACGGCGGCGAAGACCCCGCCGCGTTCCTTTCCCGCAACGCCTGGCGGGTAAAGTCCCTGCACCATAAAGACTTCCCCGCCGGCGCCCAAGAGCCCATAGACGTGCCCATCGGCACCGGCGGCGTCGATATCCCCGGCTGCTTCCGCCTGGGCATGGCCTGGGACGTGCCCCAGCTCCTAGACCAAGAGCACTTCGGCCCCGATGTCCCCGCCGAGCTGGCCGCGGCCTGCGCCCGCCTGAATAAACTTACCGTCAGCCGCCAAAACACCATCAGCTACCTAAACACCTACAACACCGAAACCGGCGAGGTAAAAACCCTGGCCCGTTTTGACAAAGTCATTGAAGCCCCCAACTGGCTGAAAAACAGCGATACCCTCTTATTCAACGCCGAGGGCCGCATGTACGCCTACCACATCCCCACCGGCGCCGAAACCCTTGTGGACACAGGCCCATGCACAAACTGCAACAACGACCACGTGGTCTCCCCAGACGAAACCCAGCTGGCCGTAAGCCACATGACCCACAGCGAATCCGGCTTCAACTCCCAAATCTACACGCTGCCCCTACAGGGCGGCACCCCCCGCCTGGCGACCCCCCTGGGCCCCAGCTTCCTCCACGGCTGGTCGCCGGACGGCCAAGAGCTGGCCTACTGCGCCTTCCGGCAAATCGGCGGCCAGCGGGAGGTAGACGTGTACACCATCCCCACAGCCGGCGGGGAGGAAAAGCGCCTGACCCAAGGCGGCTTCAACGACGGCCCCGAGTATTCCCCGGACGGGCGGCATATCTGGTATAACTCCACCAAATCCGGCCTTATGCAAATTTGGCGCATGGACAAGGACGGCCAAAACCAGACCCAAATCACCTTTAACCGCCGCAACAACTGGTTTGCCCATCTCTCCCCAGACGGCCAGAAGGTGGCCTACATCTCCTACGGCGAAAACCAGCTGGAACCCCATGAGCATCTGCCCAATATGCCTGTTGAGCTGTGGCTGATGGATGCCGACGGCCAAAACCAGCGCAAGGTGCTGTCCCTCTTTGGGGGCCAGGGCAGTATGAATGTCAATGCCTGGGCTGGTGACAGCAGGTGTTTTGCCTTTGTCAGCTACGAGCTGGTGTAACCGCACCGCACTACCAAAAATAGAGCCCATTACGTGGTCCAGGGGCCTAACGTTCCTCTTACGAACGTTAGGCCCCTGGCAGGTTCTTAGGGCAGATTCCCAAGGTCTTGCCGCAGGCGCGGGGAAGATTGCCATGTGGGCAAACGCATGGCTTCGCAAAGCGTTGCCGTTCTGACCCGGCCGAACCGGCAGGTGGGGCCCTTTGCGCCAGCGGCCCTACAGGTGTGAGCCGGGGTTTTAGGCGTAAGCGTTTGCCGGCGGCAAACAAGCTGCGAACCGACCGAGCCGGCAGGCGAGACGTAACCCCTAAGGCCTTCCCCATGGTATAATGTCCGTCTGGCTAACGCCCCTGCATTTTAATTTAGGAGGGATCACCAAGATGGACATCCAATACATAAAAGCCAACGAAAAAGACATCGCCGTGGTCTCCCACGACGGCTTGGTGCTGGCAGACGCCCAGTCTGCCCTGGACCTGGCCATGGAAGTAAAATACGCAGTAGGGCGCGCCCGGATCGTGCCGGACAAAAACCTGGCAAGCAAGGATTCCTTCTTTGTGCCGGAAAAAGAGGAAGCCATACAAAAATTAGCGGAAGCGTATCGGCAGCAGGGGCTTATGGCCGCCGCCATGCCACCGCAGCAAAAAAGACGCCTTGCAGGCAATCAAACCCCCGCAAGGCGTCTTTTTGTTTTCGATTCGCTTCCCGGCGCAAAGCCCGAGCCCCCTAAAGCCTACCGCACCGCAGCCGACTCCAAGGACCGGATCTCCGACCGGTACAGCCGGGCAAAAAAGACCGCCGAAACTGCCAGCGAAACGCACTCGGCAATGGGGAAAGCCCACCACACCGCGTTGACCTGCCCCACAAAGCGGGCCAAAAGCCAGGCCGCCGGCACTAAAATAGCCAGCTGCCGCAAAAGCGACTGCAAAAGGCTGTAAATCCCCCGCCCCACCGACTGGAACAGGGTGGACACCACAATGCCCAAAGCCGCAAAGGGGAAGCAGGTGCAGATAATCCGCAAAGCCGGTATGCCAATGGAAAGCAGCTCGTCCGACGCGCTGAATATGCCCAAAAGCCAGGCCGGGGCCAGCAGGAACAGCAGCGTCCCCAGCAGCATAATGGCAAGGGCAATGGCGCAGCCGTTATAAAAAGCGGAAAGCAGGCGCTTCTTGTTTTTGGCCCCGTAGTTGTAGCCCATAATAGGCAGCAAGCCCTGGTTCAAGCCAAAAACCGGCATAAACACAAAGGATTGCAGCTTAAAATACAGCCCAAACACCGTGTAAGCCGCCGTAGAAAACCCGGAAAGGATGCCGTTTAAAGCCATGGTCATGACCGACCCAATGGACTGCATGACAATGCCCGGCAGCCCCACGGCGTAAATATCCCGTATGGTCTTAAAATCCAGCTTAAAGCCCTTCAAGGTAATATGTACCTGGTGTTCCCGGGTGGCAATCACCACCACCGCCACCAGCATAGAGAGAATCTGCCCGCTTACCGTGGCCACCGCCGCGCCGGTCACGCCCATAGCGGGCAGGCCGAACAAGCCGAAAATCAAAATAGGGTCCAGAACAATATTGGTAATAGCCCCAATAAGCTGGAAAATCATAGGCCAGATCATGTTGCCCGTACCCTGCAAAATCTTTTCCAGCATGCACACCACAAAGCACCCAAAGGAGAAAATGCAGCAGATCGAAATATACTGGTCGCCCATATGGACAATCTCCGGGTCCGACTCAAACATCTGGAAAAAAGGCGTGGTAAAAAACGCCCCATACACCGCAAACACCAACGACGTAGCCACCCCCAGCAAAATGCCGTGGCTGGCGGCGGATTCCGCCTCCTTCTGCCGGCCCTGGCCCAACCGGCGGGAAATCAGCGAGGTAACGCCCACCGCCGTGCCCACGGCAAACGCAATCAGCAGGTTCTGGATGGGGAACGCCAGCGACACCGCCGCCAGCCCCTTTTCGCTGACCTGGGAGACAAAATAGCTGTCCACAATGTTATAAAGCGCCTGCACCAGCATGGAGAACATAGCGGGCAGGGACATGGAAAAAATCAGCGGCAGCATAGGGGCCGTGCCCATCCGGTTTTCTTTTTTCACGTTTCCTTCCATAAAGGACCTTCCCTTCCTTTTATTTGTTCTGTCAAAATTTCACGATTACGCCATTATAATACAAAACCCGCCTGCTTGTCAAGAAAATTTTCATCCCCACAGCCCAAAAGGGGTCAAGGGGTCCGTGGCCCCTTGCGGATTCCAAAGGCAGCGCCTTTGGCGGGGCTTGGGGCAGGCCCCAAGGTCTTGCCCTAAAACAAAACGGCAGGGGGGCTCCCCCTACCGTTTCCTATCCCAGCCCAAAGCGCGCGCCAATCAGTTCTTCACAAAGAACTGGTCATACCACACAATAAACGTATAAAAAGACCAAATCTTCTGCATGTTCAAAGCTTTCCCGGCCTTGTGGTCGTCCAAAAGCTTCATAAGCTCCTTTGTAACAAAGAACTTCTCCGCAATGTCCCCCTGGAAAGCCTCCTTCACCTTGTTGTAATATTTGTCCTCCCGCAGCCAGTCCGAAAGGGGCACCGGGAAGCCCAGCTTCTTTTTGTTGGCCGTGCGCTCCGGCAGCTGCTTGATGGCCGCGCCGCGCAAGGCCTTCTTCGTGGTCTCCGTAGCGCAGTCAGCCCGGTACCGGGTGGGTATGCGGGCCGAAAGCGCCAGCATCTCCTTGTCCAAAAACGGCACCCGCAGCTCCAAAGAATTGGCCATGCTCATGCGGTCGGCCTTCAGCAAAATGTCATAGACCATCCAGGTGTGCATGTCCACATATTGCAGCTGGGTGGGCTCGTCCAGGCCGGGCACCTCGTCAAAGTAGCGCTTGCTGTAAGTCTCTGGCAAATCCGAGGTAATCGGCCGCTTTAAAAACTTCTGCCTCTCCCCGCTCTGAAAAACATAGTTGGCCCGCATAAACCGCTGCCAGGGCTCCATGCCGCCCCGCACCAAAAAGTGCTTGCCCTTAAACTCCGGCATGCGCTTTGCCACAGCCCCTGCCATTTTCCGAAGGGGGCGGGGTACCTTCCGGGTGTAATCCCGGAAATGCCCCCCCTGCAAATACATGGGGTAGCCCCCAAACAGCTCGTCGGCCCCTTCGCCAGAAAGCACCACCTTCACATACTTCCGGGCGTTTTTCGCCAGAAAGTACAGGGGTATTTCCGAGGGGTTGGGCAAGGGCTCATCCATAAAATACTGGATTTCCGGCATAGCGTCAAAAAAATCATCGGCCGACACCTTGTTGGAGATATTGGGCACCCCCACCACCTTAGAGAAATCCTGGGCATAGGGCAGCTCGCTGTACTTTTCCTCTTCAAAGCCCACCGAAAACGTCTTCACTTTTTCTGAGCCTTTCGAGACTTCCTTCACCACATAGCTGGAATCCACCCCCGAGGACAAAAAGCACCCCACCTCCACGTCGCTTATCTGGTGCATGGCTACCGATTCCGCAAAGGCCTCGGTAATAGCCTCCTCCCAGTATTCCAGGGGCTTGTCCTCTTCAATTTTATACTCAATGCGGTAATAGCGCTCGGTCTTCAGTTCCCCATCCTGATAGGTAAAGCAATGGGCCCCCGGCAGCTTCCACACGTTTTTAAAGATGGTCCGCTCGTCCGGGATATACTCATAAGAAAGGTACTCCGGAATCAACGCCTCATCCAGCTCCTTTTCAAAGCAGGGGTGCGATAAAAAGCTCTTGATCTCCGACCCAAACAGGAACTGCCCCCCCTTCTTATAATAATAGAAGGGCTTAATGCCAAAAATGTCCCGGGCCCCAAAAAGCTTTTTCTGCTTCTTGTCCCATATCACAAAGGCAAACATCCCCCGCAGCTTCTGCAAGATTTCCGCCCCGTACTCTTCATACCCATGCAAAATCGTCTCCGAGTCCGCCCGGGTGGTAAACCGGTGCCCCCGCTTCAAAAGGTCTTCCCGCAGCTCTTGGTAATTATAAATTTCCCCATTAAACACCAGCACCTTGCTCTGGTCTTCATTCAAAATCGGCTGCCGCCCGCCCTCCAGGTCAATAATGGAAAGCCGCCTGAATCCCAGGGAAATATCCTTGTCCTCGTAATAATGGGCGTCGTCCGGCCCCCTGTGCACGATCCGGTCGGCCATAGCCTCAATCACCGGGCCAGGCTTCTGCACCTGGGGCGTATTCATAAATCCAACAAAGCCGCACATAGCAAGTCAATCCTTTCTTAAAAAGAGGGTGGGCATTTTCTTTTTGGGGGGCTTTAAGGCCCCGCCCTTACACCCCAACCAGTAAACCACACATCATCCTTTTCAGCCAAAAAACCACCGCGCTCAGCCTCCCAAAAGAGAACTGCCTCCCCCCGTTTCCTTTTGGGATTTTAAGACCTTGGGGCCATGCCCCAAACCCCGCTGTCGCTTTTATGGCCGCTGGCAGCTTAGGGCTCCGCCCTAAGGACCCGCCAAGGGTTTCACCCCTGGACTCCACCAAAGGGACTTCGTCCCTCTGGACTCCCGCGCTGCGCTTTCCGCGTTTTCGCCGTCTGCGGTTGGCAAAGCCTTACGCGCGCCGGTTACCTCTGGTTTAGGGGCTCAGCAGGCTTTCATATTCCGCCTTTAATTTACCGCCGCACAGCTGCACACACCGTTTTGCCAGCACCTTCAGTGCATCCATACACCCCGCCGGCAAAACATCCTTCTCCACCAGCGAAAGCTCCGTGCACCCCAGCACCACACTGTCGCACCCCGCTTCAAAAAGCTCTCCGGCCACCCGCTCAAACTTCCCCCGGCTGGCCGCCTTCCCCGCTTTTATCTCCTCATAAATAATCGACATCACCAGCTCCTGGCACACCTCCGAAGGCGCCCGGGCTTCCAGCCCCACCGCTTCCAGCGCCCCCTGTAAAAGCCCCGTCCGCACCGTCCCGGTCGTGGCCATAATGCCTACCTTGCGTTTTCCCGCCCTATGTAATTCTGCCGCCGTTTCCGCCAGCATATTCACAAAAGGCACGCCTACACAAGCGCTAAGCTCTCCATAAAAGTAATGGGACGTCACGCAAGGCGCGCACAGCACCCCCGCCCCCAGCCCTTCCAGGGTGCGGGCCGTCTCCGTAAGCACTGGCAGCGGCGAGGGCTTCGACCTGTCCAGGATATACGCCGTGCGGTCCGGCACCGCGGGCCGGTTAAACACGATCACGTCCAAATGCTCCTGATCCGTCCTCGCCTCTGTCATCTCAATAATAAGCTGTAAAAGGCAAGCCGTAGCCATCGGCCCCATGCCGCCAATAATCCCCAGCGTCTTCCTCCCGGGCATGACATCCCTCCTTAAAAACAGGTTCCCCACACAAAGCCTTTGAAAAGCGCGGCCCGCCCCCAGGCAGCCCTAGTCCCGCAGCCCCTTGTTATCAAAGTAGCGCTTGTACTTCTCAAAATAATGGAACTGGTTCTTGCGGTAATTCACCCACCGCTTAAAAGACCGGTCGCCCTCGTAGTAGTAGGAGTGGCACACCTTTCCCGCCTTCAAAAGCGCCTGGGCCTCTGCCTTGGCGCTTTCGCTGCGCACATACTGGAAAATAATCTTTGTAGGGATGATCGTCCACAGCACCCGGTCCTTGACCACCGTGCACGCCATCTCCTTGTGGTCCAGCACGTCTTCCACCAGCCACTTGGCCAAATTTCCTCCCGCGGCCGTAACGTAAAAGCTGCTGCGCCCTTGCCGCAGGTTCATTTCAAACAGCTTGTAGGTGCCGTCCCGGGAGTCAAACTTCATGTCAAAGTTGGCAAAGCCCACATAGCCAATGCCCTCCAAAAACCCCTTCATCCTCTCGTTTAGCTTGGGGTCGTACCCGTTGATAATAGCCGCGTAGCTGCCAATGCCCTCCGGCGAGTGCTCTTCCAGCAAAGCGTTCCCCAGCGCAATCAGCTTCACCTTCTTGTCCCGCCCGCAGTAGCAGTTCATCACCCGCATGTTGCTGTCGTCCCCCGGTATATACTCCTGCAAAATCAAGTGATCCTTGTAGCTGGAAGAATAGATTGCCTTCAAAATCGCATCAAACTCCGCCCTTGTCCGGGCCACAAACACCTTCTTCTTGTGGGGGAACGAGCAGTTCCAATACGCCACCGAGTTGGACGGCTTAATGATCATCGGGAAATCAAAAGGCAGCTGGATGTTTTCGTGGTCCTCATAAGAGCACGTGGTGGTCTTAGGGAAAGAGAACCCATGCTCCGTGCACACCTCATAAAAGCTTTCCTTTATAGAGAGCCGCATCAGCAGCTCTTCATCAATGCACTCAAAACGGTACACATCCCGCAGCGCCTCCTGGTTGCGCACCAGCAGCTTAATGTAGTTGTCGCCGCAGGGCACCAGCAAAAGCTTTTTCCCGGTGTTCTGCCACTTTTTGGCATAGTCCCGCAGGGTCTTCACAAACACCTCATCGTCTTCCAGCTCCGGCTCTACCACTTCCACCTTTACAATGCGGCTGGCCGTGCAGGGCCCCAAAACCCCCTTGCCAATAGCCACGCTGTTTATGCCGTAGGCCTCGTGGAAAGACCGGGCCATGCCGTACACATTGATGTCGCTGCCCAGTAAAACGGGCTGAAAATCATTTCGCATTTGCATAGTCTGCCTCCGGGAAAAATTGCCTGTACCACACCAGGAACGTATACACCGTCCAGATGCGCCGGCTGTTGTCGGCCTTGCCCGCCCTGTGCCGGTCCAAAAGCCTTATCAGCTTTTCCGTGTGGAAAAAAGCCTGGGCGTTTGCGCTTTCAAACTCCCGCCGCACCGTGTTGTAATATTTGTCCTCTTTCAGCCACACCCGGGTGGGCACCGGGAAGCCCAGCTTCTTTTTGCCCGCCCACTTCTCCGGCATGCGCCGCAGGGCCGCCTTGCGCATGGCAAACTTGGTGTTTTCGCTGTTCACCCTGTATTTGGTGGGTATCCGCGAAGCCAGCGCCATAATCTCCTTATCCAAGAAAGGCACCCGCAGCTCCAAAGAGTTTGCCATGCTCATCTTGTCCGCTTTCAGCAGGATATCCCCCACCATCCACATGTTCAAATCCAAAAACTGCATGCGGGTCACCGCATCCTTGCCCCGCACCATGTCATAATAGGGCTTCACCAGCTGGGCCGGGGACTGGGCGTCCGTAGGCCTTTTCAGCAGCGCCCGGCGCTCCTTCTCCGTAAACATATACGCATTGCCAATAAACCGGTCTTCCAGCCGCTTGCCCCTGCGCACCAGGAAGTTAAGCCCCCTGTGTGCCGGGAAAAGCCCCGCCACCGCCCCAATAGCCCTGCGGATGGGGAAGGGAATCTTATCATACCAGGGCACCTCCAAGGGCTCTTTGTAGATGTTGTACCCCCCAAAGATCTCATCCGCCCCTTCCCCGGAAAGCACGACCTTCAAGTGCTGGGCCGCGGTGTTGCACACAAAATACAAAGCCACCGCCGAAGGGTCGGCCAAAGGCTCGTCCATATGATATTGTATCTTCCCAAAATTCCCCCAAAACTCTTCCGGCGTAATGACCTTGCTCACGTTCTTTACCGGTATCATCTCCGAAAGCTCCTGGGCGTAATGGGTCTCGTTGTAGCGCTCCCCATTGTCAAAGCCTACCGTAAAGGTCTTGTCCACATGGGCCGAGCAGGCCACATAGCTGGAATCCACCCCCGACGATAAAAAGGACCCCACCTCCACGTCGCTTACCTTGTGGGCCTCCACGCTGCCGTCAAACACCTTTTCGATCTCATCCACCCAGTATTCTAAAGGCTTGTCTTCCTCCGCGCAAAATTCCGGCAGCCAGTACCGCTCGGTCTCCATCCGGCCGTCCTTATACCGGAAATAATGGGCCGGGGGCATCTTATACACGTTCTTAAAAAACGTCTCCGGCCCCGGCGAATACTGGAAGGAAAGGTAATTTTCCAACGCCCGCTCGTTCAGCTCCTTTTTAAAAGCCGGGTGGGGCAAAAAGCCCTTTATCTCCGACCCAAACAAAAAGGCCCCCTCCATCTGGGCATAGTACAGGGGCTTAATGCCAAAAAAGTCCCGGGCCCCAAAAAGCTCCCCTTTCCCCTTGTCCCATATCACAAAGGCGAACATCCCCCGCAGCCTGTTCAAAATGCCCGCCCCAAATTCCTCATACCCGTGCAAAAGCACTTCCCCGTCCCCTTTGGTAGAGAACGTGTGCCCCCGCCCCAGCAGGTCTTCCCGCAGGGCCTGAAAGTTGTATATCTCCCCGTTAAACACCAGCACCAGGCTGCCGTCCTCGTTAAACAGCGGCTGCCTGGCCCCCTCCAGGTCAATAATCGAAAGCCGCCGGAAACCCAAAGAGACCCTGCCGTCCATATAATAATCGGCGTCGTCCGGCCCGCGGTGGGCAATAGCATCTGCCATGCTTTGCAGCACGCCCATGTCCCGCTGGGGGTCGCCGCCGGTAAAACCTATAAATCCGCACATATTCCGTTCCGTCCTTTCCCCGCCGGCCAAACCGCCGTGGGTTTTATTGGGGCGCAGGCATAAAAAATCCTGCCCTTCCCCTAGTATAACACAATCCCGCTGGAAATGACAGGCTTTTTTTCATATTTGGTTTTCTTACGGTGCGCACAAAGCGACCCCGGCCCTTGGCCGCCCCAAAGGGGCCGCCGTCAATCCAAAGCTTTCTGTATAGCGCTTTCCTGGCCATACCCCATGCCCGGCTGCTGGCTGTGTATGGTATAAAGCCCCCCATGCTCCGGCTGCATAGCCTTTTCCGTTTGATGGATCAAATCAAACAGCGCCGGCGCGTGCTGGGGGAACTCCGCCTCCAAATGGCTGGGCGAAAGGGCCGGTATGTCCTCCTTGGGCACGCCCGCGTGCCCGTTTACCGATTCGCCGCCCAATAAGCACCGGCTTTTCGCCATAGAAAGCACGCTGCCCGCCTCTACCGAAGCCGTATAAAGCCCCTTGTCCAACGAGAACAGGCCCTGGGGGTTCTGGGGGTTTGCCGAATAAATCAGCCGGAAGACCCGGTACACCCCGTCAAACAGGAAATTCGAAAGCTCTTTGATCAGGCTTTCGTTATTGATTTTTTTCAGCAGAGCGAATACAATATGTAAAGACCCCATCAGCACCCGCTGGTGGTACTCTGCCAAATTGTTGTGCTTGCGGGGCCTGCCCACGGGCTTCCCGGGCAGCTCCTGCACCGAGATCACCGCGCCGCTGCGGTGGGGGGTGCAGCCCAGCAGATAGTCGCAGGACACCCCGTAATACGCGGCGGCCCGCACCACAAACTCCAGCCCCGGCTCCCGTATGCCCTTTTCATAGTGGGACAAAAGCGCCTGGGGTATCTCCAAATCCTGCGCGGCCTGCCGTTGGCTAAGGCCCTTTTCTTTTCGTAATAATGCCAGTATCCTGGGGAAGTCGCGGTTCAAATTCATCTTCATCTACCTCTACCTCTCTGGGTTAACGCGCGCAGGACCGTATAGAGCAGCACGGCCAGAAGGCACAAAACTGTCCCGAGCATCCACGCGCCCGCAGGCCCCGCGTCGCTTCCCGGCGCCCAGGACCTGGTGAAAATTTTGTGATGTTGATAGGAAAGATAAAAGTAAGCCATAGGGTTATCGTGCCTGTGCCCCTATCCTATGAGGATAGAAAACAAAGACGCTTCCCACCATAATTATAGGACAGGTGAAAACTAAAGTAAAGTGTAAATTCTGCATAATTCTACAGTAATTTTTTGTACAATTCGCTTTTCCATCCTTTCTTAAAAGAATTAAGCAGGGCCCCCACCCTAAAAAAAGCCAGTATTTACCTTGGTTTTCCGAATACAGGTGCCTCCCATAAAACCATAATATATTTTTCCTATTTTCTAAAAATTGCGTGATTTTTTTACAAGAAGCCTATATAAAGGAGGAAGTCATGAAATCCTACGTAATCCATCTCATCCGCAATATGCCCTGCGAAGGCAACCTGGAAGGCCGGTATATCGGCCGCACCGAATCCCCCCTGGCCATGGGCTCCATCGCCCAGCTGGCCCAGCTGAAGCGGCAGCACCCCTACCCCCCGGCCAGCCGCTTTTTCGCAAGCCCCTCCACCCGCTGCGTAGACACCCTGAAAATCCTGTACCCCGAAGCCGACCCCGAGGTCGTCCTGGAGCTGGCCGAGTGCGACTTTGGGCAGTGGGAAAACAAAACCGCCAAAGAGCTGCAGGGCGATCCCCGCTTTTGCCAGTGGATGGAAGGGGGCGGCCAAACCGCGCCCCCCGGCGGCGAAAGCAGCCCGGTGTTCGTGCAGCGGGTGTGCAGCGGCTTTGAGATGCTGGTAAAAAACCTGATGGCCCACAGCCAAAACGAGCCCCGCCAGGCCACCGTAACCGCCCTGCTGTGCACCCACGCCGGGGTCATGACCGCCCTGCTGGCTGCCTACGGCCTGCCCCGGGCCCCTTTTTACGACTGGATGTGTGAGCCCGGCCACGGCTATTCCGTGCGCATCACCCCCAGCCTGTGGATGCGCTCAGGGGTCATGGAGGTCTTTGCCACGCTGCCCGGGGGCGCCGGGCCGGAGGGGCCCGGCCACCTGGTGATCGACCTGGCCCGGGAAGCCGCCCAGCGGGCCTACGGGGACCGGGAAGACCCAGAAAAAAAACCTTGACAAACAGGGCGCGCCCCCGTATAATAAGTAAAAAATACGAAACAAAAGACTTTGACGGGAAGAAGACGCCCGGTAATCGCGCACCAGAGAGCCTGCGGTCGGTGGAAGCAGGCGCGCGCCCGGCGTGTATGCTGATCCCCGAGTCGCCTGCTTGAAAGCCCCTAGTAGGGCAGGCCGTTTGGCAGCGTTACCCGCCAAGCCTTGTTAGAGGCCATAAAGGGCGTTATGCGCCAAAACCGGGTGGTACCGCGTAAGTTACCTTGTAATTTCCGCCCCGGATGCAGAGCTATTCTGCATCCGGGGCTTTTTTGTTTGCCCCAGCCCACCAGAAAGGACGATGCCCCTATGAACCAAAGCTATAAAAAATACAAGCCCTTCCCTGCCCAGCCCCTGCCCACCCGCACCTGGCCCGATAAGACCATTACCCAGGCCCCCATCTGGTGCAGTGTAGACCTGCGGGACGGCAACCAGGCCCTGGTCAACCCCATGAATCTCGAGCAAAAGCTGGCCTTTTTCCAAATGCTTTGCAAAATCGGTTTCAAAGAAATCGAGGTCGGCTTCCCCGCCGCTTCTGAAACCGAATACGAGATCCTCCGGGCCCTCATCGACCAAAGCCTGATCCCCGACGACGTCACCGTCCAGGTGCTGGTGCAGGCCCGCGAACACCTGATCCTAAAGACCTTCGAAGCCATCAAAGGCGCCAAAAACGTCATCATCCATTTTTATAACTCCACCTCCGAGCTCCAGCGCCGGGTCGTCTTTGGCACCGATATGGCCGGGGTAACGGAAATTGCCGTAGAAGGGGCCCGGCTCATCCGGCGGCTGACCGAAGGGCTCACCGCCCGGGAGGATGTGCATATCCGCTACGAGTATTCCCCCGAAAGCTTTTCCGGCACCGAAATGGACAACGCCGCCCTTATCTGCGACCGGGTGCTGGAAGAGCTGGGGGCCACCCCGGAAAACAAGGCCATTATCAACCTGCCCAACACGGTAGAGCTGTGCACCCCCAACACCTACGCCGACCAGGTGGAATACTGCCTGAAAAAGATGAAGCGCCGGGATTCCGCCATCATCAGCCTGCACGCCCACAACGACCGGGGCACCGGCACCGCCGCCACCGAGTTGGGCCTTATGGCCGGGGCCCAGCGGGTAGAGGGCACCCTTTTCGGCAACGGCGAGCGCACCGGCAACGCCGACATCATGAACGTGGCCATGAACCTTTACTCCCAGGGCGTAGACCCCAGGCTGGATTTTTCCAACATGAAGCACATCCGCAAAATCTACGAGGAGTGCACCCAGATGCCTGTGCACCCCCGCCACCCCTACGCCGGCGAGCTGGTGTTCACCGCCTTCTCCGGCTCCCATCAGGATGCCATCAACAAAGGGGTGGACTACATGGCCCGGCACAGCTCCCCCTACTGGGAGGTGCCCTACCTGGCCATCGACCCCGCCGACCTGGGCCGGCAGTACGAGCCCATCATCCGCATCAACAGCCAGTCCGGCAAGGGCGGCGCGGCCTTTGTCATGCGGCAGAACTTTGGCTATGTGCTGCCCAAGGCCATGCACCCGGAGTTCGGCGCCCTGGTAAAAGCCCAGTGCGACCAGCTGGGCCGGGAGATCAGCGCCGGGGAGGTCTTTGACATCTTCAAAAAGGAGTACCTGGAAATACACCGCCCCTATAACCTGTTGACCTACAAAATCTTCGCCGAGGATATCGGCCAGGGCCAGGTGGTGGTGGACTTTGAAGGCACCCTGCGCTTCGACCACCATACCCAGCCCATCAGCGGCAAAGGCAACGGCCCCATCGATGCTTTTTTCAACGCCCTGCGCACCGTGGGCCTTACCGAATATGAGTTTGTCTCCTACAGCGAGCACGCCGTGTCCAGCGGCGCAGATTCCAAAGCCGTGTCCTACATCCAGCTGCGCCACGGCAGCCAGGTGGCCTTTGGGGTGGGCATGGACAGCAATATCAGCATTGCCTCCATCAAGGGCATTATCTGCGCCATCAACCGGCAAAAAGCCAAAGGGGACCCGGCCCAATAGGGGCCGTACCAGGAAAGAAGAAAAATAGAAGGCTTACCGAGCGTACCTCTGCCGGGCAGGGCGCGGCAAAAAGAGAGGGGCGGGATTTCCGAAATCCCGCCCCTCTCTTCCTGCCCGCGCAAAGCGCTACCGGCAATTTTTCTTATAAAGGATCCCCAGCCCCTTCAAAAGCAAGTCCGGCTCATAGTGGACCTCCCGCTTGCAGTAAGGGTGCACAATGGTCATCAGCCCCCCGGTGGCTATGGCCGTGACCTTCTCCCCCAATGCCTCTTCCACCCGGTCGATCAGCCCGTCCACCATAGCGGCGCTGCCGTAGATGGCCCCGGCCTGCATGCACTCCACGGTGTTGCCGCCAATGACCTTTTCCGGCGGCCCCAGGTGGATGTAGGGCAGCTGCGCCGCCCGGGCGCTCAAGGCGTCCACCGACACCCGCAGCCCCGGGATGATCATGCCCCCCAGGTACGTCCCAGACCGGCCCACCACCGAAAGGGTCGTGGCCGTGCCCATGTCAAAGATCGCCAGCGGCGGCGCGTATTCCGCCAAAGCCGCCACCGCGTCCACCACCAGGTCGGCCCCCAGCTTGGCCGGGTCGTCAATGCGTATGTCCAGCCCGGTCTTAATGCCCGAGCCCACCACCAGGAACTTCTTCCCCGTCAAGGCTTCCGCCGCCTGGGCCATCACCGTGCGCAGCTCCGGCACCACGCTGGAAAGGATGCCCCCCTCCAAAGCCCGGGGGTCTACCCCCTGCCGGTTCAAAAGCCCGTCCAGCAGCAAGCCGTACTCATCCGCCGTCTTGTGGCGGTCGCTGCGTATGCGCAGGGTAAACAGCAGGCTGTCCCCCTGCCAGCACCCCAGCACCGTGTTGGTGTTCCCAATGTCAATCGCCAGTATCATGCCCTTGCCTCCCCTTCCCTGTTTTTTAAGATTCCCGCCCGGTCAAGCCCCATGCACACCGCGCCGCACAGCACCGCGGCCGCCAAAGCCTCCGGCACGCCGTTTGCCAGCACAATGCCCCAAACAGCCCCGCCTACCAGCCCCTGGGGGATGCCCTGGGCCACCGCAAAAGCCTCGCCTAAAACCAGCCCCATAGTGCCCATGACCAGCGCGGTGTTCACCACCGCCCCCGCAGCCCCGGCCAGCACATAGCCCGCGCCGCGCCCCCAGGCCTTCCCCCGGGTAAGCTTCGAAGCCCCCATAAACACGAACCAGGGCGCCACCCCCGTCAAAATGCGGGGCACAAAGCAGATGACCAGCGCCCACAAGCTGCCCCTTGCCGACCCCGGCAAAGGCACAAAGGGCGAAAAGGCAAAGCTCAGCAGGCTGGGGGCCATGGTGTTCTTCCACAGGCTCACAAGCCCGAACAGCGCCCCCAGCCCAGCCCCCCGCTTGGGGCCCAGCACTACCGAGCCAATTACCACCGGCACATGCAAAATCGTGGCCTTGATCAGCGGCAGGTCGATCAGCCCCAAAGGCGTAAAGGCCATCAGCAGCAAGATGGCCGCGAACAGCGCGGTAAGCGTCAGCTCCCGCATGGACCCGGACCGGTGGGACGTTTTTGTGTACATCATCATTACCTCCACTGCCGTTCCTGTTTTCAGGATACAGCGCGATTATTTGCCACAGGCCTAGTATGGCCGGGTATAGCCCCCGGTATCAGTCCCGCCCCGCAGGTACAGGCCGAACCGGCTCCCAGCATACAAAGCCCACAGCATGGGTTTAGTATAGCACAAAACCACCCAAAGGGGAAGCGCGTCGGCCCGTTTTTCCATCCTGTGTAAAAATCCGCCCCACAGGCAAAAGAAAAGGGGCTTTCTGCACAGGGATCCCCCTCACCCCAGCAGCCAGTTGCACAGCCCCCCTGTCACCACCGCCGCCCCGTACAGGGCCCCGGCCAGGGCAAAATTCTGCCCCTGGGGCCGGTTCATCCGGAACAGCACCGCCAGCCCCAGCCCGGCCCCGGTGCACAGCCCCGCCACCGCCGACCCAAAAGACAGCGCCCCGCTCAAATACAGCTCCGTCAGCAAAACCGAAGCCGCGCAGTTGGGAATAAACCCCACCAGCCCCGCCAGCAGCGGCTGCCATACGCTGCCCGTCAGCAGCACCCGCGACAGCGCCTCTTCCCCCACCCCATAGATCGCCAGCCCCAGCAGCACATTTACCCCCACCAGGAAAAGGAAGATCTGCAAGGTGTGCTTCAGGGCAGGCTTTACCGTGCCGTGGCCCCCGCAGCCGCAGTGGGCCTCCTGGCATAAAGGGTGGGCGTCCGGCGAGTCCGGCCCGTGGAAGCACCGGCCCAAAACCAGGTCTGCCAAAAACCCAAAGGCCCCCGCCGCCAGCAGCTTCACCCCCAAAAGCTTCGCGATCTCCCCCCAGGCCTGGGGCTGGGAAAGCAAAATCAGCACCGCCTCGTCGCTGGTGGCCAAAAACACCGCCAGCAGCGTGCCCGGGGTAATGTACCGGGCCGCGTACAAATTGGCCGCCGCCACCGAAAACCCGCACTGGGGCACGCACCCCAGCAGCGCGCCCCCCAAGGGCCCCAGCCTTTGCAGCAGCGGCTGCCCCCCGCCCCGCCGGTGCTCCAAAAACTCCATCAGCCAGTACGCCCCAAACAAAAACGGCAGGGACTTTAAGGCGTCCAGCACCCCGTCCGCGATCACTTCCAGCATTTTCCTTCCTCCTTTTCTTCCGTTGTATAGCCCCGCAAAAACCGCCCATACTTTCCTCGAAAACAGGAAAGGACGGTACCCCCATGTCAAACACAGCCAAACGCACCTTAGCAAAAGCCCTTCTCTGCGGCTTCCTCCTGGCGGCCCTGGGCAGCTTTTTCCCCTTTGCCGCCGCCTCCCAGCAGCTGCCCCAGAATATTATACGCCTCCACGTGGTGGCTAACTCCAATTCCCCCGCCGACCAGGCCGTAAAACTTCAAGTCCGCGACGCCATCCTGGCCCAATCCGCCGCCTGGTACACCGGCGCCCAGGCCATGGAGGACGCCAACTTCGCCATCTGCACCCATCTCCAGTCCATCACCCAGGCCGCCAACCGCACCCTGCAGGCCAACGGCTTCCCCCCCACCGCCAAAGCCCAGGTGACCGACATGTATTTCCCCACCCGGGACTACGAAACCTTCTCCCTGCCCGCCGGTACATACAGGACCTTACGTGTCACCATCGGCGAAGGCAAAGGCCGCAACTGGTGGTGCGTGGTCTTCCCCGCCCTGTGCCTGCCCGCCGCCAGCGAGGCGGAGGACGTCCTTTCGGCCCTGCCTGAAAGCCAGCGGGACATCGTAGAGCATCCCCAAAAGTACCAAGTAGAATTTAAACTGGTCGAGTGGTACGAACGCCTCCGGGCCATGCTGTCATAAAAAACTTTCTATGATTTCACAAGACCTTGGGGCTAATGCCCCAAACCCCGCTCACGCTTGTAGAGCCTCCGGCGCAAAGGTCGCGCCTGCGGCAAGACCCAGGGGCTTTGCCCCTGCCCCCACTTGTGGGCTTCGCCCCCAAGACCCCCACCAAAGGGCCATAGGCCCTCTGGACTCCCACGCTTCGCTTCTTTGCCCTCAGCCTATAAAAACGGACGGCAGCCCGCTAACTGCCGTCCGTTTCTTATTTTGGCCTGTTTTACTCTACATCTTTATAGTCCGCGTCGTACACATTGCCGTCCGGCGCGCCGCCCTGGGGAGGCTGCTGCCCGTCAAACGGCCCCTGGGGCCCGCCGGGCTGGCCCTGGGGCGCCGCCTGTTGGTAAAGCTTCTCACTTACCGAGTAAACCGCCTTTTGCAGCTCATCCATCCCAGCCTTAATAGCCTCCACATTGCCATTCTGCAAAGTATCCCGCAAAGCGGCGACCTTAGCGTTTACCTCGCTCTTATCCGCGTCCTGCAGCTTATCACCGCTGTCCGCCAAAAGCTTCTCCGCAGAATAGCACAAATTCTCCGCGTTATTCTTGGTGTCGACTTCCTCACGGCGCTTCTTATCTTCCTCGGCAAACTGCTCAGCCGCCTTCACCGCCCGGTCAATATCCTCCTTGCTCATGTTCGAGCTGGAAGAAATCGTGATATGCTGTTCCTTCCCTGTGCCCAAATCCTTAGCCGACACATTCACAATGCCGTTGGCGTCAATGTCAAACGTCACCTCAATCTGAGGGATGCCCCGGGGAGCCGGCGCAATGCCGTCCAGCTTGAACAGCCCCAGCTGCTTGTTGTCATGGGCAAACTCCCGCTCGCCCTGCAAAACGTTTACCTCCACCTGGGTCTGCCCGTCCGCAGCCGTAGAGAAAATCTGGCTCTTCTTGGTGGGTATGGTGGTGTTGCGCTCAATGATCTTCGTCATGACGCCGCCCATAGTCTCCACGCCCAGGCTCAGCGGGGTTACGTCCAGCAGCAGCAGTCCCTGTACCTCGCCGCCCAGCACGCCCGCCTGAATCGCCGCGCCAATAGCCACGCACTCATCGGGGTTGATGCCCTTAAAAGGCTCTTTGCCAATAAAGCCCTTTACAGCGTCCTGCACAGCCGGGATGCGGGAGGATCCGCCCACCAGCAGCACCTTGCTGATCTCCCCAATAGACAGGCCGCTGTCCTGCAAAGCCTGGCGCACCGGGCCCATAGTCTTCTCCACCAAATCCGCGGTAAGCTCGTTAAACTTAGCCCGGGAAAGCGTCATGTCCAAATGCTTAGGCCCGGTAGCGTCCGCCGTAATAAAAGGCAGGTTAATAGCCGCCGTCGTCACGCCGGACAACTCGATCTTCGCCTTTTCCGCGGCCTCCTTAATGCGCTGCATAGCCATCTTGTCGCCGCTCAAATCAATGCCCTGCTCCATCTTAAAGGTGCCCACAATATGGTCAATCACCCGCTGGTCAAAGTCGTCGCCGCCCAAGCGGTTGTTGCCTGCGGTAGCCAGCACCTCCTGCACGCCGTCGCCCATCTCAATGATAGACACGTCAAAGGTGCCGCCGCCCAAGTCATACACCATAACCTTCTGGTCGTTGTCCTTATCCACGCCATAAGACAGCGCCGCCGCCGTAGGCTCGTTAATAATACGCTTAACGTCCATGCCCGCAATCTTGCCCGCGTCCTTGGTAGCCTGGCGCTGGGCATCGGTAAAGTAAGCGGGCACCGTAATCACCGCGCTGGTAACCGGCTCGCCCAAATAAGCTTCCGCATCGGCCTTCAGCTTTTGCAGCACCATAGCCGAAATCTCCTGGGGCGTATAGCTTTTGCCGTCAATAGCCACCTTGTAGTTGCTGCCCATCTCGCGCTTAATCGAAGCCACCGTGCGGTCCGGGTTGGTAATGGCCTGGCGCTTTGCCACCTGGCCCACCATGCGCTCGCCGTCCTTAGAAAAAGCCACCACCGAAGGGGTCGTCCGGGCGCCCTCGGCATTGGCGATAACCACCGGCTCGCCGCCCTCAATAACCGCCACGCAAGAGTTTGTCGTACCCAAATCAATACCAATCGTCTTTGACATTGTAATTACCTCGCTTATATAAGATATTCTATATTTTTAAAAACCTGCCAATAACCTTACTTATACCCCCCAAGAAGCGAAGCGTGGGGGTCAAGGGGGCTCACAGCCCCCTTGTGGGTTCTTAGGGCAACGCCCTAAGCCGTCGGGGACGGCCTTGCCGGAGGCCCTCAGTTAGCCACCTGTACCATGGCGAAGCGCACGACCCGGTCGCCCAAAAGGTAGCCTTTCTGGAACACGGCGGAAACCACGTTTTCGCCTAAGCCCCCGTCCTCAATATGGGCCACGGCGTTGTGGAGGTTGGGGTCAAAGGCCTCCCCTACCTCGCCAGATGCTGTAATGCCCAGCTTCTCAAAAGCCTGCATAATCTGGGCCTCGATCATCTCTACGCCCTTGCGCATATCCTCTGCCGAAGCGTTTTCCTGGCCCAAAGCCCGCTCAATGTTGTCGGCAATGGGCAAAAGGGCCTGCACCGTGTCGCACACCGCGTTGTTGTAAAGGGCCGTCTTCTCATTCTGGGTGCGCTTGCGGAAATTATCGTACTCGGCCAGCACCCGCAGGTGCTGCTGCTTGTGGGCCTCAAACTCGGCCCGCAGCTTTTCCAATTCGCTTTCCCCCGGCGCTTCCTGGGCCTCCACCGGTTGTTCCTGACCCTGCCCCTCTTCTACCTCTGCTTCCTGCTGGGGCTGCTTTTGTTCCTGATCCATAATCCTCCTGCTTCCTTTCTGCCCCCGGTCCGGCCGGCGGCGGGTTCTCTATTATTATCGGGCAAAACCTTCTGCCTTACTCCTGCCCCTCTGCCATAAGCCCGGTGAGCATGCGCCCCACCTGCCCAGAGAGGTATTCCAAAACCGCTGTCAACTTGGGGTAATCCGTCCGCACAGGCCCCACCGTCCCGATGCTGCCCGCGTCCTGCCCGGCCACCTTATAGCGGGCCACCGCAAGGGTCAAATCCTCCAGCTCGTCGTACCCAGCCTCTTTGCCAATCAGCACCTTGACCCTGCCGGGCTTTGCCGCCAAAAGGCCCGCAAGCCCTTCCCCCCGCTCCAAAAAATCCAGCACCCGGCGTATGCCCCGGTGCCCCAGCTCTGGGTAAAGCAGCAGGTTCAGCTGGCCATTCACCAGCACCTGGGTGCAGGCGGTGTCCCGGGCGGCTTCCAGCAGGGCCTGCAGGGGCGGGCCCAAAAGCACATACATCTCCCCCAAAGAGGCCGCCATAGACTGGGCAAAGGCCGGGGTGATGCCCGCCACCTCCCTGCCGGCCACCCGTTGGTTAAACACCCGGAAGTAAAGCTGGATAAGCTCTGGCGTCAGGTCAAAATCGCACCGGAAGACCCGGGTCTTCATAGTCCCCGCCGAGCTCAGCAGGATCAGCATAGCCGTGCGCCGGGCCGTCTGCACAAACTGCACCGCCTTTACCACTGCCTGGGCCCCGCTGGGGGTAGTGGCCACCGCCGCGCACCGGGTAGACTCTGCCAACAGCTGCGCCGCCCCCAGCAGCAAAGCCTCCTGGTCATAGGCGCTGCCCAGCAGGGCCGAGTCCATCTCCCGCTTTTCCCCTTCTTCCAAAGGCCAAGGGGGCATCAGCCGGTCCACATATTCCCGGTACCCCCGCTGGGAGGGCACCCGCCCGGCCGAGGTGTGAGGCTGCTCCAAAAGCCCCAGCTCAATAAGCCCGGCCATCTCGTTGCGCACCGTAGCCGAGGAAACCCCCAGCTCCTGCGCCACCGCCTTAGAGCCTACCGGCTCGCCGGTACGGCTGTACCCGGCCACTACGCAGGAAAGTACACGTTCCTGCCGCTGGGTCAGATCCATCGCGCCCACCTCTTTCCCGGCTGTTAGCACTCACACTTCACGAGTGCTAACTACTTTACCTATAATGTACCACTTTGGTCAGAAAAAGTCAAGTTTGTTTTTGTAAATACTTTATGAATGGCCGCAAAAAGGCCCCGCCGCCTGGCAGGGCCCTTTCACCCCTCTTCAATTTGCAGCCCCAGCCCATACAGCAGCCCCACCGCCTCCGGCATAGAGAACTTCGCCCCCTTCACCTGGTTCCCCTCTGTAGAGAAGCTGTACTCTTGCGCACGGCGGAAATCCGCCCCTGTAAGGTCGCAATGGGAAAAGGACGCGCCCCGCAGGGGGCACCCGGAAAAATCCGCCCCGGAAAGGCGGCAGCCCTCAAAAAAGCTGCCTGCCAGGTCGCACCCGGCAAAGGAAAACTTCCGCATGTCCAGGTGGAAAAAGACACAGTGGTGCAGCGTGCACCGGGCAAAGCTGTCAAAGGGCAAAAAGCCCAAATCCTGCTTGCGGGGGTCCAGCAGGGCCGACCAGTCCAACCCCAGCACCACGCAGCCCTCAAAGGAGTTGCCCATGGCCTGCACGTTGTCCGCCTTCAGCCCGCCCAGCCGGCATCCCCTAAAGTGGCACCCCGTAAACCGGCACCCCCGCAGGGCGACCCCTTCCAAGCGGCAGTCTGTAAACAGGCAGTCTTCAAACAAAATACCGTTTACTTCCCCGCCTTCCAGCCGCAGGCCGGTAAATTCTTCCCCTACATATTCCATCCGCGCACATCCTCCCTGCCGCAAAAAGAGCGGCGCCGGGCGCCCGCAGGCCCCGGCGTCCCCTATAAGCGATTTTTTAGCGCCCACTACAGCATGGCCCGCAGCCGCCGTATGGTCTCCGCCACAGGCAGGCCTACAATGTTGGAATAGTCCCCCACAATGGACTCAACCAGCACCACGCCGATACCCTCTATGCCGTAAGACCCCGCCCGGCCCCGGGATTCCCCCATGCCCACATAGGCGGCGATCTCCTGGTCTGTAAGGTCGTAAAACTTTACATCCGTCACCTGGTGGAAGACTTCCTTCCTGCCGCCCGCCAGCAGGCACACCCCGGTGTAGATCTTATGGGTGCGCCCCGAAAGCAACCGGAGCATAGCTTTTGCCCCTTCGTCGTCCTCGGGCTTGCCCAGTATTCTGCCATCGATGGCCACCACAGAGTCCGCCGCGATAATGGCCCGCCCCGGGCGCAGGGGGGCCACGGCTTCCGCCTTGCGGGCGCATAAAGCCTCTACAGCCTGGGCGGGGGTAAAGCTTTCCGGCACGTCCTCATCCACGCCGGAGACCACCACCTCAAAGTCCATCCCCGCCCTTTCCAGCAGCATTTTGCGGCTGGGGGACGAAGAGGCCAGCACCACCTTTTCCCTTATGACAAAGCTGCCCATCCTTTAGTCCCCATACCCGTCCGGGTTCTGGCGCTGCCAGCGCAGGGAATCCACGCACATATCCTGCAGCGTCTTCTTGGCTTCCCAGCCCAGCTCCCGCTTGGCTTTGGAGACATCGGCGTAGCTTTCCGGCAGGTCGCCGTCCCGGCGGCCGTCAATTACATAGGGGATTTCCTGCCCGGCAGCCTCGCAGAAGGCTTTCAAGACTTCCATCACCGAGTGCCCCCGGCCTGTGCCCAGGTTGTAGACCCGCAGCCCGCAGCCGCCCTTCTCAAACAGCTTCAGGGCCGCCGCGTGGCCTTCGGCCAGGTCCACCACGTGGATATAGTCCCGGATGCAGGTGCCGTCCGGGGTGGGGTAGTCGTTGCCGAACACGTGGAGCTTGTCCCGCTTGCCCACCACGGTCTGCACGATGTAGGGGGCCAGGTTGTTGGGTGTGCCCGCGGGGTCCTCGCCAATGCGGCCGCTTTCATGGGCGCCCACGGGGTTGAAGTACCGCAGCAGCACGGCGTTAAAGGCCGGGTCTGCGTGGGCGCAGTCGGTAATCATCTGTTCGTTGATCAGCTTGGTGGTGCCGTAGGGGCAGTTGGCGTGATGGGGCAGCTTGGCGTCCTCCCGCAAGGGCGGGTTTTCCACGTCGCCGTACACCGTGGCCGAAGAGCTGAACACGATGTTTTTCACGCCGCACTGGCCCATGACCTTCAGCAGCGCGACCGTGATCCCCACGTTGTTCTCATAATATTTCAGGGGCTGTTCCACCGATTCCCCCACCGCCTTATACCCGGCAAAGTGGATGACCGCCTGGGGCTTTTCCTTCTGGAAAATGTCCCGCAGGGCCTGCTCGTCCCCTACGTCCTCCTGGTAAAAGGCCACGTCCTTGCCGCTTAGCTCCCGCACGCGCTCTACCGCCGCGGGCTTGCTGTTGCTCAGGTTATCCACGATCACCACTTCATAGCCCTGCCCCAGCAGGGTCACGCAGGTGTGGGTGCCGATATACCCGGCCCCGCCCGTTACTAAAACTTTCATATGCTTTACCGCCTTTCCGCTTGGCCGTTTGCTTCTGCCTTGCTGTCAAAATTATAGCATATCCCCCCCTGGGAAAACCATCCGCATATGTTACAAAAAACTGTCCGGCCGTTGCATCCCCTGTTTGCCGGGCAATAAAGCGGCTGTAATAATAAGGCG
Source organism: bacterium D16-76 (assembly GCA_009917445.1). Classification (GTDB taxonomy): domain Bacteria; phylum Bacillota; class Clostridia; order Oscillospirales; family Acutalibacteraceae; genus Acutalibacter. The sequence continues at coordinate 40,946 of QZEE01000003.1, read as the reverse complement.
CGCCCCGGGTACAATAGCTTTCATGAATCACGGGAAAGGACGGGAAAACAACGATGGACGGTCTTCTCTTTTTAACCGGCAGCTGCGCCTACCCCACCCTGGAAATGCTCTGGCGGGGGCGCACGCACTACTCTATGGCCGTGGCGGGCGGGGTCTGCCTGACGCTGATTGGGCGGGTGTGCTGCGGCCGCCTGCGCCGCCAGGGGCTTTTGGCGCGGTGCCTTATGGGGTCGGGCATTATTACCGGGGTAGAGCTGTGCACAGGGCTTATTGTCAACCGGCTTATGGGCCTGCAGGTATGGGACTACTCCGGCATGCCCCTGAATATCTTGGGGCAGGTGTGCCTGCCCTACTCCCTGCTGTGGTGCGGGCTTACCCTGCCCGCCATGGCCCTGTGCGATTTTTACCGGCGGCTGGAAGCCAATGCCGACCGCTGAACCCGGCAAATCCCAAAAGCAACAAAAGAATGACAAAGGTTACAAGTTGTTTACAAAACGCGGGTTTTTGCGCAAAAAGCGTAGAAAGTAACCGTTTTGTTACCACCTGTTTTTGAGTAGCAAAATTCTGTATTTTGTCGCCCGGTTCGCTGGGCGGCCCTACATAAATCACCAAAAAGCCGGGTATGGGCAGCCGGCTAACCGACCTTTTAGCTAACCGCCCGGCCCGCTTTCTGCGAGGCTGTAAGGCCGCATATGCCCTGCATCGGGCAGGCAAAAGGGCCTGCCGCCCGCCTTGCGCAGACAACAAGCCCTTTTGTGGCGGGGGGTTGGCCCTTTGTATACCTAGCTCACCGTAAATTTAGCTTAACGCTTGAAGCCGCTGCATCATGGCCGCCATTTCGGCCCGGGTGGCAAGGCCCTGGGGGTCTAAGCGATTATCGCCTTTGCCCTGTATCAGCCCTGCACTTACGGCCCAGGCTATGGCCTCTTGGGCGTATTCGCTTACATCGCCTGCGTCTTCAAAGCTGCCCAGCTCCGGGCCTGGGCCGTTTTTCTCGCCTAAGGGCGAAGCGTAGCGGTACAAAATCGCCGCCAGTTGCTCCCGGGTGATGGAATCAGCCGGATGGAAAAGGCCGTCGTCATAGCCCTGCACGATATTTTCCCCGGCAGCCCAGGCAACGGCCGGGCCGTAGTATGCATCACGCGGCACGTCGGGGAAGGGGGATGCTGCCCCGTTATCCCCGTCTGTTTCAAGGCCGGCAAAACGGTACAGAATTGTACAGGCCATGCCCCTATTTACCATGGTGTCGGGGCTGAATGTCCGGCTGGACTGGCCGTTCATAATGCCCTCATCATAAGCCCATTTTACCACGCTTTCGCTCCAGTGGCCATAGGTGTCTTGGAAAGGGTTCAAGGCAGGGCATTGTTCTACAACGCTATGGCCGTAGGTGTACTCCCCTTTGTCAAATCCTTTTATCCAGCTGTTCCCGCCAAAAATCCGCTCCAGCTGTGTACAGCCCGCAAAGGCACCCCAACGAATGGTATGGACACTGTCTGGCAGCGTGACGGTCTTGCGTTCCGCAGCACCTTGTATGGCTGTGATCACGGTCGTCATATCGGATGTATAGAGGATGCCTTGCCCATCCATTACAAAATGGGGGTTTTCCGGGTCCAGCTCGATGCTTTCAAGGCCTGTGGACCGGTAATAATGGGATTCAAAAGCACCCGCTATGTCTGCCACTTTTTTGGGCAGCGTTATACGCTTTAAGCTGGGTATGCTGCCAAAAAAGTACCGGTCCAGCTTTTCCGGCCCATCTCCCGTAAAAATAATTTCCTCTAGCTTAGAGCAGCCCTCGAACCAGTCCGCATTTACGCTGACACCGGCTATTTCACGTAAAGTGGACGGGAAGGTAATGGAGGTCATTTCCGGGTTACTAAGCAGGCAGGACACATGGGGGCCCATGGGATTCGGCCAGTTTTCAAAGTGCAGCCGTGATACTGGTTTCCCCTCTATATATTCTGGTATCACGATCTCGCCCTGCAGGTTTTCCGATTTGTACAACGACCAGCCGGGGATTATATCCTCGCGTTCCTCCAGGGGCTCCGCGAAATACAATACCCCGCCATTGGGGAACGTGTATGTACAAATCCGGGCATGGTACGTATTGTTGATTTCAAACTCGATAGTCGGCTCCACTTCTACAGCCAGCGCGGGCATGCCTGTACATAAAAGCAACAGCAATGCACATAACAAGGGCACAAGCTTTTTCATAGATTTCCTTCTTTTTTCGTTAGCAACAGGGTTTTCTACATTATATATTAAAAAAGCTAACTTGTAAAGAGAAATTGCGGCAAAGCTGTGATTGGCGGCTTAAATGGCCCAGTTGCCGTTTTTAAAGACCGGCACGGCTTGGCCGTCGCGGGTGTAGCCGGTGACATTCAGGTCTTTGCTGCCCACCATAAAATCTACATGGATGATGGAATCGTTGATGCCCTTTGCGGCAATCTCTTCCTTGGTCATGTCCGCATAGCCGGGGATGGTGTCGTTAAAGCCCATGCCCAGGGCCACGTGGCAGGCGGCGTTTTCGTCAAAGAGGGTATTGTAGAACAGGATGCCAGAGTTGGAAATTGGGGAATCGTCCGGCACCAGGGCCAGCTCGCCCAGCATGGCGGCGCCCTCGTCCATGGCAATCATCTTTTCCAGCAGCGCCTGGCCCTGCTCGGCCTGGCAGGAGACGGCCCGGCCGTCTTTAAAGGTGATGGAGAACTTGTCGATCAAATTGCCCTGGTAGGAAAGGGGCAGGGTGGCAACCAGGGTGCCCTCGCACTTGCCCTTTAAGGGGGAGGTGAAGGCTTCCTCGGTGGGCATGTTGGGGTTAAAGAAGGTGCCGTCGATGAGGGTCTCGCCGCCGCCGTTCCACTTGCCGCCGGGGATGAGCCAGCACTTGAAATCGGTGCCGTTGGGACTTTCGTAGTGGAGGTAGTCGAAGTCGTAGGCGGTAAGCTTTTCGCACTTCTCCATGATGGTCTTGTTGTGCTGGTCCCATTCCGCCTGGGGGTCGTTGGCCTCGGTAATGCGGACGGTCTTCAAAATAGCCTCCCACAGCTTCTCCACCGCGGCAGAGGTGCGCTCGCCGGGGAAGACCTTTTTGGCCCATTTTTTAGAGGGAACCGCTACGATGGTCCACTGGTGCTTGTTCTCGATGGCGTCCCGGTAAGGCTTCAGCACCCGGCCCCGGGCAGCGTTGATCTTCTGCATTTTGTCCACATTCACGCCTTTAAGCCCGTCCGGGTCGGCGGACACGATGGAGATGCGCACCGGCAGGTTGTCTACAATAAACTGCTGCTGGGCCTTTTCCCATTCCTCTACCCGGCTGCGCTGGGTGACGCTTTCGTGGCGGAACTGCAGTTTCTGGAAATCCTGGTCCTGCCACATCATATGCACCCACTTGGCACCGGCGCGGTAGGCCTCCTCTGCCACCATTTCGGCAAACTCGTGCTGCTCTACCTGGGCGAAAATGCAGCAGCCCTGGCCCTTCTTAATGTTTACGCCGGTCTTGACTACCAGCTGCGCGTATTTGCGCATGATGGTCTTTTTCATATTTTCTATTCCCCTTTAGGTTTATTTTCTTTGTGCAACGGAGTGCGGCCCCTCATCCCCTAATTGGTTTTCGGGTCAAGCCCTTTTTCAAAAGGGCTTGCAGGGTTTGGGGCAGCGCCCCAAGGTCTTAAAGCGCCGCCAGCTTTTCCTGCAAGGCCGCGTCCTTTTTCGCCACACCCGCTTCCATGTCCTGCTTCATCTGGGAAAGCTTCTGGGCCAGGGCGTCATCGGAGAGGGCTAAAATCTGGGCGGCCAGGAGGGCGGCGTTTTCCGCGCCGTCGATGGCCACAGTGGCCACGGGGATGCCGGTAGGCATCTGGACAGTGGCTAAAAGGGCGTCCAGCCCGTCCAGGGTGGAGGACTTGACCGGGACGCCGATAACGGGCAGGGTGGTGTGTGCGGCCAGCACGCCGGCCAAGTGGGCGGCTTTGCCGGCGGCGGCGATAATGGCGCCAAAGCCCTTCTCCCGGGCGGCGCCGGCAAAGGCGCTGGCGGCGGCGGGGGTGCGGTGGGCGGACATGACGTGGGCCTCGGTCCCAATGCCCAGGGCCTTTAGGCGTTTGATGCAGGGCTCTAATACAGGCAGGTCGCTGTCGCTGCCCATGATGACGGCTACTTTTTTAAGCATTTGACATTTCCTTTCTGTGGGGTCAATTCCAGAACCAGTTGGGCACTTCTTCAAATTTCAGGTACACGTGCCTGCAGCCCAGTACCTGTTCCAGCTGGGGGACTACGGCGTCGCTGAACTCCTTATACGCTTCCTTTGCAGAAGCGCCGTAAACCATGACGTTTACAAAGGCGATTGGGCCCTCCTGCTGGCCGCCGAACCACAGGCGGCAATTGTCGGTAAACTGCACCATCAGGCTCCCTTCGCTTTTGCCAGGGATAAGGGCAATGGCTTTGCCCAGCTGGGCTTTTAGGCCCTCTTCTTGGGCGGCGCTGACCGGGCAGCTGGTGCGTACATCGATAAATGGCATGTGCTTCATCCTCTCCAATTTTTTCGGTTTACAGGAAGTATACACCGAATCTGCCAAAAGTGCAAGGGCCGCAGGCACGCGGCTTCCCAAAACGTGGCTTGTGCCTCCGGCGGCGTAGGGGCTTCGGCCTCGCCTGGTCTCGTCTGCCGACTCGGTCGGGTCAGAACGGTCCCCACTGGGGACCTTCTCCGGCCCGACCGGTTGCTGGACGCAAACGGTTCGCGCGGCGTTTGCGTTTTGTATAGCGGGCAGCGGCCGCCGCAAGAGAAAAGGGCCCGGACATCCCCGGGCCCTTTTGGGCATGGCTTTAGTCTTTTATCAATTCTTTCAGCGTGGTGGCCAGGCCTGCCATGCCCTGCACGTTGGAGGGGATGATGATCTTGGTGGCCTTGCCGTCCGCGGCTTTTTGGAAAGCTTCCAGGCTCTTTAGGGCGATGACCTGGTCGGTGGGGGCGGCTTCGTTCATGAGCTTAATGGCGTCCGCCAAAGCCCGCTGCACAGAAAGGATAGCCTCGGCCTCGCCCTGGGCTTCGCGGATTTTCGTCTCCTTTACGGCCTCGGCACGCAGCACGGCAGACTCCTTTTGGCCCTCGGCAATGAGGATGGCGCTGCGCTTTTCGCCCTCGGCGTCCAAAATCTTTGCGCGGCGTTCGCGCTCGGCTTTCATCTGCTTCTCCATGCTGTCCTGGATTTCGGCGGGGGGGATGATGTTTTTGAGCTCTACCCGGTTTACCTTGATACCCCAGGCGTCGGTGGCCTCGTCTAAAATTACCCGGATTTTGGAGTTGATCACGTCGCGGGAGGTCAGGGTGTGGTCCAGCTCCATGTCGCCGATGATGTTGCGCAGGGTGGTGGCGCTAAGGTTCTCAATGGCGGACAGGGGGCTTTCTACGCCGTAGGCATAAAGCTTGGGGTCGGTAATTTGGAAATACACCACCGTGTCGATCTGCATGGTCACGTTGTCTTTGGTGATGACGGGCTGGGGCGGGAAATCGATGACCTGTTCTTTCAGGCTGACTTTTTTGGCGATGCGGTCTAAAAAGGGGATTTTAAAGTGCAGCCCCGTGCCCCAAGAGGCATGGAACGCCCCCAGGCGCTCTACCACGTAGGCGTGGGCCTGGGGCACCACCTTGATGTTGGAAATGATGACCGCCAGCACCACCACAGCCAGGGCCACCCAGCCCAGGGCGCCGGCAAACTGTTCTACCAAGTAAACCATGTCTTCCATAAAAAAAACTCCTCTCTCTGCCGCTTTGCGCGGCCCTACGCCTTTGGCGCTACAATGAGCTTTACACCCTCAATGCGCTCCACGACTACTTTTTCCCCCACGGGGATAGTCCCCTGGGGCTGTACGCTGCGGGCGGCCCAGCTGTTCCCCAAAACCGTCACGCGGCCCTGGGAAAGCAGGTTGTCGATGGTCTCGGTGACCACAGCCGTGGCCCCCAGCACCCGGTCGGCGTTGGTGCCCACGAGCCCCGGCTTTTGCAGGCGCTTTGCCAAAGGGCGCGTGACCGCCAGCGCCAGGGCAGAAAGCACCAGGAACAGCGCTGCCTGCAGCCACTCCGGCCCGCCGGCCAGGGCGCAGATCAGCGCCCCCAGTCCCCCCGGCACAAACCAGATGGACACCAGAGCCGGCACAGCCGCCTCGACAATGGCGGCCACAATGGTAACGGCCAGCCAAATGCCTGTCATCATACCGAACCCCTCCTTTGAAGATAAAAAATTTTCAGTTAAATTATACAATACCCAGCCCAAAATTGCAAGCCACTCTTTGCTTGTGCGGGGAAGTATTCTGTGCTATAATAATGAATAGAAATTTACGCGGCAAAAGGGCCGGTTATGGAGGCTTTACCATAGCCGCTCTCTTTAAGGGCCGCGCGCAAATGGCTTGGGATGCTGCTGCGCGCCGGGAAGGCCGGCGGCCGGCCTCTATCTTCCTGGTATATGGAAAGCGGTTGTGGGCATCACGCAAGCCCACTTTGTGCACGATTGTTACAGTATAAAAGGGTATGCCGATAGTTTTTTCCCTTTTTCTGTGATATTATTTAAAACCAAGCCACAACACCCTTACAGCTTAATTTGCTTTTTAAGGAGATGACAGCCATGGAAACCATATTTGACCTAGTCCGCGCGGGCAAGATGGAGCTGCCCGAGACCCCTTCCCTGGTGGTGGACGGCGGGATCATGCGGGGCAACATCGCTCGGATGCAGGAGGGCGTGTCTGCCTGTGGGTGCGCCCTGCGGCCCCACATCAAGACCCATAAGATCCCCTACTTCACGAACCTGCAGCTGCAGGCCGGGGCCCAGGGCATCACCTGTGCCAAAGTCAGCGAGGCAGAGGTGATGGCAAACGGCGGGGCCCAGGATATTTTCATTGCCTACCCTATGGTGGGGGCCTTCCGCATTAAAAGGGCTTTAGAGCTGCAGAAGCGCATACGCCGGCTGATTTTGGCCGTGGACAGCCTGGAAGGGGCCCAGGCCCTTAACGACGCCGCCCAGGGGCAGGGCCTTACCTGCGAAGTCCGCCTGGAGGTGGACACGGGCGCTGCCCGCACCGGCGCTTTGCGGGATTGCTGCGCGGCCTTGGGGGCAGAGGTGGGCAAGCTGGGAAACCTGCGGCTTACGGGCATTTACACCTTTAAGAGCCTGGTGCTGGAGGGCGCCCCTACCCAGAATGCCGAAGCCGCTGCCCGGGAAGAAGTCCAGATGATGGACGAGACCGCCAAAGCCCTGCGGGCTGTGGGGTTGGACATAAAGGATGTAAGCGTAGGCTCTACCCCCACGGGGCTGCTGGCCGCGAAAACCGGCCTTTGCACCGAGGTGCGGCCGGGTACGTACATTTTTAACGACTGGATGGTGATGAAGGAGGGCTGTGCAGAGTTTTCCCAAATCGCCGAACGGATATACTGCACCGTGGTAAGCACACCCCGGCCGGATTTGGCCATTATTGACGGTGGCGTTAAGACCTTCCCCATGGACGCCCCTATAGACGCGGCACCCTATTATTACCCCGGCTATGCCGTTATTTTGGATGGGCAGGGCCAGCCCCAGGAAAACCTTACCCTGCGCCGCATGAGTGAGGAACACGGCATCGTCACCGCCAAAAACGGGGAGACCGGGTTGAAGGTAGGGCAGCTTGTGGAACTGGTGCCCGTACACGTATGCCCGGCTGTGAATTTGCAGAACCATATTTTCCTCTACGAGAGAGGGGAGCTCAGCAGCTTGGCTGTGGCTGCCCGGGGGATGCTGGTATGATCCATATTAAAAATGCCAGGATTTGTGACGGCACCGGGGCCGAGCCCTACCCTGGCGAGCTGCTGGTGAAGGGGGATAAGATCGCCGCTGTGGGCCCCGCCCCCCTGGGGGATTTGGACGCCCAGGTGTGGGACGCCAAAGGCGAAGCCGTCACCCCTGGCTTTATTGACGCCCACCGCCATTGCGACCTGGCGGCCCTGTACGACGAGGGCTTTGGGGAGATCGAATTGAGCCAGGGCATTACTACCGCTGTGATGGGCAACTGCGGCCTGGCCCCCGCCCCCTGCGCCCCGGAGCACCGGGAGGAGCTCTACAGCTTTTTAGAGCCTTGCTTGGGCTCAGCGCCGGAAGGAAGCTTTTTCCCTCTTGTGTCGGGCTTTATGGCGGCCCTGGACGCCAAGGAACACAAGCTGAACCTGGGCGTCTTGGGGGCCACGGGGGCCATTACTACCGCGGCCAAGGGCTATGGCTGTGTACCCTTTGACGAAAGCGCCCGGGCCAAGGCCGGGATGTACGTGCGGGACGCTATGGAGGCTGGGGCTTTGGGGCTTTCCTGCGGCATTATGTACACACCGGAATGTTACAGCGCCACCGAAGACTTCGCTTTTATGGCCAGGGTCGCCGGGGGGTACGGCGGGTACCTTACGGCCCATATCCGGGGCGAGGGCAACACCCTTACCCAGTCGGTAGAGGAAGTGTTGGAGATCGGCAGGCGGGCCGGGGTGGGGGTGAACATCAGCCACTTTAAGGTGACGGGACTGAAAAACCACGGCAAGGGCATTGAAACCGCCATTGCCGCTTTAGAGCGGGCCCGGGCCCAGGGCCAGGACTGCACCGCCGACTGCTACCCCTATACCGGGGGCTCTACCACCATTTTGTCCCTGGTGCCGCCTACGGTTTTGGCAGCGGCCGGGGCTGATGTGCCGGGCTTTTTGGGCACGCCGGAGGGGCAGGGCCTGCTGGCTAAGGAGATTGGGAAAGAGTTTGCGGACTGGGACAACATGGTGCCCTCCATTGGGTGGGGGCGTATTGTGGTGAGCTCAGCTGCAAAGGAAGAGTGGCGGGGGCTGGCCGGTAAAAACTTTACGGAGGCCGCCCAGGGCTTGGGCTTGACGGAAGCCGCCCTTTTCTGCCGCCTGTGCGCGGAGAACCAGGGCAAGGTGGGCGTTATTGTTATGAGCATGGCCCAGGCGGACGTGGACCGGGTGCTGGCTTTGCCTTATGTCTCGTTGATTTCGGATTCCCTTTACGGCGGCGGGGATATGCCCCACCCACGGCTGTACGGCTCTTTCCCCAAATTTTTGCGGGAGTATGTACGGGAAAAGCGGCTGCTGCCCTTCGGCGAAGCCGTCAAAAAAATGACCAGCCTGCCCGCCCAGCGCTTGGGCCTGGGGGACCGGGGCGTTTTGGCCCCGGGCATGGCGGCAGACCTTTTGCAGTTTGACCCCGCCGCCTTTACCGACCGCGCCACTTGGGAAAACCCCAAGCAGCTGGCCGTGGGCCTTACCCGGGTGCTGGTGAACGGCAAGCCCGCGGGGCCCGGCGCCGGCAGGCTGCTGCGGCGGGCGGATTGAAGGAAAGATAAACAGAAAGGATTGGATGCAACATGAGCAAAATTGAAGAAAAACTGAAGGGAATGGGCCTCACCCTGCCCGAGCCCCCTGCTAAGGGCGGCATGTATGCCCCGGCTAAGCGCTTTGGCTGCAATTTGGTATATATTTCCGGCTGCGGCCCTTCTACCGACGGCACGCCTATTACCGGCAAGCTGGGGGCGGAAGTCAACACAGAACAGGGCTATGCTTACGCCCAGGGCTGCATGCTCAACGTGCTGGCCGTACTCAAGCGGGAGATTGGCGATTTGGACAAGGTGAAGAGCGCGGTAAAGGTGACCACCTTTGTGGCCTCTGCCCCGGATTTCTACCAGCAGCCCCAGGTGGCCAACGGCGGCACCCAGCTCTTGGTGGACCTGTTCGGCCAGGAGGCCGGCGCGCCCAGCCGCTCGGCTGTTGGCATGAGCGTACTGCCTAACAACATGCCTGTGGAGACCGAAGCCCTTTTTGAAGTGGAATAAACGGCAAAATGAAAGCCCGCCTTCCTGGTAAAGGAAAGGCGGGCTGTTTGTTTTGGGGCTGGGCTGGGGCTTAATCCACCGCGCCCTCGGCGTTGCGGCAGATTTTATCGCACAGCCGGGAAAACTCGGCTTTCTCCTCTGGGCTCAGGCCCTGGGAAAGCTGCTCTTCTGTTTTGCGGATGCTCTCCTCTACCCGCTCGTGCAGCTCGATGGCCTGGGGCGTTAGCAGGATTTTTTTCAGCCGCGCGTCCTCCCCCACGGCCTCCCGGGTGATCCACCCGTTTTTTTCCATCAGCTGCAATATGCCTGTCACCGTAGAGCGCCGCACCGCGAACTGCTCCTGGATATCCCGCTGGAACACGTCCTGCCCGCGGTTTTCGTAAAGGTAGTTGATCACCCATGTCTGGGTCTTGGTGGGCTTTTCCGCCAGGTCCCCAAAGGCCTGCTGGTCTACCAGGCGCTTGCATAGGATATGCAGCCGGTGGGCCTGGAAGCCGATTTCCTCCCGGGCTTCCCGGGAAGGCCTGCAAGGGGCTTTACCCTGTGTGTTTTTTTCCATAGGCATCCCCCTCCCCTGGGGCTGTTTTGTTAGTTTACGAACTGTTAGGTTTACCTTATTATAATCCCCAGCCCGCCGGCTGTCAAGTGCCCTGGTAAAATTTTTTGCCCGACCCACCGGCCCGGTCCAGGGGCGGCGGGGGCTGGGGGTTGTCGGTTAGGCACATGATGTAGTCCATGGTGGTGCCAAAAAATTTTGCCAGCAGCATTAGCGTCTCGGTGGGCGGCACGCGCTCGCCCCGCTCGTACTTGGAAATCAGGGTCTGCTCGATGCCCGTGTGCATTTGCAGCGCCACCTGGGTAAGTTTTTTTTGCTTGCGCAGCTCCCGTAAACGGTTTTCCATGCTTGCTCACTCCTTTAGAACATTTTGTCATAAAGGAGTCTTGACAAAAAGGACGATTTGTCCTATTATGGTAAAGGAAATTTTTTCAAGGGGGTATGGCCGTGGACAGGGAGGCCTGTATGTGGGAAAAACTTTACGCCATAAGCGCCTGGGTGCTGTTTGCCTGCTGCCTGGCCGCTGGGGCGGGCGCGGGCTGCTGGCTGGCCTGCCGGGCTGGGTTGAGTTTAGGCGGCTTGGCCGCTGGGCTTTTGGCCCTGGGGGCCGGGGCTTTGGCCGGTATACGGGTTCTTTCAGGGGCGATGTTGCGTTTGAAATACTGGCGCGCACAGGGGACCGGGCAGCAAAAATAAAAAAGGAGGGCAGCCCTGGGTGGGCGGCCTTCCTTTTTTATTGGCGGGGCTTGGGGGCGGGGCCCCTGCGGCGGGCAAGCTTTTGCAGCGGGGGTAGGGAGAGCCCCAGCACCAGGCCCGTCAACAGCCCCGTGAGTACGCCAAAGACCACCAGCGCGGGTACGTAGAACAGGACGGCTTGGCTGGTAAGCAGCCAGGCCACTAGCAGCTGGGCCCCGTTGTGTGCCAGGGCCCCACACACGCCGGTAAGCATGAGGGAGGCTTTTGTTTTGCACAGCAGCAGCCACATTGCCAGGGTGCTTATCAGGCCCCCGCAAAGGCTCATGAGCCCTGCGGCCAGGCCGCGGCCTAAAAGGGCGAATCCCCCTTTAAGCACCGCCAGGAACAGGGCGCAGGGCAGGCCCACGCTGCCCGCCGCGTACATGGCGACGATGTTTGAGAGGCCCAGCTTGGCCCCAGGGGGCAGCATGGGCAGGGGGGGCAATAGGCCTTCTAAAAAAGAAAGGGCCAGGGCCAGGGCCCCTAGCAGGCCGGTAAAGGCCACCCGGGAAGATGCTTGTTTCATGGAAGCCTCCTTCTTGGTGGGGGTTAGTAGGTCACAGCGTCAAAGCCAGCGGACGGGCCCACCAACCGCAGAGAAACACGGGCGGGCAGGCACAAGGCGGCCTCCCCGGCGTGGGTGAGGGTACCGGTGCGCACACAGGTCTGGTCTGGGCAGGTAGAGGCGGAAATGCATCCCCCGGCAGGCGTAAGCACGACCGTGACCTGGTGGCCCCCCGCGCCGTCTACCACTTTTTCCATGGGCCCGTTTATGGACGCCAGGTCTTGGGTCCAGAGGGCCTCGCCCTCCCGTTCTACCACGGCGGTAACGGCGGTGGGGCGGGAATTCAGCCAGAAGAACAGCGCGGCAGCGGCCAGGAGAAGGGCCAGCAGGGGCAGGAGGTCCCAGGGGGTAATAAGTTTTTTCTTTTCCATGGTAGCCACGCCGGCCGGTACGCAAGGCCGCCTTTCTTGTAAAGATGCTGCGAATATTGTACCACATTACAGCCCTGGTTTCACTACTTTTTTCACCGATTTATGCTGCCCACACAAAAAAGGGCTGGGGTCGCCCCCAGCCCTTAGGAAAGGCTTATTTCGCCAGCTGCTTCACAGCCACCTCTAGCAGATCTACGCATTGCTCCACCGTAAACCGCGACGTGTCCAGAACCATGTCGTAGTTCTGCAAATCGTCCCAGCGCTTGTTGGAGTAGAAGTTGTAATAGTTGGCCCGCTGTTTGTCCTTCTTGGTTACAAAATCCGGCGCTTTCTTCTGGTCGCAGTCGCCCAGCTCTACCGCCCGCTTCACCCGGTAGTTCTTGTCCGCGTGGATAAACACATTCAGGCAGTTTTCATGCTCCCGCAGGATGTAGTCCGCGCAGCGCCCCACCACCACGCAAGGCCCTTCGGCAGCCGCCTTTTTGATGATATCGGACTGGATGATGAACAGCTTGTCGTTAATGGGCATTTCATTGATACCCGGTATGCGGGCCCCAAAAGCATAGCTGCCCATTACCATAGAGTAGAGCAGGCTGCTGGTAGCCCTTTCGTCGGCGTCGGCAAACACTTCCTCCGACAAGCCGCTTTGTTTGGCGGCCATGGCAATAAGCGCCTTATCGTAGAACGGGATGCCCAAACGCTTGGCGAGCATCTCCCCTACGTCGTGGCCGTCGCTTCCATACTGCCGGGCAATGGTAATGACGGGTAACATAATTTGACTCCTCCTTATCAAAATATACCAAAAGATAGATTTTTCTCATAAAATTTCTATCGATTTCTTCTAAGAATATCATACACCGTTTTGGCCCAAATGTCAATCTTTATTTCTTTTGGGGATTGGGGTTTGTCTCGCCTGCCGGCTCGGTCGGTCGCTGGACACGTCCCCCGGGACGCAGCGACCCCCAAGCCCCGGCTCACGCCTGCAGGGCCTGCGGCAAGGCCGCAGGGCTCTGCCCCACCCCCCCCGCTCAGGGCTTCGCCCCCGAGACCCCCACCAAAGGGCCGCGGGCCCTCTGGACTCCCGCGCTTCGCTTATGGCTTATGTGGTATGAAAAAACAACGGCACAGCTTTTACAGCCATGCCGTTGCAGGTTATGCTTTTTTAGAAATTGCCGTTTGTCATGTCCTCAACAACCAGCGTCCGGGGGGAGTTATCTGCCGGTGCCGCTGCTTTGGGGGCTTCGGGGGCCTTGGGGGCCTCACGCTTCTCCGGGTGGTCGCGCCAGTCAAAGAACTTGGTGGCAACCTGCTGGAACAGGGCGTAGCTCAACACGTCCTCTTCGCAGTGGCCGATGTTCTTTTCCTTGCACTCAGCCCGCAGCTTTTCCATTTCAGGCTCAAGCAGGTCGGCCGGGCGGCAGGTAATGACTTCTGCGTCACCGATAGCCTTCTTGCGGACCTCTTCGTTTACAGGGGCGGGCAGCTGGCCGTATTCGCCGCGCAGCAGGCCCTTGCTCTCCTTGGTAACCATCTTGTAGCGCTGGCCGGAAAGCACGTTCAGCACGGCCTGGGAACCCACGATCTGGCTGGTGGGCGTTACCAGCGGGGGATAGCCGAAGTCTTCACGGACACGGGGCACCTCGGCCAGCACGTCGTAGTATTTGTCCTCGGCGTTGGCCTGCTTCAGCTGGGAAATCAGGTTTGACAGCATGCCGCCGGGCACCTGGTACAGCAGGGTGTTTACGTCTACCTTCAGCACCTTGGGGTTGATGTCCAGCTTCTCGGCTACGCCGCGGAAATGGGCGGCTGCCTCAGACAGCTTGGCCATGTCCAGGCCGGTGTCGCGGCTGGTGCCCTGCAGGGTGGCCACCATGGCCTCGGTGGCGGGCTGGCTGGTGCCGTTTGCCAGGGGGGACAGGGCGCAGTCTACAATGTCTACGCCGGCCTGGGCGGCCATCAGGTTGGTCATGTCGCCCGTACCCGTGGTGTTGTGGGTGTGCAGGTGGATGGGCACCCCTACGTTTTCCTTTAGCTTCTTTACCAAAGAGTAGGCGTCATAGGGCAGCAGCAGGTTTGCCATATCCTTAATGCAGATGGTGTCCGCGCCCATCTTTTCCAGCTCCATAGAGAGCTTCACAAAGTAGTCCTCGCTGTGCACCGGGCTCTTGGTGTAGCTGATGGCTACTTCGGCCATGCCGCCGTATTCTTTTACATATTTTACAGCAGCCTGCACGTTGCGGGGGTCGTTCAGCGCGTCAAAAATACGCACCACGTCAATGCCGTTTTCAATGGACTTCTTGACAAAAGCCTCTACCACGTCATCGGCATAGTGGCGGTAGCCTAAAAGGTTCTGGCCCCGCAGCAGCATCTGCAGCTTGGTGTTGGGCAGGCCCTTTTTCAAGGTGCGCAGCCGCTCCCAGGGGTCTTCGTTCAAAAAGCGCATGCATACGTCAAACGTAGCGCCGCCCCAGCATTCCAAGGACCAAAAGCCTATGCTGTCCAGCACCGGCAGGATGGGCTCCATGGCCTCGATGGGCATACGGGTAGCCGCCTGGGACTGATGGGCGTCACGCAGGATGGTGTCCATAATCTTTAGGGGATTCTTAGCCATAATGCGATTCATCGCCTTCCTTTCTCGTGATTTCAATACCCCGCAGCCCAAAGGGGAGCAATAGCCCGGCAACTCCCGGCAGGGCCCCCCTCCGCGGCCGCAAGGTCTCTATTTTTACAAGGGTAGTGCGCGCAGCGCACGGCCACGCGTCGAGCCAGCGGGGGCTCCCCACTTAGCCGAAGAGGGCCAGGAGTACGCCGGCGGCTACGGCAGAGCCAATAACACCGGATACGTTGGGGCCCATGGCGTGCATCAGCAGGAAGTTGGAGGGGTCCTCTTTCTGGCCCACCACCTGGGACACACGGGCTGCCATAGGTACAGCCGACACGCCGGCAGAGCCGATTAGGGGATTGACCTTCTCCTTGGCGAACACGTTCATCAGCTTGGCCAGCAGCACGCCGCCGGCGGTGCCCATGCCAAAGGCCACCACGCCCATCAGCAGGATGCTCAGGGTAGACCAGTTCAGGAAGTTGGCAGCGGTGGCGGTGGCGCCTACCGAAATCCCCAGGAAAATGGTGACAATGTTCATCAGCTCGTTCTGCACAGTCTTGCTCAGGCGGTCTACCACGCCGGACTCGCGCATCAGGTTGCCCAGCATCAGGCAGCCCACCAGCGGGGCGGCACTGGGCAGCATGAAGGACACGAAAATGGTGACGATGATGGGGAACAGGATCTTTTCTGTCTTAGAAACCGGGCGCAGCTGCTTCATCTTGATCCTGCGCTCTTCTTTGGTGGTCAGCGCCTTCATAATGGGGGGCTGGATAACCGGCACCAGCGCCATGTAGGAGTAAGCTGCCACCGCGATGGGCCCAAGGAGATGGGGGGCCAGCGTAGCCGTGGTGTAAATAGCGGTGGGGCCGTCCGCGCCGCCAATGATGCCGATAGAAGCGGACTCCGGGCCCGTGAAGCCCATCAGGTGGGCGCCAATGTACGTGATGAAGATGCCCAGCTGGGCCGCAGCGCCCAGCAGCAGGCTCTTGGGGTTGGCAATCAGCGGGCCAAAGTCGGTCATGGCGCCTACGCCAATGAAGATCAGGCAGGGGTAGATGCCCAGCTTCACGCCCAGGTACAGGTAGTCGATCAGGCCGCCGTGGCCGGTGCCCAGCTCAGCCCAGTTGATGACGCCGTCGGCAAAATACTCGGCATGGTACATGCCCGCGCCGGGCAGGTTTGTCAGCAGCATGCCAAAGGCAATGGGCAAAAGCAGCAGCGGCTCGAATTTCTTGACAATAGCCAAGTACAGCAGCGCGCAGGCGACGACGATCATCACCAGGTTCAAAGGGTTTTCCCCAATGAGGGCGAAGCCGGTGCTCTGCAAAAAGTTCTGAATAGCTTCCATGGATTACACTCCTTATTTTTTGATTTCAGCCGGTCGCGCTCAGGCGATGGTGCACAGGAGTGTGCCGCTCTCCACAGACGCGCCCTTGGAGACGGAAACGGCGGTGACAGTGCCATCCTTGGGGGCCATGATCTCGTTCTCCATCTTCATGGCTTCCAGCACCATCAGCACCTGGCCAGACTTTACAGCCTGCCCGGCAGAGACCTTCACGTCCAGGATGGTCCCGGGCATGGGGGAAGTCACCTGCTCGCCGGCGCCGACAGGGGCCGGGGCCGCAGCGGGGGCAGGGGCCGGGGCAGGCGCGGCAGCGGGGGCTGCTGCAGGGGCTGCGCCGCCCTTTACTTCTTCAACAGTTACTTCATAAGCGGTGCCGTTTACGTTTACATGATAATTTCTCATAATACAAATTACCTCTCAATCAAATTAAACTTCTGGCGGGTAAAGCTTACAGCTTGCGGATGGAGTGGATCTTGATATGGCCGACGTCCGCGCCCATGTCTTCCGCAATAGCGGCGGCAATGGCGGCGACCATCTGCTGCTTGCTGCCCTGGGCCGCTGGGGCCGGGACCGCCGGGGCGGGGGCCGCAGCCGGTGCAGGGGCAGCCGCCGGGGCCGTGTTGGCGCTGAACTTGGACATGATTGCGCCCATGATCTTAATAATGATAATAAGGCAGATCAGCACAACGAAAACCGTGCAAAGGCCCATGGCGATAACCTGTACAAAACTGGGTTCGTTCATAGTAAAAAGACCTCCTTTCCCCAAGAATTATAAGGTAAAACTGTGTAATGAAGCGTATTGATTTGACAAAATGCCCTTCTTCCGCATTTTATCAAAAATCAATATCATAATAGCACAACCAAAAGCTTTTTGCAAGGGCCCCGTACACAATTTGTTAAAAATTTAGCAGCGTGACGCTGCACCCGCGACGCGGGGACGTTCGCTGCGCTCACTGGCTGGCGGGGGCCTACGCCGCGTCACTTTATGCCGCGCTTACGTGAGCCAGCGCGTCCGTGACGTGCTACCAGAGCACACAAAAACGGATGGGTATTTTGACCCATCCGTTAAAGGCTTTCCTGTTTTTATTGATTTTCATTTTAAATAGTATGGTATACTGGAATAACAAGTGGGGTGCCGTTCATTCATGTTTATGGCTCTTTACGGCTATTCGCCTAACAGGGCGGTTACCCTCTGCCAGAAGTCCTCGTGCTCCTGCCCGTCCTCCTGAGCGGAAGCTTCTTCGGCTGGCTTGGCTTCCTGAGGCTGCCCCACGGCTTTCATCACGAACTTTGTGGCTGTCTCCGCCCCTTCCGGTGCACCGGCAAAGCTTCCGTAGCCTTCCATGCGTTCGCGCATGGCCGCTGCCACGGCCCGCAGTATGGGAAGATCCTCTGTGCCCGCCGTCAGCCGGCTTATGCCTTCGGTGTCAAACCGTACCAGCCCGTTTTGCAGGGCAGACGCGCCTTCGCTTAACTCCACCGTGCCGCCGTGCAGGGACGCCGCGCCCTGGGCCAGCGCCTGTATGCCCCCAAGCAGCTCTGCTACGCCTGCTGCCAGGCTGTCTGTGCCCTGGGCCAGACGCGCCGCGCCTTCTGCCAGCGCCGCGTTGCCTTGGGAGAGGGAGCCCGCCCCGGCCGAAAGCTGGTTCGACCCAGCCAAGAGCTGGTCAACACCGCCCGTCAGCGCGGGCAGGCTGGCACCCAGCCGGCCAATGCCCTCTTGCAGCTGGGCCGCGCCAGATGCCGCCTCGGCCACGCCCTGGGTATAGGCGGTTATTCCGGCAGCCAGCCCATCTATTCCGTTGGCAGCGGCCTGCAGGGACTCTACGCCAGCACTCACTTGCTGCAGGCCGCCCAGCACCTGGGTATACGCGCTGTCCAATTCCGCCAGTCCCCCAGCCATACCGCTGGCCGTGCTGTACGCGCCTGTATACGCCGCCAAAAGCTGCTGGTAAGCCGGGTCAGCGGCGTGGGCCTCGTCTGGGGCAAAGGCGCTGGGGTCGGGCAGGCTGGCAAGGGCCCCCGCCCCGTTGGCCGCCGCCCCAGACAAAGAGCCTCCAAAGGCCTGGGCCCCGGCCATTACCGGGCTGCCCGGCCCAGCCGCTTCATAAAGCTGACCCACCGCCCCGGTGATTTGCCCTGCACCCTCTGCCAAAGCCGGCCCCTTGCCCTGCAGGGTGTTGAGCCCCGCTGCCAAGCTGTCGGCCCCGCCCTTTAGCTGGTTATACCCGCTATAGAGGGCCCCTGCCCCGTCTTGCAGATTTGCTAAGCCTGCCGCCAGGCCATTTGCCCCTGTTTGCAGGACAGCTGCGCCGTCGCGGGCCTGGGCAGCGCCGCTGCTTAAATCATAGGCGCCCTGCTGCAGCTGGGCAATGCCGCTTTGCAGCCGCATGCCCCCTGCGTACAAGGTGTTGGCCCCTGCCAGCAGGGTGGCGGCACCGCTTTCCAGCGCTGCCGCGCCGTCTGCCAGACGGCCGGCGCCGTCCAGAAGCTCATCCAGTCCTTCCCGCAGGCTGGCCATGCCGGTGTCCAGGCCTTCCAGCTCTTCCAGGCCAGAAAAGCCGTTTTCCCGGAGGGTTTCTGCATCTGCTGCGCAGGCAATCAGGATGTCTGGCAGGGCAAAATCCTCTACCGTGCCTTCTATGCTCACCTCGTCCAGCAAGTGGTCTTCCAGGTCTCCCAGCTTCTCAAGGCCGGCTTCCTCCAAGCACGCCCGCACCCCGGGAAGGCACACAAAGGCCGCGGCCTGGCTATGGCCTGCCCCGGTAATTTTACCGTGCCCAGCGGAAACCTCTGTCCACCCCGGGCCCAGCACCGCCGCCACCATGGTGACAAAGGGCGTGCACACAGGCTGGGCCTTACCGTTTACCTGTACCGTGCCGGTTTCGTTGTTCACCAGCTTTACCGTGATTTTTACGCGCCCGCTCTTCCCCGCCAGCCCTTCAGGGCTGATGGCTGCCCCGTCCAGCTCATAGGTAATCTTCGCGCTTATAGGGGCCTCCCGGCTGGCTGAGCCCTTATAGTAAACGTCTGTCCCTTCTGTGTCCCAGCGGATTTCCTCCCCCTCTTGGGTGAACGTTGTGGTGTCGTGGGTGTTCTCAATGCCGGTCAAAGCCGAGCGGTCTATGACGCCTGACAAACCGTCCTCCTTGTGCAGATGGGCGCTTACGGTCTGGCTGCGAACCGAACCGTCTGGCTCCAGCACCACGTATACGGTCTCCTCTTTTTCTGCGGCAGCCCCCGCAGCCAGCGCGGGCAAGGCACACCCGGCCGCCAGCAGGGCAGCCAGGCCGGCCCCCATAACACGTTTCCAAGCTTTCATAAAATATTTCTTCCTTTCCTGGGTTAATCTTTTAATCCCCCTGTACAGCCCCTGCCGCTTTGCTTTCCCCACGCGGCCAGTGCAGGGTGGTGCGGCGGATAAGCGGGTCTAACAGCTGAAGCAGGCAGGGCAGTATGACGATAATGACAAACATGCTGATAAGCGCCCCCCGGGAGATCAGCAGGCATATGCTTTTCAGTAGCTCCATACGGCTGATAGCCGCTACACCTATGGTAGCCGCAAAGAAGGTCAGGCCGCTGGACAGGATGCTCTGGCTGCAATATTGGCAGGCAACCTGGGCGGCCGCCTTAGGGGCCAGCCCCCGCCGGCGTTCCTCCCGGAAACGGGTGGCCATCAGGATAGCGTAGTCTACCGTAGCCCCCAGCTGCACTGTGCCAATAACGATGCTGGCGATAAAAGGCAGCTGGGCCCCTGTAAAGTAGGGGATGCCCATGTTGATAAAAATAGCGCTTTCAATAGAGGCCACCAGCAGGACCGGGATAGACACGCTGCGGAACGTAAGCAGGATGATTAAGAACACCGCCGCAATGGAGGCTATGTTTACGTGGGCAAAATCCACGTCGGCAATTTCGATCAGGTCCTTGGTCATAGCCCCCTCGCCGGTAATGACCCCGCCTGGGTCGGCGGCTTTTACCAAGCTGTCCATCTGGTTTAGCTGGGCGGCTAATTGGTCTGTGCCGCTTTTGTAAGCGGAGTTTGCCAAAATCAGCTTTTTCCCGCCAGACTGCGCCAGCTGGGCGATGCCCTCCGGCAGCATACCCGGGTCAAAGCCAGGGGGCAGCAGCCCGCTGACAGAGGCTACCTGGCTGATTCCCTCTACCCCTTTCAGGCTTTCGCACAGGCCCTCAAAGTCCTCGCCGCCCATGTCTTTGTCTACCAGGATGAAGTGGGAGGTGGTCATGCCGAAGTCGTCTTTCAGCTTGTTTGTGCCCACAATGCCCGTCAGGTCTTGGGGCAGGCTGTCAAATAACGTGTAGTACACGCTGGTTTTGCTTTGTGCCAGGGTAAAGGGCACCATTACCGCCGCGAAAACCGCTAAGATCGGCCCGGGGTGCTGGGCGGCAAATTGGCCTACCCGCTTAAGCTGCGGGATGAGCACCCGGTGGCGGCGCTTTTCAACGGCGCGGTCGAAGGTCAGAATCAGCGAAGGCAGGATGGTGATGGTGCACAGCACCCCCAGCGCCACGCCCTTGGCCATGACAATGCCGATATCCCGCCCTAAAGCCAGGCGCATGGTACACAGCGCCAAAAAGCCCGCAATGGTGGTCAGGCTGGAAGCCGTCACCGAAGAGAAGGTGTTGGCAATAGCCTGGGCCATGGCCTGCTCTTTGTCCGCGCTCCGCCGCTTTTCTTCCTCGTACCGGTGCAGGAGGAAGATGGAGAAATCCATTGTCACCCCCAGCTGCAGGACGGTGGACAGCGCCTGGGTAATGTAGCTGATCTGCCCCAGGAAGTAGTTGGTGCCAAAGTTATACAGAATAGGGAACAAGAGCCCCAACATAAAGAGCACCGGCACCAGGGTGCTCTCCATGGCTAAAAACAGCACGAAAAGGCTGGCCCCCACAGCGCAGAGGATGTAAAGGGGCATTTCGTTATCCACCAGGGCTTTGGTGTCCTGCAGGATAACGCTCATGCCGCCAAAGAAGCAGCACCCTTTTAAGATGCCCTTTAGCTGGGCCACGGCGTCCATGGTGCTTTTGCTGGCTGAGGGCTGGGAAAACCGCACCAGCATCAGGGTGGCGTCCCCGCCGTACAGGATCTGCCGGATGCTTTCCGGGAGCATCTCCGGGGGGATGGCGGGGTCGGTTATGTCGCTAAGCCAAAAGACCTGCTCTACCCCCTCTACCTGCTCCATTTCGGCTTTCATGGCCAGCATTTCCCCCAGGGGCATCCCCTCTACCGTGACCATGCCGGTAGAAGCCAGGTTAAAGTCGTTTTCCAACGCCGCCTCCCCCAGCATAGAGTCCAGCTCTGGGGGAAGGTATGTAAGTATGTCGTAGTTGATACGGGTGGCCGCCGCGCCCAGCAGCGCCGGTATCAGCAGCAGCACAGCTATCGCCAGCACCAGCTTACGGCGGCGGACGATTCCGTAGGCTATCCTTTCCAAAATTGTATCATCCCTTTCTCTTTATACACGGCCCTCCCGTCTGTTTTTACACCGCCGGCCTGTGCCCTGCGGCTTTCTCCCGGCATGGGCCCTGCCACAAGCGCTGGGCGGCCGAGGCCCAGCTTTGGGCGTATTCCTGGCACTTATCGCAAAGGTGCTCTACGCTCTCCGGCGACTGCAGGTCTGTAGAGCGGGCCCCCGTCTTTTCCACCATCCCCCGCAGCTTATCCGGGTTTTCCAGCATAGGGCACGGCATCAAGTGGTTGCCGTTAAAGGGCTGGCCGTCGTGGTAGGCCATAAAGAGGGGCGACCGCAGGACATCCAAAAGGCCCATGTCCCGGATGTTGGCGTTAGAATAATGGATAAACACGCAGGGGTCGCAGTCGCCGTTTGCGTTGATGTGGAAATACCGGCGGCCGCCGGCAATGCAGCCCCCCACAAACTCCCCGTCGTTCTGGAAGTCCATGGCAAAAATAGGTTTCTCCCGCCGGGCTTGCCGTATCCTGTGGTACATAAGCTCCCGCTGCTTTGGGGTGGGCAGCAGCTCGGGGGCAGCGTCGTTGCCAATAGGCATGTAGTGGAAGTACCACACAAAGGAAGCCCCCCATTCCACCATCTGGTCAAAGTATTCGCCGCTGCTGATAGACTCAAAATTCTGGCTGGTGTAACAGCAGCTGATGCCAAAGGGCAGCTTCTTCCGTTTCAGCAGGGACATGGCCTCTACCACCTTGCCATAGGTGCCCGGGCCCCGCCGGCCGTCGGTAGCGCTTTCAAAGCCCTCTACACTGATGGCGGGGATAAAATTCCTCACGCTCAGCATGGAGTCGGCGAAGCTTTCGTCCAGAAGGGTGCCATTGGTAAAGCAAAGGAACTGGCAGTCGTTATGCTTGCGGCACAGAGCGATAAGATCGTCTTTACGCACCAAGGGCTCGCCGCCGGTGTAGATGTAGATGTACACACCCAGCTCTTTGCCCTGGGTGATTATGCTGTCGATCTCATCAAAGGTAAGGTTCAGCTTGTTGCCGTACTCTGCGGCCCAGCAGCCGGTGCAGTGCAGGTTGCAGGCAGAAGTAGGGTCCAGCAGGATTGCCCAGGGGATGTTACAGTTGTATCTTTCCCGCAGCTCTTCCTGCCGGGGCCACCCCACCAGGTTGCCGTTGAGGATGAAATTTTCGAACATGGCCTTCAGCACGTCCTTGTCGGTTTCGGTAAAAACACGGTACATAAGCTTGTGCATGGCGCACCCGGGGTCCTCAATTACCCGCCGGAACGCGGCCCGCTGCATGGGGAAGCCCTTATCGCCCTCCGGGGCATACCGGTCTACCCAGTCCATCAGCTTGGGCAGGTTTTCCTCTGGGTCCCGCTCTATGTAGCCAAAAGCCTTTTTTAATCCGTAGCGTACCATTTTGTTTGACGCATCCATAATATGACCTCCTTGATATGGCAGAACGTTTTATGTACATTATTATAACAACCCAGATAACCGTCAACAACCGACAAAGCAGCGCCCCTGTCACAAAAATAGACAGAAGCGCTGCTTTGTATAAAAGAGCCGCCTATATCAAATATGCCCAGCCTAAGTAAAGGAAGTGAGGCCCATGCCCATTAAGCCGTTTAAGGATTTAAGTCTAAAAGCACAGGCTATAAGGTGAAGGATAACACCAAGCGCAAAGCCCTACAGGTTATGACTGAAATTCTCGCTCAATGGGAGAAGGAAGCAAACCGGGTCTTGCCAAACCATGACACTACGCTCCGCTACTATGTGGAAGGATGGCTTCACAACATGGAAGTTACCGGCAGGAGAAACACGGTTGCAACCTATTGGAGTTATGCACAAATTCACATCCTGCCAGCATTGGGGGATATTCCGGTGCAAGACCTAACTTGGCGTGTCCTGCAAAGTTACTACGAGGGCCTTTTCAAGACTCATAAGGTAGCCAGTGTAAAAAAGTACAATGTGGTCGTAAATGGGGCTCTAGAGGATGCTAGGCGGGATGGCGTGATACCTTCCAATCCAGTGGACTTGCTCAAATGGCCCAGGGAAGAAAGATTTGAAGGGTACCCATATAACAAAGACGAAGTCAAGAAAATCCTTGTCATGGCAAGGGCTATAGAGGAACCTATGAGGGCTGCTATTATCCTGGGCCTGTGCTATGGCCTACGGCGTTCAGAGGTCTGTGGCCTGCGCTGGTGCGACATAGATTTGGAACAGGGCACCATGCACATCCAACATACGGTCACGCAAAACGGCAATGTCCTGCTGGACATGGACAGCACGAAAACAAAAAGAAGCAACCGTGTTTTGGTGCTTATCCCCAGCACAGCGGCCTATTTCAGAGGACTATATGCGCAGCAAAAAGCAGCCGGTCTTCCCATGGACAAAGTAGTGGCAAGACCAGACGGGAAATTCCTCCGGCCTGACGGTGTTTATAACAGGTTCAAGACCTTGATTAAAAAGAATGGAATTGATACCGCCATACGCTTTCATGACTTAAGGCATTTTGCTGGGTCGATGCTGGCTGACCACGGGGTACCCCTCAAGCAGATACAGGCTTTTCTGGGGCACGATTACAATTCCCCTATAACTTCCAAGGTTTATATCCACGAGGAACTACAGAGCGGTGCGAAAACCTCTGCCGCGATGGATGAGATTTTGGGAGATTTCTTGACGGCTTGACAAAGCTCTCTACCTTGTTCGGAAAAATGTTCGGAATTGCGGTTTTACTGATTTATGACAACAGAAAAACCGCACTACATAAGCCATAAATGGCCCTGCCATGCGGTTTTTCCTGTGTACTCTTTGGTGGGCTTAACAGAGCCTGACCCAAACCAATACGACGCTATTATTCGCCAGAAAGTCAAGGTCATCCAGGCCGCGAAAAACTTCGGTCAAGCCGTTACGTTTATTATAGCAGATGATGCGGAGAGGCACAACCGAGAAATTGATGTGTTTGGGGAAATAGCAGTAAAACGTTTGAAACAACCATATCGCAGAGAGTTTTCCGAGGCTGACATCAAACAGATGGTTTCTGCCTATCAATCCGGCGAAACCACCACCATCAAACTCGCAGAGCGGTTTGGCTGTAGTAAAACGACCATCAATAAACTGTTGAGACAACACGGAGTTGAGGTTACTAGGGCTAAAGCCCAAGCAAGGCTGAATGCTGACGCAGTGGTCGCTATGTATGACGAGATGCGCACGACTGAGGAAATTGCTGAATGTTTCCACGTCCATCCGCAAGTAGTGATCCGCTGCCTGAGAGCGAACGGAGTCAAGATTAGAAGTCGATGGGACTATGCCAAGAAATAACACAAAAGCCAGCGGTCAGCCGAGGAAATTGGCTGACCGCTGGTCTGGTATGAGGGGATTATTTTTTCAGATAGTTCATGAGCATCTGTGCGACTTGGGCGCGGGTGGCAAGTCCCTTGGGCGCGAGGACACCGTTGCCGTAGCCGTTGATAACGCCGTTTTCTACAGCCCAGCGCAGAGCGTCCAGAGCATAATCGCTGGCGCTGTCCGCATCGCTGAACCGCAGTTCTTTGTTGGTGGCGGCTGGCTCTCCGCTATAGCGCCAGAGTATCACAGCTAACTGCTCACGGGTGATGTTATCGCTGGGGCCGAACAGTCCGTTGCCGTAGCCGGCAACGATGCCCCGCTCTGCCGCCCAAGCGACAGCATCGGAATACCATGCGCCGCCAGCCACATCGGAAAATGCTGCGCTAAAAGCCTGTCTTGGATTATTCTCCAGATTGTGAAGCACGACCGCCAGCATCCCCCTGGTCATGGGGAGGTTGGGGCTGAAGATGTTGTTGCTGGTGCCGTTGAACAATTCGTGTGCGCTGGTAAAGGCTACCGCATCTGCCGCCCAATTCTCGGCAGGGATATCAGAAAAGGGCTTGGTGTTGTCGATAATCTCCAGCTTGGCGGGGCCGTCCAGGGGAATCGCGATTGAACCATCGCTGGCGACAGATTTGCGGATGATTTGGCGAGTGCCGTCATCGTGAACCAAAACGGCAACCGTTCCGGGGGCGCTTTGTTCGATGGGGACGGTCAGTGTGATGCCACCTCTAACGGATTCTACGCCCCGCCCTCCCGCTGAGATTGTGAGAGCGATGGAGTTTTCGCTGGTGTCTGCCGTGACTGTAACCGCGCCGTGCTCGGACAGGTTGGACAGTCCGTTGTTGGTGAACGCTATATCGGCTACAGGGGTGGAAAGGAGAAGAGCGGCATCGGTTTTTTGACCAACCTCATCCAGAACATTGGCGGGAATCGTCACTTCGACGTTTGTCACATCGCCTTTGACTACTGGCGAGATTATAACTTGATCGCTGTCGTTGGACACGGCTTGCTTGATAATCTCATCAGCAACCGCAGATGAAATGGTGATTGTTGCCGTATCTCCTTTGATTGCGGCAGAGGGTGAGGCCGTGGTTGCTGTGGTGTTGCTGGTGGTTTCGGCAGTGCTAACTGGAAGAGACGGTGTGGGGCTGGACGTAGTTGCGGAACCGCCACCGTGAGTGCCGCCCGGATTGGTGGTGGGAGTGCTTGGAACGCTGGGGGTGCTAGGGCTGGAACTGCCGCCGGTATAGGTGAACACGGCAACAAGGGTTCTGTCCGAGTCAGCGATAAATGTATAGTTGAGGTTGGTGCTGATTTGCTGTCCGTTTTCTGACCAGCCCGTAAACCGATAATTGTTGGACGGGACTGCCGTAACAGTTACGGATGTGCCGCTTTCGTAGGCGTCACCGCCGCTAACCGTGCCGCCAGCTGCGGGATTGGCGCTGACGCTGATGATATATTTGACCGGGGTTGGCGGTGTCGGAGGTGTGGGCGGTTCTTCTATCTTTTTCTCAAAAGTTGCGGTAAGCGCCCAATCTGTGTTGACGATGAAGGTGTAGCTGGCGGAGGTGCTGACCTGAGTTCCATTTTCCACCCAGCCCTTAAATTCATATCCAGCGTTCGGGGCTGCGGTGACGGTAACGGAGGTGCCTTTGGTGAAGCTACCTCCACCGCTGACAGTGCCTCCTACTGTGGGGCTGGCGTTGACGCTGATTGTGTAGGTGGTTGGGGTTGGTTCTGGCGGAGTCGGGGTGTCGACCTTCTCGAAAATGGCGGTGAAGGTCTGGGAGGCGCTGGCGGTGAAGGTATAGCTGGGATTAATACTAACCTGAGAGCCGTTCAGCTGCCACTCCACGAACTTATAGCCATTGTTTGGGGTAGCTGTGATAGTAACAGGTTCGCCCTCATTATAACTGTCGCCGCCACTGACCGAGCCACCCTCTACGGGGCTGGCATTGACGCTGATAGTATAGGTTGTCGGAGTTGGCGGTGTGGGTGGGTTCTCTTCCTTTTCCTCGAAGATGGCAGTGAGGATGCGGTTGGTGTTGATAGTGAATGTATAACTGGCGCTGGTGCTCACCTGACTGCCATTTTCTGTCCAGCCTTTGAACTCATAGCCGCTGGCAGCGGTTGCGGTAACTATAACGGATGCGCCAGCCTGATAAGTATCGCTGCCCGTCACGGTGCCGCCCTCTACGGGGCTGGCGGTGACGCTGACGCTATAAGTTGTCACAGGCTGCGGAGGGGTTTCTGCCTGTTCAAAGATTGCGGTAAGCGTCCGATTTGCGTTCACGGCAAAGGTATAGCTGGCATCGGTGCTGACCTGAGAGCCGCTCTCCGTCCATTCCTTGAACTCATAGCCGGTGCCAGGGGTAGCGATAACTGTGACGGAAGTATTCTCGTCATAGGTTCCGCCGCCAGAAACGCTTCCGCCCGCCGTAGCACTAACATTGATGTTATAGGTCGGAGTAGGTTTTTCGTCTTCCTCAAAAACAGCGGTGAGATTGCGGTCTGCGTTCACGGTGAAGGTGTAGCTGGCGGAGGTGCTGACTTCGCTGCCGTTCTCCGTCCATTTGACAAAATGATAACCATTGCTGGGGGTTGCGGTGATAGTGATAGAATCTCCGTCCCGACAAGTCCCGCCGCCGCTGGCGGTGCCGCCTGTTGTGGCGTTGACGCTGACTGTGTAGGTGGCAAGTTCGGGTGCGATGGTGAAGTTTACGGTTGAATCATCGGAGCGATAGCCACGATACATCGTGTTGACGGAACGGACGCCCACAGTATAGTTGCCAGTGGGAAGTGTGGAATCAGTGGCATTAAATATGCAGTTGGTTCCATTTGCGACCTGATAAGAGTTTTCTACTGGGTTGGTTTCATTATTTTCATATTCCAGCCACACTTCATACTGGCGATTGTCGTATATGCTGGAAGATGACACCTCATCCCAAGTGACTGTGACCATATCCGATGCGGTATTCACTTTAACATTGACCGGCTCAGAAGGCTTATCGGGGCGCGTGTAAGAAATGCTGGAAATCGCGAACTGCTGGTTCACATCGGACTGCTGCGAGAAGAGTTCGACATTTGCCCCTTCATCTATGCTGCTGTTTGGAATGTTGATAGAATATAATTCGCTGGGATAGTTGAGCGCAGAAACAATGCGATAGGTAGAATCGCCGGGAGAATGAACCAGATACCAGCGTGCGGAATTGCCGCCGTGGTCGTCACTCCAAGTCCAAATATTTTTGTTGTTTCCCGCAATTTTTGTTTGAATATCCAAGCACCAACTGTTATGCTCGTTCACAATTTTATAAGAACCGTCGGACTGTCGCATAAAATGCCAGATTTGGCGCGGATCGTTCGCCTGTGTTTTGGTCGTTGCGACATTTATTCCTCTGTGGTTTTCAATAAGGGTTCCACTGCCTGTGGTTTGCAGATAGGTGCCGTTAAACTCGATGCGGGAGTAGAAATCACTGCCAAGATCACTGGCCATGAGACGCGATACATCCTCTTGGCTGATTTTTATAATTTGGAATGTCTGCGCTTTATGGAAGGGGCCTCCATTCACAAAACTGTCGCCACTGCCGCCGAACCAGTTTTGCGAGAGTTGAACATCTCTCCCAGCGGGAACATAGTCGTCATTTCCATATGTCACATCAAGAACTAATGTATGATTAGCATTATTTTCACCATACTCAGGTGGAGCAATATAGTAGAGGGTATAAGTGGAATAATCGTCTGTCGCACATACTTGCCAGAGCTGCTTTGAGGCTCCTGTATACGACATCACCCGCACGCTCGCTCCATCAGTATCTAGGCAACGGCCATCATACATATTGATAACTTTATACTGATTATATCCAAGATGAGTGAAATACCAGATTTGCCGCGGATCATAATCGTCTACTGTGGCAAGCTGGACATTATTGCTGTGATTTTCCAGAGCAAGCCCGCTGTGAGTATTTCTGATATAGGCATAGAAGTCGTCACCGATGTTTTGTGCGGATGCGGTGGAACCGTTTACCCGGTCATAGACGTCCTGCGGGGCATGAATAAAAAAGGTAATATTACTTATGTAGGCAGCATAACCAGAGGGCCTGTTCCCCCATTTAACTTGACATCTGCCGCCGAAGTTACACTCGGCCAAAGTAAGCTGATCCCCATTTTTCCCTATGACGATTGCCGAGTGCGTATCTCCATCGAGTCGAATATAATCCCCAACTGATACATTTTCACGGTCATATCTCTTTTGACTCTCAAGCGTTGAACATTTTATACCAAAAACTTCATAAAAAAGCAGACGAGCAAATCCCATACATTCTGACGCTCCGTCATACCAATTACAGTTACTGTGGTCGGTGTGCTGATAATCGCTTGTAGGCGGAGGGCAAGGACCGCCATTCACCGTCCAATAGCTTCCATCAGGATAACTGTTTTTTAGATTATTGAGTTTGTCAATAATTCCTGTCCCTGCTGCCTGTGCCGTCAACGTGACGGTTGGCAGCATCCCCACCACCATACACAGACACAAAATCACCGACAGAATCCGTTTTTTCAGCATAAAAACGCGCCCCCATTTCAAGATGTAACAGAATTATAGAAGTGATACCTATTTTAGCACTCTGGACGGCGATATTCAAGCCTTTTCCGCAGGCTCCAACTAAAAAATCTGGAAACGGGCATCGTACGGGTAGGGCGTAGGGTGCTGAGGGGCGGCAGAATGTAACCGACCTATAAAAATGTTACAAAGCCCCCTCGCCCAGAGATGCGCTATACTGTAACGCATCAGAGACGAGGAGGCTTTTATCATGGCAGCAACAGAACCGATCCGGGACAAAAACCAGCTGAGAGAACTGGGAGAATACTTCTTGAAGCGGGGACAACTGCGCAATTACGCCCTGATTGTCGTGGGTGCGCACACGGCGCTTCGCATCAGCGACCTGCTCCGGCTAAAGTGGTCGGATGTGTATGACGAGGAACGCGGAGAGTTCCGCGCCCATGTGACGGTCACCGAGAAGAAAACCGGGAAAACCAAGACCATCGCATTGAACAAGTGTGTTTTGAACGCCTTGCGGCTATATTTTCCGCACAGACGGGGCGAGTTTATCTTCGCCAGCAACCGGAAGGAGCCGAAAGCAATCAGCCGGGTTCAGGCATGGAGAATTATTCATGCGGCGGCGGTCGCTGTCGGAATTATAGGGAAAATCGCTTGCCATAGCCTCCGCAAGACCTGGGGCTATCACGCTTGGACGAGCAAGGCGGTGTCGCCGGTGGTGATTATGGACATCTATAATCACAGCAACTACGAGGTAACGAAACGATACCTCGGCGTGGCGCAGGACGATTTGGACAGGGCGTATTTGGGGGTGGAGTTGTTTTAGCCGTTTTAATGCGGTATATGCTATAATAAAAGTAGCTAAATATCCACATTCAAAGTTCACCGCAACGTATAAGTTTTTAGAACATAAATGCGACCATGTGTAGCAAATTGAGCTCTAAAGACTTGATTTGTGGATGTTTAGCGACTAACATGTGGTCGCTTTTTTGATTAAACTGATCCCATTACAAGTTAGGAAATAAATGGAGAAATAAGTGATTAGGCAAAAGCAACGATTAAAAGCACAAGCAAAAAGCTCACTGCGTCTATTAACGGGATTGGTGTTAGTTTTCGCTGGTGTCGTAGGGTTAAACACTGATGAGGCTGAAGCCGCATGCGCATGGACAGTGTATGCTGATGTTGGAGATACTTCCGCGCCCTGTGGACGAGGCCAAAGTGAGGATGGATCGTTCAAAACGGAGCCAATAACAAGTGATAGTGGGGAAGAAATCTTAAAGATTACACTCACAAATTATCATGGTGGAACAATATACGCAGAATGTTGCGGAACATGTGCGCCATCTGGCGGGATGAGTAAAACGATTATTGAACTTATCGGGGACAATATGATTACTGCGGAAAGTGGGGTAGGCATAAACTTACACTCGCCAGTGGAGTTCACGGGAGAAGGAAGTCTGGAAATAGTTGCTATGATTCCAATTGGCGGCGGGAATCTTTGTGGAACGTGTAGAGGGCACCAAGGTAGTGAATGTAACGCCACCGTATGGAATCCTTATAGCAATACGCAAGATAAGCTAGAATGGACGCTCGGCACAAGCACATTGGTAGTTCGCCCAACCACCATCGCAAAGGAAGTAGAAACACCGCTTCCAGGCCAGATCAACCAGGACGAAAACGGCACTCCAACAGAGGATAGGGAGACCTCGTTGAGTAGCGATGAAGATGAGAAGAAATGTCCTGATTCAGCCCTTACTGAACAGACACCCGATAGCGGCTGGACAGTTTGGGATATAACGGCGGCGGTTTATGTTGGCGTGAGTTTGATAGCGTTTGTTGGGCTTATGGTTCGATGGTTTATCAAACGCAAAAAAGCCGCGATTTCAGAGGATATTGTCCCGCAAAATAGTGAAAATGGTGTCGATGGTCGGGATAATACGCAGGGGATGTTATAATAATCGTGTAGGTATAAAACCCTACAGGAACAGCGGTCACGCCTTGGGTTATCTATGCTCCGGCTCGACAGCGTTCTTTTCTTGGAGATCGTGAAACCTCCTCAAGCGATAAAAAGCGACAGGTCAGATAATTTATGTAAGTTACGGCTTATATCGAACTCAAATGGTTTCTATCCGACATCGTATTTCAGTGTGGTTCGTTAGGGGCGGCTACGTCGGCTAGGATACCAGCAACCTGTTCGCCAACGCCGGGAACAACGGCTATTACTGGTCGTCTACACCAAATTCTAACGGCACCAACGCCTACAGCCTCAACTTCAACGGCACCAGCAACATCAATCCGTCCAACAGCATCAATCGGTCCGGGACGGCCTCCGTTCGCTGCCTTCGTTGTGCCCGATCTCCACAGCTATAATTTTATCAGATGTTCAGATGTAGAAAATCCCCAGCCCGCGAAGGGCTGGGGCGGAGGAGGGTTATTCTTGGTCTTTCTGGATATTAAGACCAGGGCTAGTATTCTCGTTGAACTGAATGTGAAGGCCAGGGCTACTGTTTACCTTAGATGGGTCATCGGGCTGGATGTTGATGCCAGGACTGGTATTTTCGACAATTTGAGTATCCTGGCCAGAGTCATTATCTCCATCAACTTGAATCTCATTGCCGTTAGTGGCATCATCGGCTCTATCAATTTGAACACGATTACCTGGTCCGCTGTTGTCTGGAGTATCTGTGGTATCACTTCCGAACTCGGTATCTTCCGGTCCCACAATAGCAGGATTGCTCGGCTCCTCAGAATCGGGCAAATGGGAAAATGCCATATAGATTACGCCTAGTCCAACAACAATCAAAGCCAGGACTATGAGCCAGCAGCTCTTTGTTGGAGGGCGGTGTGGAATTGGAGTAGGCTTTGGGGATGGAAGGGCAGGGATTTTTGCTCTAGGATATGGAGCTAGTGTTTTGGTTTTTGGCTCTATTGGTGGCTGCTTGCGTGTGCTCGTTGTCGGTTTGGCGGTTTCGGGCATCACAACGATTACCTGCACGTTTGTTACGTTGGTAGCGTCTGCTGTGTTATTTACATAAACATCTGGCATCGGGGATAACGCACCTCCGCTGGGATCGCAGTTCTGGCGGAAGTTTTTGACTTGCTCGACCTCCATAAGCGGTATCAGCTGCGAGGGTGTGTGTGGTTCGGGAAGCTCGTCCGGCTCGACATCATATAGGACGGGATCAACGGTTTCTACGACTTCAGCGAGCTCCCGTTCTGCCAGAACCTCATCAACTATATCCAGCGTCCCGCCCAGCGCAACGGCCTGCTCTGCCAATACTTTTGACAGTTCGTTCATAATGCGGGATTCTTGGTCGTAAAGGCTTCTGCTTTTGGCACCTATGGATTTACCCAACTTCTTTTCTGGATGGCGTGGTTCATATTTTTCACGGGCGTATAAGGCTCGACGCTGGATGGCTCGTTTTTCGTGTTCATACTCAGGCAAGTAGTTGAACGAAACAAGCATAATTTCGGCATCTTCAGGATTTACGATAAAGGTGTTGAAGAGATGGATCATGTATGCTTTGCAAAAAGCATTATATTCGGTTCTGTCGGTTCTATAATTTCTGGAGATTATTCTGTTAGGAAACCTTTCAGACAAAACATCTCCGTCTTCTAGGAATTCGATGAGCTCATATGCACGCCCTTCCGGGTTCGAGCGAGCATTTTCCAGATAGTCACGGATATTCTTTTAGTCACGGATATTCTTTTTGCCACTCTCAACGTCTTCGATCAAAGCCATCACCTCCAGCCCCCGTTGTGATGTTCTTTACTATACCATATTTTGTAGCAAAAGAAAAGCGCAAATCGAACACCGGACCAAAAGAAGCAGAAACAGCTGCGGCGATGCCGCAGCTGTCATTTTTTGCTTACAGATCAGCGTATTCGGTTACTGCGATGTAGGTTTCTTCGCCGCCTGGGGTTTTGTGAAAGAACTCAATCTCCCGTCGCACATGGTTGATGTATTCTGTGACGGTTGTGCGGGCATCCTCTGCCTCGGATTTAACACCATAGATTCTGACATCGTAGACAGCAACGGGCCCGTCATCGGCGCGAGGAACCTCAAACCGGAGGCCGAAACCATGTTTGTCGGTCTTTAGTGAGAAATAACTAGTTTCCTCAGTCTTGGTGTTATAGAGGTCTACATAGACCTCTCCGACAGTTACTTGGAATGCGATGATTATCCACTCAGGACTTTTGCCGAGCAGGATGTTGGCATATTTCTCGCGGAACTCTTCCTCGGTGCCTTTGTCGAGGTCGTAGCTAAACCGAAGATTCTCGAACAAATCCTCAAACT
The DNA here is from genome assembly GCA_009917445.1 of bacterium D16-76. GTDB lineage: Bacteria > Bacillota > Clostridia > Oscillospirales > Acutalibacteraceae > Acutalibacter. Next base: position 7,287 of record QZEE01000003.1, on the reverse strand, counting down.
GGTCGACCGGCTTATTATACTCGATAAGCCGATACATGCGGATGGGCAGACACTTCCTTGTGAGTATGTCCTCATAGCGTTTATCGCCGCTAACCACGGTGTAACCTTGTCCGACCAAGTCAAGGCGGTATTCTAACACTCTCATAATTATCCCCCTTATTTTTGATTATTACATGATTGCCCGCCCTCAGAGAGAACAAGCAAAATCTGTAATAATCAGGGAGATACGCTGTTATAAGCTGTCAAGGTGCCTAGAGTTAGTCTACACTGACCATTGTAGCACACATTGTTAAAAATGTCAAGTATTAGCGGTTTTTATGACAGAAACGGCAAATATTCTGCCTCAAAAATTGCTTCCCGTAAAACCCCGCATTTCCCCGTGTTTCCCCGTAAAATAAAACTTTTCCCCAAATCGACCACTTTGCGGCGTTTCTGCTATGCTCCAATCACGCAAGGGCGAACACCCCAGGCGGGAAAGGAGGTGCCCCCTCGGTAGTCCCATTGCCCTTGTGGCACACCCAGAAAATCAGAAAGGAGAAATACAGTATGAGCTATCAAAGGTATCCCGGAGAGGTCATTGATGCGGAGTATGTGGAGGTTATCCCTGCCCAGCGCGGTATCGGGGCGCACCTTCTGCCCCGGCGCACCAGCGTGGTGATGGGCGAAGTGATGGAGGAGGCGATGGTGCTGGCAACCCACGACCGCTGTCTGGCACTGTTAGCGAAATCCGGAATGGAGCACACTGCCGCCCTCTCCATGATGGAGCAGCAGTTCTCCAGCATGACTCCAGAGGCGGCGGCGCGGTATCGGCAGATTGTGGACGCTTACGCACAGCAAGCGGCGGGCATGGTTCGGAGGTGGTGAGGATGACTTTAGATGATGTGCTGTTTATCACGGTCCTTGTCGCTGCTATCACTTGGGTGATTGTAAAGGCCGTCTATGACCGGGAAGTCCAGCATCTGAGGCGGGAAAACCGGATGCTCTGGCGGCTTTTATCAGACCAGGCGAGGCTCCACGAGATGAGCCTGGATGCTTATATCGCTATGCTCCGGGAGACGCAACGGCACATGGGCGGACAGCCGTTTTGACCGTCAAAAAGATGGGAAATGGGCTGTTGTCAAGATAGTGTTGTAAAAATTACAACAGTGGTTAATGGCTACCCTTATTTGACTTTTTACCCCTGTTATGGTGTGTCTATTCGCTAATAAAACTGATAACGCTTAACTTTGCAACTGAGGGCTATTTTCTGTAAAGTGTCCACCAAAAGCAAGAAACAGGAGATTTATGGACACCGATTCCAAGAAATACAAGACTATCCTCGCAGATCCACCGTGGGACATCAACCAGCGCGGAAATTATGGAGCCATCAAACATTACGACCTGATGTCGCTGGAGCGTATCAAGGCGATGCCGGTGGCGGATTTATGCGGGGATAACGCGCATCTGTATCTTTGGTGTCCAAACGGGCTGATACCGCAGGCGCTGGAGGTTATCAAGGCGTGGGGATTTACTTATCGTTCAGCGATTTATTGGATCAAGCCTCGGCTGGGACTGGGGGTCTACATCCGTAACGCCAGCGAAACCTGCCTGTTCGCAACTCGTGGCAAGGCCCCGGTGAAGTTCCACGCACAGCCGAACTGGATGTTCTGTCCACAGTTGCGCCATTCTGAGAAACCTGCTGAACAATACGCGATTATTGAGCGGCTGTCAGACGCTCCCTACCTTGAGCTTTTCGCCCGCCGCCGACAGCCAGGATGGGATGCCTGGGGATTCGAGGCTCCCGGAGGCAGCGACCTCATCATCCCCGGCTACTCCGTCCCAACCTATTCTGACAAAGTAATCCAACCTGACAAACGGAAGGAGGTGTAATGCTTGGAGCCGCCCAAGAAGCTCATCACCCGGATCGTGGAAGCGTGCGCTCTGCTGGCACTGAGTGCCTTCCTGCTCCGACTGGCAGTGGCCTATCTGTTGGAGATTTGGGTGTATCTGCTCGTCATCGCAGTCATCGCCATCGCCGCAGTTATCGGCTGGCGTGTTTACAAGTTCTATCGTTCCCAGGGAAAGTGGTAGAGTGGATAAAAAGGAGTGGGCTTATGCGTAAGCATTGTATAGAAAACATCTGCTGGCTGGAGGTCAGCTGGCAAAGACCTTTTAACCTTGAAGATGTGTGGGAGGCTCTCACCCACCTCTCGGCGCTCAGCCCTCGCGGGGCAGTGATTTGGGAGTGTCGGGGCAAGAACGGACGGGTGACGCATCTGCTGGGAGCCGACCGGATGTTTATCGGGAAAATCGCACAGGTGCTCTCTGCCCACGGGGACATTCAGTTCTGCGAGGTCTACGGAAATAGTCGCACGCCTGTCCGGTTGGCGCGTCAACTCAAAATCACCCGTCCGGTGCTGTCGCTTAACACCAATCTCGCGCAGTCCGTAATTCGGGCAGGGCTGGCGGCGATGGCGGAGGACAAGCGCAGCGCGGAAACTGTCCTACAGGTGGTGCTGGGGAGGGGCTTTGCCCCCTCTCCGGTGTCTGCCGAACTCCCCGACCCGCACGCTACTTGGCTGGAGGTTATCTTCGGCTCGGTCAGCAAGGCGACCGCAGAAACCCGCAAAACTGTGCGGGAGAAAGCCGAGCAACACGGGTTCGAGGCGGCAATCCGCATCGGCGTATCGGACGAGAGAGCCGCCGCCCGCCTCCGCACCCTGATTTCTGCCCTTAAAGTTCTGGAATCCGCTGGGGTGCGCATCCATGATGAGACGGATGACCCAGAGAAAATCAACAGTGCTCATGTGCCGTGGCATTTTCCGCTGCGGCTGTCGGTGAAGGAGCTCGCCAGCTTCCTGCTGCTCCCGGCTGGGGAAGAGGAATTGCCCGGAACGCCGGGGCTACATCCGCGACTTTTGCTCGCGCCCCTGTGGCATAGAGAGCCGAACAGCCCTCAAAACGACCGCAGTTTTGCTGTCAGTATGGACATGGTGCCGAAGAAACTCAGTATCTCGCCAGGGGATAGCCGGGAGCACACGATTATCACGGGTCCTACTGGCAGTGGTAAGTCGACCGCTATGTTACACCTGATTCTCGCGGACATCAAGGCTGGGCGCAGCGTCCTTGCCCTCGATCCCAAAAATGACCTTGTAACGGACATCCTTGCCCGCATTCCGGAAGAACGCGCCGAGGATGTGGTGGTGATCGATCCGTCCAGCGATGCTCCGGTGGGGTTTAACCCGCTGGCGTTTCCAAACTACCAGAACAAAGCCCTGATTGCCGATGCGGTGATCTCTGTGCTTAAAGAGTTGTGGGCAGATAGCTGGGGAGTGCGCATCCAAGACATTCTCTCAGCCGCACTGCTGACGCTGGTGGAAATTGATGGAGCCTCGCTGCTCTGGCTCCAGCCATTGCTCACCGATGAGAACTTCCGCCGGAAAATCACTCGCAGCGTGAAAGACAAGGTGGCGCTTTTGCCGTTCTGGGCGCAGTTCGAGGCGCTGTCAGATTTACAGCGGCGGCAACAGATTGAGCCAGTGCTAAATAAACTGCGCCAGTTTACGCTCCGTCCGGGACTGAGGAATGTCCTCGGACAAGCCCAGCCGAAGTTCTCTCTGACGGATTTGTTCTACAAAAGAAAGATCGTGCTGGTGCCGCTTAACCGGGGGATTGTAGGCCATGAAACAGGGCGGTTGCTGGGAAGCCTGATTGTAGGTCTAACTTGGGTGCTGGCGTTGTCCAGAGCGAGCATCCCAGCGGAGCGGAGGCACATCGTCAGTATCTATGTGGATGAACTACAGGACTACCTATCCTCACTTTCTGCTGACCTGAGCGACGCATTGGCACAGGCGCGGGGGCTGGGTGTGGGCATGACACTGGCGCACCAATACCGCGACCAACTGCCGCCAGAGATCCGGGCCGGGATAGACGCTAACTGCCGGAACAAAATCGCGTTCGGGCTGAACAGCAAAGACGCGAAAGATATGGCGGCGATGGCACCGGAACTTACTGCCGAAGATTTTATGACGCTGCCCCGCTACCAGATTTATACATCGTTTCAAGCTGGAGGGCGTAACACTGGCTGGGTGATGGGGCGGACTTTGCCGCCGCCACCAGCCCTCCGCGACCCAGCGGAGCTCTACGCCCGGAGCATGAGAGCTTACGGCACGCCAGCAGAGGAAACTGAGGAGAGCTACCTCAAAACTGTTATCAACCACAGCACCCCAGGCGGTAACGCCGGGGAAACGCCTATCGGAAGGAGGAAACGCTAATGTCAAACCGCATGACACCTCAAGAGGGTGACAAAAGCCGGGAAAGCCGCCCCGCGCCGGATTTTTCCAAGTTTATGGTTCACGACTCTTTTATCAATTCCATTTCTTCTCCATCTGCCACCGGGGAGGAGCCGCACCGCCTCTCCCGTCAGCAGCTGGAGGAAACCGCCGCCGCGCTCAGTGAGAGGGACAGGGGCATTCTCACCGCTGTCCAACGCTATCGCTACCTCCTGACTGGGCAGATCCAGCGGTTGTATTTCTATACTGCCGCCACACCGACTGCCGCGCACCGTGCCGCTGCCCGCTCCCTGAAACGGCTCCGGGGGTTGGGGCTGGTCGACCATCTCGCCCGCCGTATCGGTGGCGTGCGGGCTGGTTCTGGCGGGCTGGTCTGGCATCTGACCCACGCTGGGGAGAGGCTGCTCCGTCTCCACGAACAGACCACCAGACCGATGAGGAGATTCTTTGAGGCGAGCCCCTACTTCCTTGCCCACTCGCTGGCAGTGGCGGAAGTGGCTGTCCATCTGACGGAAATCTGTCGAGAGCAGCACGGCATGAAACTGACCTCCCTCCAGCCGGAGCCGGAGTGTTGGCGCACCTACAGCGAATATGGTTCCATGTTGTCGCTGAAGCCCGACCTCTTTGCGATTACAATGTCCGGGCAGTATGAAGACAGGTGGTTCATTGAGGTAGACCTCGCCACTGAGTCCCCCTCCAAGGTAGTGGACAAGTGTGAACGCTATCACAAGTATTACCGCAGTGGGTTGGAACAGCAGGAGGCGGGCGTGTTCCCGCTCACGATCTGGATCGTGCCGACTGTGGAACGGAAAGAAAAACTCATAAAACACATCCGCGAGGCCTTTGACAAGCAGCCCCGGCTGTTTACGGTCATCACCAAGGACGAACTGTGGGCGCTGGTCTGTCAGGGCGGCGAAGGAGGGACGTTATGTTAGAAAAAATCATGATTCCGATTGACACTATTTTGACCGGGGATAGCCGCGCTGTTCTCCAGACCTTGCCGGATGATAGCGTCCACTGCTGCGTAACCTCGCCGCCTTACTACGCTCTGCGGGACTATGAAGCGGAGGGGCAGATTGGGCGCGAAGCTACACCGGAGGAATACATAGAGCGGCTGGTGGCGGTATTCCACGAAGTGAAACGGGCGCTCCGCCCAGACGGCACCTTTTGGCTGAACATTGCCGACACCTACTGTAAGCGTCCCCAACAGGGCGTAAAACGGAAGGATATGCTGGGTATCCCGTGGCGGTTGGCACTCGCGCTTCGGAGCGATGGCTGGTATCTGCGCAGCAACATCATTTGGGAGAAGGGCAACGCCATGCCGGAGAGCGTCACCGACCGCTGTAGCCGCAGTTATGAACATATTTTCCAGCTGAGTAAGTCTAAAAACTACTATTTTGACCGCGCCGCTATTGCCGAGCCAATCGCGCCCTCGACACTGGTTAGGATGCGGAGCGGACGCAGCGGCAGCAACAAATACGCCGAACGGGTGCCGGGGCAGACCTTACAGGCCATCAATCGCCCCCGCGAGGCTGGCGTCTCTGAGGAAGAACTGCCGACCCGCCGCAACAAGCGGGATGTCTGGCACATCAATACCTCGTCATACTCCGGCGCACACTTTGCGGCTTTTCCGCCACAGCTGGCAGAAACCTGTATTTTGGCGGGCTGTCCAGTCGGAGGGGTGGTGCTTGACCCGTTCTTCGGCAGCGGCACCACCGGCCTTGCCGCCAAACGGAACGGCAGACACTATATTGGTGTGGAAATCAATCCGGCATTTTGTAAGTTAGCCACAGAGCGTATTGCCGCTGAAGCGCGTAGAAAGCCGAACGGGGCGCGGCAGGAAGATTCCTCTAAAGTATCCGCCTCGCCGGAAAAAACCGCCCAAAACGCCCATAAACCGCCAGAAAAGGCAAAAAAGGAGGAGGCCTGATGGAGAAAAGAAAGCGGGGCCGACCGCGGGGGTCTCATCCAGTGAAGGTCACACCAGAGTTTAGGGAGAACCCTGACATCAAGAAAATGGGATTGGTGTTTATAGCTGCCGCCAAGCAGATGTTGGAGCAGAAAAAGTCAGAAAAGGGGGACGATATGACCTGATAGCGCCGCCCATCTGTGGGCCGGTCATACAGTTCCCAAGTGTTTCCGCAACGCAGTGGTTATCCGTATCGCCAACAGATGACCACTGCCAGCGGAAACACATAACACAAGAAAGGAGGCTAACTCGGTAAACAAATCTGGCAACCACGGTGCGCATCCGCTCAGAGGCGCATCCGTGGATGCCCTCTGAACAGTTACACGCACAAGAACGAAAGGAGGGCAAAAAGTTGTTTACCAATCATTTTGGCATCGAAATTGAGTTCACAGGCGTTACCCGGTGCCAGGCGGCAAAAGTCGCCGCACGGTATCTGGGCGGCACCATTTCCAAACTTGGCGACTACTACGACACCCATCAAATCACAGCGCGAGACGGACGGGTCTGGAAGTTCATGTATGACGGCAGTCTCACCTGTCAGCATCGGAGCGAAGGCCGCATTGTCGACGCATCCAGAAAGTATAGCGTGGAGATGGTCAGCCCAGTGCTGCTTTACCGGGAGGACATTGGCACGCTACAGGGTTTGGTGCGGAGACTCCGCAAAGCCGGTGGGTTCGCTAACCCATCCTGCGGCATCCACATCCATCTGGATGGTTCCAACCACACACCTCGGAGCATTCGCAACTTTGTGAACATTATCGCCAGCCATAACGATCTGTTCTACAAGGCTCTACAGATTGAACCGGAGCGGATGCGCTACTGTAAGAAAATGGACACATGGCTGGTTCAGCGGCTGAATCAGGCGAAGCCCAAAACCTTTGCCGGTATTGAGAACATCTGGTATGAGGGCTATCGGGAAAACCGCAACCAGCACTACCACAACAGCCGTTACCATTTTCTCAATCTCCACAGTTTCTTCCACGGGCATCGGACGGTGGAGCTCAGAGGGTTTAACGGCACACTTCACGCTGGGAAAATCCGGGCGTA
>QZEE01000039.1 GCA_009917445.1 bacterium D16-76 | reverse complement strand
CAGGTGTATGTGGATAAGCTCAAGGAGGCCGGCCAGTTCACCAAAGAGAACCAGCGGGAGGCCCTGGGAATCGCCGTAGCCCAGGCCAAGAATTTGCTCACCGCCGAGGCCGCAGCTTACCTGCAAACCGCCTACGGTGATTTGAATGAGTACCTCAAGAGCCGTATTGAGGCGGAGGTGCGCAACCAGAAGATGGGCGTAGGCACTTTAACGCTGAGCGCATAAGGACATATAGAAGCCCCTGGCTTTCCCGGGCCGATGTTTCGGCTGGGAGGGCTGGGGGCTTTTTTATTTTCCGGGCCTATTTCTCAAAGTAGGTGCTATACACGGCCTCGGCTATTTCATTGTAGCAATTCCTCTGGCCGCGCTCAATCGCGTTTTGGAGCATTTTAGTCGCCATCTCGGAAGCTTCTTTGTGCTCACAAATTTTCGTGATTTTTTCATACGTTGTCATGATATTTATCCTTTCTGGCCTGCCATCTTCAGCACCGGGAGGCCGTCCCTCGGTGGACGCCCCTTGACATTGGCTGCGCCAAGTCGTGGGGTGTTTCGGCGTTTTATTTTCTATAGGCGAGTTTGAAAAGGTCGTTTTCGTGCAGTTCCCGGTCTTGTTCCTCCTGTTCAAAAAGGATCGCCCTCAGCTCCCGCACGGTTAGATTCTGATTGTCGATTTCGGTAAGAGCCTGCCTCAATTCGCGGATTGTCATTTTCATTTTTGTGTTCCCCTTTCCTTTATCTTATCCCTATATTACCATACGATTGAAGTGTTTTCAAGAGGCTAAGGCGCACAAACATTTGCCGCGTTTCCTGGTGGTATTGGCAGCAAAAAAGGAGCGGCCCATGAGTTGGCTGCCAACTCGACCGCTCCATGCCTTTACTCTTGCTCCTCCTGGTATCGGTGTATATTCCCCAGGATGTGATCCTGCTCCTCTTGGCTCAAGCCCAGCCCCTCTAGGGCCTCGCGGGTGCCGCAGTCCGGGCAGATCAGCCGAGTGTTGTCCCGTGAGATCGCCGGGGCGCCCCGGTAGGGCTTGCCGCATTTCGGGCAGACCATCAGCTGGTACAGATTATCCCTCGTTTCTTTCAAGCGCCATCACCTCCCTCGTGTATTCCCTGGCCTCCAGCAGCGCCCCGGAATCAAAGCCAAAATCACGGTAGCCCTCCGCACAGGTGTCCATATACCGGGTAGTGGGCAGGCCCGCCGGATGCCCATCGTTCATGAGGTACACAAAAGCCTCCACTTGCCGCTCCTGCGCCGTTTTAAGGCCGGTATAAGTAATGGGTAGGGTTTCTTTACGGTAGAAAATAGGGAAGCCCTCATAGCGGTCCAGGGCCGCTTCGTCGGCCTTTGTAACGGCCCACACGGCCACAGGCACGGAATAGCCGGGAGCTGGTTCAATGGTGAGATAGTTCCCGGTTCCGCTCCCCCGGAAAAGCAGCCGCCAGCCCTCCAGCTGGGCAGTGCCCACAGGCTGGGCATTGGGGCAGCGGTACCCCATCTGCTCCCGGTTCAGATTGCTTCCATAAGCAAGGTAGTATTTTTTCACGGTTCAACATTCCTTTCAGGTTTATTATAACATAGTTCTCCTACCACCGAAAGCCCGCTCTTTGGCGGGTTCTCGATAGGGCATTTAGCCTAAGTCCTTCAAGCTGCAGGGCGGCTGGTGTGCCGGAAAGCGGTATCGCCGCTCAAGCGCCGGGTGAGGATTTCCCGGGCCGTTTTGAACTCCTCCCCGATGAAGCCCAGGCGGAGCAGCCATGTCCGCATTGCGTACCGGGGATTCTCGTTCTGCTGGGGGCGGGGGCTGGCGCTCTTGGCGACTTTAGCCATCTGGCTCAGGGCCAGGCACAGCTGGATGTAGGTCTTTAGCTGGCCAGCGTGGATCCCACCCTTGCGGCCCTCGCCGGGGTTGTCGAACTGGAAAAGCCGGAATTCAACAGTGCCGTGGGTAAAGGTGGCGTGGAGGTTCAGCATATGGTAGCGGCTGGAATTGTAATGGTGGGAACGGCCATAATCGGCGTTCTGGCTTTTATACCACACATCGGACAAAGCCGCCATCGTGCTGGGCTTTTCCCGGTTCAGCCGCTCCAGGAAACAGGGGTCAACGGTTTTGCAGTAGTCCTCCATCCGATTCTGGTCGAGATTCAAGGCGCTGGCCAGCAGGCTCTCGTGGCTGGCCATGAGGTTCGCCAGGTTCCGCAGGGAAGCGGGTGTGTGGCCGTTGGCCCCGATGTGAATATGTACCCCGCAGCCGTGGGCCGGGTTGCTGATGGCCCCGGCGTGACGGAGCTGGCGGGCGATTTCCTGCAGGTCCTCCAGGTCATCGTAAGTAAGGATCGGAGTGCCAAGTTCGGCCTTTTTGATATCGGAGCTGGCATGGATGCTTACGTCCCGGGTGATTTTCCAGGTCCGGCCCTGCCGGTCCTGGCAGCTCCAGGAATCATAGCTGCCGCCATCGTGCCGGACAGTGCGCTCGGTACCGAAATATTTTGCTACCACCTTTGCGGCCTGCTGGCGGGTGATTTCCGCCATTTCGATTTCCACGCCGATGGTTTGTTTCTTCATGTCCTCGACCATTTTAGCAAGTTTCGCGTTCATTTTGTTTACCTCCGTGGTTTGATTGTGTCTGTATATTACCATGCAATCGCCGTAATTACAAGAGGCTAAGGCGCACAAACTTTCGCCTTGATACCTGGTGTATATGCTGGCTTGACAAAGCCACGCATTTGAGGTATAATAGAGTAAAATGGAGAAGGAGGCGCTTATAATGAGGCGTATGACTTATAGCGAGGACATGACTCCAATGGACAAGCTCTGTGTGGAGAAGGGCATCACCCGGCGGGAACTGGCCCGACAGAGCGGGGTGCCGATCCGCACCATAGAGGGCTGGGCCAAGAGGACGCGCACCAGCCCAAATGTCTACCAGCTGTATAAGGTGGCGCAGGTGCTGGGGTGCCATATTGAGGACTTGCTGGAGCTGGACAGGATAGCGCAAGGGGAAAGCGGCAGGGCATAGCAAAGGGGCGGAAAGTTATTCCGCCCCTTTTGTGTATTTCTTTAGGCTGTCATGTAGTCGTACAGTTTGGCTTTCAGAACAATCAACTGGGCCTCTGCCGTTTCGGCCCGGGCCTTGTACTCGGCAAGCTCATCCGCCAGCTGGCCGACCTGCACCGTGCGCTGGGCAAGCTGCTCTCCCAGATCCTGCGCCTGCTCCACCGGGTTCCCGGAGAAGTCGTTGTCGATGTTTTCCTCGGCGATATCGAACACGCCGCGGAAAGCGGTGGCAATGTAGCTGTTCGGACCCAGGTCGGCCACCAGGGCCTTGATCTGCTGCAGGGCTTCCCGCTCCTGGTCTTTGGTGGCCATTGCGGCCTCCGCTGTGTTTTCGATGCACATTATTCTATTTCCTCCTTGTAAGTAGGTATTACACCATTCAGAACATTCACAACATGGTCGTAATTTTTGCCCTGTGGTTCCCGCTGGCCATTTCTGTAGTGGCAGATGGTCGTGGGGCATAAGCCGGTCAGCTTGGCTAATTGCCGCAGACTCAATCCAGTTTTCGCCAAAGTTTCGTTGACCACTACGGCAATAGGGGTACGCTTCAGCGGAGTGTTCTGAACATCTGGCACATCCCAGCCGCCCTTTTCCAGAAAGCCCAGCACATAGGGCAGGCGGTCGTTTCGGCACCTTGCCACGATTGTGGCGGCTCTTAGGTAGTCGTCCGGGGTAAGGGCGCGCTGGCTTGTTTCCACTGGCATGAGGGCATAGTAGCCATTCTGCCGGATAGCAGGTAACACCTCATGGGTAACCCACCGCTTAAAGGCTTTTGCCTCTGGCTTGCGGCTGCCAAGTACCAAGGAGTAGAGGCCGGGTTCGTTAATAATGGTCATTTCTTGGTCACCAGAGGGGGTGTGCGTTAAATGCACACCCTTCTCGTCATCATCAAGTCGCCGAGTTTGCGTTCTGGAAATATCCAAAGCCCTGCATACATCTACCGCGATAAACCACGGTTCCCCATCCAGATCGATTACTCGTATCTGACCGAAAGCCTCATGCTCGAAGATTTGTATCTCGTTCATGCTTGCTCCTTTCCGCTTTCCAGCACTGGTAGTCTGCCTGGACTTCCAGATCTTGAAAAGCAAGGTTGATGGCTTGAAAAAGTGTCTGAGCCAGGGTCACTTTCACGCTACTGGGGACTTTGGCTACATCCAGGCGAGGAAAATCGTTCTCATTCACTGTCCCTGCGCCTCCTTGTCTGACACCGACTTAGCAATACGCAGGACGTTTGCAAATGTAACTGCCTGCAAAAAGCCCTCCCAGGTCAGATACTCGCATTGATAATCGCCCACACCGAACATTCCAGTGTATGTTCCATAACCCTTTTTTCCATCAAGTCTACCGGCATACCCGGCAGACTTATCTCCCAGCAACTCTGCAACACGGACAAGCGGTACCCCTCCGGGATTGCTAAAAATCGTGCGTTCCTCTTCAAAAAGCTCCCGAGCCCGCTTTAAGTTCAAAATCGGCTTCGCAGGGAACTTTATCACTCTTGCTCCTGACATAAAATTTCCTCCTTGATTTCCACCAAAGAGGGTGCTATAATTGATTTAGCACCATTTGGTGTGAACTGTGGGAGTTTCGGTAGTCTTTTCCAGGGAGTGCCGAAACTCTATTTTTGTTTAACCGCCTCAATGCCCTTCCTGATTAGCTCCAAAAGAGAAAAGCCGCTTTGCTTTGTAAAAGACTGTATCTCTGCCTTTTCTTGCGGTGTCACTCTGATGAATAATCGTTCCGTTTTAGGGTTATCACTTGGCGGTCGCCCTTGCGTGGGGGCCATCAGTTCACCTCCTTTTCTGTGCGCACGTTTATTATAATACGTGCGCACAAAAATGTCAAGTGACTTTTCAAAAATAATTTGCGCGGAGTTATATGCAAAAGAAAAAGCACCCGGTTTTTACCGAGTGCTTTTCTAATTGCCTCATTCTTTGGGCAACATCATGGCCAACACGAACGCCGGGCCTACAAAATAAATTGTGGCGGGGTTCGCCTGGCTCTCCATTGGTGACCCATCGGGGATTTGAACCCCGGACACCCTGATTAAAAGTCAGGTGCTCTGCCAACTGAGCTAATGAGTCGCGCATTTGCATCACTTATTATAGCAAACCTGGCGGGGCCTGTCAAGCTTTTTTTGCGGCTAAGGCCCAAAACTATCAGCCAACGGGTACGCAAAAGCCCCCCTCCCCAGAGCGGCCCCCTTGCCAAAAGCAAAGGAAGCCCGCCGCAAAAGCCGCAAGCCTCCTTCTTTTCTTCACAGTGCCGAAAAGCCCGGCATTTCCACCAGCCCGCCCTCTGTCAATTCCAGCACCCGGCCGCACACCTGGCCAATATACCTGCGGTCATGGGACACACTGAGGATCGCCCCGGGGAAGCCCTGCAAAATCCCCCGGATCACCGGCCCGAAAAGGGGGCTGAAATTCCGGGTGGGTTCGTCCAGCACCAGCACGTTGGCCCCGTCCAGTATCATCTTCAGGAAAAACAGCTTGGCCCGCTGCCCCCCGGACAGCTCCCCCACTGGATGGGAAAATTCCTCTGGGGTATACTTCATGCTGCCCAGGTATGTCTTGATTTTCGTGTGTTCTTCCTTTTCCCCAGTCCTGGCCAAAAACTCCACTGGCGTCAAGGCCGGGTCCAGCAGCTCGCCGTAGTCCTGGGGCATGTAGGCGGCCTTTATGTCCTCCCGCCCCAAAAGCGCCTGGGCTACCTGCCGCAGCAGGGTGGTCTTGCCCGCCCCGTTTTTGCCGATGATGCACACGTGCTCCGGCCCCCGCAGGTGCAGCCGCAGGTTTTCCGCCAGCACCCTGCCCCGCACCTCCAGCCGGGGCAGGGAGAAATCCAGCACGGTCTTGCCCCCGGGCAGGGGGCGGGTGTTGTCCCCAAACCCGGCCAAGATGGCTTCTTCCGTATCCGGCAGCTGGGTCATGGCGTCGTGTTCCCGCTCATAGCGTTTTTCCAGGGACTTTACTGCCTTCATCTTCTTTTTCAGCAGCCGCCCTCCGTGGGGGTCTTGCCGGGAGATGGCGTTCTGCTGGTGCTCCACCTTCTGGTACAGCTGCCGGAAACGCTCCTGCTGCTTGCGTTCCTCCTGGCGCTCTTTTTTGGCCAGCTGCTCCTGCTTCTGGAAATTGTGCAGGCGCTCCGCCACATAAGGGGCATAGCCCACCCTGGCCACGGTATGGCGGGGCAGGGTCTTGCGGCGCAGCTGCTCCATGTGCAGCACGCTGTTGGCGGTAGCTTCCAGCAGGGCTTCGTCGTGGGAGATATAAAGCACTGGCTCCTGGCGCCCCGTAATAAACCCTTCCAGCCACCGCAGGGTCTGCAGGTCCAAATCGTTAGAGGGCTCATCCAGCAGGTAGCACCCGGGCCTCGTCAGGGCCAGCAGGGCCATGCGCAGCTTAACCTTTTCCCCGCCGGACAGCGCCCCCATAAGCTGGTCGCTGTAAAAGGTGCCGGGGTCCAAGCCCAGCTTGGCGGCCAGGGCGTTCAGCTCCTTGGGGCTGGCCGCCAAAAAGGCGTCGTTTTCAGCGCACAGCTCATAAACGGTTTTGCCCTTGTCCGCTTCCGGCAGCTCTTGGCCCAGGTACCCCAGCACCATGCCGTCCTTCTGGATGTGCCCCTCCCACTGGGCGTAGCCCTCCACTAACGCGCTGTCATAAATAAGCTTCAGCAGGGTCGATTTCCCGTTGCCTTCCTCCCCGACCACCGCCATTTTATCCCCCGGCCGCAGGGAAAAGCTAAGCCCCTCCACCAGCACCCGCAGGTCCTTTTTCATGGTGATTTGCAACCCATGTACTTGCAGCATAAAAGCATACCTCCTTCGCACAAAAAAAGCCTGCCCCGTTGGTGCCAGGGCAGGCGCGTACGCAAAAGAGGCGGGCACGCCATCAGGCAGGCGCGCCGGTTCCCCAAAACAAAAAGGATGCGTACAAGGCCAGGCCGGCAACCAAACGGGCCCCGGAGGGCACACCCCCCAGGCGTCCTATTGCCATTTCCATAACCTTATGCGTGCATCCTTCCACTCCTTTAAACTCAAATTTCCATCATTATATCCCCTGCGCGCAGCTTTGTCAAGGCTTTTTTTCCGCAGCGCTAAGGCCGTGGGACTCTGTCCTCGCCTGCCGACTCGGTCGGCGCTGGACGGTCTCCACCGGAGACCAGCGCCCCACACCCTGCTTCTCGCCTGCCGGCTCGGTCGGTCGCCGGACGCGTGCCACCGGCACGCAGCGACCCCTTTTGAAAAAGGGGTTGACCCTAAAACCGCTTTTGCGGGCTTACCGGGTTAAATGGAGGATATGGCAGATCCCCGGTATGCTCTCCCCCTGCTGGGAAGAGGTCGGCGACATCAGCGCCCCCGTAGCGCAGAAGAGGATGCTTTTCAGCCCTCCCGCCTCCATGCGGTTGAGGATATGCCCGCACAGCACCGACGCCGAGCACCCGCACCCAGAGCCCCCCGCGTGTACGTCCTGGCTGCCGCAGTCAAAAAGCAGCAGCCCGCAGTCCTGGTGCCGCGCCCGGATGTCTAAGCCGTTCTGCTCTAAGGTCTGGTACAAAAGGTCTGTGCCCACTTGGCCCAGGTCGCCGGTATAGATGCCGTCATAGTCCTGGGGCCCGGTGCCTGTGTCCTGCAAAAACTGGTAGATGCTGTCCGCCGCTGCCGGGGCCATGGCCGCGCCCATGTTGGCCGGGTCCTTTACCCCCAGGTCCACGATTTTGCCGGCCAGCCCCTTCTGCACGGTTATGGGCCCCTGGGTGCTTACCACCGCGCAGCCCGCGGCCGTAGCCGTCCACTGGGCGGTGGGGGTGCGCTGGGCCCCGTACTCTAAGGGCGTGCGGAACTGCCGCTCAGCCGAGCAGAAATGGGAGCTGGTCACCGCAGCAGCCCGCCTGGCTGCACCCGAATCCACCAGCACCGAAGCCATAAGCAAGGTCTGCGCCATAGTAGAGCAGGCCCCGTACTGCCCCAAAAACGGCACGTTGTAGTCCAGCAGGCCAAAGGTAGACGAAATGCACTGGTTCAAAAGGTCCCCGGCCAGCAGGAAATCCAGGTCACCCGGCTTGCGGCCCGCCTTAGCCAAAGCCACGGCCACAGCCTCCTTTTGCAGCTGGGCCTCGGCCTTTTCCCAGCTTTCCGTCTGCAGGCTGGTGTCTTGGAAAGTCTGGTCAAAATCCGCGGCCAGCGGCCCCCCAGCCTCCTTTTTGCCCCCAATGGCCCCATGGGACTCAATTTTTGGCGGCGTGGTAAATTCCAGCGTCTGCTTGCCGATGCGCTTCATAAACATAGCCCTCCCAGCTTTTTTCTTGGGACTAGTATGCCCGCCCGCCGCAAAAATATGAAAAGGCCAAAGCCGCTTCCCGGCCATCCTTTTTATAATAAATTAGCGCCCCCAAAGCAAGCCTTCATAAAAAAAGTTAAAAGCCAGGCGCACCGCGGCAGCCCTGCCCTTTTATGCTTTGTACCCCGACCTTCTGAGAAAGCCCCCTTGAAAGGGAACCACAAACAGAAAATCATCCGCCCCTTTTCCCAAAGTGCCTATATGCCAGCACCCCAACGGGAAGGAAGTAGGCGCACCACGCCAAAAGCGCAATCGTCCCCCCGGCACTCGCTTCCCCCTCTGCCATAGGGCTGAACACGCCCGTCATGGGCAGGGTAAAGCAGCTGAAAAAGAACCCGCCGTGGACCATCATAAGGGCTTTTAACCACTTGTCCCCCCGGCTGCCCGCCTGGACCGACAGGCCCAGGAAAAAGGTAGAAAGCGCCATCATCCCATACCCCAGCAGGTCATAATTAAACAGCAGCCCCCCTCTTTGAAAATCCAGAATCCCCAGCGCCTGTTCACCCAGCCCGCCTAAGCGCACACTGGTTACCTGCGCAAAATATACCAGGAAAATCAGCACCGCGTAAACCACCGCAAAGGCCATGCCAATATTAGCGGCCACGCGCCGGCTTTTTTCGCTTTCTTCATAGAGCCCCGCGGCCAGCATGATATACCCAACCGGCAAGAACATACACACAAAATAAGAGCCAAAAGGGAAACCCACCACCAAACAGGCCGCAAAAAGGGCTACCGCCCCTGTAACAATCCCCGACCCGATCCTCGGTATCCTCCTATTCATCTTGCCCTCCATAAATCCCAATCCATGATAAAGCAACACCCGCCGGAAAACTACTCCCGGCGGATATCCGCTTCTTTACAGCATATGTTGTCTTTTTGTGTTGGAAATACGGGCAGCCGCCCTACTCCCCTGCCAGCAGCTTGACAAAATCCAGCCGGGCCCCGGCGCCGTTCAAACAACCCAACCCCAAGAAAGCGCCGTCCGGCCCGTAAACCCGGCAGGGCCCGTCCTCTGGGGCGGGGCGGGGCAGGCGCAGCCGGGCCAAATCCAGCCAGCCGCCGTTTGTAAAGCGGGCGGCCTGGGCGGCGCTCACCTGAACCCGGGGGCAGGCGGCGAAAAGGCTGTCCACCGGACGCAGCGCCGCCGCCAAATCCCCCTGGGCAGCCAACTCCCGCAGGCTGTCCAGGGTCACAGCATCCTCTAACGTAAAGCCGCAGGCCGCTGTGCGGCGCAGGGCCGTCATCACGCCCAGGGTGCCCAGGCTTTGGGCTATATCTTCTATAAGCACCCGGATATACGTACCCTTAGAGCAGGAAACCATCAGCTCCCCCTCCCGGGCCTGTGGGTCATAAGAAAGCAGCTGCAGGGCGTGTATGGCAACCGGCCGCAGCTCCCGGTCCACCGTAATGCCCTGCCGGGCCAGCTGGTAAAGCCGCTTGCCGCCCACAGACACCGCCGAATACATGGGCGGCTCCTGCCAAATATCCCCCCTAAACCCCTCCAGCGCCGCCTCAAGCTGCGCACGCGAAACCGGCGAGCCATCTGTACCCACCACCTGCCCGGTACAATCCCCGGTGTCCCGCCGCTCCCCCAGCCGGAACCCGGCCCGATACGCCTTCCCGGTCTCCGGCATCAAGCTGTTGGCCTTAGCCGCCCGCCCCAGCAGCAGGGGCAGCACCCCCGTAGCCATAGGGTCCAAGGTGCCGGTATGCCCCACCTTCCTCTCCCGCGCCAGCCCCCGCACCACAGCCACCGCGTCAAAAGAGGTAAACCCCGCCGGCTTATCCAGCACGATCACTCCATTTATAACCGATCCACTCCTTTCCCAACCCAAAGGTTTTGGGGGTCCTTAGGGGGGATTTTCCTCAAAAATCCCCCTAAGCCGCCGGAGGCCTACTGGGCCACCAGCGTAAAAGCAAAGGTAAAGTTCTGGGCGTCCAGCCGGTAGGGTTCCAGCAAAGCGGGCCCGCAGCTGTTGCTGCCCACGCCGCTCATGGCGTAATCCAGGCACCACACCGTGTCGCCGCAGGGGGCCAGCTCATCATGATGCCGGGCCTCCTTCAGCTGCTCCTGGGTGTAGCGGGAAACGTTCATAGAGAAAGGCCGCTCTGCCGCGCAGGTAAGGGAATAAGCGCCGTCGGTCACCGTGCCGTAGCGGCACCCCATGTGGGAGGAATTCTCCTGGGGCATCAGGTAGGGCTCAAACATGCTGTCCACCGTCTGGGCGTAAACCCCCAAACGGGCCGCCTGGTGCTTATCCACATAGCTCTCCGTGGGGCCATAGCCAAAATACTCGGCAAACCCAAACTCTTTCGGCAGGAACAACCGCAGGCCGAACCGGGGCAGGTACGGGAACCGCGCATCCCGCTGGCAATGGAGCCGGCCGTCTATGCGGCCCTTAGCGTCTATGGTCCAGGTGGCGGTAATGTCCAGGAATTTCGCGATATACACCGCCGCAATGCCCAGCCGGCAGGTAATCACCGCGCCCCCGGCCGCGCCCCGGCTGGCCTCTGCGCTGTAGACCTTTATTGTGGGGCGGTCATAGCCCACAGCGGTCCATTTCTTATCGATATACTGGTCGTTGTCCGTAGGGGCCCGGTAAACGTTCCACTCCATAGGCCGGGTGAGCAGGGTCTTGTTCTTATACACCATAGAGGAGAACAGCCCCCTGCGCCGGTCAAACTCATACCGGAAATCCCCCCCGGCCACAACAACCGCCTGGGGGCCGTCTTCTATGCGCACCTCGCCGGGGGCGGGGGCGTCCAGGAAGAAGGGCTCTTCGCAAAGGACCAGCTGGTCAAAGCCCAGCTCATGCCCGGCCTCCCAAAAATCCCCCGCCTCTTTTGCCCGGTAGAAGAACGTAAGGGTGACAATGCCCCCCTCCGGCACATCCAGCCCCGGCACCGCCACCTGGCAGGAGCTATGGGGCGCAAGGCTTGGCAGCTCCATTTCCCCAGACTGCAGGGTCTCGCCGTCCTGGCATAGCTCATAGCCCAGGGTGATAAAATCCCCGGCGTCCGTAAAATCCAGGTAATTGTGGAAGCGGAAGGTACCCTTTTCCCCCTCCACCTTTTCGGCCCGCAGCGGCCGCACCACGTTCTTAAACTCCAAAAGCCCGGTGTGGGGCAGGCGGTAAGGGTACACCAGCCCGTCCATGCAGAAGTTGCCGTCGTGGGGGAACTCCCCAAAATCGCCGCCATAGCGGTAGACAGGCCTGTTGCCCGGGGTCTGCCCGCCGTAAACGGCGTGGTCGCACCACTCCCACACAAAGCCGCCGCAGAAGCCCGGGTACTTCATAATGCGCTGCTGGTAGTCCTCGGCGTCCCCGGGCCCGTTGCCCATGGCGTGTATGTATTCGCACTGGATAAAGGGCATGCGCCGGCCATGGAGGTTCTCGTCCAGCTCCCCGCCGTTAAAGTAATCGTCCACTTCCTCCACAGAAGCGTACATGCGGCTGTACAGGTCCAGCATGGAGAAATCCGGCCTGCGGGCCTTGTGGTAGGTCAAAAAGTTTTCATAGTGCACCAGGCGCGAAGGGTCGTACTCCTTTACCCAGCGGCCCGCCGCCTCAAAATTCTCGCCCCAGCCGCTTTCGTTGCCCAAAGACCAGATCACAGCCGCGCAGCAGTTTTTGTCCCGTATAACGCAGCGCTTCACCCGGTCTAAAATGGCCAGGGAGAACTGGGGGTCGTCGGCCAGGTCTGCGTAGGCCTCGTCCCGGTCCACATAGTCCAGGCCGCCGTACTTTTCCGCCGAGCCGTGGCTCTCAATGTCCGCCTCGGCAATGACATAGAACCCCAGCCGCGAGCACAGCTGCAAAAACCAGGGGGCGTTGGGGTAATGGCTGGTGCGTATGGCGTTGATGTTGTGCAGCTTCATCAGGGCCAGGTCCCGCAGGGCCTGTTCGCGGCTGATGGTATAGCCGGTAACCGGGTCGCTGTCGTGACGGTTCACGCCCCTAAACTTAATGGCCGTGCCGTTTAAAAGCACCACGCCGTCCCGCACCTCAATCTGCCGCAGGCCCACCGCCTGGGCTATGTATTCCTCTCGGGTGTTCAGCACCAGGTTGTACTGCCGGGGGGATTCGGCGTTCCACAGCACCGGGTCCTCCACCACAAAGGTAAACCTTTCCCGCTCCGGCCCGGCCGTCGCCAGCAGGCTCCCTTCCGGGCTGTACAGGGCCGCAAACACCTCGGCATCCCCAATGGTCTCCAAATCCACAGTAATCGTAGCTTCCTTAAAATCCTTTGTAAAGCTTTCCTTTACAAAGTAATCCCACAAAAAGCCCTGGGGCCGGGCCAGCAGGTACACATCCCGGAAAATACCGCTCATGCGCAGCTTGTCCTGGTCTTCCAGGTAGCTGCCGTCGCACCACTGCAGCACCAGCACGCACAGGGTGTTGTCCCCGGGCTGCAAAAGGCCCGTCACCTCAAACTCCGAAGTAGAATGGGACACCTGGCTGTACCCGGCAAACTCCCCGTTCACCCACAGGTAGAAGCAGGCGTCCACCCCTTCAAAGTTCAGGAACCACCGGGCCGAAAGGCTCTCCTGGGACATATCCACATGGCGCACATAAAGGCCGCAGGGGTTTTCATCGGGCACAAAGGGCGGGTCTACAGGGAAAGGGTAGCGGACGTTCGTATACATATGCCGCCCCCAGCCCTGGTTCTGCCAGCAGGAGGGCACGGGGATCACGTCCATATCCTCCTCGTCAAAGCCCAGCTCCCCTTCCGGCGAAACCGCCTGGGAGAAGGAATCGTAATACCGGAAGGCCCAGTCCCCATTTAAAAGGAACTGCCGGCCCGACTGCTCGGCCCGCGCTTCCTCCTCCGAAGCGCAGGGGATGTAATAGCTGCGTTCCCCGCAGGTGCCCACGTGGAGCATTTGGGGGTTTTCGTGAAAGGTGGTCCAAGGTTGGCTCATAAAAAATTTCCTTTCTGAAAAGCACGGCGGGCTTGCGCCCCGCTTATTTGACTTTCCTTGCGGAAAGCGATATACTATCAAGATAAGCTTACACTGAAATTCCCCTGCCGTCAAGACATAACTTGTGCGGCCCACGCCTTTATCTTAAAAGAAAGGAACGCGTATCAAATCCTATGGGCACTTATATTCTCCTATCCCTTGCCGCAGCCGCTGTTTTCCTGGCCCGTGGGTCCAGGCGCTGTACCAGCGCCCCCCTGCGCCGCTTTGCGCTGTGGGCCGGGCTGCTCTTTTTTGGGGCCCTGGCCCTGCGCCTGGCCCTGGGCTATACCACCCAGGGCTACCAGGCGGACATCGACGCCTTTAAAGCCTGGGGCCGCATTTTAAACGAGGTAGGCTTCAGCCGCATGTACCGCCAGGACATCTTCCTGGACTACCCCCCGGGCTACCTGTATGTGCTGCTCTTTTTAGAGAAGCTGCGGGGCCTGCTGGGCCTGCCCGAAGCCTCCGAGGCCTATACCCTCCTGATCAAGCTCCCCTCCATCCTGGCCGACTTAGCCTGCTCTGGGGTGCTGCTGGCCCTGGCCCGCCCCCGCCTGGGGGACCGCGCCGCCCTGCTCCTTTGCGGCGGCTACCTGTTCTGCCCCGCAGTGCTGGTAAATTCGGCCCAGTGGGGCCAGGCCGATTCCTTCTGCACCGCCATCCTCTTATCCTCTGTGTTGGCGCTTTACAAAGGGAAGTACGTGCCCTCGGGCCTGCTTTACGGCCTGGCCGTCATCTGCAAGCCCCAAATGTTCATCTTTGCCCCCCTCTACCTGTTCTTTGCCCTAAAGCAAAAAAAGTGGGCGGGCCTGGCCGCCGGCATCGGCAGCGCGGTGGGGGCGGCGCTTTTAGCGGCCCTGCCCTTTACCCAGGGCTTTAACTTCCTCTGGCTCATCCAGCGCTACCAGGAGACCCTGGCCTCTTACGACTATTACTCTGTAAACGCCTACAACTTCTGGGCCCTTTTGGGCCGCAACTGGTGGGGCATGCCCGCCCCCGGCCTGCACAACACCCTGTTAACCTTCGCGGCCCCGGTGCTGGCCACCCTGTGCTGCGGGGCGCTCCTGTTCCTTTCCAAGCGCCGGGACGCCCTTTTCGCCTGCCCGGCCGTCCTTATGGCGGCCATGTACCTTTTTGGCGTCAAAATGCACGAGCGCTATTTGTTCCCCGCCTTTTTCTTCCTGCTGCTGTGCTATGCCTTTACCCGGGACAAGCGCCTGCTGTGGGCCTACGGCTTAATCTGCAGCATCAATTACCTGAACGTCTCCCATGTCTTCTGGATCTACCGGGAGCTGGAAAGCAACTACGACCCCAACCACTGGGGCGTGCAGCTGCAGGCCGCCCTGCAGGTGGCGGCAATCCTCTATTTCTTCTATGTCTGCTTCTCCCTGTATATCCAGGGCAGGGTCTGCCCGCCCCCAGAGCGCAAAGCCAGCCCCAGCCCCTGGGTCCCCCTGGCCGGGGGCAAAATGCGCCGGGCCGACTGGCTGTGCATGGCCCTTGTGACCCTGTGCTGCGGGGCGGCGTCCTTCTGGCACCTGGGCGGCACAGCCTCAGCCACCAACCCCTGGGTGCCCGCCCAGGGCGAGCAGGCCGTGCTGGAAGCCCCCACCGAAGCCTACACTCTGCATTTCTGCGGCGGCATCGCCCCCGATGAAAACCACTACGCCGCCCGGGTAGGCACCCAGGTGCAAGTCGAGACCAGCCCCGACGGCCAAAGCTGGACCGACTGCGGCACCCTGCCCGAAGGCTATGTCTATTGCTGGGACCAGTACCCCCTATCCACCCCGGGCCGTTTTGTGCGGCTCACCGCGCCCTCGGCCTCCATTGCCATCAACGAGGTCGCCCTTTCCGACGGCACAGGCCTTTTGCCCGTCACCCTGCAAAGCAGCGGCGGCGGGGCCCTGGTAGACGAGCAGTCGGCCGTGCCCCTTTCCACCACCTACGAAAACTCCACCTATTTTGACGAGATCTACCACGCCCGCACCGCCTACGAGCACCTTTTGGGCCTTGAGCCCTACGAGAACACCCACCCGCCCCTGGGCAAGTACATCATTGCCCTGGGCATCACCCTTTTTGGCATGAACCCCTTTGGCTGGCGCTTTATGGGGGCCCTTTTCGGGGTGCTGATGCTGCCCGTGTTTTACCACCTGTGCAAGCAGCTTTTGGACAAGACCTGGCTGTGCGCCATGGGCACCTTCCTTTTTGCCTTTGACTTCATGCACTTTACCCAGACCCGCATCGCCACCATCGACACCTATGCGGTCTTCTTCCTGCTTCTCATGTACGACTGCATGGCCGTCTTCCTCCGGCAAGACCTCCTGCGCGGCAGCTGGAAAAGCCTTTTGCCCCCCCTGGCCCTGTGCGGGCTGTTTATGGGCCTGGGCATCGCCGCCAAATGGACCTGCGCTTACGGCGCTGTAGGCCTGGCGGTGCTGTATTTCGGCAAGCTCGCCCTGGTGCTCATCCAGGAAAACCGCGCCGGCCGCCTAACCCCGGCCCTGTCAAAAGCCCTGAAGCTCTGCGGCTGGTGCTGTTTATTCTTCCTGGCCGTTCCCTTTGCCCTGTATTTCTGCGCCTTCCTGCCCATGACCACCCTGCCCCACAACGCGGGCAGCCTGTGGCAGACCTTTTTCCGCTACCAGGCCAACATGTTCAACTACCACTCCCAGCTCCAGGCCCAGCACTATTTTGCCTCCCCCTGGTACGAATGGCCCCTGGACCTGCGGCCCATCTGGTACTTTTCCGGCGGCGAAAGGGCCTACAGCACCATTTCCGCTATGGGCAACCCCCTGCTGTGGTGGGCGGGCCTGCTGGCCCTGCCCGGCGCGGCGGTACTGCTGGCCCGCCGCCACACCAGCTGCGCCCTGCTGCTGACGGGCTACGCTTCCGTATACCTGCCCTGGGTGCTGGTGCCCCGCCTTACCTTTATTTACCATTATTTTACCGCCGTGCCCTTCCTCATCCTGGCCCTCCTGGCCGTCCTGGGCCGATGCGCGGAGACCCCCCTCTTTTCCCGCACCCTGCGCCTGGGCTGCGGCCAAGACGGCGCCCAGGTAGTCCGCCTCCCCTTAGCCCCCACCTTCCTGGCCCTTTTCTCCGCCGCCTGTTTCCTGCTCTTCCTCCTCTACTACCCCGTGATCTCCGGCGCCCCCACCACCCGCCCCTTCGCCGACTCCCTGGAACTCCTCCCCACCTGGCACTTCGCTTAAGGCTCCGCCTTAAGAATCCGCCAGGGGGACTCGTCCCCCTGGACCCCCCACGCTTCGCTTCCCGCGCGCTGGGATTGTGCGGCTGGCAAGGTGCTTGACCCGCGTTTGGGGCAGGTTCAGAATCGAACAGACTCATAAACGGGCAAAACACAAAAGTTTTGCCCGTTCAATGAAACGAATGCCACCTTTTTCAAAGATGGTGGGGATGGAGGAGATACCTCCCTCCCCCGCCGGAGGCCAAAAAGCCGCCCCTCTGTGTATGAGGGGCGGCTTTTTTCTTTTTTATAGCAGGGCTTGGATTTGTGGGAAGGGCGCTAAGCTCCGCTTTAAAATACCATGGATCTGCGCTATAGCCACGCCATAGTTGACCACTGGTACCCCCGCTGCCTTAGCCCGGCCCAGCCGGTGCTGCATCTCTTTTTCATTGAGCATACACCCGCCGCAATGCACCACCAGCCTGTACCCGCTCAAATCCCCCGGGAACTCCCCGCCAGAGGTAAAGCAGAACTCCGGCTCCGCCCCAGAAAACTCCCGTATCCAGCCCGGCAGCTTTACCGTGCCAATGTCCCCGCACTGGCGGTGATGGGTGCACCCTTCCGAAATCAGCACCTTGTCCCCGTCCTTTAGGGATTTCAGCTCCGCCGCCCCCCGCACCAGCGCCTCCAAATCCCCCTTGTACCGGGCAAAGAGGATGGAAAAGGAGGTGAGCATCACGTCCGCCGGGGTGTCCTTGGCCACCCGGCCAAAGGCCTGTGAATCGGTGATGATCAGCTTAGGCTTCTTCGAAAGCCCTTCAAGCGTCTCTTTCAGCTCTTCCGGCTGGCAGGCCGCAAAAGTGCCATGGGCGTCCAGTATGTCCCGCATGGTCTGCTGCTGGGGCAAGATCAGCCTCCCCTTAGGCGCGGCCTCGTCAATGGGCATCACCAGCACCACCAGATCCCCCGGGGACAAGAGGTCTGCCACCACATGCTTTTCCGGCTTGGGCGCGGCCAGCAGCCGGGCCAGCCTCTCCTTTAGCTCAAAGAGGTTCTCCCCGGTCAAGGCGCTGACATACAGCCCTTTTTCGCCCAGCCCCTCCCGCCTGTCCAGCAGGTCGGCCTTGTTATAGGCGATCAGGTACGGCAGCTTCCTTTCCTCAAACTGCTTCACCAACCCTTTTTCCGTTTCCGTAAGGCCCCGCGCCGCGTCTGCCACCAGTACGGCTATGTCGGTCTGGGCCAGTACGCCCAGGGCCTTTTCCACCCGCAGGGCGCCCAGCTCCCCTTCGTCGTCCAGGCCCGGCGTGTCGATGATCACCACCGGCCCCAGCGGCAGCAGCTCCATAGCTTTTTTCACCGGGTCCGTGGTGGTGCCCTTCACATCCGACACCACCGCCAGCGCCTGCCCCGTCACCCCGTTCACCAGGCTCGATTTCCCCGCGTTGCGCAGCCCAAAAAAACCAATGTGGGGCCGCTCTGCCGAAACAGCCGCGTTCAAACTCATAGTATCCCTCCTTGCGGATTCTTCCCTGCCCCATCCCGTTCCACATACAGCTCCGTATAACCGCACCGGGGGCACACAGCGCAGCAAAGCTTCCCTGCCTCTTTCGGGAAAAGGGCCCTGGGCTGGGCCGCCGTCACACGCCAGTGGCTGTCCGTGCTGTACAGGGCCAGGCCCTCCTGCATCTCACATTCACACCGCAAACATTTCCGCATATCCCATACACCTTTCCCTGATATTCCCCAAAGCAGGCCAAAGGCCATCCCCCGGGAGCACGCCCAACAAGCGCGGCGCCCACGTAAGCGCGCGGACGCGCAGCGGAAATCCACCGCCACCCTATCGCGCGTCGCGGGTGCAGCGTCACGCTGCCGTCACGCTGCTAGAAACGGAAATCCCGCCTATTAGAGTTCTTAATATCCTTGATATTCTGCTCCGCAATCTCCCGTACCTTCTCCTTAGGTATGCGCTTTAACTCTTCCTCTACCATCTTGTACCCCACCTCTTTGGTCTTCTCCGAAGCATAGTCCTCCAGATATTCCGACAGGGTCATGAGGGCGTTGGGGTGGCAGCAGTTCAAAATCTGGCCGGATTTGCACAGGCTCATAAACCGGTCGCCAGTGCGGCCCTCCCGGTAGCAGGCCGTGCAGAAGGAGGGGATATGCCCATTTTCCATCAGCCAGCACACCACTTCGTCCAGGGTGCGCTGGTCGCTTACGTCAAACTGTTCGGTGTCGTGGGGGCGCTCCTCCTGGGTATAGCCGCCTACGCTGGTGCGCGACCCGCCGCTTACCTGGGAGATGCCCAGCCGCAAAAGCTTAGAACGCACCTCCTCGCTCTCCCGGGTCGAGATAATCATGCCCGTATAGGGCACGGCCAGCCGGATGCAGGCGGTGATCTTGGCAAAAATCTCATCGTCAATGCCGTTGTCAAACTCGTCCGGGTCAATGTCGTCGGCCCTCTTCAGCCGCGGCACACTGATGGTGTGGGGCCCTACGCCGTGTACAGCCTCCAGGTGCTCGGCGTGCATGATAAGCCCCGCAAACTCGTACTTGTACATTTCCAGGCCGAACAGCACCCCCAGGCCCACGTCGTCAATGCCGCCCTCCATAGCCCGGTCCATGGCCTCGGTGTGATAGTCATAGTCGTGCTTAGGGCCGGTGGGGTGCAGTTTCAAATAGCTCTCCTTGTGGTAGGTCTCCTGGAACAAAATGTACGTGCCAATGCCCGCCTCCTTCAGTTTGCGGTAATTCTCTACCGTAGTGGCGGCAATGTTCACATTTACCCGGCGGATGTCGCCGTTTTTGTGGTGGACGCTGTAGATGGTCTTGATGCAGTCTAAAATATACTCAATGGGGTTGTTCTTCGGGTCCTCCCCCGCCTCAATGGCCAGCCGCTTGTGGCCCATGTCCTGCAGGGCAATGACCTCGGCCCGCACCTCCTCCTGGGTCAGCTTTTTCCGGGGGATGTGCTTGTTCTTCAAGTGGTAAGGGCAGTACACGCAGCCGTTTACGCAGTAGTTGGAAAGGTACAGCGGCGCAAAGATTACAATGCGGTTGCCATAAAACGCCAGCTTGATCTCCTCGGCGATCTCGTACATTTTCTCGATCTTCTCCGGTATCTCGCAGGCCAGCAGCACAGAAGCCTCCCGGTGGGTAAGCCCCGCGCACACATAGCCGGTCTCGGTCTTCTGGGGCCGGGCCTTTTCCAGTATCCGGTCAATCAGCTCCACATTGTCCTTGTTCTGTTCCGCATACGCTAAGGTCTCCTGGATTTCCCCATCGTGGATAAATTCCTCCGCTTTCAGGGATTTCGGGTCGTACTTTGCCATTTTGCATGTCTCCTTTTCTTTGGGGCAGCGCAGGCGCTTTGCAAAGCGCCGCCTTAGCCTCAGAATTTCTTATATGGTTTTAAAGGGCTTCCCCCGCCTTCACATCCCCCCGGTCTGTCACGATCTCATACCCAATCGACCGCATCCGCCTGCTCAGGCAGTCCTTGCACTGGGCCGATTCCTCCCCGGTACAGATTTTGTTGTCATACAGCGCGTACTTTTCCCGTACCGACACCGGCGAAAGGTTGGGCATCACCACGTTTGCCCCAGAGAGGATGCCCATCTCCCGCCCTTCCGGGTGGATGGTGCCCAGGGCTGTCGTAGCGGGCAGCAGCACCGGCGGGTGCAGCAGCCGGATGACCGAAAGCAAGAAGCAGGTAAGCTCCACCGTGCCGGCAGGCTCCTTGGCAAAAACCGTGTCGGCATGGGGCACAAAGGGGCCAATGCCGCACATGTCGGGCTTAAACTCGGCAATAAACTGCAAATCCTTTGCCAAAGTCTGGGCCGTCTGCCCCGGCGAGCCCACCATGAACCCGCACCCCACCTGGTAGCCCAAGCCCCGCAGCTCCCGCAAACACCTCATGCGGTTTTCAAAGGACATGGCCGGCGGATGCAGGCTTTCATAGTGGGCCTTGTCCGCAGTCTCGTGGCGCAGTAGGTAGCGGTCGGCCCCGGCGCCCTTTAAGGCCTTATAGCTCTCATAGCTGCGCTCCCCCAGGGAAAGGGTCACCGCGCAGTCCGGGTACTTCCCCTTTAAAGCACCAATCAGCCCGGCTAAAAGCTCATCGGTGTAGTAAGCGTCCTCGCCCCCCTGCAGCACAAAGGTGCGGAACCCCAGCCGGTACCCCTCATCGGCACAGGCTAAGATTTCCTCCGGGCCCAGCCGGTAGCGCTGGCAGTTTTTGTTCGAAGCCCGTATGCCGCAATACAAGCAGTCGTTTTTGCAAATATTGCTGATTTCAATAAGCCCCCGCACATACACCGCCCGGCCATAGATTTTTTGGCGTACCGCCACAGCCGCCTTAGCCAGCGCCTGGGCCAGCTGGGGCGTGCGGTTTTCAAGGAGGTACCCAAACCCCTCGGCCCCAAGGCTGCGGCCGGCTATCAGGGAATCTGCCAATGCCTGTAATTTTTCTTGCATGTCAAGCCCCTTTCTGGTTTGAAAATGCCGTCTTCACGCTAACCCCCGGCAGGCCGCCAATGCGCCCGGCCAGGGTCGAGATGGTGTCCTGGGGCGCGTCAATGGCGATGCTGATGATATTGATGCCCCTGGCCCGGTAGGGTATGCCCATCCGGCCGATAATATAGGTGCCATACTGGTGAAGGATGCCGTTAAGAGCCTCTACGGTGTCGGCCCGCTCCACAATCATGCTGATGACTGCCACACGTGTTTCCATGCTTCCCATCCTTTTCCTGGATTCGCCCAACAAAAAAGCCGCGCCCACAAAAAGGCACGGCCTAAGGGCCCGCAAAACCAACGCGGCCCCCATCCTCAACAAAGCATCTCCCGTGCCTTTCACGCAGACTATAGTCTTAATGTCAGGCAAAATCATTATACCCTATCCGCCCAAAAAAGTAAAGAGCTGTTTTTTGGCGGGGGTGTCCAACCGCGCGTTTTATGCCTCCGTCGGTTTAGGGGCTTTGCCCCTAAAGACCCCGAAGCCACGCTAGAGTCTGTTTTAAAACTCCGAAACGCCGTACGTCTAAAAGGGACGGCTTCTGCGTCAAAAATCCTCGAAAGGCTCGCGTGCTTCAAGAATTTTCAACGCAGAAAATGGCAAAAAATTTGCCAAAAAGACGCATACGGACGCTTACGTGAACACGCCCGAAAATAGTTTATCAAAGAGGAAAACGGCGGCATTGATTTCTCAACACCGCCGCTTTCCCAAAATTAAGAGAGCTGTGTGTATGTAGCGTGCTGCCGCCGGTAGGTATCGTTGTCCTTCTGCTTCAGCTCCTGTTCCGTCTGGGCCAGCTGGCGTTCCATTTCTTTGATTCTGGCCTCGTTGGTTTCGGTGTCCAGCTGCTGTTTCAGCTCCTGCTGCTTCTTTTTCAGTTTTTCGATCTTGCGGTCTACCTTATCGGTATTGCACTCCCAGGTCTCGTCCTTATCCTTTTTCCCCTCCGGACCCTTCGAGCCCTGGCCCGCCTGCTTGGGCTCCTCCGCCCCGGGGGCGTCCTCCGGCTGCCTGGGTGCGTCTGCTGTCCGCTCCGGGTCGTCAAAATAAACCTTGGGCTGGCCGTCCTCATCCTTGCCAACCCAGTAACGGCCGGACGGCTTCTGGGGCTCCTCCGGGATGTATTCGTCCATCACAGGCTTCAACTGGCGGCCCGGGGCCTCCTCCTCGGGCTTCTGGACCCTGGGCGCGCCCAGCACCTTCTCAGCCGTGGTCAAAGGCTGGGCCGCGCCGGTGTTCACACCAGAAATCGGCATCATAAGTCATTCCTCCTTGAAATTTTATGCGGTAAATGAAACTGAAGGTTCGGTTTCTACCGGCGTAGCGGCAATTTCGCCAACGGGCGTATAGGTAACCGGCTCACTGTCAATGGGCTCTGCCGCCTCGGTGGGCTTGTTGTTTTTCAGCGCCGCTTTCGCCGCCTCGCAGATTTGGACCCGGTCGATTCCCTGGGGACAGCCCGGCTCCGCGCCTTCTTCCGCCCGCTTGCGCTCTTCACGGCGCTTTTCGATGGCGGCTTCCTGCTCCAGCCTTGCCTTTTCCTTTTCAGCCTCCGCCCCAGCCTTCATGCCCTTATCCAGCTTCTCCTGGAACTTGGCGGCCTTCTCGGTGCATTCGCCAGTATAGCCCAGCGCACGTTTCATCTTCTCCGTGTCGCCCTCAGCACTGGCCTGACGGTACACGCTCATGGGCGTGCCCGCCAGCTTGATATTGGAGCTGGCCCCCATAAGCCCATCCGCCATCTGTACGTTCATGGCTGCATCTCCTTTCGAATGGCAGTATTTTAGGTAAGTCCTGACTTCCATCATTTTACCGGGCAGGGAGTGTGGTTTCAAGGCTTTTGTAATGAGATGTCCTCTGGATGTCATGAAATGTTTTGCGGGAGCACCATGGCGCCGGTGTCGTTCTCAAAGGGCCAGGTCGTATGGAAAACCTCCTTCAGTCCACTGCCTTAATCCGCTCCACCAGAGAGAGCCTCCTGGTATAGCGGACCGCGCAGGCAGAGAACACCCCCCTGCATCAGAAGCAGCGCGGCGGCGAACAGCAGCTGAAACCCGATGGAGACAAGTTTTCCAGCTTCCCAATGCAAAACGACCGCAGCGGTGTTAAAATGATTTCAGAGAAAATCGTGTCGGCGCTCACAAAGCTGGGACTGAAAGACGTGGTGATCGGCATGGAAGCCACCTCGATTTATGGAGATAATCTGGTATACGCACTCCGTGAGGATGGCAATCTGGGCCGGTTCCATCGGAAAATCCAAGTCAAGACCCAAGTGACAACCCAAGTGACAATCACTGATAAGATTCTAGTCTTTTGCCTTGAACCACACTCTAAAGCGGAAATCGCAGAACACTGCGGATATAAAAACACAAAGAACTTTACACAAAAATACCTGCGGCCTCTGCTTGATACTGGAAAGCTCCAGATGACAATGCCGGACAAACCGAGAAGCCAAAATCAAAAATATATCACATCTGAACGCTGAACTTTAAGGCAAAAAGAAAAAGCGGAGGAAGGCGCGGCGAAGAACGCCGTTCCTCCCTCCGCAGATGGAGCAAACTATCCGGTCAGGAGAGCTTGGAAAGCTGGGCCAGTATCTTCTGCACACCCTCCCAAAGCTGTTCCTGCCGCTGGGATATATCTTCCAAATCAGCGTCATAAACCCGCCCGGTTTCATGCACTTTACGGGTCAGCTGGTTTAAGTTGTTGCTGGAATAGCGCATCAGGGACACCAGCTCCTTCAGTTCCGGCAAATCCAGCTTTACCACATACCCGTCCAGCGCCATTTTCCGCAGGTAGGCTTCCCGGTTGACGGTTCCAAGCTGATTCTGTTGACAAAGTACCGCCATTCACCAAAAGCACGTTATAGAAAGCAAGAAAAAAGACGCCCCATGGCGTCATCCCAAGCACTTTATCAACCTTTTCAAATTCAGGGCAGCAGCGG
>QZEE01000038.1 GCA_009917445.1 bacterium D16-76 | reverse complement strand
GCGATTTCATTATCAGCTGGGATATGGTTCGCAAGCAGCTGGAACCCCGTCCTGTCACAGAGCCTTACTATTGGAAAAGGGCCTGCAGCGCCGGGGCGAGGAGGGCCGGAGACGGTTCACCCTGGCCCATGAAGCGGGGCACTACATCATGGACAGGACGGTAACACGGGCCTGCTTCCATCGTGAGTATGACAAAGGACGCGCCTACAGCCCCCGGGAATTGAAAGAACTGCTGAATATCCAGGAAACCAGGGTGGACAGGCTGGCGGCAGCGCTGCTTATGCCCCGGTTTATGGTGTGGGAAGTGCTGGAAAGGTTCGGGGCCTCCAGGCCGATCCCGCTCTATGGGGATAACCTTCTGCGCCTGGGGGACAAGCTGCTGGTGCAGAAGATGGCCCGTGCCATGGGCGTTTCTTACACGGCTTTCCTCATCCGGTTAAAAGAGCTGTCCCTTATGGAAAGGCATGATATTTCCGAGTACATTACCGGTGAAATTGGGCTTGGGGATGGGGTGATGGCCCTGTGAATACCGTGAAAATGCACCGCCAGACCTCCGTGAGCAAGGATAATTTGTATAAGCTCCGGCTTTCCCGCCACGAAACGGAAGGGCTTTCCCTGCGGGATATCCGCTGCCCCTACTGCGGCTATCTTGTAGAACGGGTGTTTTCCGATGTTACCGGCCACAAGATGGTGCATTGCAGGAAATGCAAGGAGGAATACCCGGTCAACCTGGGTTATTTCCGGCGGGCCAGCTATCAGAAAAAGTACGATGGATTTCACTTCCATCGCCAGCACAGATAATTGAATAGATAAAACCTACAACTTATAATCGAGCAAGCGGAGAGAAACCGGGGAAACCCGGCGGAGACTGCCAAGCGCCGTACAAGGTTGGAGTGGTTATGGATAATAGTAAACGCGTTTACTATACCATAACCGCCCTGATTTGTACGGCGCTTTTTGCTTGCCCGATATTGCCTTGTGCGGTGTTATGAGCCTTTCCCGCTGTGTTCGGGGAAGGACTTTTTATGTACTATGACGTTATTGAAACAGGCAAGAGGATCCATGCCCTCCGCCAGGAAAGAGGATTGACACAGGAGGAACTTGCAAACACGCTTGGAATTACAGACCGGCATATCAGGGGCATTGAAAATGGGAAACGGAATGCCTCTATAGATTTGCTGGTGGCGCTGGCGAATTTATTCAGCGTTTCATTGGATTATCTCATTTTAGGCAAGCCTACTCGCCATCAAATCAGAAATGAACTACAGACCACGCTGGAAAGCCTGTCCGCAATGATGGAAAAGCTGTGACCGGACTTACCATGTCCGGTTATAAGGGAAAAGCGGACCTACAAGAGCCTAAAAAAATTGATACAACCATGATAGAATTATATTGTCGGGATAAATATTATCCCGGCGCGAACCTTGACAACCGAACAGGCACCCATCAGGCACGTTCCTGTGTGTACGCCAGAAGCAAAGCCGGACAGCTTGGAGCGCCATGACCCCAAAACGGGCGAGCGAAAAATCCATCTGCAAAAGGCAGGCTGCTCCTGCCTGGGCGACGACAGCGCACAGGGATAATGATACTTCCGTAACTCGCGGCCCGGCCACAAAGAAGGCGGGGAGGTTCAATTCCTATGGAGCGGCTTCGCAAGCCGCCGCCTGATGGTTTCCGCAGATTCCCGGGTGCCGATAGGAATCGACAAACCATAAAAAGGAGCAAGCAAAATGGAACAGAAATATCTTGAGTTTTATCGCGGCGAAATTTACTATGCCGATATGAACACTGTTTTTTCGCAGAGGATGACAAGTTTGCAGCCCGTCCTTGTCCTGTTGACCGACCAGGGCCTTTACAGTTGTCCGACCGTCCTTGTTGCAGAAGCGCGGCACACCGCTCATAAAGCTTCTCAGGCAACCCATGTTATGGTGGAAGATGCTGGGGGATTGCCTGGAAATGTGGTATTCCGGTTGGAGAAGCCCTATCCCATTGACAAGCGCCGCCTGCGGGGAAGGGCCGGAAAGCTCACCCCCCGGCAGATGGAGGAGGTCGATGCCGCGCTGCGGTCACACTTTTACCTGGAGGATGGCGGCTGCCTCCCCATGGAGGTGGAAGCGCCGTGACAAGCGTATCGCGCAGTTGTAGGCTGTGTCCTATAAACCTTGGAAGGAGTGGAACCGATGCTTATCCCCATCAAAGATATCAAACTGAACCCCGGCAGGCGGGACGCCGAACCGGAGGACATAAAAAAATTAGCTGACAGTATAGCCGAGTTGGGCCTGCTAAATCCCATCACCATCGACCAGGGCCACACCTTGATAGCGGGCCGTCACCGCCTTGAAGCCGCCAAGCTGCTAGGCTGGACGGAGATAGAATGTACTGTCACGGATTTACAGGGCTTGCAGGCAGAGCTTGCCGAGATTGATGAGAATTTTGTACGCAAAAATCTGTCTATTATGCACTCGGCGGCGTCATGGCCCTGCATGAAGTAGGAGTAAATGCGGAACTTGCCCTCGGAAACCCCGGAGCCGCCGGTGAGCTGGCGGGTGATTTCATCCTCGGTGACAAATGCGCCACGGGCAGGGGAAAAACCCGCTGCCGCCTGAAATGCCGTCACCGGCTTATCCATATCGGTCAGGCGGGTATATAAATCATGGGGCGGTATCTGCTGGCGGAACCGTAACAGTTCCGGGTTCCGCTGATGGGCGTTTGCAAGCTGCTTTACCTCCTGCGCGATTTTGGCGCGTTCTGACGGGTCTTTTAAGAGTGCGGCAATCTTTTCCGTGCTGTCCGGGAAACCGCCGTACAGCGCGTCAATGGTGGGCAGTAAGCCCTTTTCCCTTGCTTCGTCGCTGAAATTCTGGCGCAGATACCACAGCTTTTCGGACAGTTCCCGAAACTCGTTGTCCCGCGCCGCGTCGATGTTGTCCTGGCTGGCAAACTGGCCG
Organism: bacterium D16-76; assembly: GCA_009917445.1. Lineage (GTDB taxonomy): Bacteria > Bacillota > Clostridia > Oscillospirales > Acutalibacteraceae > Acutalibacter. Next base: position 21,961 of record QZEE01000038.1, on the reverse strand, counting down.
TCTTTCAGAAGCTGGCCAATCTGTGCCGCCGCCTGCTTCCATGTGACAAGGGAACCTCCCCCGGCAGAACGTCCCGGCGCGATGTGGATGCCGCTTTGACTGAACCACAAAGAATACTCATGCCCCGCAATGTTAAGCCCTTTGCCACCGGTGCGGTATTCCTTTTGCAGAAAATCGGCGGCAAGCTGTTCCGGCGGGTCTTTCTGGAAAAAGGCCACAATACGCAAAATACTGTTTCGCTCATTGCTGCCGCTGGTGAGGGCGCGCCCGATGACGGCATCCGTCACTTTTCCGGCGGCAGCGGCGGGGCGGAGTTCCTGCTCGGTTTTCTGCACATGGGCAATGGTTTCAATCTGCTGTTCCACGGTAGGGAACAGGGAAAACTGTGTAAATGCCGGCTTTGCAGACGCAGAAACGGCGGGCTGTTCGCCCGCCGCCTGCTGGTTTTCCTGATTTACTTGTACACGATCTCGTTCAGTACCATTTCCTCCGCCTGTGCGGTGAAGCTGTTGACCGCCTGCACCCATCCCATCTGGTCGCGGGCTTTCATCGCTTCGTCCACGTGGTTCTGTTTCTTTAAGTCCGCCACGATCCGGTCTGTCTGCTCCTGTGCCTGCCGGTCGATCTCCCGCAGGTGGGCTTCCAGCCGCCCGGTCAGAAGCATCGAGGTGTACCGTCCCTTGTGCCGTTCCTGGAGAAAGGTCTGCCGCATCCGTCCGTACTTGCCCAGCGGCATTTCCTCCATCTCGTCCTCCCCGTCCATCACCAGGTCGGGAATCTGATAATCGCCCATCTTCTTGTATGCCAGTTCTGCCATTTTCTATGCTCCTTTCTTCACTTTCATGCTTTAATGTGCTAAATTCTTCCTTGCCTTTAGTATAACCGATCACCGGCTCTTTTGCAAGGGTTTTTTCCCTGTTTTTTTGACGGTTCTGCGCTTTTTCTTTCTCTGCCTGCCGGATGCCTTTTTTCACTTCCAGCAGCATATTCATGGACACTTCGCTGGCGGCGCTGCCTATGCAAAACGGTGGCGGGAATCAGAAGCGGTAAGACCCGGCCATTAGGGTTTCTGTGCGGCCGTCGGGCAGGGCCAAATAGGCCACGCAGTCAAAGGGGACGGTAATCTCGTAGCGCAGGGCGTCGCCGTCGTAGGCCCAGCGGATCTCGTACCGGCCGGCGGCGGTGTCCAGGGCGGCTTTGGCAAAGCGCACGCGGGGGTCTGGCATGGGGCGTATGGCGGCGCGCTTATAGCCGGGGCCTTCCTCAAGGGGGACAAGGCCCACCATGCTGCGGTACATCCAGTCTACAATAGAGCCGTAGGCGTAGTGGTTCAGGCTGTTCATGCCGGTGCCGCTGATAGACCCGTCGGGCAGGATGGAGTTCCACCGTTCCCAAATGGTGGTGGCCCCCATCTTGACTTCATAGAGCCAGCTGGGGAAGTCGTCGTTGAGGAACAGGGTGTAGGCCGCCTGGTTTGCGCCGTTGTCGGAAAGGACCCGGCACAGGAAGGGGGTGCCGCAAAAGCCGGTGTCCAGGTGCCAGTTTTTGGCTTTCAGCCGCTCTAAAAGCTGGGTGAGCACCGCGTCTTTGGCGCCTTGTGGGTAGATGCCGAAAAACAGGCTCAGCACACAGGCGGTCTGGGTGGTCTCGATTTTAAAGCTGCCGTCGGGGTTAAAGTATTCGCCTGCCACAGCGCTCTTGATCTTTTCCGCCAGCTCCCCATACTCCTGCGCGTCTGCGCCATAGCCCAGGGCTTCAGCCGCCTTGGCCGTAAGAGATGCCGAATAGAAGTAGAAGCAGCTGGCCGTATAGGACAAATCCGTAGCGCCAAAGGGGTCCTGGTCGTGTTCCAGGTCGGTTTTCTTGTCCAGGGCCAGCCAGTCGCCCAGCTGCTCGCCCCGCAGCCACAGGCCCCGGTCCCCGTCCAGCCTGTCGTCCTGGCGGATGCGCTCCACCCAGGTCTTCATAACCGGGTACTCCCGGCGCAGAAGGTGTAGGTCGCCATAATTTTCATACACCGCCCAGGGCATAATGGTGGCCACGTCGCTCCAAATGGCACAGCCCTTTTCGTTGTTGTTCACCCAGGACTGGGGCTTGTCCTCATGGGGGACCTTGGGGCTGGGCACAAAGAAGGGCACCGCGCCCCCATAGGCTTTTTCCTCGTGGCCCAGGTTCATCACAAAGTGATGGAAAAAAGCGGGCATGTAAAGGTTTTTGCAGGCGGTGGGGGCGATAATCGCCGCGTCCCCGGTCCAGCCCAGGCGTTCGTCGCGCTGGGGGCAGTCGGTGGGCACGTCCAGAAAATTGTCAAACTGGCCCCACAGGGCGTTTTTAAACAGCTGGTTTACCCGGGGGTTGTCGGTCTCAATGGATCCGGTCTGGCAGATGTCAGAGCGGATATGGCAGGCGGTAAAGTCCCCGGGCCTTACGTCTGCCACGCCCTCTACCTTTACATACCGGAAGCCGTAAAAGGTAAAGTGGGGCCGCACCCGTGCCGGGGCGCCGGCGCTGGTATAGATATACTCGCACTTGGCGCTGCGCAGATTGTCCCGGTAAAAGCAGCCGTCCTGCATAACCTCCCCATAGCTGAGCTTGACCTGGGCCCCGGCGGGCTCGCTTACAGAAAACTCCACCCAGCCGGTCATGTTCTGGCCAAAGTCCAGCACCGTTTCGCCCTTGGGGGTGGTAAGGACCTCCACCGGGGCAAACTCCTGCTTTTTCACAATCTTCGGGCCCACCCGGGCAACCAGGGGCCGGGCCTCTTCCCGCAGGACCACCCCGCAGGCCGGGGCGGCGCAGCCAGGGGAACACCAGCCGGCAACAGCCTTGCGGGCGTCCATGTGCTCGCCGTCGTAGATGTTGGAGAACTGCACCGGCGAAGGGTAGCTTGCCCAGGCGCTGTCTGTGGCAACCACCACCTCCTGGCCGTCTTCCAGCTGGGCGTGCAGCTCGCAGATGGCCTGCATGGTGTCGCCGTACAGGTCCTTATAGCGGTCAAAGACGATCTCCCCTTTATACCACCCGGGCCCCAGGGCCAGGCCCAGGGTGTTTTCGCCCTTGCCCAGCAGGTGGGTCACGTCAAAGGTCTGGTACTCCAAATTGGCGTCGTAGCAGTGGTAGCCGGGCAGCAGGTATTCCTCCCCGGCCTTTTGGCCGTTTAAGTAGAGCTCGTAAACCCCCAGGCCGCAGGCGTACACCCGGGCCGATTTTACCCCCGCAGGCAGGGTAAAATCCCTTTTCAGCAAGGGGTGCTGTTCCCGGTCAAAATCCGCGGCGATCCACCGGGCCTGCCAGGGCTCGCCCTCTTTGGCAGTCTCAAACCAAGAGCCCGCGGTGCAGCAGTCGCCCCCGTCGCCCCACACGGTCACCGACCACACATACCGGGTGCGGGGCCTTAAATCTATGGGCGCTTCAAACCCCAGGGAGGAAATATCCCCCCGCCGGCCGCTGTCATAGACCATTTCGCCCCCGGCTGTGCATACGGTTATTTGGGCGCTTTCCTGTTTTTGGTCGGGGGTGTCCCCAGCCACCCAGGAGAAAATGGGCCGGCCCAGCTGGTGGCCCAGGGGCGTAGTAAAGTGGTTGGTGCGCAGATCGGTCAATTTCATAAGGCACTCTCCTTAAAAAAATCCGTTTTCGGCCCCTGCGGAAATTTACAACGGGGACCCTTTGTATTATACTAAAAGGGTACCACACATCCCGGGAAAAGGGAAGGACGAAGCTTGCTAAAAATACGACCGGACTTTACCGGGCACACAGCTTTAAAAAAGGGGAGGAAACAAATCTATGGCAAACGCAAAAAAATTTGCCCGCATGACCCTGGACAGGGACTTCCAGATCAGCCCTGTGGACAAGCGCATCTACGGCTCGTTTATCGAGCATCTGGGCCGGGCGGTGTACGGGGGCATTTACCAGCCGGGCCACCCCGCGGCAGACGGGGAGGGCTTCCGCCAGGACGTGCTGGACCTGGTGAAAGAGCTGGGGGTGCCCATTGTGCGCTACCCCGGCGGCAATTTTGTCTCCAACTTTTACTGGGAGGACAGCGTGGGCCCTGTGGCCCAGCGCCCCCGCCGCCTGGAGCTGGCCTGGCGCAGCACCGAGCCCAACCTGGTGGGGGTAAACGAATTTGCCGCCTGGGCCAAAAAAGCGGGCACAGACGTCATGATGGCCGTAAACCTGGGCACCCGGGGCATAGATGCCGCCTGCAACCTGCTGGAATACTGCAACCACCCTTCCGGCACCAAATACAGCGACCTGCGCATAAGCCACGGGGTGAAGCAGCCCCACAACATCAAGACCTGGTGCCTGGGCAACGAGATGGACGGCCCCTGGCAGACCGGCCACAAGACCGCCTATGAATACGGCCGCCTGGCCGACGAGACCGCCAAGGCCCTGCGGCAGATCGACCCGGGCATAGAGCTGGTGGCCTGCGGCAGCTCCAACACCAACATGCCCACCTACCCCCAGTGGGAGGCCACGGTTTTAGAGGAAGCTTACGACAGCATCGACTACATTTCCCTGCACACCTATTACGGCAACCGCTTCCACGATACCGCCAATTTCCTGGCCCAGTCCGACGACATGGACCATTTTATCAAGACCGTCATCGCCACCTGCGATTTCGTCAAGGCCAAGAAGCGGGCCAAAAAAGACATCCTGCTCAGCTTTGACGAATGGAACGTGTGGTTCCACGCCAACGAAGCCGACGACGACACCATGAAAAACCGCCCCTGGTCCGTGGCCCCCCACCTGCTGGAAGACCACTACGATTTTGAAGACGCCCTTTTGGTGGGCCTGATGCTCATTACGCTTTTAAAGCACGCGGACCGGGTGCGCATGGCCTGCCTGGCCCAGCTGGTAAACGTCATAGCGCCCATTATGACTGAAGAGGACGGCCCCGCCTGGCGGCAGACCATCTACTACCCCTACCTGCACGCCTCCCGGTACGGCCGGGGCATTGCCCTGGAGACCGCCCTGCGTTCCTCCAAGCACGACACCCTGGACTATACCGACGTCACCGACGTAGAAGCCGCCGCCGTGTGGGACGACGAAGGGGAGTCCCTGACCATCTTTGCCGTCAACCGGGACCTGGAAGAAAGCCTGGTGCTGGAATCGGACCTGCGCAGCTTTGCGGGGTACCAGTTTGTAGAGCACATCGTGCTGGAAAACCCGGACATGAACGCCGTAAACACCGCCGGCAAGGAAGCCGTAAGCCCCCATACCGCCGCCGGCCGGGATGAGCTGAGGGACGGCATTTTGCAGTCCCGGTTGGCCCCGGCCAGCTGGAATGTGATACGCCTGAAAAAAGCATAAAAAAACGGTTATTATTCTTGATCTGAAAATAAAAACCGGAAAACTCCGAGTATAATAGGCCTTGCCGGGCGCGCCGGAAAGCATTTTTAAGGAGGACAAACCAGATGCCCTATGACTTCAAAAAAGAGATGAAAGAGCTCTACAGCCCAGCGGCCCGGCCCCGTATCGTCACCGTGCCGCCGGCGCGCTACATAGCCCTAGAAGGCCATGGCGACCCCAACGAGCCCGGCGGCGCATACCAGCAGGCCCTCGCCGTGCTGTACGCCGTGGCGTACACCCTGAAAACAAGCGGGAAGGCCGGGCGCGAAATACCGGGGTTTTTCGAGTACGTGGTGCCGCCGCTGGAAGGCTTTTGGCCCCAGGGCGGCCCGGGCGCCGCAAACAAGGCGGATTTCCAGTGGGTGTCCGTGCTGCGCCTGCCGGGCTTTGTTACCGAAGGGGACTTGGAGTGGGCAAAGGCGGCAGCATCCCAAAAGAAAAAGCTGGACTGCGGGGGCGCCCGCCTGCTGGCCGTAGACGAGGGCCTGTGCGTGCAGGCCCTTCACACCGGCCCTTACGATACCGAGCCCCAAACCGTAGCCCGCTTAGACGCATACCTGGAAGAAAACGGCTATGGCAACGACATGTCCCCCCGCCGCCCGCACCACGAAATCTACCTGTCCGACCCCCGCAAGAGCCCGCCGGAGAAATGGCGCACCATCCTGCGCCACCCCATCCGGCCAGCCGGTTAACCCCCATAAGCACAAAAAGCGCCCCAAAGGCCAAAAGCCTCTGGGGCGCTTTTATATAAGCCGGGCTGGGGCTGCCCCTCTTAAAAGGGGCCCTGGGGATTTAAGGGCAAAGCCCCCAAACCCTCCGGCTTTATGGCCAGGGCTATTTCCTCCGCCTGTCGGGCATTGCGCTTAATTTCGTCCTTCAGCGCGTCCAGGGAGGGGAACTTGCGCTCGGGGCGCAGGAAATCCAACAGGAAGAGCCGCACGGGCCAGCCGTACAGGTCGCCGGAAAAATCCGGCATCCAGGTTTCGGCCAGCACGTAATCCGAGCCCACCGTGGGTTTTACGCCAATGTTGGTGACGCCATAATAATACTGGCCCCGGGCCAAACACCAGGCGGCATATACCCCAAAGCGGGGCAGGGCAAACCCCAGGGGCACAGCCTGGTTGATGGTAGGGGTGCCCAGGGTATGGCCAATGTGGTTGCCGTGGATAACAGGCAGGGAAAAGCCAAAGGGCCGGCCCAAAAGCCGGTTGGCCGTGGGGATGTCCCCCGCCTCCACAGCGGCGCGTATGCGGGTCGAGCTGACCTTTTCGCCGTCCAGGGCCACAGGGGGCACCACCATAAGCTCTACCCCGGCCCGCCGGCACAGCCGGGCCAAAAGCCCTACGTCCCCGGCGGCGCCGTGGCCAAAGCGGAAATCCTCCCCGCAGCAGAGCCGGGCGGCGCGGCACCTGGCAAACAAGACCTCTTCCACAAAGGCTTGGGGCCCCATCTGCCGCAGCGAGGCAAAATCGACCCGGTAAACCCGCTGCATGCCGGCCTGCCCTAAAATTTGAAGCTTGTCCTCCGGCGTAAGCAAAGCCGCCGCGCCCTTTGGCCCAGGCTGGAAGGTGAATACGCCAGGGGCAAGCCCCGGGGCCCGGGCGGCTTCCAGCACGGCCATGTGGCCCCGGTGCAAACCGTCAAAAGCGCCCAGTGCCAAAGAGCAGGGGGTATTTTCGGCAATATCGGCCAAAGTGGTGGTTAGCTGCATAATCAATAAAAGCCCTTTCGCAGTTTTGGAGGCAGGCCCATTTTCAAAAAAGCCTGCCGAATGTAGGGCGCTGGCCCTAAAACGCCCGGAAGCGCTGGTAGCGTTTTTCCAGCAGCTCTTCTGGGGGCATGGCCAGAAGCTGGGGCAGCAGGGCCAAAAGCCCTTCCTTTATCTGGGCGTAGGCCGGGGCAAAATCCCGGCCCTCGCCTTCAGGTATCACCCGTTCGACCACGCCCAGCTCTTCCATGTCCCGGGCGGTAAGCCGAAGGCAGTCGGCGGCGTCCTTAACGCGCTTGGGGTCTTTCCACAAGATGCTGGCGCAGCCCTCCGGGGAGATCACCGAATACACCGCGTTCTCCAAAATCCACACCTGGTCCGCCACCGCCAGGGCCAAAGCCCCGCCGCTGCCCCCCTCGCCAATAAGGATGGACACAATAGGGGTGGCAAGCCCCGCCATTTCCACCAGGTTTTCAGCAATAGCCTGGCCCTGGCCCCGTTCCTCGGCCCCCAGGCCGCAGTAAGCGCCAGAGGTATCCACAAAGCACACCACAGGCCGGTGGAATTTTTCCGCCTGCTTCATCAGCCGCAGGGCCTTGCGGTAGCCCTCGGGGTTGGGCGCGCCGAAGTTGCGGCGCACCTTATCCTTCATGTCGCCGCCCTTTTCCATAGCAATGACTGTAACGGGCATGCCGCCCAGCTGGGCTAAGCCCCCCACAATAGCCGGGTCGTCGGCAAAGCGTCGGTCGCCGTGGAGCTCCATAAACCCGGTAAAGATATTTTCAATATAGGAAAGCCCAGTAGGCCGGTCCTTGGCCCTGGCCAGCAGGACCTTGTCATAAGCGCTCATACAGCCGCCCCCTCTTTCTCCTTTTCCGCCGGATTTAAAACCGCGGGCCCATGCAGCCGCAGCAGCTGGGCAATGGCCTGCCGCTGCCCGCCGCGGGGCACAATCAAATCCACAAAGCCGTGTTCCAGCAAAAATTCCGCTGTCTGGAAGCCCTGGGGCAGCTTTTTGCGTATGGTCTGCTCAATGACCCGGGGCCCGGCAAAACCGATGGTGGCCCCGGGCTCCGCCATAATCACGTCGCCGTCCATAGCAAAGCTGGCGGTAATGCCCCCCAGGGTGGGGTCGGTAAGCACGGTCAAGTAAAAATTGCCGGCGTCGCTGTGCTTTTTTAAGGCGGCGCTGGTTTTGGCCATCTGCATCAAAGAGAGGATGCCCTCCTGCATGCGGGCCCCGCCAGAGACGGTAAAGCCCACCACAGGCAGGCTGTGCTGGGTGGCGTACTCAAACAGGCGGGTGATTTTTTCCCCCACCACCGTGCCCATGCTGCCCATCATAAAGTTATGGTCCATGCAAAAAACAGCGCATGCCACCCCTTCCACCTGGGCGGCGCCGCACAGCACGCCTTCCTTTTCCCGGCTGGCCAGCTTGGCGTTGCGCAGCTTCTGGTCATAGCTGGGGAAGCCCAGCAGGTCCCGGCTCATAAGGTCGCTGTCCAGCTCCTGGAAGCTGCCCTCGTCACAAATGAAGAACACCCTTTCCCGTGGCCCAACGCGGAAATGGTACCCGCAGGCGCTGCACACGTTCAGGTTTTCCTGCAGGTCCGTAAGGGGCAGCTGCACCCCGCACCGGGGGCAGCTGTTGCGTATCCCCTGGTCCTCGGCCTCTTTGCCGCCCTTTTCCAGCTCATTCTGCGGTGAGCGGAATAATCCCATTAGATTCATGGCTTCTTTCGTTCCTTTCTACATTTCAATTCGCTGGGCGAAACCTTTGCTCATTCCTGCAAATATTATACCAAACTCTGGCCCCCGCGTCAAATCAGTCCGGAGACAGCCCGCCCAGCCTCCGGCGGCTTAGGGGCCTTGCCCCTAAGAACCCCACCACCTTTGAAAAGGTGGACGAAACTTTCGCGTTTGCCACCCGGAAGCGGCAGGAGGCCAGAGCATAAAAGGAAGCCCAGCGCACCTGCGCCGGGCTGGGGCGGCTTATTCGCAGGCCGCTTTAAATTCTGTCCATACCTTTTCGTGCTCTTCCATAGCCTCTGCCGAGATGTTCTCGATCATCTCCATATCCTCCTTAGAGAAACTGTCCGGCAAAGTCAAGTAAGGCCGCACCTCTTCAGAAATTTTCTCCTCTGCGTCCTTATTGGTGCAGTAATACCCCAAGAACTCAAAGCACTGGGCCGCTACATCCGGCTGTAAAATATAGTCTATAAACTTATAAGCCGCCTCCGGGTTCGGGGCTTTAGAGGGGATGAAGCTGGCCATAATGCCAAAGCCAATGCCTTCCTCCGGGAAAACGACCTTCAAGTCCGGGCGGGTTGTCAGGGCCAGGGTAGCCTGGGAGGTATACATGACCGCCGCGCCCACTTCCCCAGAGATCAGGTCGTCCTGTAAATTGTCGTCCTTAATCAGCCGCACATTCGGCGCCAGCTCCAACAGCTTCTGCCCGGCGGCCTGAATGTCGGCGGCCTCTTCTACATTATAGCTTTTGCCCAGCACCTTTAAAGCCATGCCGTTAATAACCCGGTAATTGGCAATCAGCCCCACGTTCCCGGCCAAAGCCGGGTCCCACAGGTCGGCGTAGCCGGTTAGCTCCCCGCCCACAACCTCAGGGTCATACACAATGGTCTGCACCCCCGCGCCATAGGGCACGGTGTACTCGTCGGCCGGGTCGTAAAACTGCCCCTGGTACAAGGGGTTTATAGAGCCCCAGTTTTCCAGCTTCGAGGTATCCAGCTTCTGGGCCAGCCCTTCCTGTATCACGGTTTCGATAATATAATCGTCCGCCAGCACCAGATCATACTCGCCACCCTGGGCCGCTTCCAGCCGGGCCAGCATGGTTTCGTCATAATCAAAGTTGGCGTAATTAATCGAAATCCCTGTCTCTTCGGTAAACCCGTCCAGTACCTCCTGGGGGAACATGCCCTCCCAAGTATAAAGCACCAGCTCACCGTTCCCGCCAGAGCCGCCGGAGCAGCCGGCAAAAGCCCCAACACAAACCAACACCATCAAGAATAAAGCAATAATTTTTTTCATAAATAAAACAAGCTCCTCACATAACCTCCCAGCAGCCGGCTGGCAGGCAAAGGTTTTTGGGGGTCCAGGGGGGATTTTTCCTCAAAAAATCCCCCCTGGCCGCCGGAGGCAGGCCAAAATCACAAAGCCAGCGACCCCATAGGATCCCAAGGCTCCAACGCAATAGGCGGCTGCTCAAGCTCCTGCCTCTGGGACTCGGTCAAATACTTCTTGTTCACCACTACCTGGTAGGTGTACTCCGAGAACCAGCCGTCGGTCATCACATAATAACCGCCGTCGCCGGGCTCCTTGCCCCAGCTGTTCTCCACCCGCCAGCGGGTCGGCCTGCCGCTGTCGTCCAGGTTGACGCCCTGGAACACCATAGCATGGGTCATCAGGCTGTCGCCGTAATCCAGCCGCTGGGCCTTGTCCATCGTAAAAGAAGTGCCAAACAGCTCATCTACCCGCAAAGCGTCCAAATCCATAATGCCGCTGTCCCGCAGGGAAGACTGCCCCACGTCGCAGCCGAACCATACGGGCTTGCCGTCCTTCAGCTGGGCGATGGCGGCGGCCTTCAGGTCTTCAATGGGCAGGTTCAAATACTTTACAGGGCGCCCCTCGGTTATGTTGCCCAGCAGCTTTACCGTATATGTCCTGTGATAAGGCTTGTCCCCGGTGGGGGCGTTAATCAGGCTTACATACTCGTCCATGTCCCAGCCCACGTATTTCTGGAAGAACTCCCGGCCTGTAAGCCCTTCGTCCCGTATAAATTCTTTTTTCTTGTTCTGTACTTCAAAAGTAAAGCGTTCCGGCGGCGTGCCCAGGGCAATGCACAGGATGTTGTACATATCCCGCATCATCCCGTCTTTCTGGGCCCGCAGGTCTTCTATAGGCTTCCCGGCGGCATGGCCCTCCCGCAGTACGCAGGCAAACTCCCGCAGCTTCTTGGTCATATACCGGCCCATCTCCCGGGTGCTGGAGGAACAGGCGGTCTCGGGCATGGCGTCCTTGGGCACCACGCCGTATTTTTCCACCAGGTTGCACAGCATGTCCCACTGGCCGCCGTCCCCCAGGGGGTCCTGGAGCAGGTGGGCTATGACCCGCCCGGCCGTAGGCTCTTCCAGGGTGGAGAGGATGTTCTCCAAAAAGTAGTTGGACTTTTCCAGCTTGTCATAGAAAAGGGTGTAGTTCTGGGACAGCTCAAAGGTATCCAGGCCCAGCTTTTCCATGATGTCAAAGCGCATGGTGTTCAAGGCGGCGAACATCCAGCAGCGGCCGGTCTGCTTCTGGTTGGTGATCTTCCCCTGTTCCAGCCGGATGGAAAACTGGTGCCGGTCCTGGGCGCAGGCCCGGGGGTCTACGGCAGACTTCACCACGCCGTTAGCGGTGCAGGCCCGCATGGCCACGTTTTTCACCAGGTCGGCGGCAAAGGCGGCGCGGTACTGCGCCAGCTGTTCTTGTGTAAGGCTCTTATCCATTTTCTTTTCCTCCTATTGTTTTTTTTCGCCGGGCAGGCCCTCCGGGGCCTTCCCCGCGCCCCCCTTCTTTTCCCGGCCCAAAAACGCCGCCAGGCCGCACAGCGCCAGCACCGCCAAAAACAGCAGGGTGCACAGGGCGTTGATCTCCGGGGTGACGCCGGTTTTCAGCTGGGTATAGATCTTCACCGGCAGGGTGGGGGTGTCCACACCGGTGACGAACACACTGATAATCACATCGTCAAAGCTCATGGCAAAGGCCAGCAGCATGCCGGACAAAATAGCCGGCAGCACCAAAGGCAGGGTGATATCGAAAAACACCCGGGCCGGGGAGGCCCCCAGGTCCAGGGCGGCTTCGGCCAGGCTGGGGTCCATGCCCACCAGGCGGGCCTTTACCAACATAAATACATACGGCACGCAAAAGGCCGTATGGGCCAGCACCAGCGCCCCCATGCCAAAGGGGATGCCGATAAGGGAGAAAAACGCCATAAACACCATACCCAGGATGATCTCCGGCATCATAATGGGCAGGGTAGCCATATACTCCACCGCGCCCTTGGTGCGCAGGCGGGCCTTGGCCATGCCGTAAGCCCCCAGGGTGCCAATGACAGCGGCGCTTAAACAGCTGATGCCGCCTAAAATCAGCGAATTGCCCAAAGCGCCGAAAAGCGCCCTATTGCGGAAAAGCTGGGCATACCATTTTAAAGAGAACCCGCCCCATACCGAGCTGATCTTGCTTTCATTAAAAGAGTAGAACACCACCAGCAGGATCGGCACATACAGCAGCACCAGCACCACCGCCAGGTAAAGGCTGGGCAGCTTTGTCCGGTTTTTCATGCCTTCACCTCCCCGTTTTTTGCGCCGATACCGCCAGCATCATCGGGCGGCGCAGCTCGTCGGCCATGCCGGGCAGGCCCATCATGCTTTCCGAGGGCATGGGCTCCCGCAGGTGCAAAAGGGTGAAGCCGTTTTCCAGCAGGCCATCTACATACGTGGTAAGGGTGCGGTGGTACTTGGTAACAGGCTCCCCCAAAAACACCGCCTGCCGCCGGCCCTCCCCAAAATAGTTGTCTACCGGGAAATGCTGGATAGCCCCGTCGCTGCCGTAATGCCAGTCCTGGGGCCCCTGGGCCGTAAAGATGGGGTGCTCGGCTGTAAACACGAACACGCCGCCTGGGGCCAGCCACTGGTGCACCTTGCGGTACACCTCGCCAATATCCTCCACATAATGCAGGGCCAAAGAGCTTAAAACCACGTCAAAGCTTTCCGGGGGGAAATCCGCGTCCTCAATGGTAAGCAGGCGGTAGGTGACACCCTCCCGCTTGTTTTTTTCCTTTGCCGCTTCCAGCATTTTCCCCGAGCAGTCAACCCCCAGCACAGAGGCCGCGCCGTGGTCCATAGCCCAGGCACAGTGCCAGCCGTAGCCGCAGCCTAAATCCAGCACCCGCCGGCCGGTAAAGTCCGGCAGAATGGCCCGCAGGGCCTCCCACTCCCCGGCGCCGCTAAGGCCCTTTTGCGAGCGGAGCATCCCGCCGTACTTTTCGAAGAAAACCGGGTCGTCATATTTGTTTTCCATACGTTTTCACACCAGCCCTTCCAAATCTTTTACCCCCGCCGCCTTCCGGTACAAAAACAGCAGTAACGTGGTAAGCAGCAGCAGCGCCACCGACAAAGCGGCGGCAAAGGGCCAGTTGTGGGCTTTTAACAGCTGTTCCTGTATCAAGCTGCCCACCAGCACCACCTTGTTGCCCCCCAGTATGTCGGCAATAAAGAACAGCCCCATGCTGGGCACAAAGGTCAGCACCACGCCCGAAAGCAGCCCCGGCAGCGTCAGCTTCAGGGAAACCGTCCAAAAGGCCTTAAAGGGCGTGGCCCCCAGGTCCCGGGCGGCTTCTACCAGGCTGAAATCCAGCTTTTCCGCGCTGGAATATACGGCAAAGATCATAAACGGCACCAAAGCGTACACCATGCCCACCACCACCGCGGGGTAGGTATACAAAAGCTTTAAAGGCCCGCTTGTAATGTGCAGGGACATAAGCACGCTGTCCAAAACGCCCCCGGCCCGGAAAATAATGATCCACCCGTACAGCCGCAGCAGCGAGCTTGTCCAGAAGGGGATCATCAGCAGCATCATGGTGCGCTTCTTCCACTTGGCGGTAAGCTTGGCCATAAAATACCCAAAAGGGTAGCCAATCAAAACCACCAGCACGGTACTCAGGGCAGCTAATTTAATAGACTCCCAAAAGGTGGAAAGGTACACCGGCTGGAAGATGTTGGCGTAGTTTTCCAGGGTAAACTCCGGCACCACGCCCCAGGTCTCGGCCCGGGTCATAAAGCTGAGGGCCAGCATGTACAGCAGCGGGCCCAAAACAAAAACCAGGGTAAAGATATAAAGGGGCAGCGCCGCCAGGGCCCCTTTGTTTTTCTTTTTTGGCTTCATGGGGGACACCTCCAATCGTTACGCAAAAAGGCAGGGCCGGGCCCCCGCCTATAAATCTACCGGGCAGGCGGCGGCAGGCTCCCACTGGATCTTTACCCGCCCGCCCGGGGCCAGGTCGGAATCGATGCCGTGGCGGAAGCAGGCGAACTCGCCGCCGCTGGGCAGCCCAACGGTAATGCGCAGCATGCCGCCTGCAAAGCTCTTTTCCTTTACCGTGCCCATAAGCCCCGGCTCTTCCCGGCCGCTGTCCTCCAGGGCCGCGGCCTGCTCGCCCCGCAGGGCCAGGGTGACGGGCTGGCCCTGGGCAAAAGCGTGGCCCCGGGTAAGGAACCGGCCGCTGCCGTCGGTGCTGGTGAAAAGGGCCATGTCCCCCCGCACCTCTTGCACGGTGCCGTGTATTAAATTGGCCGCGCCCACAAAGCGGGCTACGTAAGAGGTCTTCGGGGAATCGTAAACCTGGGCGGGGGTGCCGACCTGCTGGAAGAGCCCGTCTTTCATGACCGCAATGCGGTCGGACATGTTCAGGGCCTCCTCCTGGTCATGGGTAATATAGATAAAGGTAATGCCCAGCTTTTTTTGCAGGCGCTTGAGTTCCAGCTGCATCTGGCGGCGCAGCTGCAAATCCAGGGCGCCCAGGGGCTCGTCCAAAAGCAGCAGCCGGGGCTTGCCGATCAGGGCCCGGGCAATGGCCACCCGTTGCTTCTGCCCGCCGGAAAGCTCCCCGGGGGCGCGCCTTTCAAAGCCGGGAAGCTGGACTAATTCCAGCATTTCCCCCACCCGGCGGCGGATCTCCTCTTTAGGGGCCTTGCGCAGCTTCAGGCTGTAGCCGATATTCTGGGCCACGTTCATATGGGGGAACAGGGCGTAATTCTGGAAGACCGTGTTTACATCCCGGCGGTTGGGCTCAGCGTGGGTCATGTCTGTACCAGAAAGGAGCACCTGGCCCTTGTCGGGGGTTTCCAGCCCGGCGATGATGCGCAGGGTGGTGGTCTTGCCGCAGCCAGAGGCCCCCAGCAGGGTGATAAACTCCCCCTGGGCCGCCGTAAGGCTAATGCCCTGCAGGACCTTTGCGTCCCCAAAGCTTTTTTCAATGCCGATAAGCTCCAATAGGCTGCCGTCCATGATAAACCGCCCCTTCTGCAAAAAGAAAATAAAAAAGAAAAATGTATACCAAATCGGTGTAGTTTTGCCGTTTTGATTATAACCGCCCCCCGTGGCTTTGTCAAGGCAAAAGGGGCGCAAAAAACTTTTTTCACAAAAATGGGGTGCTTATCCCGCAATCCCCCGGCCCGTAGCTAGGCTAGCCCTCTCAACCTATTTAAAAAGAGGCTTGCCCTAAAAACCGGGGCAAAACCCGGCCCCGGGCGGGAACCCCTAAAAATATCTTGCCCCGGCCCCTTGATTTTTCCAGGCGACTTATGCTACAATAAGGCGGTTACAGCAAAACGCACGCCGCGCGCCGGATTGGTGCCTGGAAAACCAGGTCTGCCCCGATTAACGCGCCCGGCGGAGGAAAAAACCAAGGAGGTATTTGTAACATGGCAGTTGTATCTATGAAACAGCTTTTGGAGGCCGGCGTACACTTCGGCCACCAGACCCGCAGGTGGAACCCCAAGATGGCCCCTTACATCTTTACAGAGCGTAACGGCATCTATATCATCGACCTGCAAAAGACCGTGCGCAAGCTGGAAGAAGCCTATAACTTTGTGCGCGACCTGGCCGCCGACGGCAAAAACGTGCTGTTTGTCGGCACCAAAAAGCAGGCCCAGGAGTCTGTGCGGGAAGAGGCTACCCGCGCCGGGGCCTACTATGTAAACGCCCGCTGGCTGGGCGGCATGTTGACGAACTTTACCACCATCCGCACCCGCATCCAGCGCCTGGCGCAGCTGCGCAAGATGGAAGAGGACGGCACCTTTGACCTGCTGCCCAAAAAGGAAGTCAGCAAGCTGCAGCTGGAAATTGAGAAGCTGGAAAAATTCCTGGGCGGCATCAAAGAGATGAAGTCCTTCCCCGGGGCCCTGTTCATCGTAGACCCCCGCAAGGAGCGCATTGCGGTAGCCGAGGCCAAGAAGCTGCACATTCCGATTGTGGCCATTGTGGACACCAACTGCGACCCCGATGAGATCGACTATGTAATCCCCGGCAACGACGACGCCATCCGCGCGGTAAAGCTGATTGCCGGCGCTATGGCCGATGCCGTTATCGAAGGCCGCGAGGGCCAGATGGGCGCCGCCGCCCGTGCGGAAGAGCCCGCCGGAGAGGAAGCCCCCGCCGAAACCGAGGAATAAAAGAAACCGGAATAAATCCCCAAAAGAAAAGCCCGCCACCCGGCGCGAGCAGCAAAAATAAAACCCCATCCCCCCAAAACGCGGAAAGGGATCCTCAAGGGGGAAGCCCCCTTGAGCAGAGGTGTCGGAGGCAGAGCCTCTGACCGGGAGTTTGAGGGCGGAGCCCTCAACAAGAAGAAAGGATGAGAGAGAATGAATTTTACCGCTAAAGACGTAGCCGCCCTGCGGGAGAAGACCGGCTGCGGCATGATGGACTGCAAAAAGGCCCTGACCGAAGCCGAGGGCAACATGGAAAAGGCCATTGATCTGCTGCGCGAAAAGGGACTGGCCGCATCCGTAAAGAAAGCCGGCCGCATTGCCGCCGAGGGCGTAGCCTACGCCGCTGTAAGTGACTGCGGCAAGGTAGCGGTTGTGGTAGAAGTCAATGCCGAGACCGACTTTGTGGCCAAGAACGCCGAGTTCCAGGCCTTTGTCAAGACCTGCGCGGACACCATCATCCACCAGAACCCCGCCGACGTAGAAGCCCTGCTGGCCTGCAAAGCCGAGGGCAGCGAGCTGACCGTAGACCAGATGCTGAAAGACCGCATCCTCACCATTGGTGAAAACATCAAGGTGCGCCGCTTTGACCGCTTTGAGGGCGTTGTCACCTCTTATGTACACGCCGGGGGCCGTATCGGCGTTATCGTAAAGTTTGAAACCAGCGATGAAATCGCCGCAAACGACGCCTTCAAGACCTGCGCCCACAACGTGGCCATGCAGATCGCCGCCCTGAACCCCGAGTACCTGGACGAGTCCAGCGTGCCCGCCGAGCGGGTGGAGAAGGAGAAGGAAATCCTCACCCAGCAGCTCAACGAGGACGAGAAGAACAAGAACAAGCCCGCCAACGTATTGGAGAACATCGTCAAGGGCCGCCTGGGCAAATTCTTCAAGGAAATCTGCCTGGTAGACCAGGCCTACGTGCAGGACGGCAGCATGAGCGTGAAGCAGTATGTAGACGGCGTCGCCAAAGAACTGGGCGGCGAAATCAAAATCAGCGCCTTCACCCGCTTCGAAAAAGGCGAAGGCCTGGAAAAGCGCGAAGACAACTTCGCCGAAGAAATCGCTAGCATGGTCAAATAGGCAGCGTGACGCTGCACCCAAGACGCGGGAACGCTCACGTGCGTTCGCTGGTTAGTGGTAATTTTTCGCCGCGTCACTTTGTGCCGCGCTTACGTGAGCCATCGCGTGCCGGACGTGCTCCCGATTTTGCGATTTTGTTCAATAGATTTGATTTAGGAACGGCGTGGCTTTTGGGCCGCGCCGTTTTTGAACCGTGCAGAGGAGTGGGGAATTGGGCTGGAATTTCACACCCATGACAGCGGAGGCCGCACAGGCCATTGCCCTTTGGCAGTATGACCCGCTCCATTTCCAGCCAGCCGGACAGGCAAAGTTTTTTGAAGATTCTTAAGGGACTTTTTTCCAAAAAAGTCCCTTAAGCGGGTGCAGGGCAGAGCCCTGCAAAAAGGAGGCAAAGCAAATGAACGCTGAAATCATTTCTGTAGGTACCGAGCTGCTCTTGGGCCAGGTTGTCAACACAGACGCCGCCATCGTAGCCCAAGCGCTGTCGGGGCTGGGCATCAACCTGCTGTACTCTGCCGTAGTAGGCGATAACGCAGACCGCCTACGCCACGCGGTAGACACAGCCATCTCCCGCAGCGACCTGCTCATCATGACCGGGGGCCTGGGCCCCACCACCGACGACCTAACCAAAGAGACCACCGCCGCCGCGGCCGGCAAAAAGCTGGTGCTCCACGAAGAGAGCCTGCGGCGCATCGAAAACTACTTCAACGAAAAGCACGTCAGCGAAAACCAGGCCAAGCAGGCCTGGCTGCCCGAGGGCTGCACGGTGCTGCAAAACGATAACGGCACTGCCCCCGGCTGCGCTTTCCAGGCGGAAAACGGCTGCACCATCATCATGCTGCCCGGCCCCCCCTCCGAGCTCACGCCTATGCTGCACAACTACGCCGTGCCCTACCTGGCAAAAGGGCAAGAAGCCGTGATCGTCTCCCACAATATCCACATTTACGGCCGGGGCGAGGCCCCCGTAGCCCAGATGATGGACGACCTGATGGACGGCGAAAACCCCACCCTGGCCCCCTACGCCAAAGAGGGCGAGTGCCTTTTGCGGGTGACAGCCAAAGCCCCCACCGCCCAAGAAGCCGACCGCATGTGCCAGCCCCTTATCGAAGAAATCCGCCGGCGGCTGGGCGACTTTGTGTACAGCATCGACATAGGGACCCTGGAAGAGCTGGTAGTCGCCCAGCTCCAAAAGCAGGGCAAAAAGCTGGCCTGCGCCGAATCCTGCACAGGCGGGCTTTTAGCTAAGCGCATTACCGATGTGCCAGGGTCTTCCTCGGTGTTTGACATGGGCTGCGTCACCTACGCAAACGCTGCCAAAGAAGCGCTGCTGGGGGTGCCCCAGGAAATCCTGGCCCAGCACGGGGCCGTCAGCGAAGAGACGGCCCGGGCTATGGCAGAAGGCATCGTAAAGCGCTCGGGGGCCCATATCGGCGTGGGCATCACCGGCATTGCCGGGCCCGATGGGGGCACAGAAGAAAAGCCCGTGGGGCTCATCTACATTGCCCTCAGCGACGGCAAAGAGACCTGGGTGACAAAGCGCAGCCCTATCGGCCGCACCAAAAGCCGGGCGTGGCACCGGCATTGCGCGGCCTCCCAAGCCCTGGACATGGTGCGGCGCTACCTGGGCGGCATGCCGGTGGTGGCCGATTACGCCAACACCAAACAAAAGTAAATGGCCGCCCCAGTAGTGGGACGCTTCGCGCCTACCCCCAGCGGGCGGATGCACCTGGGCAACCTGCTGTGTTCCCTGCTGGCCTGGCTTTCGGCCCGGCAGGCGGGGGGGCGGGTGGTGCTGCGCATAGAAGACTTAGACCAGGGACGCACCAGCCTGGCCTACACCCGGCAGCTGGAAAAAGACCTGCTGGCCCTGGGCCTAAACTGGGACGAAGGCGGCCTGTCAGCCGGCGCCCCCGGCCCTTACTGCCAAAGCCAGCGCACCGCGTATTATGAGGGTCAGCTAAAAAAGCTGCAAGCCCAGGGCCTCGTGTACCCCTGCTTTTGCAGCCGGGCAGAGCTCCACGCGGCCAGCGCCCCCCATGCGTCAGACGGGGAGCTGCTTTACGCCGGCAAATGCCGTAGCCTCAGCCCAGAAGAAGCCGCCGCCCGGGCCCAAAAGCGCCCCCCGGCCCTGCGCCTGCGGGTGCCAGGGGAAGAAATCGCCTTTACAGACGGCCACTATGGGCCCATGGCCCAAAACCTGGCCCGGGACTGCGGCGATTTCATCCTGCGCCGGTCCGACGGGGTATTCGCCTACCAGCTGGCCGTTGCCGCCGATGACGCAGCCATGGGCGTCACCCAAGTGGTGCGCGGGCGGGACTTGCTGTCCTCCACCCCCCGCCAGCTTTACCTTTACCGGCTTTTGGGGCTGGCGCCTCCATCCTTTGCCCACGCCCCCCTGCTGCTGGCCCCAGATGGCCGGCGGCTTTCCAAACGGGACAAAGACATCAGCCTGGAATCCCTCCTGGGGGCAGGCTTTACCCCAGAGGAAATCACCGGCCGCCTGGCCTTTTGCGCCGGCTTATTAGATTCGCCCCGCCCCACCGCGCCCGCCCAGCTTTTGCCGTTTTTCTCCTGGCAAAAGGTGCCTAAGGAAGATATCCGCCTGCCAGAAGGCCTTTTCGCACGCTAAAGACCTTGGGGGGCTTACCCCCAAACCCCCGCTGGCGCTTTTATGGCCTCCGGCGGCTCAAGGCTCCGCCTTTATGAATCCGCCAAAGGGCTTTGTCTCGCCTGCCGGCTCGGTCGCTGGACGCGTGCCACTGGTATGCAGCGATCCTTCTGGACTCCGGGAGCGTCCAAAACAAAGGGTTCATAAGCAAAGCGATAACTTTATAAATTTGGTTTTAAGGTTAAACATTCCCGTTTGGAATGTTTAACCTTTTTTAATTAAAAAGGCTTGTAGGATGTTTAGGGGGCAAGGGTTGCCAGTGGCAAACGTTTGCGCCCCGAGCCGGCAGGCGAGACTCAAAGCCCCTATACCGCCGGAGGCATAAAACGCACGGTTGTACACTCCCAAAGAGGGACTTGGGTTGACGAAGCACTTCGGCAATTTGAACTTTCACAACTTATTCCCTGTCTAATTTCCCATCCCGCATGACCAAATCAATCATCCGGGAATCCAACTCCAGTTGTTCTGACTCCTTCGCATCGGCATAGCAAATTTCAGGCGTGGCCTCCAACCCTAACCGTGTGCGCCCAATCCCCGCCAGCATTCCCGCGCACTGGCCAATCACCGTGGCGATAGCCGCGCCCATGGTTTCCATCCGGGGCAGGCCGAAATATCCGAAGATGAAGATAGGGTCTAATCAGGTTGGTGACAGACGCCGCCGAAAGGGTGAACAGGAACAGGCTGGAACGTCCGCTGGCAATGACAAACCGGTCGAATACCCACTGACCCATCTGACCGAAGGAAAACAGCATACAGACGGTCAGGTAATCCCTCCCATATTTTGCAATGGCCTCGCTGCCGCCGGACTGCCAGTTGAAGTATGGCCCCATCAGCGCCAGACACATCACTACAATCAACCCCCAGGAGCACAGCGCGATGAAGATAGCGGCATCTGCAGCCTTGCGCACCTTTTCCGGACGGCGTTCGCCCAGTGCTTTCGAGATGACGGCATTCAGCCCTACCGCGTTCCCCAGCCCCCAGGGCCGACACCAGCGGCTCTCGCAATGCCCGCACTTCACGCAGTCGCCAGCGTGGAGGGACAGCTTCTCATAGTGGCCTTTTGCCAGCTCGTCCCCAGCCAGGGCCAGGTCATAGTATTTGTTGATAAGCCCCACGTTCAGCCCCTTGGGGCAGGGCTGGCAGTGGTTGCAGTACACGCAGGCAGATGCCCTCCGCGCTCTTAGGCGTGAACTCGCCGATGACGGAGTAATCCCGCTCCTCCGGGGTGGAATCCACATAGCGCAGGGCCACCTGCAAGTCCTCCAAGGTACGCCCGCCGTCCAGCTGTTCGATCACGGAGCACTTGTCCCCGCTGACCACATGGAGGTGCACCTCCGGCCATTCCTCCCGCAAAGCCTGCACCGCCCGCACCAGCACCCGCAGGCCGTCCGTTTCCCCCGCGCCCACAGTGATGTCCCCGGCCACCAGTTCCTCTGCCAAAGCGATCTCATCCTCGGCCTTTTTCACCAGTTCCATGATCTCCTCGGCTCGCTTGCGTAAGATCATGCCCTCTTCCGTGAGGGTGATGCTCCTGCTTCCCCGGATGAAAAGTTGCTTGCCCAGTTCCGCCTCCATGTCTCGTATCTGCCGGGAAAGGGTGGGCTGGGAATAGTCCATGCCTTACCGCAGGCTGCGGTACTACAAGTTTATAAAAGAAAAGAAAAGCGGCTATCAAAAGGTGTACTTTTTGATAGCCGCTTTTCCAAGTCAATAATACCACAAGGCCAACCGGATTGCAAGCCTTAGCTTGCACTTTTTGTACAAAGTTTTTTAGAAAAAAGGAGGGGCTGGGAGGAATTAGGGGAAATGTCAAAAGGTACACGTTTTGATAATTCCTGGCAGAAAAGAGGTGGTTATGGGTGGTGAATACCCGCGAAAACCTGGCTT
>QZEE01000037.1 GCA_009917445.1 bacterium D16-76 | reverse complement strand
GCTCCACTCAGGAGCTCATGGGCATCCAGAACTTCACCAGATACGGGCTTGCCACAAACCGTGGCGAGCTCTTGTTTTTTCTGGTGTCCCCCACCAACATCTCGGTGCTGTCCCACACGAATATCGAGATTAAAATCAGGCACCTGATGATGGTACTGTCTGCCATCCCGGATATCGAGATCACCTGCACCGACTCCTGCGAGTGTTTCGATGATAACCAAGCCTATTTGCGCGGACGGCTCCAGGAGGAAGGAAATCCTCTGGTGCGTCAGCTTTTGGAGCAGGACAGAGAGATGCTCGACCGGGCACAGGCGGAAATGGCGACGGCCCGGCAGTTCCTGTTCATCAGCAGGTGCAAAGGCATGAAAGCCGACCAAGTGTTCCAGGCGGTCAACCGCATTGAGAAAGTGATATCCGAGCAGGGCTTTGAAGTGCGGCGTATGAGAAAGAGCGACATCAAGCGCTTTCTCGCCATCTATTTCGACGCCAGCATGAACGGCGACCAGCTGCCGGATACGGATGGCGGCCAGTTTTTCGAGGTAGGACAATATGAACCGGAGGATTAGATTTGTGATTCTGGCTTTGCTGTCACTGGCTGTTCTGCTGGTCTGCGGTTATATGGTAGGCAGCGAATTGCTGGCACGGCAGAAAGAAAAAGAAGATTTCGAGCAGCTCGCCAAGCTGGTGGCAGTAGAAAAGCCTTCGATTTCGCCAGCACCTTCTGCTCATCCCTCCACAGGCAGCCTGCCTGGCAATGAAGAAATCCCGGATGAATCACCCTCTGAAATCGAACCGGCACAGACCCGCAATCTCTCTGAACTGTTCGCCATGAATGAGGATTTTGTCGGCTGGCTGTGCATCCCTGAAACCGATATCAATTATCCAGTGATGCATACGCCGGACGATCCTGAAAAGTATCTGCGCCGAAATTTTCAGGGCGAGTACAGCGAATCGGGTGTTCCCTTTCTGGATTTCCGATGTAGCCTTGACAGCGGCAACCTCATCATCTACGGACACAACATGATGAACGGCACCATGTTCGCCGCTCTGCAAGGATATGTGCAGGAGGATTTCTGTAAGGCCCACCCCATTGTAGAATTTCAGACTGCGGACGGTTGCTCGAAATACCAAGTGTTCGCCGTGGCTTGGGTCAAGAGCAACGACGATTGGTATCAGTTTGTGAATGTTGATACTGCGGAGGATTTCAACAAGGCTGTTGATAAAATCATGAGCAAGGTGTTGTTCACCATCAACTCTGCACCTGAATATGGTGTTCAGATTTTAACTTTATCTACTTGCTACGACTCCGCCCACAACGGCAGGCTGCTTGTGCTGGCGGCAAAAATTTAATGAATGGAGCGATATCATGTCCAAGAAAAAGAACAAGAAAATGAACCCGGCCCAGCTTGAAGCTGTGCGTACAAAAGATTTCTTCGACTGTATCCTGCCGGGCTCCGTGCGCTTTATGAGCGATTATTATATCGTGGGCGACTCGTACCGCTCGGTGTGGGTGGTGCGGGAGTACCCACCCAGCACCGAGGAACAGGCAATCCTGTCCCAGCTGGCCGACCGCAGCGGGGTGACTTTGCGCATTTATCACCGGCTGGTGGAGCCCATGGAGCAGAGGAAGATTTTGCAGAATGCCACCCGGAAAAACAAGCTCATGTCCGGGGGCAACGATGTGAATGAAACTATCGAGGCCCAAGGTAATCTCCAGGATGTGGTGGAGCTGTTGGCGAATCTGCGAAAAAACAAAGAACCTCTGCTCCATTGCTCGGTGTTCATCGAGCTAAAGGCTCGGAGCCTGGACAAGCTCAAGGAGCTCCAGAGCGAGATATCCATGGAGCTGACCCGCTCCAAGATATCCATTGACCGCCTGACCCTGCGGCAGAAAGAGGGCTTCCTCTCTGTTCTGCCTGTGGGCGCGAATCAGTTCGGGGCGCAGTATGAGCGGGTGCTGCCTGCAAGCTCGGTAGCAAATTTGTACCCCTTCAACTTCTCCGGCAAAACCGATCCCCACGGCCTCTATATCGGGCGGGACAAGTACGGCTCCAATGTGCTTGTGGATTTTGACCGCCGGGCCGAGGACAAGACCACCAGCAACATCCTCATCCTCGGCAACTCCGGGCAGGGCAAGTCCTACCTGTTAAAGCTCATATTAACAAACCTCCGGGAGTCTGGCAAGACCTGCATCTGCCTCGACCCAGAGGCTGAGTACGAAGAACTCACCCGCGCCCTGGGCGGCTGCTATATCGACTTCATGTCTGGCGAGTACACCATAAACCCCTTGGAGCCCAAAGCCTGGACGGACGGCTCCGGAGAGGTGGACTACGCCACGCCGGACGCCTTCAAGCGGGTAACAAGGCTGTCCCAGCATATCGCTTTCCTCAAGGATTTTTTCCGGGCTTATAAGAATTTCACCGACGCGCAGATTGACACCATTGAGATCCTATTAATGAAACTCTATGCCCGGTTCGGTATCACGGACAGCACCGATTATACTACAAAAAAGCCCTGCGACTTCCCTATCATGTCCGATTTCTACAAGCTGTGCCAGGAGGAATTCCACACCTACGACAGAGAAAGGAAGTACCTCTACACCGAGGAAATGCTCCAGGAGGTGTGCCTGGGCATCCACTCCATGTGCGTAGGGGCTGAGAGCAAGTATTTCAATGGCCACACCAATATCGTGGACGACCGGTTCCTGTGCTTCGGTGTCAAGGGCCTCATGGATACCAACAAGCGCCTGAAGGACGCCATGCTGTTCAATATCCTGTCGTATATGTCCAACGAGCTGCTGGGCATGGGTAACACCGCCGCCAGCATCGACGAGTTATACCTGTTTCTGACAAACATGACGGCAATCGAGTATATCCGCAATGCCATGAAACGGGTGCGCAAGAAGGATTCTTCGATTATTCTGGCAAGCCAGAATATTGAGGATTTTCTCATTCCCAGCATCCGGGAATTCACAAAACCCTTGTTCTCCATCCCCACCCATCAGTTCCTGTTCAATGCCGGGCAGATCAATCCCAAGGATTTTATGGACGCCTTGCAGGTGGAACCCAGCGAGTTCGAGCTGATAAAATACCCAGAGCGGGGAACCTGTCTGTACCGCTGCGGCAATGAGCGGTATCTGTTGCAGGTGATTGCGCCGGATTACAAGTCCGCCCTCTTCGGAAAGGCGGGAGGCCGATGAGTGCAGCACTGGGCGCGGCTCTCAAGAAAATTGCCGTTGCACTGCTGTCCGACCCCAAAACCCTCAAAAAAGTATTGGCCATTGTGCTGACCCTTCTGGTGGCAATCATCATGCCCATCGCGGCGGTGATCGCCATTTTTAGAACGGATTTCGAGATAGACGTACCGGAATTCCAGCGCCTGGCAATCCAAAACCTGACCCCGGAGCAGCGGGCCGACCTGCTATTTATCGAGGACACCGGCAACGAAATCCGAGCGGCCCTGACCGCCAGAGGGCAAGAAAAACGGCTCAAGGAGGCGCTGGTGCTGTTCCTGTTCGCTCTGGGGGACTTCGCCCACGAGCCTGATTTTGTCTCTAAGCTGGCGGGTTGTTTCGTAGAAGGGCAAACTCATGCGGAACTCATTGCCGCTGTCAATGCCGCTTTTGGCACGGACATCGACCCTGCGGACTTTGAGAAAATCATGACTTTTGTGAACCGCCAGATCGTGGACGTGGCCCGCTCTCAGCTTGGAAACGTGGGTGGTCAGCCGTACTGGAGTTGGTATGGGTTCCCCTCGCGGGTAGAGTGGTGTGCCTGCTTCGTCAGTTGGTGCGCCGACCAGTGTGGGTATATCGACAGCGGTATTATACCACGGTTTTCGGGCTGTGAACAGGGGGCTGGCTGGTTCAAGGCGAGAAACCTCTGGCAGGACGGCTCTGCCACACCCACATCGGGAGCCATTATATTCTTCGATTGGGTGGATGGTGACGGCACCCAGGACGGCAGCCCCGACCATGTGGGCATCGTGGAGAAAGTGGAGAACGGCAGAGTTTACACCATAGAAGGCAACTCCGGCGACGCCTGCCAGCAGAACAGCTACCCCATAGGGTACTTTGAAATCTTTGGATATGGCACACCAAAATATGAATCAGGAGGTACGGAAAGTGATAGTGAAAGTAACGCCCCAGTGGAGGGAACCTGAGATCCTTGCCCCGCCCTGGGAGATCGTCCACACGGTGGAGCTGCCGCCAGGAGACTTCCGCAAGTTTAAGGAGGATCTCCTGCAGGCCCAGCCCTTTATTATGGAACACGCCAGCGAAATGTATATGGACGAGCATGGCATCACCCACGGGATGTTGGCGCTGTGCGAGGGGATTGACGATGGTATCCTTGTGAATTCCGAGGGCTTTGCCTACGCACGGTACGCAGCATACCTCTCCGGCGCACGGACTCTGGCCCTCATGAACCGGTACCCCTCCCTGCGGGATTTTTGTGTGCAGATGGACACGCTGGTGGACAAATACGTCCAGCAGGCTGTGGTTGAGCAGGAGGACGGGGGCTTTACCCTATCCTATTCAGATTTGGACGCGGAGGTGGAAAAGAGGGTATATGACGAGGATATGGTCAATTTCGACCGGCAGTTGTTCCTGGATATGCTCTCCGAACGCCCGGAGTTCGATGAGGTGGAAACCACCCAGAACGAAATCTATCTGACTATCGCCCCGGAGTTTGTGCAGGAACAGGCTCCGGGGATGTCTATGTGAAAGGAGTGTTTCCTGTGAAAAAAGATTCTATTACCATCCCCTACGACGAGGAAAAGCTGGCGGCGCTCCGTCTCTATTTGGAGCAGAAGGGCCAGTCTGTGGAGCAAGAAATGGTCTCTGCTGTGGACACTCTCTACGCCAAAGCTGTCCCAGGCAACGTCCGGGAGTTCCTGGATCTGCGCTCCGGCATGGAGGTGAAACCTGCGGAGCGGCGTAAACGTCCCCGGCCTACACCAGAATCAGAACCGGCTGTTGACGTTCATGCAACTTCCTCCGATCCTCTCCCGGAAAGCCGTGATAGCTTTTGAGGACACAGAAATTTGGTATAGAAATCGAGATGACCGGCATCACAAGGGCCGCAGCCGCCCAGGTGATCGCCGGTCATTTTGGCACCAGCGCCATCCATGTGGGCGGCAGTTACGACACCTACACGGTGCGCGATAACGATAACCGGCAATGGAAAGTGGTCAGTGATGCTTCTATTCGCAGAGAATCCAGGCGCGGTGAATCCCGAAATAGCGCCTACGCCGTAGAGTTTGTGTCTCCTATCTGCAAGTACGAGGACATCGAAACCATTCAAGAATTGATTCGCAAGCTGCGCTCCGCTGGGGCCAAGGTCAACGATTCTTGTGGAATTCATGTTCACATTGACGCCTCGCCCCATGATGTGAAAACGCTCCGCAACATTGTCAATATCATGGCGGCGAAGGAGGATTTGCTCTATAAAACTCTCAAGGTGAACGTCAGCCGGGAGCATTACTGTGCCAAGGCCGACACCCGGTTCCTGGATGAGCTAAACGCAAAGCGCCCCACATCTATGGATACCTTGGAGTCCATCTGGTACAATGGGCGGTCTGGCAGAAATTACCATTATGATGAAAGTCGGTATCACGGACTCAACCTGCACTCAGTGTTTTCCAAAGGGACAATTGAGTTTAGATTATTTAACTCCACGCTCCATGCCGGGGAAATCAAATCGTATATCCAGCTGTGCATGGCAATCAGCCACCAGGCGCTGGTGCAGAAGTCTGCCTCCAGAATCAAGACACAGAGCAGCAACGAGAAGTATACCTTCCGGGTTTGGCTTCTGCGGCTGGGGCTGATTGGCGATGAGTTCAAGACCGCTCGTCATCACCTGCTGAAGAATTTGGACGGCAATATTGCCTGGAAAGACCCGGCCCAGGCCGAGGCTCAGAAACAGCGGCTGGCTGAGAAAAGGCTGGCGGAATCCGTTGCCCAGGCCATGGAGCAGGTACCTGCGCCGGTAGAATCCACGGAAGAAATAGAGCAGGACGAGGCCCAGGAGATGGGCATGAGAATGTGAAAGGACGGTAGATATGGCTAAAAAATTATACGTTGCCTATGGCAGTAATCTCAATAAGGGGCAGATGGCTTATCGTTGCCCCACGGCGAAATACGTTGGTGCTGGCGAACTGCAAGGCTATGAATTGCAGTTCAAGGGCCGGGAGCGCTCGGCCTTTGCCACCATTGGGCGCAAAGATGGGGCTTCGGTGCCGGTTGGATTGTGGGAAATCCAGGCCAGGGACGAGCGGGCTCTGGATATGTACGAGGGCTTTCCCAGCCATTATTTCAAGCGGGATGTGCAGGTGCAGATGGGCAATCGGGAAGTTAATGCTATGGTGTATATCATGAACCCGCGCATGAATTTCAATCTGCCCTCGCCCAGCTATTACGCCACGGTGCATCAGGGCTACAAGGATTGCGGCCTGGACACTGCCGTGCTGGAGCGGGCTTTGCAGAGCAGCGCCCAGCACTATTACGATGTTGCTTCGATGTACCAGCAGCAGTCCTTGTTCGATTATGACGAGGACGAGCCGGAGGAAGATGAGGATTTGGTGGACGAGGAAGAAGATGAGTGGGAGGATATCGATGACGATGAAGACGAGAGTGAGGGTTATGATTTTCACTTTCATATGTGAGGGGGCGGCAACGTGAAACGAGTTAAAAAGTTGAAAGGCGACCTCGGCGGCGAGTATGTGTATCAGCGGTTTATGAGCGACCGGGAGGTGTCCCGGCTACAACGGCAGGTGCCTTTGCAGTTTGAGGACACCGTCGCCGCCAGCCTGACCGTTGGCTGCATGAAAATCAATGCCGTGTTGTTTCAGTCAGAGGATGCCTTGCGGCTGGGGTATGATGTGTACGTCAAGGACTCCCCCGGCTCCTCCGAGTGGATTTGTTTTGACTGCCCCAGCGACCGCGCCAGCTTGAAGGAGTCTGATATGCTGGCAGTGCTGGACAGGATCGTCACTGAAAACGGCCTCTCCTATACCGAGTGCTGCTTTGAGCAGTTGGAGGGTATTATGCCCCCGGACAAAAAAGTCTGACGAGGTCTGCCAGCACACCCCCGCCTGTCGGCTCCTGTGCGGCCCCGTGCCGGGGCTTGCAGGGCTGGGTCGGGAAAACACTCGGCCCTGCACCTGAGTGGGCCGTGTTGGGGCAGCGTGGGGCAGGTTTGGGAAAGTCCAAGTATCCCGGGTTTTTGGGGCGGTATGGTCAAGGTCGAAAAGCAAGCGGGAGAAAATGCAGGGGTTGCTGTTGCACCCCTGCATGGTTCACCGCGCCCGGCAATGCCGGTCGCGTCGGGCTTTTTCGGGATTCCGGGTTACAAAGCAAAAAGGGGTTGCTAAATTCATTTTCAGAGAAAAATGGCGTTGCAAATTGGATAAACGGCGGTATTCCGCCAAATATTCCGGGGTTGCACCGCCAGAAGGGAGTGTCACAAGATTTCAGTACCAAAGGACAAATACAAGTTTGCGTTATGGCTCCATCCGGACACGCTGGCGAAGGTCAAGGAGCTGTACCGACAGGATGATTGCCGCAGTAAATCTGAGTTTATCGAAAAGGCAATTCGTTTTTATATTGGCTGCCTTACTGCCGAGGATGGCACGTCCTATCTTCCCAATGCTTTCCTCTCCAACATGAAAAGCATTGTAGCGGAAAGCGATAATCGTCAGAGCAAGATGATTTTCAAGCTGGCAGTGGAGCTGGCCATGCTCATGAACGTGGTTGCTGCCAGCAGCGAGATAGACGAGATATCCCTGGCCCGGCTGCGTGGGGAGTGTGTTCAAGAAGTAAAAAGGCTCAACGGCAATTTCCGTTTTGAGGACGCGGTCGAGTGGCAAAGTTAGTCACGAAGTTTAAGTTCTTGAAACCGGGCGCCCGGCAGGGGCGCGGAGGGTACGCAAAGTATATTGCTACCCGTGATGGCGTGGAGAAAATCGATGATACCAAACGGTTCGCGCCAGTCAGTTGGAATCAGAAACAGCTCATCAACAAAATTCTGCGTGACTTCCCTGATAGCAAGGAGATGTTGGAGCACGAA
Source organism: bacterium D16-76 (assembly GCA_009917445.1). Lineage (GTDB taxonomy): Bacteria > Bacillota > Clostridia > Oscillospirales > Acutalibacteraceae > Acutalibacter. The sequence continues at coordinate 17,746 of QZEE01000037.1, read as the reverse complement.
GATTACCGGCAAAAACAGACAGTGGAATCTGCGTCGGAATTTATCTCACGCGCCATTGAGGACAACGCTATGTCCGATGCTATGAACGCCAAGACCTATGCTGACTATATTGCGACCCGACCCCGCGCGGAACGCTTTGGTTCTCATGGTTTGTTTACGGATGATGGTGTGCAGGTGAATCTCACAGAGGTATCGCGGGAACTTAACGAATACGGCGGCAATGTGTGGACGGCAATCGTCTCTCTGCGCCGTGAAGATGCAGAACGCCTTGGATTCGACAACGGCTCCCGCTGGCGGGATATGCTGCGGACCCAGACCCAGGCGCTCTCGGAAAACCTGCGCATCCCCATGGGGCACCTTAAGTGGTTTGCGGCTTTTCATAACGAGTCGCACCACCCTCATGTGCATCTTATTGCGTACTCCACGGTGGAAAGCGAGGGCTATCTCACCAAAGAGGGTGTGCAAAAACTGCGCTCCGCTTTTGCCAAGGATGTCTTCGCCCAGGACTTGCTCTGCATCTATGAAAAGCAAACGGAGCATAGGAACCAGCTGCGCTCCGAGAGCAAGAATGTGCTTGCTGAAATTGTCTCGCAGATAAATGCGGGTAGGTATTCCAATCCCTATTTGGAAGAACTGCTGGTGCAGCTTGCCCAGCTTCTGTCCCGCACCAAGGGTAAAAAGGTGTATGGTTATCTCAAGCCGGATGTGAAAGCTCTTATTGATTTGATAGTGGATGAGATTGCAAAAGACAACCGCATTTCCGCACTTTATGATTTGTGGTATGAGCAGAGAGAAAATGTGCTGCGCACCTACAACAGCAGCCTGCCGGAAAGGATTCCGCTGTCGCAAAACAAGGAATTCAAGGCCATAAAAAACGCCATTGTCCAGGCGGCTATGGATTTGGTTCTGGACAGTCAGCAGGAGCAAGGTGTGGCCGAAGATGATACGGATAACAAGCACAAGCCTTTGTCTACTGTGGGTGCTGCTAACATTGGCATGAACGCCCTGCGCCTGCTACAGCAGACCAGCCAGATTTTGCAAAATGAGATTCGGCCAGTCTATCTGGATAGGAACGTCGACCGCAAGCTGCGCCGGAAGATCAGCGAGAAAAAACAGGCGCAAGGGTTACGGCAGGGGTAAAATTATGTGTGAGTTTTTATAAAATTTTCTGTAGGTTTGCCCACTCGATTTCACTGGATTTATGGCAATGGATTGGGTATGATTGTGGTAGGAGGTAACGCTATGAAAATACTTGATATGCTCTACGATGGCCAGATCTATCCCGCCGAATCCGTTAAGCCCGCAACAGAAAAGTATCAGCGGCTTAATGAAGAAAAGCAAAGGCTGATGGACGAACTGCGCGAGAAACTGTCTGGTGATAACCAACAGCTGCTGAATCGCATTGATGAATTGTCCGATGGAATCTGCGACGAGGAATGCCGGTGTATGTTCGCGGAGGGTGTGCGATTCGGCGTGGGCCTGATGAAAGAATTGAGTGAAATGGATAGGCAAGACAAGTAGAAATTTTGAAAGAGGATGCCGCGCCGCAGGGTGCGGCTTTTCTCTTGGAAAGGAGTTTTATGTCAGGATTTATTCCTTTTACGGATGAGCAGAAAGAAAAGGCTCGGCGCACGGATTTAGCTGGACTGCTCCGCAGCCAAGGCGAGACTTTGCGCAAATCTGGATCGGAATTGGAGTGGTTAGACGGTTCTCAGAAGGTGACTATCCGAGGGAATCTGTGGTTCCACCAATACGAGCAGGTGGGCGGTGACTCCATTGACTTCGTGAGAAAATTCTATCACAAATCGTATCCAGAAGCAATGGAATATTTATTGGGCCGGAGTGGTGGGGTATTATCTGTTTTGCCGCCAGTACAGAAACCTACGGCAAAATTTGAATTGCCGCCTGCCAATGACAATATGCGGCGAGTGTTCGCTTACCTGCTAAACCGGCGAGGCATAGACAAAGAGGTGCTTTACGCTTTCGTTCACAAAAAGATGATATACGAATCTGCACAGTACCACAACGTGGTGTTCGTAGGGTTTGATAAGGACGGCATCCCCCGCCACGCCAACAAACGTGGTACCGGTTCGGCATCCACTTACAAGGGCAATGCGGTGGGTAGTGTGCCGGAGTACAGTTTTCATTGGACGGGGAAAAGTAACCGGCTCTATCTGTTTGAGGCCCCAATCGATATGCTGTCTTTTATCTCCATGAACAAGGTGGGTTGGCGCGAACACAGCTATGCGGCGGCTTGCTCTGTTTCAGACAAGGTACTATTTCAATGCATGGAAGATAATCCCGGCATAAACAAAGTGTCCGTTTGTTTCGACAGCGATGAGCCAGGCCAGCTTGCCGCCCAGCGCATTACTGCAAAGCTGATCATGCAGGGTATAGATTCCGAAATCCTCGTGCCGGTCAACAAGGACTGGAACGAGGATTTGCTATCTGGCGAGAGATTGGAGGTAGAGGCACCATGCCAAATATTGCACCGCTGATTTTTGTGGCAGCGCTCATGTTTTGCGTTCTATCGGGCGTGACCTTGCTGGCGCACATCTACAATCTCAATAATATCAAGGCGAAAACGGTTGGTGATGGTCAGCATGGTACTGCGCGTTGGGCTACGAAAGCAGAGATAAGGAAGGTGTACCGCCATGTCACCTTTACGCCGGAACGCTGGCGGGAACAGGCAGCGCATCACCGGGAACCCACCATGGAAAATGGAGAGCCGCTCCCCCAGGGAATCGTAGTGGGCTGCACAGGCAGAAAAGAAACTATTGCCATGGTGGATACTGGGGGCGTTCATACCATGATGATTGGCGCGGCTGGTGTGGGCAAGACCGCATACTGGCTCTATCCCTGCATTGAGTACGCCTGCGCGTCTGGCATGAGTTGGCTCGGAACCGATACGAAGGGCGATGTGGCGCGAAATTATGGCGCCATTGCTGAAAAATACGGCTACCACGTTTCTGTTATCGACCTGCGCAACCCTACCCGCTCCCATGGCAACAATCTGCTCCATCTCGTCAACAAATATATGGACGCTTACCTGGAGTGTCCCGATCAGCTTGCCTACAAAGCTAAAGCTGAAAAATATGCTAAGATTATTGCCAAGACCATCATCACGTCTGGCATGGACGGCTCGTCCTTTGGCGACAATGCCTACTTTTACGATGCCGCCGAGGGATTGCTGACAGCAACGATTCTGCTGGTGGCTGAGTTTTGTGAACCGCAGAAACGTCACATTGTTTCTGTGTTCAAAATAATTCAGGAGCTACTGGCTCCCTCACAGCAGAAAGGGCAAAACCAGTTCCAACAGCTCATGGCAATGCTGCCTAATGACCACAAAGCCAAGTGGTTTGCCGGGGCCGCGCTGAACACTTCAAAGGAGTCCATGGCAAGTGTCATGGGTACAGCGCTGTCGCGGCTTAACTCGTTCCTCGACAGCGAATTAGAACAAATCCTGTGCTTCGATACAGAGATAGATGCCGAGCGGTTTTGCAACGAGAAGTGTGCCGTGTTCGTTATTTTACCGGAGGAAAACCCTAATTCGTTTTTTATGATTTCGCTGATCATCCAGCAGCTCTACCGGGAGATTCTTTCTGTTGCCGATGAAAACGGCGGCAAGCTGAAAAACAGGTGTGTTTTCTTCTGCGACGAATACGGCACCATTCCAAAGATCGAGTCAGCTGAAATGATGTTCTCTGCCTCTCGTTCCCGCCGCTTGCAAATTGTACCGATTATCCAATCCTTTGCTCAGCTGGAGAAGAACTACGGAAAAGAGGGAGCGGAGATTATCGTGGACAACGTCCAGGATATCATCTTCGGCGGCTTTGCGCCCAACAGCAACTCCGCCGAGGTGCTGTCCAAGGCCCTGGGCAGCAGAACGGTCATGTCCGGCTCGGTGTCCCGGAGTAAGAATGACCCCAGCCAGTCTCTGCAAATGATTGAGCGCCCGCTCATGACGCCGGACGAATTGAAGTCTATGCCAAAGGGACAGTTCATCGTGATGAAAACCGGCTTTTATCCCATGAGGGTCAGGCTCAAGCTATATTTTGATTGGGGCATCCAGTTTGACGAGCAGTACGCTGTTCCGGAGAACGGTAACCGCAAGGTAGCTTACGCCGAGAAGAACGAGTTGCTCCAGGCCATTGTGCTGAAGTACCATCCGGATTGGTTGAAGGAGGACGATACACCGCCGGAGGACGCGTCCGCTGGCGGGCAGAGTCAGGACGCTCCTGCACAGAAACAACGCAAGCGTACCTCAAAGAAGAAAGGCCCCGCCAACAGGCAAAACAGACCGCTAAAAGAAGTTGCCCCCTACAACAGGGAACTGGAGGTAGTCCAGGATGGGCCGGTTTGATTTTCTCTACAAGATGGATTTGCAGCACAGGGCTGTGGCCGTGTATATCTATCTGGCAGACCGGGCGAACAGGGATGGTGAGTGCTGGCCTGCTATCCCTACTATTGCCAGGGAGTTAAAGTTGTCCCAGTCTACAGTACGCAGAGCATTACAGGATTTGAGGAAAGCAAAATTGCTATACACGGAGCAGCGCTACCGCGCCCAGGGCGGCAAAAGCAGTTTGCTTTTTCGCCTAAAGAAAATATGACAGAAAACACCTGCCGCCAAGGGGGTACTATACTCTCTTGGTGGCAGGTACCTCCTGTCATCATGGAAGGTGAAATGGAATATCCCACTGAAGTAAATACAGCAGAAAAGAAAAGTAATGGGCCAGAGTTCCTCATTCCTTCGTGTAAAAGCAAAGATATATGAATAAAGAGGGAGCCCTTTTCAATACATAGGAATGGGGTTCCTTTTTATTTTTCTGCTATCGCTTCCTGCATTTGATTCAAAAAAGCGCTTGCCGCCCGGGAATGCACCTGATATTTCTTCCATACAAAGAACAATTCCGCCTCCAGTGTAGGTGCCAGCTGCCGGAAACACAGTTCGCTGTCACCGGTGGTATTGATGATCTTGTCCAAGGCGATCACATACCCAAAACGCCGTTTGGCAAACTGTGCGGCGTTATAGAGCAGATCATAAGTGGCCGCGATATTCAGCTGGGAGATGTTCCGCTTTAACCATGCAAATTCGGCACCGCTCGGGCCATTCTGATGAGAAATAATCAACGGCTCATCCCACAGATCCTCCGGGCAAATGCTCTCCTTTTCTGCCAGCGGAGCATCCTTGTGCATGAGGACGCCCCAGGTATCCTTTATGGGCAGCTCTATATAGTCGTAGTCGGACACATCCGAACCCACCAGCAGGCCGAAGTCGATGAGGCCCTTGTCCAGCTTCTCTTTCACCAGCGTACCGTCCCCGCTGTAAATATGAAAGTGGACGAGAGGGTGCTTCTTCTGCAAGTCCTGGGCTGTTTTTGCCAGGAAGGAGATGCCCTCCGTCTCCCCACAGCCGATGTGCACATCCCCGGCGATTCCTTCGTCGGAGGAGGTGAGCTCGGCTTTTGTCTTTTCCATCAGGCCCACCAGTTCCTCGGCCCGCTTGCGGAGGAGCATCCCGTCTTCCGTCAGGGTGATTTTCTTCCCCCTGACCAGCAGCTGTTTGCCCAGCTCCTCCTCCAGATCCTTCAACTGCCGGGACAGTGGCGGCTGGGTCATGTTCAGCGATTCCGCCGCCTTTGTAATGCTCTCCTCCCGGGCCACCGCCAGAAAATATTGCAGCACACGGATGTCCATATAACTCCCCCTCTTGGATCGTTTAAGGCTAATATAGCAGAAAACGCCATACCTTTCAAGTATGGCGTTCAATTCAAAATATGTATTTGATTTTTGCAAATGAGAACTATATAATGAGACCCATCGGAGGTGGAATGAATTGGACAGACAAAAAACATTGACGGAAAGCTATGGGAAAGAGATCTTGGAAGCCATAGCGCAAATTGCAGAGAGATCCCCGTTCCAGGAGGAGCTTTCCTACTTTCTCAATGCGGCGCACAAGCATTTTGTGGATGATATCAAACAGCCCGCACCCCCGCTTGTTGTCCTGGGCTCCAGTATCCCGGAGGAACTGGTCTGTACCGGCGGGCGCTCCCCCTATTGGGTATTGGGCGGCAGCCGTGCCAGCAGCTTGTGGGCGGATGGGGACGTCCCCAGGGACACCGACCCGGTAAGCCGCTCCAGCCTGGGATATTTCAACTCCGGCTTTGGTAAGGATTCCCTCATTCTTGTACCGCTGGTCAGCGACAGCAGCCGGAAGCTGGCTTACCTGCTGAAAACAGATGGGTTCAAGGTGCATACTTTCCATTTCCCGCCGGTGAAGGATCAGTTTTTCCGCACAGAGTGGGAACGCCAATATGAATCCTGCCGCCGGGCCATCGCAATGCACCTGAAGCGCCCCATAACAAAAAGGCAGTTGAAGGACTCCGCGGAAACCGTGGGCCGGGCAAAGAAGGAGCTGCAAAAGTTTCTCAGCACTTCGGCAGATGTACTGCCGGGCAGTATACGCCTGTTCGTGACAAACAGCTTCTACTTTGCGGACGACCTGTCTTTGTGGGCCGCACAGCTTGAAAGCTGGTCTGCCCGGCTCCGGCATATGTTCAGTTCCCGCATGATGGAAAAACGCAAAGTGCTTTTGCTGGGATCGCCCATCTATTTCCCCAACTATAAGGTACCGCTTCTCATAGAGGATGCTGGCTTGGAGATCAGCGGTCAGGCAGACTACAGCTCTTTACAGCTGCAAAGCGGTATTGCCGGGTTTTATTGGCAGGACGCCTCCCCGGCCTATGTGCGTAACGACTCGTTTTTTCGGCAGATACAGGAGCTGGCAGGAAAAAGAGAGGTGGACGGCATGGTGTACCATGTGCTGAAGGGGCAGATCGAATACGACTTTGAGTTCACACGCCTGGAAGGATTCTTTGAAAGCATGAGCATCCCGGTTTTCCGCTTGGAAACAGATTACAACTACCAGGACGTAGAGCAGCTGCGCCTGCGGCTGGAGGCTTTCTCCGAAGTCCTGAACCAAAGACGCTATGGAAGGTGGGCGGCGGCAATATGAAAAACAGGAAAATAGGTGTGGCGGTTTTGTGCGTGATCGGCGCATTTCTGCTGATATCACCGTTTTTTGCGAAGGATTTTGTCTTTTTTGATTTCCACATGGCCGTCCAGGACTACAGCTTTTCCTATCTCCATGAGGACAAGCCCCGCTCGGCGGGTACGGCGGTCTGGTTCAGCTTCAGAGAGGCCGGGAAAGAGCTGCAGATCGGCCTGGACAATGGCATATCAGATGAGGATGTAACCATATACAGCCTGTCCCAATCCGGGGACGCCCACGCTGTGGCCAGCCGGGAGGATCCTATCCAGCCGGATTCTCTTGGCCACTTTATCGCCACTCTGCCCCCTACAGAGCGGGAAGGGAAGACTGTCTATGAGTCCGCTCGGGCCGACCTTGGGCCGAACGCCTTTTCCCAAGTCAAGAGCCGAAGAAAATCCCCGAAAAACACCCCTATTGCGTGACAGAGCCGCAGAAAGGATAAGCCTATGAGAACAGGACCTACCAAGCAGGAAAAGACCACCGAAATCTATTTTGACGAGAAAGACCCCACCATCTTCATCCGCACCCACAACACCGACCTCAAAAACAGGCTGACCGCATACAGCCGCAAACACCCTGCCGTCTGCAAGCTGACGGACGTAGACCCGGACACGGGCTGCAAGGAATTTGAGATTGAAAAGGGACGCTTCTCTTTCCGGCTGACCGCCCCATACAGAGAGGAACGCCGCAGGGCGGCAAGCGAAGCGGCGAAAAACGAATAAAAGGGTTTTAGGGCTTCGTTGATTGTTGCGTTGGCAACCCCACCACAATGGTAGTGCCCTTCTCCGAACTTTTCTCTACCCAAACGGAGCCGCCGTGGAGGTCGGCGATCTCCCATACCAGTGAGAGCCCCAGTCCTGCGCCACCGTATTCCCGGCTGCGAGACTTGTCCACCCGGAAGAAGGGCTGGAAGATACTGCGCTGATACACCTCCGGGATGCCGCAGCCGGTGTCGGAGACGCGGAGCAGGAGCTTTTCCAACTCCTGAGTGACAGAAACCCGTACCGAGCCGCCCGGCTGGTTGTACTTGACAGCATTCTCCGTCAGGTTGAAGATCAGCCGGTAGATCAGTGCATCGCTGCCGGTCATAATGCCGTCGCCCTCCGCCGTCAGCGTGACGCCGAGCTTATCTGAGAGCGGCGCAAGATCTGTGAAGATCTCCTCGATCATGGGAGCGAGCTGGATCCGCTCGTTCCGCGCCACCTGCCGCAGATTGCTCATCTCCAGCAGTGTCCTGGTCATCTGTATCAGCCGTTCCGTCTGCTCACGCAAAAGCGTGAGGAACTCCGCCGTCTCCGGTCGCACATCAGGATGCTCCGCGGAAAACAGCTCCAACTGCGCCTGCATTAGTGCCAGTGGCGTGCGCAGCTCGTGGGCGGCGTTGCCGGTGAACTGCCGCTGGGCGGAAAAGGCGTTGTTCAGCCGCTCCAGCATCTGGTTGAACGAGCGGCTCAGCTGCCGGAACTCCGAAATAGCATCTTCATCGATCCTCATATCGGCAAGATTGTTCAGCTGCACCTGCTCCACCTGCGAGGTAAAGCTGCGCAGGGGCTTGAGAGCGCGTCCGCTGACGAAATAGGCGAGGATGCCGCTGAGCAGCGTTACCGCCGCCGTGATGTACCAGTTGGTGGTGCGGAAGTGCCCCTGCACCCCATCGACGACGATGGTCAACTCCTCGTTGGGCGCTATGAGCTGCGGGTCAAAGCTCGCCGCTCCGCCATCATTCAGGATCACCGTGCCGCCGCCTTGTAAACTGTCCGCAATGGTGTCCATATAGTACACACCGGAGGAGCACAGCAGCAAATTCATGGCCACGCAGGTGATGCCGATGAGCAGGACGGACATCAGCGTGATGCGCCACTGCAGGGAAAGCCGCTTCATTCCTCCTCGCCTCCCATCAGATAGCCCTCGCCGATGCGGTTGCGGATGGGGTCATAGCCCAGCACGGCGCGGAGCTTTTTGCGCAGGGCGGAGATGTGGACGCGAATGGAATTGCTGAAGCTGTCCACGCTATTGTCCCAAACGTGATCCATCAGCTCCTCCTGACTTACTGGCCTTCCTTGATGCACCATCAGGTATTCCAGGATTCCCGTTTCCTTCCGGGTGAGCGTCAGCGTCTGCCCGTTGACGGTGGCGGTACGGGAGCGGGTGTCAAAGGTCAGGCCTCCGCAGCTTAGCAGCACATCCTGCTGGGTGAACTGCCGCAATGTCAGGCTGCGGATGCGGGCCTCCAGCTCCGCCAAGTGGAAGGGCTTCGCCAGATAGTCGTTCGCCCCGGCATCCAGCCCCTGCACCTTGTCCTCCACTTCGCTGCGGGCGGAGAGGATCAGCACCCGCGTCTCCCGGTCGGTCTGCCGCAGGGTGCGCAGCACCGCCATGCCGTCCTTTTTCGGCAGATTCAGATCAAGAAGCACCAGATCGTATCGTTCCACGCCCAGAAGCGCCAGCGCCTTTTCGCCGTCATAGCAGTAGTCCACGCTGTAGGCCAGCCGCCGCAGGCTGCGAACGATGGTCTCGCACAGGGCGCGTTCATCTTCAATTACTAAAAGGTGCATGAGAGCCCTCCTTTTTATTTCTTCGTATTTGTGTTGCTTTCATTATAGCAAAAACAGATAAAGTTTGCGTTAAGTTTTCGTTCTTAACAGAGACTTTAACTCTCCCGCGCTATGATGGGGGCAGAAAATCGGAAAGGGTGATGAAAAATGAGCTGCGGGAAAAAGGCCGCGGCGCAGATCGTGCTGCTGATGGCCGGAGCCGCCATGCTGTGCTTTGGTGTCTGGCGGGGCGAGGCGGCGACAGTGCTGAGCAAAGCAATCAAATTATGTCTGGAGTGTGTGGGCATTGGGTAAAAAGTTTTCAGGCGTTTCACAGACCATGTCCCGCTTCCGGGGCTGGATTCAGGCGGGGGCGACGCTGCTGACCAACCTGCATCTGCCGAACTTTCTCAAGGGCGGACTGTATCAGGGGACGGGGAAGACCGTCTGCGTGCCGGGGCTGAACTGCTACTCCTGTCCGGCGGCGTCCGGGGCCTGCCCCATCGGGGCGTTTCAGGCGGTGGTGGGGTCTTCCAAGTTCAGCTTCTCCTACTATATCACAGGCTTCCTCATTCTGCTGGGCGTGCTGCTGGGGCGCTTTATCTGCGGCTTTCTATGCCCCTTCGGCTGGTTTCAGGAGCTGCTGCACAAAATCCCCACTAAGAAGCTTTCCACAAAGAGGCTGAAGCCGCTGACATACCTGAAATACGCTGTCCTGCTGGTGATGGTTTTCCTGCTACCGGCGTTCCTTGTGAACGATGTTGGCATGGGAGACCCGTTCTTCTGCAAATACCTCTGCCCCCAAGGCGTGCTGGAGGGAGCCATCCCGCTGTCCCTTGCCAATTCCGGCATCCGGGCGGCGCTGGGCAAGCTGTTTACATGGAAATTCAGCATCCTGCTGTCGGTGATTGCGCTGAGCGTACTGTTCTACCGACCGTTCTGCAAGTGGCTCTGCCCGCTTGGCGCGTTCTACGCGCTGTTCAACCGGGTGTCCCTCTTCCAGATGAAGGTGGATAAGAATAAGTGCGTCTCCTGCGGGAAATGCGCCAGAGCCTGCAAGATGGATGTGGATGTGACGAAAACGCCCAACCATACCGAGTGCATCCGCTGCGGAATGTGCATCCGCGCCTGTCCGACGAAAGCCGTGTGCTTCCGCTACGGCTTCGGAGACGGTAAAGATAATCTGCCCCACTTGCGGTGGCGAGATGGTTCGACGGCACGACAGCCGGTTCAGAAGGTGCCAGCAGAGATGGGTATGCTCCAACGCTGGTTGCCGCACGGTGATTCACAAGGCAGACAGCGACCTGCTGGATAATATTACTGTACTGCTAAATCGGGTGATTGTCAATCCTGGGTTGGTGCAAATCCCTGCCGAACCGGGGCATGAGCTAAGTGTGCAGGTTCTCAAAGCTGAGAACGAGATTGCCCGGACATTAGACACGATTGATTATGATAAAAATGCCATGAGAAAAAGGATGTTAGAGTGTGCTTCTCTGAAATATGCGGATATCAACTCCACTCCATATATCGCAAATAGATTGAAAGCGGTTCTCGCTGACGCAGAGCCGCTTTCAGCTTTTTCACTGCCCCTTTTCAAGAGGACAGTTCAAGCCATCCGCCTTGAAAAAGATGGCACAGTAGCCATCACATTTGTGAATAATCAGACCATCAGAAAGGACGATGAAAATGCAACCGACAGCAACTACACCACAGAAAGTAGTGCGGAAAATCCCGGCGAAAATCAACATAGCTGAAGAAATCAAGCAAGCCCACCGACAACTCCGGGTAGCCGCTTACTGCCGCGTTTCTACCGCCCAGGAGGAGCAGTTGAACAGCTATGACGTGCAGGTAAGGTACTATACCGAAAAGATCAGAATCGAGCCGAAATGGGCCTTTGTGGGCATCTTTGCGGATAGAGGGCTTTCCGGCACAAGCACCAAAAAGCGTGACGAGTTTAACAAGATGATAAAGCAATGTCGGCGCGGCAAAATCGACATGATTATCACGAAATCCATCAGCCGGTTTGCGAGAAATACGGCTGACGTGCTGAAGTATGTGCGAATGCTGAAAGAGATTGGCGTGGACATCTTCTTCGAGGAACAGAACATCCACAGCACCCAGCCTGGGGCTGAATTTTATATCACGATTTACGGCAGCATCGCCCAAAGCGAATCGGAGAATATCAGCGCCAACGTCATCTGGGGCAAAAATCAAAGTGCGAAAGAGGGCAAGGTTGCTTTCCACTACAAGAACTTCCTCGGCTACCGCAGGAGTGAAGATGGCAAGCCCGAAATTGACCCCGAAGAAGCTAAGACCGTCAAGCTGATTTATGAGCGGTTCCTGGCCGGGGACAGCATGAGAGGGATCGTGGAAATGCTGGATAATGCGGGTGTTCCCACCCCCGGCGGTCAAGGAAAATGGCACCGTTCCACGGTATGCTCGATCCTGCAAAATGAACGATACAAAGGCGATGCAATTATCAATAAAACCTACGTTGTGGACTGCCTGAGCAAGAAGGTCAAGCGCAACGATGGGCAGGCGCGCCCCAAGTATTATGTAGAGAACAATCATCCGGCAATTATTGATGCCGCTACCTTTGGCCGTGTGCAGGAAGAACTGGCGCGGCGCACAGGCAAGCGCAAGGTCAAGCAGAAAGGTACCAAGACCGAGCAGGGCCGGTACTCCAGCAAATACGCTCTGACGGAACTCCTGGTCTGTGGCGAGTGTGGTACCCCCTATCGCCGATGCACCTGGACGGTTAAGGGAGAAAAGAAACCAGTCTGGAGGTGCATCAACCGGCTGGACTTTGGCAAAAGATACTGCCACCACTCCCCTACCATGGAAGAAACAGTGTTGCAGGAGGCTGTCATGGCAGCGATCATGTGCACGGCAAAGCAGAGTTCCGATGTGCTGGGCACCTTGAAACTGCATATCGGCATGGGGCTAAAGAATGATGATGGCGAAGATAACAGCTTGGATATCCAGATAAGGATAGCAGAAATCGATGCCGAGTTCAAGGCTATGCTCCAGGCTATAGCTACCGACACAGTTGAGGAATTCGATGAGCAGCAGGCCACAGCGCTCATGGCTGAGAAAAACAGCTTGGAGCAACAGTTGGCTCAACTTGACAATGCACAGCAGGAAAAAGAGAATGCAGAGTCCAGGCTGGATGAAATTTTTACTATCCTGGATGGGCTGGAGAACCACCTCATGGAGTACGATGACCGGCTGGTGCGGCAGGTGTTGGAGTGCGTGGTGGTGGAATCCAAGGAGAAGATTAAGGTGATTTTTGCGGGAGGGTTGGAGGTTGAGCAAACGATACCAGTTTGATGTGAGGGTTCGGATACGCACACCGATTGGGCGAAAATATCTTTTTGGTCGTGGGTTCACAAAAGGAGACAAAAGCATTTTAGAGGCTTTTGCCTCCCTTTTTATGCTCTAAAGTTCTATTTCAGAAACAAATAAAGCGTGGATAGCGTCATAATCCACGCTTTTTTGTTCTTATCTACAAGAAATGCCTGATAACCCACTAATAATCAAATTTATCAGAAGAAAAGAGCGAAATCAATTCCACTAATTCGTAGGTACTACTTGAAAACGCTCGAGCAACCCACTATAATGTAAGAAAGGAAGATAACCGTGAAGTTGTCCCCATTGGAATCAAAAATCTTCGGCAAAGTATGCTATGGCTTTCGACGTGACAAGAACAAGAGAGTAGAAACAGTTGAGCCGGAGGCCGAAATCGTGCGAGAGATATTTGGCCTATACCTGTCAGGAAACAGTTTGGAGAAAATTCAAGAGCATTTGCGCAAGCAAGGTATTCCTTCTCCATCTGGGAGAACAGTGTGGAGCCGTGATGTCTTGAACAAGCTGCTAAACAATTATAAGTACACGTTTGGCATTATCGACCATACCACTTACATGGCTGTGGAAGAAATGAAATCTAGCCGGTGCAGAAATCCCAATCGGAATGTCGAGGACAATGAAGAATGGAACGAGCAAGTCAATCTGAACTACTATGGGCTTACGCGATAACGAGGGATGAGTATGCCAAGAGGCTAAATGAAAAATCGCTGCTCAAAGCGGAAGACCTGGAGTTTATACGAGACCGTATCTTTGAACTTATCAACCGTGGGGAGGCCAACATTCATGACCCGAAGGAGGAGCAAAGACTTCAAGCGGTTGTAGAAAAGTATTTATATACTGAAGTTGACTATATCTCGCTGACAGATATCGCAAGGCGTTTTTATTCAGAGAACCCAAGCTATGTGATTCAAAGCTGGCTTCGCAGTAGGAACACGATTGCATTCTTAGACCAGTGGGAAAGAGAAAATAATCCCAACTTTGACGAGCAGGCATTTTAGCAGTTGCTTTTTGATGTTCGCTCCCCTTCATATACCTTGACTCCTGCCAGATGGATAGAAAGGGTAAATGCTGTTGGGATTACCTCTAAGCGGGGAAAGGCTAGTGGCACTGCAGCTCACCCCTTCATTGCTTGTGATTTTAAGATGTGGGACGATGTTGTATTTCGATACAAATTGATTGCGAACTTTACCAATTTTCACAAGTAGAAAACAGATTAAGAATTTGAACCATAAAAGGAGTTTCTCTTATGGAACTATCTAACTTGTTTGCTAGATTTCAACAACTTGGGCCAAAGTTGGCATTGTCATATTGTTTTGTAAATGGGGCAATCATGGCACTTGATGAAATCCAAAATATGGGATATGATGAGTTTGCTCTTCGGTCAAAAATCAATATGCCGTTACGGCTTTACCGGTATTACCCCAATCTAGATATACAAGATGTGGGAACCGGGAAAGAAATCAACTATTCTGTTCAAGCTTTGGAAAACAACACGGTTTTTCTTCAAACACCAACCGCCTACGATGATATATATGATTCTGATATCAATATTGATTTTCCGGAATATGAGCATCTTCGTTTAATAGAATACTGCCGGAGATGTGGAGTGGAGATCGATACAGAACTTCAAACCCAACAGATTGGAGATATCTTGGTTAAAGTACTATTGGAACATTATACTGCCAATGGAAATCTCGATACTGTGTTCATAAAAACACCTGATTTGGAAATAGAAAACCTTGCAAATCAGGTGTTTCAGCAAAAAGTAATCATTGAGTTGCATAATTCTTCTGATATGGGAATGGCTGTGTCAAAAACAATACAAGGTGAATATAGGGACTACACTTCCAAGTTAAAAACTATATTCCGCACTGTTTGTTTTACTACAACACCATATTCACAGTTGATGTGGGGAGGAGCATATGCTAATTGTCATAACGGTTTTTGCATAGAATACACGGTTTTACCCAATGACAAATCCTACCAGGAAATCTATTATAATTTGTTCCCGATGATTTATTGTAAAGTTCGTCCTAATGTGACCTCACAACTTGTCGCGGCACAAGACAAAGAATTAACTAAAGAAACACTATGGAATCTATATTTTCATGGTGTTTTACGAAAAAGTATGGATTGGGCATTTCAAAACGAGTGGCGGTTATTGCTTCCATTGAGTGGCGAGAACATATCCAACTTTAATGTCAAGTTTTTCCCCATCACAAAGGTTTTTCTTGGAAACCGTATGAGACCTTCCTCTAGAAAAAAGATAATAGATATTTGCAATAGAAAACACATTCCGTATATTGGTGTAAAAAGAAATGCAGCAATATTTGAAATGCAGGATTGTGAAATCAAATGTGAGGATTGCCCTCAATATAAGAATGCCAAAGGCCAAAGCGTTTTATGACTTTATTACTATTGTAGAACACAGCACGTCGGTTTTAAAAAACTGTATACCATGTGGTTTGGGTGTTGAATTATGAATCTAAAAATAATATTTTATAAATCGTCATCAAAATATTATGATTCTGTTTGCTTGCAATGCGAAAATTTCGTTGGTTACTCATGCGAAAAATCAGCAAACACCTTAGTACTTGGAATGGAAGAGATTCGCCAATGCGAATTCGAAATAAAAGGCATTTTGGAGACAATACGCAACTGGACAAAAACAGAATATTTCATTGATGAAGAAAGAGCCACGTTAACGGATATAAACACTATTTTTACTATTGTTGATTGTGAAGCCGGATGTAGTTCGTGTATCCATCCCGAAGAGTATTGCTATGAGAATGCCGGATGGGGATGTAAGTCCCTTGACTTGATTTCTTTAAGAAAAGATTCATACTATTCCTATCGTCTGAGTAATTGCTGGTACGAATTTGGGCATTTTGAAAACAACGTCTGGAATATAGACAAGGAACAAATTCTTTTTATGTTGCAAAAAGAAGTCAAAAAGAAAAAAGTCAACATATGCAAACATTTTTCTTATGAACGGCTTCAGAAAGCCTTGGATACCCTGCCAAATATCATTGAAGTGACAGAGGATGGGGACTGGGAGTATAAGTATCGTAATGCACCACTTGGAATGAGGCAAAGTGAAATTATTGGTGTTAAGCCCAGAGAAAAACGAGAAAAAGATTATAGGAGTCCTTTCTCACTTTCGTTATTTGAAGACAAACAGGAAATACCAGTAAATGATACAAAGTATGTTCCAACGACCACCTTTAAAGATATCGGTGGTTTGGATGAAATTGTACAACAAGTGCGAGAAGTTATTGAGCTACCATTGATTGCACCGTATCTTTTTGAACATTATCGCATTAAGCCTCATAAAGGTATCCTGCTATATGGGCCGCCAGGGTGTGGAAAAACATTGATTGCAAAAGCTATTGCAAATGAGATTAGCGCACACTTTGTTTCTGTGAGTGGGCCGGAAATATTAAACAAATTTATTGGCCAGTCTGAGGCAAATCTGAGAAAGATATTTGAGGAAGCCAAGAAGATGCGCCCAGCAATTATTTACTTTGATGAATTTGATTCAATTTCTTCTACAAGAGATGCAGACGGTAACCCGTTAATGGCCACAGTTGTAAACCAATTGCTAACCTTTTTGGACGGAATTGATGAAAACAGCCGAATATGTGCAATTGCTTCCACCAATAGAATCGACATGATTGATGATGCAATAAAGCGTCCGGGACGGTTTGATTATGTAATAGAAATACAGAAACCCAGTCTTGAGGGTTGCAAAGCCATATTTAGAATACATACGGAGAATATGCCTGTCGCGAAAGATTTTGATAAGAATGATTTCGTTGAAGAGTGGTTAGTCGGGTGTTCAGGAGCAGAAATAGATTTTGTGGTTTCAGAAGCAGCTTATAATTCAATTAGGAGAACTGTAGATATCGGTCGTACCTTTGAAATCAATACCAATATTGATATTACAGATAAGAATGTGATTGTTAAAGAAGATTTTGTCAAAGCAGCTATAACGCTTAAAGAAAGTCGGGCACGCGCCGAAACTGCAAAATGGAGATATTGATTAAATGACTATAGTTGTTTTTGCGTGGGTTCAGATACACCCACCAACTAGGCAAAAATATCTTTTTGGTCGTGCGTTCACATCCTAGGAAAACCAAAAAATATTTTGGCAAAAAACCGCGTTTTTACAGTGAAGAATTCACCATGTTCCACAGCTTTCCATAGCGTTTCGTGGAAGTGTAAAAAAGCGGCGAAATTCCGAGGAATTTCCTAACTGCCCGAACCATCCCGTCCCTTATCTTTCCATAGTGCTCCATAATGTTTATGGAGGCTGATAAGGGACAATTCAAGGGACAGCAGAATTAAGTTCATATTCTGAAATATGCAGGCGGACTGCTGCGGTGGCATCCTGCTGACCCTTAGAATTCAGTTAAGCACATCCCCAAAAGAGGAATCTGCCCAGGCGGCAGGTTCCTTTTTTGCATCTCCCGATGCCAAGGTCGGCGGGAAGAGACGCTGGCCTGGGGCCAGTGAAAGGAGATGAAGCCATGTTCTATCAAAAAGTCAACCGCCGCAGCCGGGCAGCCATGACCGGCTTCCTGGCCCGCCACTACCGCTACAACACCATGAACTCCTGGAACCGCTTCACGTCCTATGCCAACGACGTCAAGGTGCCGAACCTGGATATCCCCAGCGAGCTGCAAGACCTGGCCTATGACGTGGCTAGCGGCGAGGTGGAGGCTCCCGATTGGGACATATTCTTTGCCCGTACTGTCTCGGACTTTTACCAGCGCACCGGCTACCATATCGGCTT
>QZEE01000036.1 GCA_009917445.1 bacterium D16-76 | reverse complement strand
CGGGAGCAGATGGATAAGGCGGGAAAGGAGGCCGCGCAGAAAAATGCCGCCCGCTCCGCCCCGGCAAAGGGAAAGGAGGGACGGGATGGCAGATAGCTTGGCCTTGGGACAAAATGTCCCAAAGTCCCCGGAGGGCCCGGTGCTGGAGCCCTCCGGTCTGTTTCTGATGGACGGCATCGCGGGACTGCGCTCCCTCCCGGAGCACTCGGTTGATATGCTTCTGACCGACCCGCCCTACGGCACGACCCGCAACTATTGGGATGTGCCTTTGCCCCTCCCGGAGCTGTGGGAGGCGGTGCGCTGGGCCGTCAAGCCCTCCGGGGCGGTGCTGTTCTTCGCACAGTGCCCCTATGACAAAATCCTCGGCGCGTCCAACCTCTCCATGCTCCGCTATGAATGGGTATGGTATAAGAGCCGCTGTACGGGATTTCTCAACGCCCGCCGCGCCCCGCTGAAAAAGACGGAGAACATTCTGGTATTTTACCAAAAGCTCCCCTTATACAACCCGCAGTTTGAGCAGGGCAAGCCCTATAAGAAAATCGCGTCCCACCGCGACCAGAGCCCCAACTATGGGAAGTTCGTCCGCTCCGGCAGCGGCTCGGAGGACGGGCGGCGGTTCCCGGGGAACCTGCTTTCGTTCCAGACCGTGGCCCATACCGTCCACCCCACCCAGAAGCCCGTGGAGCTGTGCGAGTATCTGATAAAGACCTACACAAACCCCGGCGAGGTGGTGGCGGACATCTGCGCGGGCTCCGGCACAACGGCCATCGCCGCGCTGAACACGGGCCGGGAATTTATCTGCTTTGAGACGGCCCCGGCCTTTTACGGCCCGGCCACGGAGCGCATCACCCAGGCGCGGGCGGCTGTGGCCGCTGGCGGAAAGGGGGTGTGACTATCGGTAAGTATTCCGTGATATACGCCGACCCGCCCTGGCGGTACGCCCAAAAGGGCCTGCAAGGTGCGGCGGAGCGGCACTATCCCACAATGGGGATTGAGGAATTATGCGCGTTGCCCGTGGCGGATTTGGCGGCCCCGGACAGCGTTCTTTTTCTGTGGGCCACGTTCCCCCAGCTCCCGGAGGCCCTGCGGCTCATCAAGGCGTGGGGCTTCCAGTATAAGTCCGTGGGCTTTGTCTGGCTGAAAAAGAACAAAAAGGCGGACAGTTGGTTTTACGGGCTGGGCTTTTGGACGCGGGCCAATGCGGAGGTGTGCCTGCTGGCGACCCGTGGGCATCCCCGGCGAAAGGCCCCCAACGTCCACCAGTTCATCATCTCCCCTATCGAGGGCCACAGCAAAAAGCCGGACGAGGCCCGTGAAAAAATCGTGGCCCTTATGGGGGACGTGCCCCGGGTGGAGCTGTTCGCCCGCCAGACGGCCCCCGGCTGGGACGTGTGGGGGAACGAGGTAGAGCCCACTGAGGGACTTCGGGACATTTTGTCCCAAAGGAAAGGAGGCTAAAAATGCCCTATGTGAATGTACCCAATGACCTATCGAAAATCAAGACCAAAATCGCTTTCAATCTGACAAAACGCCAGCTTGTGTGTTTCGGCGGCGCGGCCCTTGTGGGAGTCCCCTCCTACCTGCTGGCCCGGAGCTCGTTTGGGAACACGGTGGCGCTTTTTTTGATGCTGGGCATCATGCTCCCGGCGTTTCTGCTGGCAATGTACGAGAAAGACGGCCTGCCGCTGGAAAAGGTGGTAAAGAACATCATCCGGGCCAAGTACCTGCGGCCCGGCGTGAGGCCCTACAAGACCAGGAATATCTACGCGCCCTTTACCGGGCAGGCGGGAAAGGAGGCAGTGAATGGAAAACCGAAAAAGCAAAAGAAAGAATAAGGCGGCGTTGTCCGCCCAGCAGTCCATCCCCTATGTGGCGATGCACCCGGACGGGGTGTGCCAGCTCCCCGGCGGGCTCTACACAAAGACCGTGGAATATGAGGACATCAACTATTCCGTGGCATCCACCGAGGATCAGTCCGCGATTTTCAGCGGGTGGAGCGCGTTCCTCAACTACTTTGACAGCGCGCTCCCCGTCCAGCTCTCCTTTATCAACCGCCGCTCCCACTCCACCAGCCGCTACCATGTGAACATCCCCGCCCAGGCGGACGATTTTGACAGCATCCGGGGCGAGTTCGTGGGGATGCTGAAACGCCAGATTGCCCGGAGCAACAACGGGATTGAACGCTCCAAATATATCACCTTTGGCGTGCCCGCCGAGGGGATTGCCGCCGCCCGCCCCCGGCTTGACCGGGTGGAGGCGGACGTGATGGGCAACCTCCACCGGCTGGGCGTGCCCTCGTCCCCTCTGGACGGGCGGGAGCGGCTGGCCCTCCTGCATGGGCAGATGCACCCCGGGCGGCGGGAGCCGTTCCGCTTTTCGTGGGCGGATATTTCCAGAACGGGCATGGGCACAAAGGACTTCATCACCCCCAGCGGCGGCTTTGACTTTAGGGGCTCCCGGTTCTTCCGGGTGGGCGGCTTTTGGGGCGCGGTGTCCTATCTCCAGATTTTGGCGTCCGAGCTTTCTGACCGCCTTTTGCGGGAAATTCTGGAGCTGGACGCGGAGCTCACCGTCACCATGCACATCCAGACCGTTGACCAGTTAAAGGCGATAAAGACCATCAAGGGGAAAATCTCGGACATCGACAAGATGAAAGTGGAGGAGCAGAAAAAGGCCGTCCGCGCCGGGTATGACATGGATATTCTTCCCCCCGACCTTATCACCTTTTCCAAGGACGCGGCGGAGCTTTTGGGGGATTTGCAGTCCCGGAATGAGCGGATGTTCCTTTTGACGTTCACCGTCATCAACCTCGCCCCCACCCGCCAGCGGCTGGAAAATGACGTGTTCACCGTCTCCGGCATCGCGCAGAAATACAACTGTGCATTAAAGCGGCTGGACTGGCAGCAGGAGCAGGGCTTTATGTCCTCGCTGGCCCTCGGCTATAACGAGGTGCAGATACAGCGGGGCATGACCACCAGCTCCACCGCGATTTTCATTCCCTTTATGACCCGGGAGCTCCGCATGGGCGGGCAGGCCCTCTACTACGGCATGAACGCGCTTTCCCACAATGTCATCATGGCTGACCGGAAAAAGCTGAAATCCGCCAATGGGATGTATCTCGGCTCCACGGGCTCCGGCAAGAGCTTTGCCGCCAAGAGGGAATTGATAAACGTCTTTCTTGCCACAAGTGACCGCATCGTTATCGTTGACCCAATGGGGGAATATTCCCCGCTGGTGCGGCGGCTGGGCGGGCAGGTGATAGAGATTGCCCCGGACAGCCCCCACCATATCAACCCGATGGATATTGAAATCGGTTTGAATGACGAGGACAGCCCCCTTTCCATGAAAGCGGATTTTCTGCTTTCCCTCTGTGAGCTGGTGGTAGGCGGCAAGGACGGCCTGCAACCTATTGAAAAGACCGTGATTGACCGCTGTGTGCGGCTGGTGTACCGGGAGCTTGCGCTGGGGCTGGAGGGCGCAAAGATGCCTTTGCTCCAGAGCTTGTACGAGGAATTACTCAAACAGCCGGAGCCGGAGGCGAAACGTGTGGCGACTGCGCTGGAGCTCTACTGTACGGGTTCCCTCAATCTGTTCAACCACCCGACCAATGTGGACTTGAGCTCCCGGGTGGTGTGCATCGTGCTGAAAGGGCTGGGGGAGAACCTCCGCAAGATTGCGATGCACGTCACCAACGAGTTTGTCACCTCGGCGGTGAATACCAACTATCAAAACGGCGCGGCGACGTGGTGCTACTTTGACGAGTTCCACATCCTCCTGCGCGACCCGCTGACCGCCAGCTACTTTGTGGCGGTGTGGAAGATGCTCCGCAAAAAGGGCTGTGTGCCCTCGGCCCTCACGCAGAACGTGAAAGACCTTTTGGCCAGCCGGGAAATCGAGAACATACTGGATAACACCGATTTTCTTGTTCTGCTCTCCCAGGCCCAGAGCGACCGGGCGATTATCGCAAAACAGCTCGGCATTTCCGAGCACCAGCTTTCCTATATCACCCACAGCAATTCCGGCGAGGGCCTGCTGTTCTATGGGAATGTGACCATCCCCTTTGTTGACCGTTTCCCCAAGGGTGAGATTTACAACCTGCTCACCACCCGCCCGGAGGACATAGCCAATGACCAGAGGAACGAATAACGCCGGGCCCGCCGGGGACAAAGGCACTTCGGGACAAAATGTCCCAAAGTCCCCCAAGAGGCCAAAAACCCAAAAATCGAAATTCCGCATGGAAAGCGAACAAGAGAAAATCAGCAAATCCAAGCTCCGCATGGAGACGCGGGAGGATAAGCTGAACCGGGCCCGGAAAAAGCTGGAGGGCAAAAAGCCGCCAAAACCCAGGGGCCCGGTGCGCCGGGTGCTGGGGGCCGCCGGGTGGAGCGCACACGGTTTTGTGCATGGCAAGGTTTATGAGGTGGAGCATGAAAACGTGGGAACCGAGGGGGCCCACCGCTCCGAGCTTGTGGGCGAGGCCGCCCTCCGGCATGGGACGCGGTACGCGAAAAAGCGCATCCGGGAGCACCCGGCCCGGGCCGTCCATAAGGCCGAGGCGCAGTACATCAAGGCCCGGGCGGACTACCAGTTCCGCATGGCCGCGCAGGAGAACCCGGAGCTTGCCAAAAATGCAGTTACCCGCTACTGGCACAAGCAAAAGCTGAAAAAGCAGTATGCCAAACAAGCGCGGCAGGCGGCGAAACAGACCGCGAAACAAGGGGCCAAGGCCGCCGGGAAAACCGCCGCTGCCACGGAAAAGCTGGCGGAGCGGGCCGAGGCTTTCGTGAAACGGCATCCCGTGGGGGCGCTTATCGCGCTGGCCTGCGTGGTGCTCGTTTTATCCCTCCAGTCCTGCGCGTCCTCCCTTATCACTTTGGGGAACGCCGCCGCAGGCGCGGTGGGGGCAACCACTTACCCCGCCCAGGATGGGGATATGCTGGGGGCCGAGGCCGCTTATTGTTCGCTGGAGGCGGAGCTCCAGCATTATCTCAATACCTACGAAAGCACACACGACTATGACGAGTACCATTTTGATTTGGACGCTATTGAGCACGACCCCTATGTGCTGATTTCCTTATTGAGCGCATGGCATGAGGGCGAGTGGACGCTGGCGGATGTCCAGCCTACGTTGCAGATGCTCTTTGACCGCCAGTACACGCTGACAGAAAACGTGGTAAAGGAGCGGCGGTACTACATCGAAACGGATACATGGACGGATGAGGACGGCAACACCCACACCGACAGCTACCGGGTGTATTACGATTACTTCATCTGCTATGTGACGCTGGATAACTTCAACCTTTCCCATCTCCCTATCTACATCATGGGGGAGGACAAGGTTTCCCGGTATTCCCTCTACATGGCTACGCTGGGGAACCGCCCCGACCTCTTTCCCGGCTCGTCCTATGTGGGGAAATACACCAGCCCGCCGGAAGGCTACGAAGTGCCGGGGGAATATCTGGACGATGAGACATTCGCGGCGATGCTCTCCGAGGCCGAGAAATACCTCGGTTATCCCTATGTATGGGGCGGGAGCTCCCCGGCCACGTCCTTTGACTGCTCCGGCTTTGTTTCGTGGGTAGTCAATCATTCCGGCTGGAACGTGGGGCGGCTGGGGGCCCAGGGGCTTTACAACATCTGCACCCGCACCAGCTCCCCCCGCCCCGGCGACCTTGTTTTCTTCAAGGGAACCTATGACACGCCGGGCGTCTCCCACTGTGGCATCTATGTGGGGGACGGGATGATGATACACTGTGGCGACCCCATACAATATGCCAACTTAAACAGCAGCTACTGGCAGGCCCACTTCTACGCCTACGGGCGTTTACCGTGAAAAGGAGGTTTTCAATGGCGATAAGCAAGAGCGCAAAAATCATGGCCGAGATGGAAAAGGTCAAGGCCAAAATCAGCGACCAGCAGGCCCGGCTGAAAGAGCTGGAACAGAAACACAAGGAGGCCGAGAACGAGGAAATCGTGGACATCGTGCGGGGCATGAGCATTTCCCTTGAGGAGCTCCCGCTGGTGCTCCAGCGCATCAAGGCCGGGGACGCTTTGGGACAAAATGTCCCGAAGTCCCATAAAGGGGCCCCCGCAAAGTCGGATGACTTTGTGGGGAGAGGAGGAGCAAGGGAGCGGGCGGAGTTTTCGCCGCAGGCGGAAACGGAGGTGAGCGGACTTTGCGACGACGAGGAAAAGGAGGACGCGGAATGAAAAGAAAGAAATATCGTGTAGTGGCGGCGGCTCTGTGCGCCGCTTTTTTGATGTGCGGCATCACCACCACGGCCTACGCCGGGGGCGGCGAGGAATGGGAGGACGGTACGGGCGGCCCGGAGTGGGAGGGGCTTGACCCCGTGGAGCCCACGCCTATGCCGGAACCCGAGCCCAATCCGTTCACCCCGGACGGCCAGGGGACGATGGTGGATAACGCCACCGACCAGGACGGCAAGGAATTTTTCACCATCATGGCGGCGGACGAGTCCGTGTTCTATCTGGTGATTGACCGCCAGCGGGAGACGGAAAATGTGTACTTTCTGAACGCCGTCACCGTGGCCGATTTGATGGCCCTTGCGGAGCCCTCCCCGGAGGCCGTCCCCGAACCGCTCCCGGAGCCGGAACCCGAACCTGCTACCGAGCCGGAGCCCGAGCCCGAACCGGAAAAATCCGGCGGGGCGGGGACGCTCCTGCTGGTGCTGGCGGTGCTGGCCCTCGGCGGCGGGGCCGGGTGGTACTTCAAGATTTACCGCCCGAAACAGCAGGCCGCCGCGCCCGGCGAGGATTTTGACGAGGCCGGGGAATACGGCGAGGACTATGGCGGCGGTGAGTATGACGACCTCCCCCCGTGGGATGAGGAAGAAGAAAAGGAGGACGGAGAATGAATTTCACATCGAACCCTTTGGAACGGGAAATGAAACGCCACCCACGGCCCCGGGCTCCCCGCCCGGAACAGCCCCGGGAGGGCTCCCGGTGCTGTGGCTGTCCCTACTGGCGCGGCATCCCCTGCGGTTCCTGCTTTCAGAGCCTTTTGAAAAAGCCGGGCGGGAGGTGATATTTTGCGCGAGCTGACCCGTGAGGAAAAGGCCGCTATCCGCTCCCTTGTAGTGAAATGGTGCGCCAACTATGACCGGGAAATGGGATGCTTGCCTTTGGACTGTGAGTGCTATATGCTGGGGAAGTGCTGGACGGGGGCCTATTGCAGATACTTCCGGGAGGCCGTCCTGCCGCTGAACCCGGTGCTGGAGGCCGCCCTCAATACCGAGGGGCCCGCCCCGGAAACGCGGCCCTGTCCTATCTGCGGGCGGCCCTTTCTCCCGGACGGGCGACGGCGCTATTGCTCCGAGGCTTGCTCCAAGGCCGCAAGGCAGAAGAAACAGCGGGGATATATGCGGAAATACCGGGGGTGAGGCGTGAGCATTTGGGGGTATAGAACCCCGCTGTTTTCAAGGCTTTCCGGGGCCGCTTTTGGGGCGGGGCGTACTTTTACACCTCCTGCCCCGATTTCCCAAAATAGTGCTAACATTTCGAGAGGAGGTTCCTATGGACAGAAATCAAGGCTATACAATCTTAAAGGCCGTCATGCTGGAGAATGGCCGGGGCTTTGCGCTGGGGGAGCATCCCCGGGCCCCCTCCCCCTTTGTGACGTGGGCCTGCTATGATGACGAACACGGCGTAAGGCAGTATGAGTGGGGGCATTATGGCAGTGACCGGGCCGCGCTGGAGCAGGACTTGCTGGAGCGGGTGGAAAACTACCAGCAGCAGTTCTCCGTCAAGGTGGCGCAGATTGAGTCCCCCGGCCTTTACAAGTATTATTCCACCCAGCGGCCCGTTGACATCGGCACGTTCCCCAAGCCTGCAGGCAACGCCCCGGACGAAATCGTAAACTACGACAAGCGCGTACCCGTGGAGGGCGGCGCGTTCCTTGCGTGGGGGCATCTGACCTACACAAAGCCCTTGACGGAAAAGCAGTCGGCGGACTATGAGCTCCGGCCCGCCCCGGAGGTGTCCGGCCTACTGCGGGACGGCGGCAGGCCCCGCCCGATTGCCGAACAGATGAAAGAGGCGGCAAGGCTGGCCGGGGAACGGCAGGCCCCCTCTGCGCCTAAACGGAACGCGCCCGACCGGGGCGACAGATAGCGTGGCTGGCAAAAAGCGCCGCCGCCCCATCCATCTCCATGTGATGGTATCTGAGGAAGAGCAGACACTTATCCAGGAACGCATGGCCCAGGCGGGCATCCGCAACATGGGGGCCTATATGCGCCGGATGGCCCTCTGCGGCTATGTGCTCCAGGTTGACCTTGCCCCCGTCCGGGAGCTGGTTTCCCTCCAGCGGCGGTGCTCAAACAATCTCAATCAAGTGGCTATCCATGCCAACACCTACGGGGGGATTTACCCCGAGGAAATATCGGCCCTCCAGCGGGACTACTCCGCGTTATGGGGGCCTCTGTCTGATTTGCTGAAACAGCTTTCCGCGCTGGTGGAGCTGTGAATTGCTGGGGAGCGGTGCTGTGCCGCTCCCCGGCTTTTCGTACTTCGGGACATTTTGTCCCAAAGGGATTAGGATAGACGGTTACATGAGAATATGCTATACTTTACTTTAGCCAATATCCAGATTGGTTAATTGGGAGGCATAGTACCGATGGAAAAAGTGATAACAATTTTTGATTGGTGGGATGGCCCTCTATGTGGGCTTGCAAGCTATAAAGGCTCTATTTGTATCTACGAAAGAATATTTGATGAAATTAGAGATGAGTGGAGTGACGAATATTATCTAACTCCAATAGAAGAGGCTGACGTGAATACACTACTCCGGGATTGGAATAGATGGCGCGATACAGTCCAAAACGAAAGACCTCTCGATAGTTATTATTCTTTGGAAGATAAAGCAAACTATCTTCGTATTATAGAATTATCTGAACAAAAGCGGGCTTATAAAAAAGTAGCCGTTTTTCATGGGCGGTATGATAAAGGCTATATCCCTATCGAGTATTATGTGGAATGGAGAGAATGATTTTAACAGAATAGAAAGACAGTGGGCGCTTTGCCTGCTGTCTTTTTTCATTGCGAGAGGAGGTGCTACCACGGCCACGACCTACATCCGGCCCTACAAGCAGGCGGCGGGACTGAGCGCCGTCCAGACGATGGAGGAGCGGTTTGCCTACGGGCTCAACCCCCAAAAGCTGGGGGCCGTGTCCTCCCACCTTTGCGACCCGGCAACAGCCGCCGCCGAGTTTCTGCTGGTGAAAAGCGAATACCAGGCGGCTACTGCCCGGCCCGTGGAGCGCGGGGCGCTGTTCTTCCAGATACGGCAGGCGTTCCCGCCCGGCGAGGTGACGGCGGAGGAGGCAAATAAGCTGGGCTTTGAAACGGCGATGCGCTGGACGAAAGGCCGATACCAGTTTTTTGTCTGCACCCATACCGACAAGGGCCACATTCACAACCACATCTATTTCAATTCCACGGCCTTTGACTGCTCCCGGAAATTCCATAATTTCCTCGGCTCCAGCTTTGCCCTCCGGCGGCTGTCTGACCGGGTATGTCTGGAGCATGATTTGTCCGTGATACAAAATCCCAAACAGCACAGCAAGGGCCGTTTCCTCCACTATGGCCAGTGGATAGGCGACAAGCCGCCCTCCG
The DNA here is from genome assembly GCA_009917445.1 of bacterium D16-76. Lineage (GTDB taxonomy): Bacteria > Bacillota > Clostridia > Oscillospirales > Acutalibacteraceae > Acutalibacter. The sequence goes on along the minus strand of QZEE01000036.1, from coordinate 16,730 downwards.
CTCAACAGCGGGTGCGGCTGGCAGTCATCGCGGCCCTTGAAAAAAAGCCCGCCGACTTTGCCGCGTTCCTCCGGCTGATGGAAGAGTCCGGCTTTGCCGTCAAGCGCGGGCGGGGCGGCGTGGTGTCGTTCCTCGCGCCGGGGCAGGACAAGTACACCCGGCTCCGGGCATCCACCCTCGGCGCGGGCTTTGACCCCGAGGACATCCGGGCTGTTATCGCCGGGGAGCGGCCCCTCCCGGAGCTCCCCAAGGACGCGCCGCCCCCGATCCGGCAGGTGGGGCTTATCATCGACATTCAAAAGCGCATGGCCGAGGGCAAGGGCCCGGCTTATGAACGGTGGGCGAAAGTCTACAACCTAAAGCAGATGGCCGCCGCCCTCCAGTTTCTGCAGGAGAACAATCTCACCGACTATGACGCGCTGGCGGCAAAGACCACGGCGGCGGTTGACCGGGCCCACGCGCTGGCCGGGGAGCTCCAGACCACCGAGGCCGCCCTCTCCAAAGTCTCCGGGCTGATGGGGGCCGTGGTGGACTATGCAAAGGCCCGGCCCGTATTTGACGGCTACAAGGCGGCCCGGTACTCGAAAAAGTATCTGGCCGAACACGAGGCGGAGCTTGCCACCTACCGGGCGGCCCGGGCCGCTATGAATGAATTGTTAGGCGGTGAAAAGCTCCCCAAAATGGACGCGCTGAAAAAACAGTGGCGGGAGCTGGCGGATAAGAAAAAGGCCCTCTATGCCGAGTACCGGCAGGCCCAGCGGGATATGCGGGAGGCCGTGGCGGTCAAGGCCAACATTGACCATCTGCTCGGCCTTACGGACGGGCGCACCGATAAGGAACAGACGCGATAGCGGCGGTGACGCAGACAACCTCTTTGGGACATTTTGTCCCAAAGAGCCGGGTTTGGGGAGGCTCCCCAACAAGCATTTTTGCGGGCCTGCGGCCCAGCAAAAATTTCGGAGTGTGGCCACACCCGAATTGCTTGCCGTTTGTGCGCTTCCCTATACATGGCGCGAAAAACGGAGGCCGCGCTTTTCCTTACGCTCCCTCCGTTTCTCTGGCTTTTCTGATACCCTCTGCGGCTCCCTCTATGATAATAAGCTCCTTTTCGTCCATGCTGTTCAGCATCCGGTCAATGTGTTTCCGGCGCTCACTCTCGCCGCCCAGCTTGTCCGGGTAGAAAAATTCATCTACAGAAATGTCAAAAAGGGTGACGAGCTTGTAAAAGGCGTTGAGGCTGGTGTGCTGGCCCCGGTTCTCAATATACATGATGGAGCGAGGGGTGAGGTCTACAAGCTGGGCCAGGTGCTCCTGCGTCCAGCCTTTGGCTTTTCGTCTGCGCTTGATTTCTTGGCCCAGGGCATGACAATCCAGGCGTTTTTCATATTGGTACATTCTCACATCACCCCCATATTATTTTACATTTCGGGGCGGAATATGAGAACGAAACATAATTTTATTTTTAAGTAGTATTTCATTTCGCTTTACAAGATTGCAGAATGGCTCACACAGAGGTATAATGAGCAGGAAATTTGGAAACTACACACTAATCACAAAATTCTATGTTATGCTATTCTCTGGAGGTGTCATTATGCAAAGGATTTTAGTTGTAGAGGATGATTTGGATATTCAAGAATTGTTGAAGAACTTTCTGCAAGAAGTAGGTTATGACATTGTTTTAGCGAATGACGGGGTGGAGGCCCTCTCTGTATTTTCAACCGCAGAGTTTGATTTGGTATTGCTTGATGTGATGCTCCCTAAAATTGACGGTTTTGCTGTCTGTGAACTAATACGCAAGCAGTCTAAGGTTCCCATCATCATGCTTACCGCATTAAGCGGTGAGGAAGAACAGATACGGGGGCTGGATTTGCAGGTTGACGATTACATTACAAAACCTTTTTCCATGCCGATTTTAATTCGCAAGATTGCCGCCGTTCTGCGGCGGAGCGGCGGGCCGGGAGAGGATGAAAATAAAACGATTGTTTACCAAAACCTTGTTTTGGATTGTGACAGTTATACGGCCACGGTGGACGGAACCGCTTATGAACTGACCCAGAGGGAATTTGAAGTGCTGAAAGAACTGCTGACCCATCAAGGACGCATCTTGACACGTCAAAATCTTTTGGATAAGCTGTGGCGGTATGACTTTTATGGGGACGAGCGTGTGGTTGATACACATATCAAAAACTTACGGAAAAAGCTGGGCATTGATTTTATCCAGACAATCAGAGGGGTGGGATATAAAGTTGATAAAGAAAATTAAAAGCAGTCTGCTTGTCAAGGTATTTTTAATCACGTCAATCATGCTGTTATTTGTATCGCTGTTAGTGTTCGGCCTACTGGCATGGCTGATGCCGCAGACCTACTCTAACAAGCTAAATACAACTTTAGATGAGCGAACACAAGAATTTATTGCGGAACTGGAACAAGTGTCGTTTTCAGAAAGTGGGGGCTTGTTCGACCAGTTTATACAAGATACGGAAATCAATTCAGTTGAGTTATCCAACGGTAATGGCAAATTAGTGCCTTTGCCTACAGTACAATTTAACAATGAATGGGGAATAAATATCGCGCAAGTATCAGATGATTATACCGAAACTGCGCCTATTCTATCGAGTAGTTACCATTTTTCTTTTTCTGATAGCGATGACCGATATATGCTTATCGTTTATGGTGCGGCAGAACAGCTTGAAGAACTCCAACAGTCGTTTGCCCGTGTTTTTCCGTTCATCATGTTTATTGTTTTGGTAGTTGCGCTTGTTGTATCGGGACTTTACTCCCGCATGATTACAAAGCCTGTTTTGGAGATTAGCCGCATATCTGAAAAAATGTCTGACTTGCAGTTGGATTGGAAAGTTGACGAACAACGGACGGACGAGTTGGGAATATTGGGGAAAAGTCTCAACACGCTATCCCATAATCTTTCTGGCGCATTATCTGATTTACAATGTGCAAATAAAAAACTCGAGGCCGATATTGAACATGAGAAAGAAATGGAGCAGGCCCGCACGAATTTCTTTTCGGCTGTGTCCCATGAATTGAAAACGCCTATTACAATTATGAAAGGGCAATTAGAGGGGATGCTGCTGGGTATCGGCGCATATAAAGACCGGGAGAAATATCTGACAAGAGTGCTGGAAATTGCCAATACGCTGGAAACAATGGTTCAAGAAATATTGACAATTTCTCGTCTGGAAACTGCGGGGGCTGATTTCAAAAAAGAACGCTTGGATTGCATACAAATTATCAAATTCTATTTGAATGAAACAGAGGATTTAATTGTGGGAAAAGATTTGCAAATACATCTTGATATACCGTCCTCTCTTTTCGTAAATGGAAATAAAATGCTGATGGAAAAGGTATTTTCAAACCTTATTGGAAATGCAATCAAATATTCCCCACATGGGGCGGACATTTGGATTTCCGCGTTATTGGAACATGGGCGGGCAGTATTCTCTGTTGAAAACATGGGAGAACACATACCAGCGGAAAGTATTCCGAAGTTGTTTGATGCTTTCTACCGTGTAGAACAGTCAAGGAGCCGGAAAACGGGCGGGAGCGGACTTGGACTATATATCGTACAGGAAATACTGCGCCAGCATGAAAGCGTGTGTACTGTCTGCAATACGCAGTCCGGGGTGAAATTCTCCTTTACAATTTGACAGAATATAGAAAGGCGGCGGGCGATTGGCTCGCTGTTTTTCAACTACACATAAATCACAAACTAATCCCAAATGTATCACAAAAAAGGATGGTATGCTTTAGATACACTCAAAGAAAGGATGGTGTTTATTTTATGAACACAAAAAAACTACTTGCATTGGCCCTTGGTGGCGCGTTGCTTGTGGGATGTCTGGCCGGATGCGGAACTGCGGCGGCATCTCAAGGCGGCGATGCTTCCCCAATCAGCACAACTTCCCCGCAATCCCCAAACATGGCCAGCCCGGCTCTTTCTGCGGTTGCTGAAAATAATGGGGCAGACAAGGAGGTTCCTTACGAGGAACAATTTAAGCTCTATGAGCAATTTGGCCTAACATATGATGCCAGCAAAAATGAACTGAAATATAACGGCAAAGTGGTACGGTGGTTTGAGGACTACTATACCACGGGAGATGGCTCCCAGGCTGGCAGAGACTTTTTCAACGAAAACGGTGTTATCGATGTGTATGCCGTCCGTGACCTCAGCAGTTTTGTACGGGCCGAGGATGGCTCCTTTGACCCCAGCGGAAAACTCATCGGGGTAAAGGAATTTTCGGCAGAAGAATTTGCCGCCCGCGATATTGAGGCAATCAAAAATCCACCCCCTATTGTAGCCTCGGCTGGCAACCCTTTGGACGCAAAAGAACTTGAAGATATGGCAAAGGAATATGCAGATTTTGGTGTTACCTACAATACCGAAGAAAACCAGTGGTATTTCGATGGCGAAAAGGTTCGTTTCTTCCGGGATGTACTGACCTCCAACGGAGAGAGCTTGTCTGGGGGAAAATTTAACGGTACAATCCGTACCTTGGAAAGCGCAAATGGTACAATCGACATTTATACAGTTCGCGATTTTACAAACCCGGATACTTCCGGGAATGGAACATTGACAGGCATTGAGAAATTCAGTCAAAAAGAATTTGACGAGCATACGCAATCGAGCAAAGAGATACAATCCAGCTCGGGTGAATGTGTGGTCATTCAAGAGTAAAGACTGCCGCACGACGGCAAAAGAAAAAAAGCCGTCGTACAGTAGAGCATTGTCACGCCCCATCATGCGGCGGCTTTGAGAAATCAAGGCCGCCGTTTTCCTATCCTCGTATTGATATGGCGGTATCTGGGAGGTATCGCTATGTCTTTTTTAATCTCTGTTCCACCTAACTCGTTAAAAAAAGCATAGCACTCCCACCGGGTTACTCCGGCCAACAATGCGAAATTTGTAAGTACATAAAGAACTGCGTCATTTCATGCGCCCGCACAGTACAACGCTGTGCGGGCGTTGTCGTTTCTTGTCGGCTCCACTTCGGGACAAACAGTCCCAAGGTGCGGGGCGGCTCCCCCGGGTGTCGCTCCCCGCCGCCCTCCATATCGTTTCCCGGCAACCCATCCACAAAAAACGATATGGAGGTACATACCATGACTATTATCAATCTGCGCGACTTTTATTACTGGTACACCCAGGACGAATATATTGAGGTTACTGACGATGTGGCCGAGGCGCTCCGGGCCAGCGTCCGCTATGAGGCGGCCTATACCGAGCGTGTCCGCTACAACAAGGCGTACTATTCCTTGGATGCGGATGACGGCATCGAGTATTCCGCCTGCCTGCACGAGCTCACCCCGGACGAGGTTCTGGAGCTCAAGGAGCGGTTCTGCCGTCTGTGGAACGCGCTGAACAGTTTGCCGGAAACCCAGGGCCGGAGGGTGGACGCTCACTTTATCCTCGGCATGACCTACCGGGAGATTGCCCAGGCCGAGGGCGTGGATAAGAGCGCGGTACGGCGCTCCGTTCTCAGCGGCATCGCACAGATGAAAAAATATTTGAAAAAAAATCCGTGATTGCCGTCTCCATTTGCTCCATTTTTCTGGTGGTATATGAGAGGAAGTTTTTTCTTCTCCACAACTGAATAGCGGGCGGCCCCGGGTGAACGCGGGGAGCCGGGCGGCGGGTGCGCTGTGACTTCTCCCACGGGAGGACGAGCGACCAACACCACCGCCGCGAGTGGGGAACCTGCCAGCCCCACGGCCACAATCCGTGAGGGACAAGCTGGCCGCTTGCCACTTGGGGCCGCCGCACAAAACAAGGGAACGCCGAGCCGCTACTCGCTGTCTTTTGACGGGCCAAACATACGGGCCCGGCGTTTCCATTTCAAACAAGTTCGAGACAAATTGTCCCAAGGTGAGGACAGGCCAAAGGGCGGCACTTTTCGGAGTGCTGCCTTTTCGCGTTTCCCCACCAACCAAAAACGCAAAGGAGGTTTTGCCGTGAAACTGACCGCACAAGAGCTGGAACAAATGAAAAGCGTGGACATCGGCGCGGTGAGCGCGGATGCGCTGGCTGACGTGAGCGGTATGGCCTTTGACCGCACCCTCCCCCGGGAGGAGCGGCTGGCCCGGTTCGTGAAACGGGCCGTCAATCCCTACTGCTTTAGCGTGGGCGGCGTGGGCGTGAAAATCGAGTTTGCCGAGGGCGGCCCCTCCCTCCAGGAGACGCTGGCGGCCTTTCTTATCCGGCAAAAGAGCGGGCTGTGACTGCTGTTGCGGCCCGTTCCTACTTCGAGACAAAATGTCCCGAGGCATCGGCATCCTTGCTGATACCCCGGAACAGAGTTATAATATAAGTGTAATGTGATAGGGAAGGAGGAACAATGGCACGAGCTAAAAACAGAGGAAATCAGCAGACATATACCCCTACATATACAATCCGGCGCTGGCGTTTGGGCGAGTACATCCGCCTTTCCAAAGAGGATTTGAAAAAGGGCAAGGACGACAGCAACAGCGTGAAAAACCAGCGTGACCTGCTGGGGGACTTCTACCAGCGGCACATGGACGAATTTGAAAGCGCGGTTGAATATGTGGACGATGGGCACACCGGGACGGATGCCAACCGCGAAAACTTCCAGCGGCTCTTGGCCGATGTGATGAGCGGGAAAATCAACTGCGTGATTGTGAAAGACCTTTCCCGGTTCGCCCGGAATTACAGTGACGCGGGGAGTCTGATTGATAACTTGTTTGTGCAGATGGGTGTCCGCTTTATCTCCCTTGCGGAGAACGTGGACAGCTACCTAAACCCCGACAGCGTTTCAAACATTATCGTTCCGATAACTAACGTGATGAACGATAACTATTGCTACCAGACCTCAAAGAAAATCCGGCAGGTTTTTGATTACAAGCGGCGCAACGGCCAGTACATCGGCTCTTTCGCTCCCTACGGCTACATTAAAGACCCAAAGGACAAGCACCAGCTTATTGTAGATGCGGATGCGGCTGAAATCGTCAAGCGCGTGTATTCCATGCTCCTGCAAGGCTCGTCTAAAAGGGCCATCGCGCTGTATCTGAACGAACACGGCATACCCAGCCCCACGGCCTACCGCCGGAAAAAGGGCCTGCCCGTTTCCTCGGCTGTGGCGGACGACCCCATGTGGGGAGCCCGCATGATACATGAAATCCTCACCAACCCCATTTACACCGGGGATTTGGTACAGGGCCGCCGCCGGGTGAAAAGCTACAAGGTACACCAGATAGAGGCTGTGCCGGAGGAAGAATGGGTGCGCGTCCCCGATACCCACGAGGCAATTATCACCCACGAAACCTTTGACAAGGTGCAGGCTCTGCTGGTGCGCGATACCCGGACATCCCCCAAAGGGCGGGAAGTTCACTTGTTCAGCGGCTTTCTGAAATGTGCGGATTGCGGGAAATCCATCACCCGCAGCCAGAGCGGGAAAAATATCTATTACGCCTGCTCCACTTACAAGAACCGCTCCCGGACGGCCTGCTCCATGCACTCTATCAAGCACAACCGTCTGGAGGCCGCCGTCCTGTTCGCTATCCAGTATCAAGTGAACACCGCCGTTTCCTACTCGGAATTGATAGCCCGTATCAACTCGGCCCCGCTGAAAAAAAGTCAATCCCACCGCCTTAACGACCAGATAGCCGCAAAGGAAAAGGAATTGACCCGGATAACCCGCTACAAGCAGTCACTGTATCAAGATTGGAAAGACGGGGAAATCACCCAGCAGGAATACCGGGATATGAAAGCCGATTATGAGCGGCAGGCCGCCGAGCTTGCGGATGTGCTGGCCCGGCTGAATGCGGAACGGGCGGAGCTCTTGAATGGCGTTGACAAGGAACACCCCGCGCTGGTAGCTTTTGCAAAGTATCAAAGCATTGAAACGCTCACCCGTGAAATCCTCACGGACTTGGTAGACCATATCAAGATTTATGAAAACGGCAATATCAGCGTTCATTTTAAGTTTGCGGACGAGTTCCGCAGGATTGCTGAGTACATTGAAATCAATACCACCGATACCGCCGAGGCGGGCTGACCCCCGCCAAAGCAAAAACCTTTTTGACAGTGCGTTTTCCTAATAGGAGCTAATCATATCAATTATGGATATGCCAAAGGCGAACAGCTTACCTTTATCCACGGAGAGAAACACGCCGAGGATAACAATATGGGGGCTGTTACAGCACTTCGCTATTCCGCTTTGGAAACAGATTTTGTAGACGAGGTACTGGCTCTTGCCGCAGGCAGACACATTACGGAAGCAGATACAAACGCCGTTTTGATAAGCTCTGCGGTGGCGGCTGTAAACGGCTTGTCTGTTGGGGACAAGATTGTCCTGTCATCATCCGAGCTTGGAGAAGCTGACGGCAAGTACATTGATGTGTGGTCTGGGGAAAGAAAAGAGACAGTTGTAACGATTGTCGGAATATACGATATTCTGGAAGCTAATGCGAATGTAACAGCAACCGCAGGCAGACAAGAAAATCGCATTTACGCAAGTATGGATGTTTTGACACAGCTTGCTGTAAGCGAACCGTCTGTTTATACAGGCGAGGTCGGTTTTTATGTGACTGACCCAAAGACGCTTGATGAGATTGTATCTAAGGTGCAGCAGCTAGAAGAAATTGATTGGAAAACGCATTTTATCCGCACGAATGATTTTCAGTATTCCAAAATTTCCGATAGCCTTACTTCTTTAGGGGATTTAATAAAAATCCTGTTGGCGTGTGTTTCCATAGTGAGTGCCGCTATTTTGACCTTGATTTTAACTTTGCGTATCAGAGGTCGCATACCAGAAGCAGGCATCCTTTTAGGAGCAGGTATCCCGAAAGGAGAAATCATAAAACAGTTTCTGTTAGAAGTATTGAGTGTCGCTGCCACCGCATTTCTGTTTTCTTATGCTGTGAGCATTGGAATAAGCCATAACTTAGGTAATCATCTGCTTGCGGATTTTCAGCCTAATCTTATCAACACTGCGGCATTACAGAATGGAATGAGTGATGCAGTGAGTATTGACAGCTATCTCACTCTGGGTATTGGAAAAACCCTGCTGATATATGGATGCCAGCTTATCGTAGTTGTGCTTTCTGTACTGCTCTCATCGGCTTCTATCTTGAAGCTGAAACCAAGAGAGATACTGACAAAAATGAGCTAAGGAGGATATGCATAATGAATTTTGTAAATAGAGCTTTTCTTTACTGCATTAGGCAGAAAGTAAAGACATTGATTTTGTTTTTGGTATTAGCGATTATTTCGACCTTTCTTCTGACAGGTTTGGCAATCCGTGATGCATCCGAGGGAGCGACTGAGGATGTGCAGACAGCTATCGGCGGTAAATTATTTTTGGAGATTGACCCTACCAACCAATACGATTCGAGCCAAGACGGATACGGTATGACCTATACCTATAATGGCGATTACATTACCGCAGAGATTTTAGATGCCATTTCAAAGGTGGACGGCGTTGTAGATTATAACTCTGACAATCCGAGAGGATTTTGGGGAGCAGGTGTGGACTTTGAATATTTACCTGCGGCATTTAATTTGAGCTACACTCCTTATGGAGAGTCGTCTGCTTATACGGCAGCTCTTTCCTCTGAAAAAAGCTCTGATTTTGAAAGCGGAAAATACAGCCTTGTGGACGGCAGGCACATCACTCCCGAAGATAAGTATGTTGTGATGATTTCAAAAGAGCTTGCGGATTACAATAAGCTGTCTGTGGGCGATAGTATGACAATGTACTGTCTTGACTCTGACAGCAATGTGAAGCTTGAAATCGTTGGTATTTTTGACGGTACGGAGGGTACTTCTGGAAACGGGGGTTTTTCTGTATCGGATATACCCGCAAACTGCGGCTATGTGGACTACACGACAATGTTTGAAAACTTTGGCCGTAAGATAGATGGTTATACACAGATTGATATTTATGTGGAAGACCCTGTAAGCATCCAGAATGTCTATGATAAGGTAAAGAACTTACCAGAGCTTCGTGGGAAATCCTTGAAACTAAGCATTGATACGGATGAATATGAGGTCGTACAAGCACCTCTTGAAACCTTGCGGAGCTTAGTAAACACTATCATCGTGATTATCGTAGTTGTAAGCTCTCTTGTGCTGACACTTCTTTTAACTCTTTGGATTAGAGGGCGTAAAAAAGAGATTGGCGTTTACCTGTCTATCGGCAAGAGCAAGACGGGCATTATCGGACAATTTTTTGTGGAAACGGTGACTGTAGCGATTGCCGCCTTTGCAGCTTCTGTTTTCTTTGGCGGGCTGATTGCAGGAAAAGCAAGTGAATTTCTGGTGTCCAGAGTAACAACAGGTGCAGCAACGCTTAATGTTGAAATTTCAGCGGCAAATCTATTGCCTCTATACCTTATCGGTATTGCCATTATTGCCGCCTCGGTGGTACTTGCATCGTGGACGGCGTTCCGTTTGAAGCCGAGAGATATTCTTTCAAAGATGAGCTAAGGAGGTATAATAACGATGAGTATTATGGAGATAAAAGGAGTTCGCTACTCCTATGATAACAAGCGAAATGTGTTAAAAGGCGTGAGTGCCGAATTGGACGCTGGGAAAATGTATACTATCCTCGGACCGAGTGGCTGTGGAAAGACAACACTGCTTTCCTTGCTTGGTGGGTTAGATAGTCCGTCTGACGGGCAGGTATTGTTTCAAGGAGAAGATATTGAGAAAAAGGGACTTGCATATCATCGCAAAAACAATGTGGCATTCATTTTTCAAAGCTATAATCTGATTGATTATATGACGCCTGCTGAAAATGTGGCTTTAACTTCTAAACTTCCGCCGTTGCCTATCTTGGAACGTTTGGGGCTTACAAGGGAGGAAGCAAAACGAAATGTTCTGAAGCTCTCTGGCGGACAGCAGCAACGGGTAGCAATCGCCCGTGCATTAGCTTCTGACGCAAGCGTTATTCTTGCGGACGAGCCGACAGGAAATCTTGATGAAGACACTGCGGTTGAAATTACAAACATTCTGAAAGAATGTGCCCATCAGATGAATAAGTGCGTAATAATCGTAACGCACTCGAATGAACTTGCAAAGCAGGCTGATGTGATTTTGAAATTGCGAAAAGGAGAACTGCAAATTACAGATATTCCCGATACAGATATGAGAAAAGGATGGAAAAGATAAATGAAACATTTATCACATATCATTAAAGGTGAAAAAGTCTCCTCATTAACGCAAACAGAAATAGAATTGTATAAACGCACTTTTAGCAAAGTACATTTGTCCACTCAAAAAATCGAGGAAATCTGTAAAGAGATTTGCAAACATCATGGAAAGAGCAATTCTTTTTAATGGGAGGTGCAATGTGAAGCAATTGATTGAATGGGTGTGCTGTCCAATGTGTGGCAGCAAAACCCGCATCAAAATACGGTCTGATACGGAATTGACAAACTTCCCACTATACTGTCCGAAATGTAAGCGTGAAGCATTGATTAAGGCAAAAGATTTACAGGTAACCGTCATCAAAGAGCCAGACGCATAAGACGCAGAGCCGATGAACAAGTGAGCAATCACAAGTTTATCGGCTCTGTTCTTTATATAGCCATAGGTAGGACAAGCCCACCGAATAAAAAAACGATGTTTCGGTGAGCCGATTTGTTATGCTCTGAACACTCTCCGACTTCGCTTTTTGAAGTTTGGAGGGATTTTTATTGCCTGCAAATAGCTTTCACCTACATTTACATATACAATACCGAGGATGGGCGGATAACCTGTTAAAAAAATCCTCGTCAACACATGGGGGCTTTGCACCTCAAAAGTAGAAGTCAAATCTCTACACAATAGAAATAAACTCTCCTTAAACCGTAAAGGTATGACAGCCTTTGCTGTCGCCAGATAAGGATGTTTTTATGTAAGATACAGTGTAACTCGGCAAAAGGGATTGCACCGTATCATTTTGTTATGCTACGAATTTGAAGTCCTGCGGATTGTTCCGTATTTCTTCCATTGTGGCAAGGATTTCTTTTTCGGTGGGAATATCTATCATCCCCACCGCCGTAAAATAAATATCCACCTTCACATGGCTGTGTCCACCGAAATTTTCGCTGTTGTGGACTTCGATACGCTCAATCAGCGAATTGACAAGCGTAGGGGTAAGCTCCTTAATGTCGGTCATCTCCCGCAAAGTGCGTAAGACAAGCCTTAAATCCATTACCCGCTGTTCGGCATTCTGCAAGGTCTGGCGGTTTTCTTCCAATTCCAGCGTCAATGCTTTCTGCTCCTTTTCGTAGTTCTGAAGCATTTTAGCAAACCGTTCGTCGGAGAGGATGCCGCCTGCGTTCTGTTCAAATACCTTTTCAATCAGCCTGTCGATTTCCGCTATCCGCTTTGTGCCGTTCTCAACAGCCTGCTGAAGTTTTTGGTATTCCTTCTGCCGCATGGCGTTGTTTTTCTTTGCCAGCAGATACAGGAATACCGGCTCATAACAGCGTACAAAATCGGATAAATCGCTGACAGCTTCCAGCACAAGCCTTTCAAGGACAATATCGCGGATATAGTGCATGGTGCAATTCCCTCTGCCGGATTTATATTGGGAACAGCGGAAATGCTCCTGTTTCCGTTTCATGCTCTTGGCGGCGACAAAGTGCATTTTCGATTTGCAGTCGTAGCAGTAGAGCAGCCCCGAAAAAAGGCTCGTCCTGCCGGTTTTCGTCGGTCTGCGCTTGTGTTTGCGAAGTTCCTGCACCCTCAGCCATTGTTCCTCGGAGATGATGGCTTCCTGCATATCGGGGATGATTTGGTAATCCTCCTCGCTGTGCTGGATTCTCTTATGGACTTTGTAACTGACGGTAGTGCTTTTGAAATTGACGGCGCAGCCGGTGTACTGCCTGTTTTCAAAGATATAGCCGACGGTCGCCTGTTCCCACCCGCAAGGGTTTTTGGGGACTTTCTGAGCATGTTTCCTGCCGATGGATTCAAAATAGGCGGCGGGGGAGAGTATCTGTTCTTCTTCAAGCTGCCTTGCAATCTGCATCGGGCCTTTCCCTGCAAGGCACAGGGCAAAAATCTTCCTTACGGTTTGCGCCGCCGGTTCGTCGATTACCCATTGTTTCGGGTTATCTTCCGATTTTCTGTACCCATAGGGTACGATAGAAGCGATACGTTCGCCGTGTTCCGCTTTGGACTGCCACACCGCACGGATTTTCTTAGAGGTCTGCGCCGCATACCATTCGTTGAAAATATTGTGGAAGGGCATCATCTCCACGCCGTCGCCGGTCAGAGTGTCCACACGTTCTTGTATGGCGATAAAGCGGATGCCGAGGGATGGGTACACCACTTGCGTAAGCCTGCCCATTTCCACCTGCTCACGCCCGAAGCGTGAAAGGTCTTTGACGATAATCGTGCCGATTTCGCCGTTTTCTGCCATACGCTCCATACGCACAAAATTCGGTCTTTGGAAGGTCGTCCCCGACACGCCGTCGTCCACAAAAAACATTGTGTTGTTGTATCCCTCTTTGCGGGCGTAATCCTTTAAAATCTGTTTTTGGTTCGTTATGGATTTTCCACTTTGCGAATGTGCGATTTTATTTTTGGTATAAAGAAAGCCAGCATAAGAAGCAGAAACGCTTCTTACGCTGGCTTTGCCTTTGCTATTCCCCATAAGTTGTGTTCCAATAATGTTTTCAAATTATCTCCTTATGTGGTGACAGCCTTTGCGGTTTTTCTTTTGTCGCTTTTGTAGAAATACGCCGTAAAGCTATTTCTGGCGTTGGATGCCGTTCTCCGCCTGCCAATCTGGATTTTTCAAAAAAATTCAGATTGGAGGAAACAGAAGTGTTTGACAACACAAATCCCTATACCATCCGTTTTGAGGAAACGGACGGCAGAAAACGCTACTTTGTAGCATTTACAGATGGGCAGGGCAACTTCCGAGAAACAGAGGTTACAAAGGCTGTCTATATGGAATTTTGCCACTTTATCAAGCGTGAGCGTAATCTTCGCAGGTCTGACGAAAGGCATTTAGAACAATCGGAGCTGACCGAGGAAACGCTTTGCAGACGGGCGGTACATAAGCCAAAGCCCGTTGATGAAGCCGTAAACGATACTATCCGCATGGAACGGCTCAACCGAGCAATTATGGAACTGCCCGAAATACAAAGGCGGCGGTTTATGCTCCACTTCGATTTAGGCTTGACCTATGAGCAGATTGGAGAAATGGAGGGCTGTACGAAAATGCCTATCAAGCGTTCCATTGACAGGGCGATTGAAAAAATCCGCCTTGCATTAAAAAACTTTTGATTTTTAGGGGCTACTTATAGCTTCTGAGTGTGGAAACAGGTGAAGGGATAAAACCCTTTGCCTGTTTTCCTTTGTGTGGCGAAAACGGGGACAGTTCCTTGACAACCGAATACCCATTCGCCAAACACTTCCTCTTTGTGATTGCGATGAGCATGAGCGTGTGCAGCGGTACGCCATGACCTGCCGAGTGGCAGCGAGCGACAGAAAGGTGGTGAGCCTATCTTACCGACTCAAAATATCGGGCAGCTCCCGATTTCGCCGTAACCCACAAAGAGAATAATGGTACTCCCGTCCAGTCACAGTCCGAGTGGTAATCAATCCACCGCAGGCAATGAGGGCGGCTCTGTCAGACCGACAGTTGGGGTGAAACTCCCGTGGCGTCAGTTCGCTGCTGACCGTTTGGCGACTTCCCATAGCGTTTCGGGGTGTCGAGGACAAATAGAAATGCTCCTATCATATCAAGCCAGATGCAAGGCGGTCTATGGAAACAGAGCTTTGTTTTATGCTCTCCCGACCTTAAATACTTCCTTGTATCTGGCGGCTACATAGGCAGGAAAATCCTGCCTAAATCCAGATGGGAGGACAAACACATGGATAGAATTATTAAGCGTGGCGAAATCTACTACGCAGAGCTTAACCCCGTTATCGGCTCGGAGCAAGGCGGTACACGCCCCGTACTTATCATTTCAAATGATATAGGCAATAGACACAGCCCTACCGTGATTATTGCAGCGATTACAAGCCGAGTGCAGACAAAGGCTAAGTTGCCAACACATACTCAGGTAAATAATTTTGAGGGACTTGATAAGGATTCGATTATTTTGCTTGAGCAGATAAGGACGATTGATAAACAACGATTAAAACAGCATATGGGAATGATGCCCGACAAAATAATGGCAAGAGTAGATAAAGCTCTTGCCATTAGTATTTCTCTGAGGGGAGGTAGCAATGAAAGAGATAAAAATTGATAATTATATTGCTGCCCTCAAACTTATTGAGATACTTCTGGAAAAGGGATTGATAAATCAAGCCACATATACAAATATCATGAAGCATTCAAATTCGCACATTTCACAGGCGGCTTGATAAGAGGTAGAATAGTGTTGAGTTAAAGGAGGTATGCTTTATGAATACAGCAGTAAACGAATATAATTACAGATTTAAGCTCACGGACTATGCTTTATTTGACAGAAATCGAGCGAGAAAAGTTGCTATCTATGGGCGTGTTTCAACAGAGCATGAGGCACAGTTATCCGCACTTGAAAATCAGTTGCAATGGTATGATGACCAAGTACGCTATCATCCAAACTGGACTGTCTGCGAACGCTATATTGACGAGGGCATCACTGGCACACAAGCAAAAAAACGCCCTGCATTTTTGCGTATGATTGAAGATGCCAAAAACGGCAAATTTGATTTGATTGTAACAAGAGAGGTCTGCCGATTTGCTCGAAATGTTGTAGATACGCTTGTAGTGACAAGGGAGTTAAAGGGTATCGGCGTTGAGGTATTCTTTATTGATGATAATATCTGGACGATGGACGGTGACGGAGAGCTTCGGCTTTCGCTTATGGCGACTTTGGCACAGGAAGAAAGCCGCAAGACTTCCGAGCGTGTAAAGGCAGGACAGAAAATCAGCCGAGATAACGGCGTTCTTTATGGAAATGGGAATATTTTAGGATATGACCGAGTTGGTGAAACCTATGTTATCAATGAAGAACAGGCGGAAACAGTCAGAATGATATTTGATTTGTATTTGCAGGGATACGGCTCGATGCGGATTGCAGGAATATTGACAGAAAGAAAGAGAAAAACAGCATCGGGGCTTGTAAAATGGAGCGTATCCAATATTATGAGAGCCATAAAAATGCCACTTATACGGGTACGAAATGTTATAACAAGTCCAGAAGCAACAATTTCCTTGAACAGAAAAGGATTAACAATCTGGATATGTCCACTTATGAATATGTTGAGGGTGACTTCCCTGCTATTGTTTCACAGGAAGTATGGGACAAAGCCCAGAAGATACGAGAAAGCAGAATGAAACCCTCTTTGGTGTCAACTGCAAAAACAACGCACAGCAAGCGTGACTCCAAAGATATATGGGTAAATAAGCTGCGTTGTTCGTGCGGCTCGTCATTCCGAAAAGATAAGTGGCATACAAAATTGGACGGTAAGATTTCATACGGTTATCAGTGCTATAACCAGATAAACAACGGAAACAAGAAAAAGAGGGCGGCTCTTGGCTTAGATACCGAGGGATATTGCGACATCAAAATGATAACTGACTGGAAACTTGACTTTATGGCAAAAGAGCTGTTGGAGCATCTCTGGCAGGATAGAAAAGCATCCGTAATTATTGCAATAGACCTCATTAAGCGTTATTATAAAGATGATAGGCTTAAGGCAACCCCGCACAATTCCCCCACAAAAGCAAAGCTGACTGCCAAGTTCAGAACTGGTACTGAGTAAGCCA
>QZEE01000035.1 GCA_009917445.1 bacterium D16-76 | reverse complement strand
CCGTAGTAGTAATTCAGATTCAAAGTTTCCGGCATTTTCAAAGCCTCCTGTCTAAATGAAAAAAGCCCCGGTGATCTACGTCACCAGGGCAGAGTTATCTATAAACAAAAAAGCCGCACAGTAGCTGAACATCCGTCAGTTACTGTGCGGCTGATATGAATTAAAATCGGTATTACCGGGTTGCTGCCCGTTTGTCCTTTATGTGAAATGGTTCCTTATCACCTCCCAGTCTGCCCCCACCAAAGGGCGTATTGTAATGGAAAAAGAATGGTGGCAAATCCGAAAATCCTCTCTGATTAAGATTGCTCATGGATTTCTTTGCTTTCAGAAAACAACAACATATAGTATTGTATACATTATTTGTTTCTGTATTTAGTGTCATATGCGCGCTTTACAACACCTGAGCAACCTTGGTAATAATGGGTTTTCCGATTTGTCCTTATTATACCGTAAGGGCATACGTTCTGCACCAACTTAGCCAATGCCGGAATGAACCCGAAAGCGTTACAGTACATCATGGGACACTCCAATATCACTATGACGCTGAACTATTACGCACACGCAACATTCGCTTCCGCAAGGGCTGAAATGGAAAGGCTGATTGCATAGCCGCAGACGGATTTACTACTTCTTTTACTACCATTGAGAGGGAAAACCTAAAAGGTTTTGAGAGTATATGAGAACTTCTCCCCATATCTAAAATGCCGGAAAAGCCCGGAAATACGGGCTATACCGACATATAAGAACTTCTAAAGAGATAATCTAAATTCACCCATAATTTTAATTCAAAAAATGTTATAACATATAAAGGACTTTTATCAATCGGTGGAGGGACGGGTATGAACACCTTTCACCTTACTTGCTTTTTGACTGTAGCGGAAACTCTCAGCTTTGCGAAAGCCGCCAAGTTGCTCAATGTGACTCAGCCAGCGGTCACGCATCAAATCCACTCCTTGGAGGCGGAGTTGAATGTCCAGCTATTCAAACGCACCACTCGTTCTGTAGAGATCACCCAGGAAGGGCTGATTTTTTTGAACGATGCCAAAAATGTTCTGAGCATTATTACTCTGGCAAAAAAGCGGTTTGAGGAGCCTGTGGTGGATGAGCGGCAGTTCTTCTCCATCGGCTGCCACAGCCACAATGAATTGCGCCTGTTGCCTGAAATACTGCGGCAAATGGCAGATTGCCGCCCTATGCTGTATCCTGTGTTTCAGGTCGTACCGTTCCAGCACTTGTACCAACTGCTGGACGAGGAAGCGGTCGATGTGATTATCGCATTTCAAGAAAAGAGTTCAAAGAAAATAGATGGCATTTACAAAGAACTGGCCCAGGTCCGTATCACCGGTGTTCTGCCAGCCACCCATCCGCTGGCAGAAAAAGAACTGCTGGATGGGGACGATCTCCGAACGCAACGGCTGCTCCTGCTTGACCCGCAGATATGCCCCGACAACTTGAATGCCGTACAGCACGAATTGACAACGGGAAGGGCCGTATCTGAATTGCTCATGTGCGGGTCAGCCGATGCCTGCATCACGCTGGCCAAGGCCGGTTTCGGGGTTGCTGTCCAGCCCGACCTTCCGTCCCTGCGGGACCCTGCCCTGGCCTACATTCCGATCAAAGATGTGGAGCCTCTGTCCTATGGGGCATACTACAAGAGCGTAACGGGAAAACCGCTGTTGAAAGCCTTTCTCCAGTTATGTAAAGAATATTTTTCTTCCTTGGATTAACTTATCAAGCGGAAGGGATTGTCAAAATTCAGCAATCCCTTCCGCTTGATTGATAAAACATCTTTATCTTCTATTAAAAAACGCAAACAACAAATTAGCACTCTCTTGTTGACAGTGCTAATTTTGGCGGCCATACTATAATCACCCCAATAAAATAACAGTGAATTGACTAAAGGTGTAGAATGTAAACAGAAGGTGATAGCTATGTTACACAATGAAGCGCGAAAACTACTGGTACAGGCATGAAAGCGGTGTAAGCACGGACTTGAGCCACCGCTATGGGCGGGCCATTGGCGGGGAGCGGTCTGTAGACAAGACTCCCTTGAATACACCTGCCAATACCACGATTCTTTCCTCCGTAAGACGCAATGGTGAGACTGCCTATACGATTTACAGCGGTGGAACGACCCGTGAAAAATTCCTGGACTATCTCAAAAACACGCT
The DNA here is from genome assembly GCA_009917445.1 of bacterium D16-76. Classification (GTDB taxonomy): domain Bacteria; phylum Bacillota; class Clostridia; order Oscillospirales; family Acutalibacteraceae; genus Acutalibacter. Next base: position 24,926 of record QZEE01000035.1, on the reverse strand, counting down.
CATCCCCACACTGCACGAAGGGGATATTGTCATCATGGATAATATGCACACGCATCATGTCAAAGAGGTCCAAACGCTGTTGCAGGGGGCAGGGAATGGGGGCGACGCGGATGGTTGTCACGTTCTGCGGCCACAGTAAAATATATCAGACCGGCGATTTCTCCAAATGGCTGGATATAATACTCCCTTCACTCATAGAGGGCGGCAGGGCCGCATCCTTGCAAAAAAGTGCCCACGATCAGGAGCTTGCAGGCCGAATATGCCGCGCCGCTGGCGGAGAAAAAAGCGGCCTATGCCGATTTACGCAAGGCGCGGGAAGATTGAAGGAGCTGCTGACCGTCCGGGCCAACGTGCAGAAGCTCATGGGCTATGGGGCCCAGGATCGGGAAAAGGAAGTGGACCGCCGGGCGGAGGAACGCGCAGCCAGCCCTGCCAAGGGGCTGTTCAAAGGGGTAAGCAGATTGGACCTCCCGCCCACGGCGGGAGGTTCAATCTGCTTACCCCTTTCTCCGGTTCATTCCTTGCTGGATTGGTAGAGACAAATTAAAGAATCGCCCCGCCGCCCCAAACCTGGGACTGTGTGATCGCCAGAACGGTTTCGGTGGGGATACCGGCAATCTCGCTGCCGAAAATCTCCCGCAGGTTTCCGCCCGTCAGCATGGCGGCAAGCTGGGACTTCGCCGCGGCGGACGCGGCCAGTTGAGATGCTTGTATGTGCCGCTGAATCTGCTTTTCCACTGCCAGTTTCATAAACTCGGCGTGGCGGGCCATGCGCAAATCCCACCAGCTTTCTTCATCGTCAGAGCCGCTCTTGGAGTAGGTGATCTCGCCGCCCGCGCTGGAGGAACAGGCGTTGCAGATGTTCCCGTCCTCCCCGATGGCAACGGCCTGGGACATATCCCATGTACTACCGGGCATAATGGCCTCATTCCGCGCCACGTCAAAAGCAAACCATGTGTCGATTTTCGCAAAAATCTCCTGGGCGTAGGCCGGGTCTTGCTCCATGCGCTCCTGCACCTTGGGATGAATGACCACAGCCTTGCTCCCAGGCGGGACGTTGCCCAGGGCGTGAATCTCCTTGGGAGCGGTAAACCTGCCATCTATGGAGCCGTAGAAGGGATTGGCCCCAGTGGGCTGCCAATTCTCCAACGTTTCCTTGGCCTTGTCCCCGTCCTGGTACAGCAGATAGTGGGGATAGTCGTTCCTGCTGCGCCAATAGCCGCTGCTGGCGTCAAAGACGTGGTAGTGTATGTTGGGGTATTTCGCTTTCAGCATGGTTTCCAGAGAGGGGGCCTCTACCGCCTCCGTTCCTCCGGCCTGCACCTGTCCGCCGGAGCGAACCGCCAAATCCATCATCAGGCTGGTGGGCATCGCCGCCATACCTGCCAGACCGCCCAGGCCAGTGGTGAACGTGTCGGCCCTGCTTCTGCTGGCCTGTGCCGCCATATCCATGAAGCTGCTGCCCTGCGTCCCGGTCTGCTTTGTTTCACGGGACTTTGCGGGGGCGCTGTATGTCTGCGCCCCATAACTCGGCTGAATCGTATTACTCATGATATATCCTCCCTTAAAGCAGCCCCATCAAAAGCTCTGCGGCGCTGACGGAATTGCCGTTCATACGGAGTTTCATCATCAGCCGCCGTTTCGCTGCGGGTTCCTCGGCAAGTTCCATATTTTTTTTGTGGCGTTCCATGCGTTGCTCCCAAAAACTGCCCTTGGCCTTATCCTCAAACATGGACGCACCTTGATTGCCCATGTAGCCCGGATACCAGCCCTCGGCATGACATTGCTCCTTTGTCTCACCAATATAGAAAACGCTATAACCACCGCCAGTGGTAGCTACCCACGGATTTGATTGAGAAAATGCCTCCCGTAAATCGTTCAGCACCCACGCTTCATAGTCGGGATCGTTTTTCATCCGCTCAAAGGCCGCATCGGAAATCTGGATAGAGATAGATTCCATTTGTCGGGTAGTCGAGAGGGGCATCTGTGAAATCTTCTCCCGAATCGTCTGCTGGTAAGCCTCCATGCTCACATCCGTCTTTTCGGATGGGGTGGGCGTGGGGGTGCTCTCGCTGGCCCGAAGCTGCGCGGCCATGCTCAGAAAGTTACCGTCCTGGGACGCTGACTGCCGGATTGCGCTGGTTCTTGATAGGTTCCCGGTCAATCTGGTCAAATAGTTCATGTCGATTGTGTAACTCAAAATAAATCGCTCCTTTCCTGCAATAGAACCGTTGCGGAAAATTCCTGCTGAACTGCTTTCAGCTCCAATTCTCCCATATACTTCTCCGCCTCCCGGCGCACGTTGGACAGACCAATTCCGTGCATGGAGGCGTCCTCCTGTTTCGTTGTGACAGGCAAGCCGTCCTGTCCGAATACCACCTCACCCGCGAAAGAATTTTTGACCTCTATCAGAAAGAAACGTCCTTTTCTTGTTCCAGTCAGCACAATAAACCGTTCCCCCTCGCCCACCTTCCCGCAAGCCTCCACCGCATTTTGCAGAAGATTTTGAAGGATAATACCCACATCAAAGGCATCATAGGCCTCCGGATCGGGGTAATGGAACTCCACCTGGAAACGGATGCCCAGGTCAAGGCTCCGCCGCCGTGTATCGTTGACAATCACATCCGTGACCGGGTTGCCTGTCTGGAGCGTCAGCTCAAAGCCGCTCATGCTCTCGTCCATTTTGGCGATATAGTCCTCCAGGCTGGCATATTCGCCGCTCTGCGCCAGACCCTTGATGTTGGTCAGGTGGCCCCGCATTTCGTGTTTCAGCCCACGGATACGGGTGTAGAACTGTTCCGCCTCATGGATACGCGCCCGGATCGCCTGTGTCTGCTGGTACTCCATATAGTGTGCGGCCTGTTCCTCTCGGAGCGCGGCCATACTTTGCTGAAAAGTGATGGTCAGATAGGCCCCGGTGTAGAACAGCAGGGCCAGTACCGGCACTACCGCCAAAAACGCCGGGTGGCGCTCGTAGAGCTGGAGCAGAACGCCGTCCTTGAACTCAATTAGCAACCGGGAAATCACCTGTCCGAACAGAATCCCCGCTGTTGGCACCAGGGCGAGATAGCACAGCTCCCGCCGGTGGAGCGTCATTTTTTGCTTTCGCATTTGCCGTTGGAGGGCATAGAGCATGACGGCCAGCATGGAGGCATGGGACAGCAGGAACAGCACAACCAGCAGGGCGGCGCGGAGAAAGACCGCCTCCGGCGGTTCCAGGCGGTAGGGGACTGACCGCTCTACGATGAAATACAGGCTTTGCACCATCAGGCCGCTGGAAATTCTGGCGTTGAAGTAGAGCAGCGTCAGAAGGAACACAGACAGCTTTTCCAGGCCGGTCCACCTGGATACCGCCAGCAGCATCACCATCAAAATCAGCCCAAAAGAACCTTGGGGCAGCGCCGCCCGGTTGCAGACAATCTCAAAAAGAACGTAGACGAAAAAAACAAGGAACAGCCCGCGCCGCCTTTTGTCCTGGGGAACGAAAGGCCGGAAAAAGGCGGTGAGCAGGGCGGCGTAGGTCAATTCTGCCCCAGCGGAAAATACCTGATTGAAGATACGAAACCCTGTCTCGCTCATAGACCGGCCCCCCTTTTCACAAAGCGGAGGTAGGCTTTCACGAAGTCCTGGTACTTGTATTTGGAGATCAACAGCTTTTCCCCGCTGATCAGCGTAAGCTCCGTCTTGCTGTACCCCTCCACATAGGCGAGGTTGACAAGATAGCCCTTGTGGACACGGAAGAACTGGTCGCCCAGCTCCGCCTCCAGGTCCCGGATTTTCGCGTAGCAGGAAAATTCCCCGTCTTTTAAACGCAGCACAACCTTATGATTGCTGCTTTCGATGTAATAAATGCTGTCCAGCGGTACGGTTCGGCTTGTGCCAGCAGATTGAAGCGTGAGCGCATGGGAAAGCTGCGGCTGAACACGGCCCGCCTCGATCTGTTCCACGGCGCGGGCAAAGACCTGGGCAAACTTTTCCTCGTCCACCGGCTTCAGCAGGTATTGGAATGCGCCCACGTCAAAGGCGTCGAACACATACCGCTCATAGCCGGTCACAAAGATAATGACCGGCTGGGCGGCAGAATTGCTCTCCCTGATTTGGCGGGCCAGCGCCATACCGTCCGGGCCGGTGGCGTTCAGCTCAATGTCCAGAAAGAGCAGGTCAATTCCCCGGTGGTCTGCGAGACAGTCACCGGCAGAAGTGTACTCCACAACCTCGCAGGGGCAGTCCTGCGCCCGGATCAGGGACGCGAGGTAGGCGCGGGTGGGGGCTTCATCATCACAAATTGCGATTCTTATCATGGCAATATTCCTCTATCTGTTTATTCGTTCAAATGGCCGTCAGGGTAAGCCCGGTTGACGTGACTGGCCGGTTTGATAGCGTAACTGGACAGCACAGCTTGTCCCTGGCATTATATCATAAAAGGAAAAGCGGGGAGATGCCTTTGCAGGCAGCTCCCCAGGAAATATAAAGTTATTGATGTTTCCTCATATATTCCTCTTTAACTTTATCAATCGTTTTCCCACCAATACCAAAATTTTTATCCGACACTTCTTTAATTGTAGTCACAAAAAATTCCTGTGGTACTCTCATAATTTCAGAAGATACTTCTGTTAAGCGCCTGATCAATTCCTCTTTTTGTTCATCAGACAATGTACCGCTTTCAACCGTAATATATGGCATTTTGTACTCCTTTCAAGAACCACTTCGTCATTCAAATTATATCACAAAAAGTATCACAATTCAATTCCTTGAAAGAATTTTTGGGGGCTTCTATTTATTCGCTTTATTTTATATGTTATAATAAATTTTTAATTTATGAAAGCATATAGAGCGGATATAAAATGAAACCTATGAATTTGAGAATTGGCAAGAAGCTGAAAAGCATCCGCATGGCCCGCACTCTTTTGCTGCTCTGGCAAAGAGCATAACGACACATAGCAGCGCAGGGCTGATAAAACGACCCATCCCTGCGCCGTTTTATCAGCCCTGCGAAAAATGAAGATATTTTACAAGCCAGCTCAATCCCCGGCTGGTATAATGGGATGGACAAGGAGGTACACCGCATGAAAAAAGAAGTGCGAACGGTGGTCTACGATGACGAGCTACACATTGAGGCTTACCGTTTTGAGGGCATCGTACAGCCCTTTCCGAACCATTTCCATGAATACTATGTGATTGGCTTCATGGAGGACGGGGAACGTGTCTTGTCCTGCAAAAATCAGGAGTATACCATCACAAAGGGGGATGTTCTCCTGTTCAACCCAGGGGACAACCACGCCTGTGTTCAGAATGACGGCGGTACGCTGGATTATCGAGGCTTCAACATCACCAAGGAGGTCATGTTGGATTTGGCGGAGGAAGTCACCGGCAAGCGGGGGTTGCCCGGATTTTCCCAAAACGTGATTTTTGATGAAGAAGTCGCCTGGTATTTGCGCCCGCTCCATGAGCTGGTGATGAAAGGCTCCAATGAATTTGGAAAAGAGGAAAATCTGCTGTTTCTGATTTCTTTGCTAATTCAGCAATACGGCCAGCCTTTTGAGAACTGCGTCCCGGAGTGCCGGGAGGAAATTGAGAAAGCCTGTGCCTTTATGGAACAGCATTATGCCGAGCGAATTTATCTGGATCAGATCTGCCGCTGTGCCGGATTAAGCAAATCCACCCTGCTCCGGGCCTTTACCTGCTCAAAAGGTGTTACGCCGTACAGCTACCTGGAAAATATTCGTATCGGCAAGGCCAAAAAGCTGCTGGAACAAGGCGTTCCCCCCGCCCAAGCGGCGCTGCAAACCGGCTTCTCCGATCAAAGCCACTTCTCCAATTATTTCAACCGATTTATTGGACTGGCCCCCGGTATCTATCGGGACATCTTCAAGGATACGGAGGAAATTCCGCATGAAGGGTAACGGCACAGCGGGCCATCTCTCCGCCCTGCTCACGATCATCATTTGGGGAACGACTTTTATCTCCACCAAAATTCTGCTGACCGACTTCCAGCCGGTAGAGATACTGTTCTTCCGCTTTGTCATGGGGCTGCTGGCCCTGTTGGTTGTTTATCCCCGGCGCTTGAAGGGGACGAACCGCCAGCAGGAATTGACCTTTGCCGCCGCGGGCCTATGCGGGATATGCCTTTACTATCTGATGGAAAATATCGCGCTCACCTACACAATGGCCTCCAACGTCGGGGTGATTATCTCCGCAGCTCCGTTTTTCACAGCCATTCTGTCCCATCTGTTTCTGAAAGAGGAAAAGCCCCATGCCAGCTTTTTCATTGGCTTTGTGGTTGCAATGGCCGGAATCGCTTTCATTAGCTTTAACGGCTCCAAGCTGGAGCTGAACCCCACCGGGGACTTGCTCGCACTGCTGGCCGCGCTGATTTGGGCCTGTTATTCTGTGCTGACAAAGAAAATCAGCGGCTACGGCTACCACACCATTCTCACCACCCGGCGGGTGTTCTGCTATGGCATCCTGTTCATGCTCCCGGCACTGTTCCTGTTCGATTTCAAGCTGGAATTGACAAGGTTTGCAAATCCTGTGTATCTGTTCAACATTCTCTTTTTGGGATTGGGCGCATCGGCCCTGTGCTTTGTTACCTGGAATTTCGCGGTCAAGGCGCTGGGGACGGTCAAAACGAGCGTTTATATCTACATGGTCCCCGTGATTACGGTAGTGACTTCCGTGGCAATTCTCCATGAGAAAATCACCGCCCTGGCCGCTGCCGGGACGGTTTTGACGCTGGCGGGTCTATTCCTGTCGGAGAGCAAACTATTTTTGAGAAATGAGGCGTAGTAAAATGGATTGGCAAAGTGAGAAGTGCGTCATGGTGATTGACGAGAGCCTGCCGCTGGGCATCATCGCAAATACGGCGGCGATCATGGGGATCACCCTGGGAAAGAAAATGCCGGAGGTGGTAGGGGCTGACGTGACCGACCAAAGCGGCAACGAGCATCTTGGCATCATCGAATTTCCTGTGCCCATCCTGCGGGGATCAAAGGAGATTATCAAGCAGATACGGGAAAAGCTCTACCAGCCTGATTTTCAAGATTTGACGGTGGTAGATTTCTCCGATCTGGCCCAGGGCTGCAAGACCTATGACGAATTTACTGAGAAGATGGGCCACGCTCCAGAGAGTACCCTGCAATATTTCGGCGTTGCCATCTGCGGCCCAAAGAAAAAGGTCAATAAGCTGACCGGGAGCATGCCGCTGTTGCGGTAAAGGTTATGCGCCGCAGCATGGCGGCTGCACATCCAACCCGTCCAGATAGTCCGTCCCCCATTGACACATAGCGTCCAAAAATCAGGGTGGTAACGTGAAACGGGCTATGTTGCTTCCGGCAAATTCTGATCGCCCCAGGTTTTCATGTAGTCAATCACATCCATGAAGCTCCGGCCTAAATCAGACAAGGTATATTCTACCCTTGGCGGAATTTCGTTGAAGTCATGCCGGATCAGAAAACCGTCGGCTTCTAATTCCCGAAGCTGTTTTGTCAGTGACGACTCTGTAATTTCACCAAGCTGGCGGCGCAACGCTCCAAATCTAGGAATGTCATGAAAAGCAATATAGTAAAGAATTTCAAGCTTCCACTTGCCACCTAAGATTTTTTGGAGCGTTGGATTGCTGTTTCTGTTTTCCTCATTTTTCATAACCTCCTGATGGCATTATATCTTCAATGCAGTTAAAAGCAAGGTACTACAAAAAAGTACCGTACTTTTAATTTCTCCGCACCATGATATAATGGCAAAAAAGGCAAGGAGGTTCTACTATGCACTACACTGGAACAATATGGAGGCCACCTTACGAGGCTTCCTCGCTGTTGCTTGAAGTAACGGCTGGCTGTACCCATCACAAATGCAAATTCTGTACGCTCTATAACGATTTGCCGTTCAAATTCAGAATGTCACCCCTCGAAGATGTGGAGAGTGACTTGCAGGAAGCCCAGCTTTGGAGTACAGACCCCATCTCCATGCTGACAGCCCGCTTGCAGGGGCTGCCCAGGCCGGAGCGAATTCAGCGGGCTTTTTTGACCGGGGCAAACCCTTTTGTCTTGAAAGCTGAACGGCTCATGGCAATCGCTGACCTAATCCGGCAATATGTTCCCTCAATTAAAACGATTGGATGCTTTGCCCGGATTACAGATGTCACGTTAAAGTCAGACGAGGAACTTGCATCCCTGCATCAAGCCGGATATGATGGCCTGACAATCGGGATCGAAACAGGCGATGATGAAGCCCTGCGATTTATGAATAAGGGCTATGCCGCCGCCGATATTGTGAAACAATGCCAGCGGTTAGATCAAGCCGGTATTCATTACAGCTTCTTTTACTTGGTGAGCATTTCAGGCGCTGGCCGTGGTGGGATCGGCGCAAAGGCAACTGCCGATGTTTGTAATCAGCTCCACCCGACGCTCATTGGCGTCAATATGCTGACCATTTACCCGGACTCGGAGCTTTACCAGGAAATCCAGCGCGGCAACTGGAAAGAGGAAGGCGAAATTGAAAAATACAAGGAAATCCGCACTTTGCTTGAAAGCCTGGAAATACCCACCCAATTTGCCGCTTTAGGTGCGTCAAACACATTTCAGTTTCAAGGAACGCTGCCAGAGGATAAAGCGGCTCTTGCTGCGGCACTTGATAAAATCATCGAAACCGTGAAAGAAGATGATTTGCGGGAGTACCGCGTCAATTTGCGGCATCTGTAATCTTTTCAATCTCCTGCCGGTAAAAGGCAATCCTTTCATCCAGCATGGCCTCATGCTCCTGCGACTGCCCCTGATTTGCCCATTCAGAGATTGGCGGTGCTGTATCACCATTTCCATATGTTCTGAAAGAACAGCGTCCCCTTTAGCCCGCAGCGACGCATATTTCTTGATTTCCTTAATCGGCATCCCGCTGCTTTCAGACGTTTGATAAAAGCAATCCAGGCAATATCCTTTTCTGAATAGCGGCGGCGGTTGCTGGCGTTCCGTAACGGGATAATCAGGTTTTCATGCTCATAGTAGCGCAGGGTATGTATCCCCAGCCCCGTGACCTTTAAAATTTCTCCTATGGAGTAATCCAAAAAAATCTCCCATCCTCTTGACGTAGGGTTTACTCTACATTGTATGCTCTCATTATGCCTGATGAATGGAGGTATTTCAAATGGAAACCACAAAAAACATGTTGTCATCACCGGGGCCGGCTGTAACTACGGCATAGGCTATGAAGGAATGAGATAAAATAATAGAATGGAATTGTGAAAAAAACAATAGGGACAAATCGCGGAGAACTTTCCCGAACAGCGGAAACCAGCAAAAATAAGTAACCTGGACGTGCTGAACGCGGTGCTGCACATAGTGGAAAATGGGTGCAAATGGGGGCGCCTGCCCAAAGAGTACGGAGATAATCTATGTCCGGGTAAACCGCTGGGCGAAAAAGGTATATTGGAAAAGGCATTTCTGCGTTTACAACAGCTGGGATGGGGTGATCCTTTCGTTGTCCGCCGGGAACTGCGGCGATGGTCCGCAGGGGCGCGCCCTCTTGCGGAAGCTTGGCCCGGCGGACTATCCGGTTTGCCTTTTGATGGATCGCGCCTATGAAGGGGATAAGACCAAGGCCCTGGCGGCAGAACCCGACTAGTATGAAAGCCCTGTCAAAAAATGCAGGGGCTGGCTGGATTTACCGAGGCCCTGCAGAAAACGGGAAAGCCCTTTGACCACTAAGTAAGGACGAACGCTGGGAAATAATTTTCTGGCAGCAGATCCTCCATAAACGGTAACCTCATGCCCGCTATCCGGGCCCTTTTGCACCATACACTATACAGCTGCCGGGAAAAGCTTGTAGCCCGCCGGTCGAGTACGCCAAAGCGAAGCGCCCCCTGTAATTCAGGGAGCGCTTTTCTGGGCCTTTTTTTATGCAGAGGGTTCCTTGCCGCATCCTTTTTATTGTCATATATGTCCAGCGCCTTTTCTTCCCCTCAAGGAAGCCGCCTGAGCCTCACAGCCATATACTCCCTGCCCGGCAGGGAAACGCGGAATTTACCACTGTGTACCCCGGCGTCGGTGATGGTTATCCCCCAGGTGTCGATAATTTCCACCTTCCACTTACCCTCAGGCTTCATGAAATCCCGGAAGCTGGGCCGGCCGAAGCCGTAGTAGTGTATCTCATAGGAGGCCCCGCCGGGAAGGAGGTCAATGCCGTCGGGCACGCCTACTGTTTCGTCAAAGCTTCCCTGGCCGCGCCTGAGTCCGCAGCCGGGGGTCTCGCACAGTATCTTGTGCAGGAACTTAATGCGCGCCGGACTCTCCCCGTGCAGGGGCCCGCCATGGCTCCACCAGAGGATATCGTTTTCGTTGTCCACGAAGGTTTCCCCGTGGCCCGCGTAGCCGCCACGCAGGCTGGCCTCCCAGAAGCGCCGGGTCAGTTCCTGGCCGGAGATGTTTCCCCATCCCATGTCGATGTTGCCCTCATAGCTGATCTCATCCCAGACGATAGGCTTGCCCCAGCGCACCCGGTATTCGTCGGTGTACTCCACATGCCTGTAAAGGTCCTGCCTTTGCAGGCTGCAGTGGGTGATCCAGGGCCGGGAATGGTCGTAAAACTTCAAGCACTGGTGTATGCCCCGCAGGTGGTTATACGGATCCTTTTCACAGAGAATCTGGGCATAGCGCTCCCAATCTTCCAGTTTCTTGGCAAAAAGAAGGTCGTATTCATTTGCCAGGCTCCACCACACGTTGCGGTAGCAGGCAAACCGGGCAATGACATACTTCCAATACAAATCGTCCTGCTCCGGGGTCATGGATTTGAAGCCCCAACGGTCGTAGGGGTGCATGACGATGATGTCCGCCTCGATGCCCCGCTCCTGTAGCTCTAAAATGCACCGCTCGATGCGCCGGAAATGCTCGGGATTGAAACGGGTGAAGTCCCAGTGGTTGCCTGAGATATCCATTTCATAAGTAAAGTTTTCTTCGCACAGGCCAGAGTTATCCATAGGCGTACCCTCATAGGGGAAGGTCTCTGGATCCCGGAAATTATGGATATAGTGCTTGGGGAACACACAGAAGCGCATTTTGTTGAAATACCCCTTGTCCAGCTCCTTAAGGGTCTCCTGGTGGATTTCCTCGGGCTGGTGGGCCCAGGCGTAGCAGGTGGTGCCCACGGAATAATAGGGCGTGGTATCCTCATAGGCGAAGTGGAATTGGTTCACAACGCGCATGGGGCCGTGGTTGCCCTCCCTGGGCGGCGTTACCGTAAAGCTGCCGGAGGTCTGGGCCCCCGGGAAATTGCCGGTGGTCTCGTAGGTGTATTCCCCCTCAAAGCTGGGCATGAAGCGCACCCGGTACACGCCCCCGCCGTCATAAAAGCCCATAACGTGCTTTTCCTCGTTTTTGCCCCGGAACACCCCGGAAAATTCCCGCTCTGTAAAGGGGTTCCCCTCCTCCGGGCCGGTTACGGTTACTTCGAACACGCCCCAGCGTTCTGCTGTGTTTGCTGACATAATGCTCTCCTCCTTATAGCAATAAGCTTACTGCCTGTTTCCATCCGTCATATTTCTTTTCCCGCCAGGCCACGTCCCTTTGGGGAAGGAACCGGGTGCGGCCCTGCTTTTCCAGTATCCCCCAGCCGTACAGGCCTCGGGCGATCCCCGCGCAGTAGGCCGCGCCTATGCCGGACAGCTCTTCCCGCTCCGGCACCACAACCTCCAGCCCCAGTATGTCGCTTTGAAACTGCATCAGGAATTTATCCCGGGTAGGCCCGCCGTCGGCCCGCAGCTCATGGAGCCTTATCCCGGCCCCCTGTTCTATGGCAAAGGCCACGTCCGCGATCTGGTAGGCGATGCTTTCCTCCGCGGCCTTGACGATCTCAGCACGCCCGGTGCCCCGGCCCATGCCCCAGAGGATGGCCCTGGCGTCCGGCTTCCAGTAAGGCGCCCCCAGGCCGGTAAAGGCCGGGACCAGGTAGGTGCCGTCCTCCGGGTCCGCGCCGGCGGCCACTTCCCCGGCTTCTTTCGAGGAGCCCAGCAGCTTTACATCGTCCACCAGCCATTTGATCACAGAGCCGGTATAGTTGATATTCCCCTCCAGCACATAATTGATTTTGCCGCCCATGCCCCAGGCCAGGGAAGTCACGATGCCGCCGTCGCTGAACACGGGCTTTTCCCCCACGTTTACCATAACGGAGGAGCCTGTGCCATAGGTGGCCTTCCCCATGCCGGGCTTCACACAGCCCTGGCCGAAAAGCGCCCCGTGGGAGTCGCCCAGAACGCCGCATATGGGGACAGGCCTGGGCAGCACGCCCTCTATGTCAGTCTCGCCAAAGCAGCTGTCGCTCATACAGACCTCGGGGAGTGCTGCCAAGGGCACACCGAACAGCCCGCACAGCTCTTCGTCCCATTGCAGCGAATGGATGTTGAAAAGCTGGGTGCGGCTTGCGTTGGAAAAATCAGTCTTAAAGCTGCCGGTAAGCTTGTAGATGAGCCAGCTGTCGATGGTCCCCGCGCATAACGGGCGGTTTTCAAGGCCCGGCGTGTTCTCCAAGATCCACGCCCATTTTGCCGCGGGGAAATAGGGGGAAAGCCGCAGCCCGGTTTTTTCGCGGATATCCCCGGCGTGGGTTTCCAGCCGCGCACAAATATCCTGGGCCCGCCCGCACTGCCAGACTACCGCGTCGGCCACAGGCGCACCCGTAGCGCGGTCCCAGATGAGCGCGGTCTCCCGCTGGTTGCTGATGCCGATGGCGGCGATGTCCGCCGGGTCAACATGTTGGGCTTCTATCACCCTTCTGGCTGCGGCGACTGTGTTCCTGTAAATCTCCATAGGGTCATGGCTGACCCAACCCCGGCTGTTGATCTTCTGCTCATGGGGCAGGTCCTCCCGGCCCAAAAGTTCCCCCTGCCCGTCCAAAAGCAGCGCCTTGGTGCCGGAGGTGCTTTGGTCAATGGCTAATACGTATTTCATCCCAGCAGCTCCTTCACCGTTTTTGCAATACCCCGACCTGTAAGCCCATAGTGTTCAAAAACCTCTGCCGAGGTGCCGGTTATCACAGGCGCGTCCGGCAGGGACAGGCACTTTACCCGTTTGGGGCAGCATTCGCCCACCACCTGCGCCACCATGCTTCCCAGCCCGCCAAAGGGGCCATGCTCCTCCACGGCAACTACAATATCCGCCAGCCCGGCAGCTTCCAAAACAGCTTCCCGGTCCAAGGGTTTTACGCAGTACATATCCAGCACGCTGGCGCTTATGCCCGCTTCTGCCAGGGCTTCCGCCGCCTCCAGGGCCGGGCGCACCATCTCCCCGCAGGCAATGATGGCGGCCCGCACTGCTTCCCCTTTCCCCCGCAGCCATGCGGCCTTATCCAGCTGAAAGGGGCAGGCCCCCTCGCTGTAAATATCCTCCACCGGGTTGCGGCCCACCCGGACATAGGCGGGCTTTTCATCCTGCAAAAGGGCTTCTATGAGCTTTTCCGTCTGGAAGCGGTCGCTGGGCAGGTACACCCGCATATTGGGAAGGGCCGCCATGGCGGCAATGTCCTGGGCGCTGTGGTGGCTCATGCCCAAAGCGCCGTAGCTGACCCCGCCGGAAATGCCGATGAGCTTTACGTTGGTGCCCGAGTAGGCGCAGTCCACCTTGGCCTGCTCGTAGGAGCGGGCGGCAAGGAAGCAGGCGGGGGAAAAGGCATAGGGCTTTTTCCCGCAGGCGGCCAGACCCGCCGCTATGCTGACCAGGTTCTGCTCTGCAATGCCCGTCTCCACAGACTGCTCCGGTAGCCGCTCAAAGAAAGGCGACATGCTGGCGCTGCCCCGGCTGTCGCTGCACAGGGCAAAGATGCTTTTGTCCGTTGCCGCGTGCTTCAAAAGCGTTTGGCAGATGGCCCGCCGGTTGGGTATCTTATTCACGGGCAGCCGCCTCCTTCCCCTTTTGAAAATCTTTTTTGATGGCTTCATATTCTTCAGCAGTGGGCAGGCGGTGGTGCCACTCTGCCCGGCCTTCCATCAAGGGGCTGCCAAAGCCCTTGGTAGTGCGGCTTATAATGGCCGTAGGCTTCCCCTTAAGGGACTTGGCCTGGGAGAAAGCCCCGTCCAGCTCCGCAATGCTGTCGCCGTTTACCTCCAGCACATGCCAGCCAAGGCTTTCCCACCGGGCGCCCAAAGGCTCGTGCCCCATCACGCCCTCGGTGGAGCCGGAAATCTGTAAACCATTGCGGTCAATAACGGCGCAGAGATTGTCCAGCTTATAGTGGCCGGCGGCCATGGCCCCCTCCCACACCGAGCCTTCGGCCAGCTCGCCGTCCCCTAAAATCGTGTACACCCGGTACTTTCTGCCATCCCGCTTGCCTGCCAGGGCCATGCCCACGCAGACGGGCAGCCCGTGGCCCAAAGAGCCGGAGTTCATCTCAATGCCCGGCAGCTTGTTATTGGGGTGCCCGATATAGGGCGAGCCGCATTTGTTGAACCGCGCCTTCACGTCCTCCAGGTCAAGGAACCCCTGGTGGCACAGCACGGCGTAGTAAGCTTCCATGGCATGGCCCTTTGACAGCACAAAGCGGTCACGGTCCGGGTCATGGGTGGTTTCCGGCGTAATACGCAGATGGTTTTTGTACAGCGCCAGCAGGGCATTCAGCACGCTCATATCCCCGCCGATGTGTCCGCTGCCTCCCGCCATGATAATGTCCAGCGCGTCCTGGCGCAGATCCCACGAGAGCATCTCTAATTCCTTATTCCCCACGGAGATACGCCCTCACTTCCTCCTCAATGGGATCGTATAGGTCGGGCGCAACGCCCAGGTATTTGCAGGCTTCATACAGCACCGGCACCACGTCTTTGTGTATGCCCACACAGTGGTGGATATACGGCCCCTCCACAATCTTGGCCTCCAGCCGCTTGATGTTCTCCACCTCTACCCACAGGTAGGTCCCCATGCCTTTGGGGCCGTCTACGCCTTTGGCATTGCCCAAAAGCAGGCTGTATTGGCCGTTATCGCCGTCGAACCGGGCCAGGGTCAGCTCCCCGTGCTTTGCCTCGGCTGTGATGGCCCCGGGGTGATCGAAAGCTAAGGGGTACGTGATGCACGGCTTCTCTTTGGCGCAGGAAATGGGCCAGGGGCCGCAATGCTGTAAAAGCTCGCCGTTCTCTATGTCCGGGTGGCGGATGGTCCAGTCGGCAAAAAAGCTGCGGGTCCCGTCGCCCGCGGCGGCTTCCACCAGCAAAGCGGTGATGGCCCCGTGGATGTCCGTTTCACAAACAACAGGCAGGCCCTTTTCGTTGAGGAGGGCGTTGGCGGCGCAGGGCATAATGCCCAGCTCGCCCTGCAAGGCGTTCCAGCATTGGATAGCGGCGGCGGCGCAATGGTACCTTTTCATCAGGCGCTCCATGGCCACGGCCAGCCCCGCCACGTTTTCAAGCTGTTCTTCGGTGACGTTGATCTCCATATTGGCCTTGCAATAGGCCATGGTTTCCCGCACCTCGCCCTTGTCGGCAATGGCCCGCTTGACCTCTGCGGTCAGCTCCGGCAGGGGGATGGGCGACAGCTCCACGCCGAATTTTTCCAGCAGCTCCCCTTCGTTGCACATGGTGCTCCAAAAGTCAAAGGGCCTTGGCCCTATCTGCAAAATACGGATATGGCGGAAGGTTTTTACCACATTGCACACGGCCAGGAAATCCTTTAGGCCCCGGGCAAACACAGGATCCTCCAATCGGCAGTTCGTCATATAGGTAAAGGGTACACCAAAGCGCCTGAGCACCTTCCCGGTGGCAAACAGCCCGCACTGGGTGTCCCGCAACCGCACGCCGTTTGGCTCAGGCCGCTCATCCAGGGGGCCCCACAGCAGCACGGGCACGCCCAGGTCTTTGGCCAGCCTGGCGCACAGATATTCTGTGCCGAAATTGCAGTGGGGCAGGAAAAGGCCGTCCACCTGCGCCGCCTTGAATTTTTCCAGGATCTTCAACCGGTCGTTTTCATCATAGAGCAGGCCCTCTTCGTTTATGTCGTCAATGTCTACAAACTCCACGCCCAGCTCCCGCAGGCGGGCGGCGGTAAGGCCCCGGTATTTCACCGCGTCCGGCGCGCTGAAAATGCTTCTCCTGGTAGGCGCAAAGCCCAGCTTGATAGCTGCCATAAAATTCCTCCTTCAAAGTTTTCCGTACTTAAAAGGATACCAGGCCGGGAACTTAATTTGCAGAAAAAATTCAGTGTTTCTTGACTTAATTCACTGAATCCTCTATACTGGAACGGAGGTGAGCAGCATGGCGATTACAGCAAAAGAGCTGGCAAAGGAGCTGGGGCTTTCCCAGGCGGCGGTTTCCATGGCCCTAAACAACAAACCCGGCGTCAGCACCGCCACAAGGCGGCAGGTGATAGAGGGCGCCCAGCGCTTAGGCTACGACTTCTCCCGGAAGGCCGTTGCCCGCGGCAGCTGGAAAGGGCAGTTCTGCCTGGTGGTATACAGGCGCAGCGGCGCGGTGGTGGGGGACACCCCCTTTTTTGCAGACCTGACAAACGGCGTAAGCGTTGGGTGTAAAAAAGCGCAGTATGATTTACTCATCCGCTATCTCTACGAGGATGAAACCCTGCCCGAGCAGCTTTACACCTTGGAGGCCTCCGGCTTCCGGGGGATCATCCTTCTGGCCACAGAGATGGACGCCCCGTCGCTTTCCCGCTTTTCGCAGATGAAAATGCCCCTTGTCATCCTGGACGCTTATTTTGAAACGGCAGACTATAACTATGTCCTCATCAACAATATCCAGGGCGCGTTCCTTGCCACCCAGCATCTTGTTTCCAAGCGCAGGGCGCAGCCGGGCTACCTGTGCTCCTCCTATCAAATCAGCAATTTTGCCGAGCGGGCCGACGGGTTTTACAAGGCTATCCGCAAAAACGGCATGTCCACCGCAAAGTCTGTTGTCCACCAGCTTACGCCCTCCCAGGAGGGCGCCTACGCCGACATGAAGGCCCTGCTGGAAAGCGGTGAAGAACCGGCGGACTGCTACTTTGCGGACAACGACCACATTGCTATCGGGGCCATAGCGGCGCTGAAGGAGGCCGGGTACCAGATCCCTGAGGACGTGGCCGTGGTAGGCTTCGACGACCTGCCCCTCTGCAATTACATGGACCCGCCGCTGACTACCGTCCACGTCCCCACCCAGCTCATGGGGGAAACGGCCGTGGGCAGGCTGGCGGAAATGGTAGAGAAAAAGGATTCCCATGCCATGAAAATTGAAATCAGCGCGGTGCTGATAAAACGCAAAAGCGTATGAGCGGTGCCAGCACCCGCATGCCTCTTGGCCGGATATCTGAGAAGCCAGTTTTAGGGTCATCCCCTTTTCCAAAAGGGAATCCAAGCCTATGCTTTAGGCCATAGCTACCGATACGGCTGAGGCTTTCGATGAGCGGCTCGGAACAGCATCTGGCCCAATGTGACAATGTACGGCAGGAAAAAGAGAATACGGAGTCCCGGCTGGGCGAGATTTTTACTATCCCCTCCTGCGCGGATAAATCTTCCTTGTTTTGCGCTGCCATAAAATTGGGCTTCTATAGTCCTCAAAGCAAAGGGAGGGCAGGAAAATGGCAGGAGAACAACACCGGCACGATATAAGCGACAGAGCGAGGGAGAAAATCAGGCCATATGCCATGAGAACGCTTTCCTTCTCAAAAGGTGGCGCGGTATTGTTACGCGCTACGCTAAAAACGCCGCTTCTTTCGCTGCCGCTGTCCAAATCCGTTGGATTGCTATTTGGCTCTTTATTTATTGACGACACTATCTAAGGTAAAGCGCAAAAAAGGCCCCCGGAATCTCTCTCCGGGGGCCTTCCCTATTCAACAATTGGCTTGCTTTACCATCCAAGCGCGTCCTTAGTGGCTTTATATCCGATGCTACAGCTCTCGCACATATTCTTGCGCTGGATGCTGCTTTTATTGCCGTTGTCGGTATACTTCTTGTGGCACACCGGGCAGCTGACGGTTGTGATCCCGGGCATACGGTGGCTGTCCGCATAAGAAGAATAACCTATTGTGCCGCCCGCGAGATATATGAAAGCGGCAAGCACTATGGTCACCAAAAAATTGTTCATATTCACGGGGTAGGATTTTTTTCCGTCCTCCAGCAGCGTTGCGGGCATGAAGAATCCAGCAGCCATGAAAAGGGCATAGCTCAGCAGGTTTGCGACGCTCAGGGTGACGGTCACATCCATAAAGGCGGGTATTGCTACGAAGAGCACAACCACGGACAGCAGTCCATAGAATGTCAGGCCGTAAGACCTGAGCCGGGGCCGCAGGTTACTCTTGCGCAGTTTGCTCCCGATTTGGAGCATGCCTAAGCCGAACGCCAGCGACGCGCCGAAATCCCCAAAGTGGGGGAACAATTCGTAAAAACCCATTTGGAGAAAAACGATATTCCTGTACGAGCCAAACTGAGGTTCACAAGGAATCCAACGCCCATGAGCACACACAGAGCCGATAGGGCCTTCGCCACCGCCTTGCCCTGGAAAACGAACATGGCTACCAGCACCAGCATTGCCACCGGCACAAGGGCCAACACCACATTCGCCAGGTACTGCATAAGGCCGATAACCCCCCCCGGCACCCAGAGAGGAGAGGCCGGTAAAAATTCCAATCAATCTCCTATAGTTCACCGCCACATGCGCCGCCAAAAGCAACACCGACAGGGGAATATCTTTCTTTTTTACAGTGGGGAAATCGCTCATGATTTTATCCCTCCAGAACAAGTTAAGTGCGTTAATATCCACTATACTTCAACCTGTTCAGGAAGTCAACCATGTTCTAATCTCAACAGAACATGGTTCTGCATGTTGATACGAATTGCCCTGCATAGGCCTCCTCCGGGCACAGGAGCATGGGCACCAGCCACTGGTGTTTGAGAACCACAAGCAAGATGGGCGGTATACAGGGCCGATGCCCGTATCCCCCACCATCTGCTCGGGAGCGGGCTTTGGGGAACTCCGTGGCGGTCCCTTGCGTGCAGTATGTAGAGCTGGCTATGCTCATGAACATTATCGCGGCTACGCAGGATATCGACAGGGATATGCCCTCCCCGCTGCGGGGTGAGTGCGTCAAAGAGGTAAACGGCTCAATGGGGATTTTCGTTTTGCGGATGCCGTAGACTGGCAGAAGAGGTGATAGCTATTGGCAAATCCCGTTACAAAATTCGGCTGCCGGAAGCCCAGCACCCGCCAGGGCCGGGGCGGCTACGTCAAATACATAGCCACCCGCCCCCGCGCGGAACGCTTCGGCAGCCATGGGCTGTTCACGGACAGCGGTGTGCAGGTGGACTTGCAGAAGGTGTCTGACGATTTGAACCAGCACAAGGGGAACGTCTGGACGATTATAATTTCCTTGCGGCGCGAGGATGCCGTGCGCCTGGGCTTTGACCATGGCTCCCGCTGGCGGGATATGCTGCGGACGCAGACACAGGCTCTCTCTGAAAATCTCAAGACACCCATGGAGCACTTGAAGTGGTTCGCGGCTTTCCATGACGAATCGTACCACCCGCATATCCACCTTATCGCCTACTCCGACCTGGAGAACGAGGGATACCTTTCCAAGCAGGGGGTTATGAAGCTGCGCTCGGCGTTTGCGTGGAACGAAGGGCAAAAAGGTTTATGGGTATCTTTCTGCCGGAACGAAAAAACTGGTGGACGCTATCGTGGACGATCTTGCCTCGGACAGCCGCATTGCGGAACTTTATGACCTGTGGTATCAGCAGCGGGAGAGGATTATCCAGACCTATTCCAGCCACTTGCCGGAGCGGGTGCCACTCTCACAGAACGAGGAATTCAAGGCTGTGCGCAACGCTGTGGTCAAGGCGGCGGTGGGAATTGAGTATCAGAAGGGGATTCAGACGGAGGATTATAAGCGGGCGCGGGAACTGTTATACGGCACGGATGATGCTGTTCCGGACCCTATTGGGGTAAAGGCGCTTCTGTTGGACGAAGCGGCAAAGGGCAGCGGCCTCGCCATGTACGATTTAGGACTCATGGCCTGAAATGGTTTCGGCTGTGCGGAGAATTGCTGGCTCAGGAGTGGTTTCGCAAGGCGCTGTCTGTGTTTTTGACCGAGGAATCCCGGAGTGAAAACCCGGGTTACTGGCAGTACCGCATCGGTAAGATGCGCGCCATGGGGTATAGGAAAGCTGTAGACGAGGGCAATATCTTTGCCGCACATGCCCTCGGGTGTCTGTACCGCCGGGGCCAGGGCGTGGAAAAAGATGAGACGCGGGCTATTGCATACTTTAGCACCGCTGCCAAGGAGAATGAATATGCCCAGCGCCTGCTTAACTCGCTGCACCCTCAGAATCAGCAGCAGAATTGGCTGGTCACAGACTCCGCTCTTAGCCTCCTGCGCCAGACAGCCCGCATCTTTGAGGATAAATTACAGGAATACTACGCTCCGCAGGTGGGCCGGACTGACCGCAAGCTGCTCAGTAAGATTGCGGAAAAGAAGCTGGCCCAGGGGCAGAAGCTGGGGTAGGAGTTGGGGTAGGAGTTGACAGGCCGAAGAAATGGGAGTATAATAGAAACAGAAAGAGAGCCTGCCGATAGACGGTTGGCCCGAGTTAAAGCTACTTTTTGATTAAGTAACCGCGACCTTGGCCGGGGCGGTTACTTTTTTGTGCTGTTGATGTATGCGATAAGCAGCATCACAATAACAGAAAGGACCATCATTGTAATGGACAGCGTCTCGTAAGCACTCATAAGTATGCCCTCCTTTCCACGAAATCCCCAGTGGGGCTCTATGTAATCAGAGGTTCCAGGCCCTCTGGAGAGGGCCAACCGCCTACCGTTTTTGGCAAGCTCCCGCGCATGATTGCGCACCTATATGATAGCAGAAAAAGTGACAGAAAACAAGATTATTTTATCTACCCCCACATCTCCATGTGGGGGGCTTTTTTTGTGAGGTGGTTTGATACATGACCGCAAAAGACCGCTATCAGGCAGGCCGCGCCGACCTGGTGTACTGGCTGCGCTCCCATGGGGAGGCGCTGAAGAAATCAGGCAGCGAGTGGGAATGGAAATACCATGACGAGCGCGTCACCATCCGGAGGCACTTCTGGTTCGACCAGTACACCCAGGTGGGCGGCGATGCTGTGAAGTTTCTGCAATATTTTTATGGATACACTGAAGAAGATGCTGTGGCCACGCATTTGGGTGGGGATTTCCCCCATCGAACGGCTTCTGGATGAGGTGCCGCAGTTGGAGGAAGTCACCCTGTGCCTGGACAACGACCAAGCCGGACATGACGCGGCGGCGAGGATTGCCAAGCAGCTGCTGGATGAGTGGGAGGTAACAGTCACGGCCCACTTCCCGGATTGTAAGGATTGGAACGAGGAACTGCAGGCCAGCAGGGGCATGGCGCAGGAGGAAACTGAAGATGGCATACACATGGCCGGGCTGGCCATGTAAAATTTTAGTGCCCGGAGGGTTTGCGGTCTAGGGCTTCGTGCTCGGAACCCAGGTCGGCGCGGATGAGTTTGACAAGCACAATACCCATGGGAACCAGAGTAATCCAAATGGCCTTTTCCGCCATGGCAGCGCAGAGGGAAGTCAGCAGGGCCGCGCCCACAAAAAAGCAGGCCACCATCCCCAGATGGATAAGCCCACGGCGAAGGGCTGTGCTGTCTTTTTTGCGCAGTGCCTTGGCAAAGCCCACCCCCACCTGCCGAATGTGGTTGGTGCAGAAGGTGGTGGCCATAGGGATACCTTCGGCCTGCCGGAAGGTGTTGTACTGCATGGACGCTAAAAAGTTGATGATGACCTGGACGATCTGGTGTGGCACAGTCAGCGGGACAAAGCCTAGAAGGAACAGCGCCGCTGTCTCCACTATTATAAGGTATGTATCCCAGCGGAGGAAGCCCAGCTTTTTAACTGGCGACGGCAGAATCTCCGATACAAACGCCCCCAGCAGGTACGCCGCAAAAGGGATCAGATAGTATAGCCCGCCTGCCCAATCGCCTTTGCCAAAGGACATGCCCATGACGAGGATATTGGCTGTCTGGGCGTTGCAGAACACCCCGCCCCGCAGGAGGTAGGTGTAGGCCCCCATCATCCCGGCGCTGGCCATGAGCAAGGCGTAGACCAGCTTCTGTTCGCAGACAAGATACCCGTCCGGTTTTTGATTTTTTCCCAAGTGGAACACTTCCCGTCCTTTGATTTCCTTTCCATTATAAAAGGTTTTGAAAAGAAAGACAAGCAGAGAAAGATGTGGATACAAGTCCGCAGAATGTAGGAACATTGATTTTAGCCGCAGGGCTCATGTTCGGAATCCTGGCCGGGATCGCCGCGCTGGCGAATTACTACTCGTTGAACATCAAGGCAAAGACCGTAGCATGGCACGGCCCGCTGGGCCACACAGAAGGAAATAGCCCGTACCTATGCGCGGGTGGATTTCACCCCGCAGCTCTGGCGGCAGGGGACGTATTGTAAAGGCTCAAAAGGAAGGCAGGACCGGCAGGGTGAAAGCCTTGCAACGGCTGCTGACCACATCCTTTTTCGCCAAGGCTTTGGCGGTGAGAAGGGTGACGGAAAACACAGGAAAACAAACTACCGGGGGCTTACCCGACCCTATGTTCCCGATCTATATAATCGAGGCGTTGCCCGAATGAGCGAGGTCCTTTTCCGCTTCTACCCAGCCGCCCATGTCACCGGCTTTTACGTTCTGGAAATCCCGCAGCGCGCGGACGCGGTGCAGCGTTCGGCCAAGGCATTCCGTTTTTTCGTCTGTTAGCTCATATTTTTTCTGTTCCATGTTAACGATCCTTCCCACTCCCCGCATTCCTGGCAGGGAGCGTAGTTTTCATAAATTTATGGCAAATCGGCACATCGTCCGAGTCCGGGCCAAAGTATACACAGGCAGCGCAGCAGGCCCGCTCACGCCTATCCAATATTCTATCAAGCTTTTGGCACCCGGCGCAGGCGCGGCGCCAGCTACAGGGCATCCCGAACCGCATTTTCCCTCAGCCCCAGCACCCAATCCGCCGAAGTCCCCAGGCACCGGCACAGCAGCGCCAGCTTGTCCGCACCGGGCATAACGCCCTTGTTCATGTAAGCGTTTAAGGTGTTTAGGGAGATATCCGTTTCCTCCGCTATCTGCCGGTACGTTTTGCCGCTCTTTATGCGGGCTTCGCACAGGCGGTAGGAGATTCGCTTTTTATTCACCGCTTCCCCTCATGACGCCAGATGAGTTGAAGTCCATGCCAAAGGGTCAGTTCATCGTGATGAAAACCGGGTTCTATCCCATGAAAGTCAGGCTAAAGCTCTACTTCGATTGGGGCATTCAGTTTAACGAGCAATACGCTGTGCCGGAGAACGGTAACCGCAAGGTAGCCTATGCGGAGAAGAATGAACTACTCCAGGCCATTGTGCTGAAGTACCATCCTGACTGGCTGAAAGAAGATGACACACCGCCAGAGGGTGCGCCGGATGTTGGACAGAGCCAAGACGCACCTGCACAAAAACAGCGCAATCGCACCTCAAAGCATAAAGGCCCCGCCAACAGGCAAAACAGGCCGTTAAAAGAGGCCGCTCCCCACAACCGTGATTCTGAGCAAGAGGTATCACAGGATGGGCCGGTTTGATTTTCTCGACAAGATGGACTTGTAGCACCGGACCGTAGCTGTGTATATCTATCTCGCAGACCGGGCGAACAGGGCTGGCGAATGCTGGCCTGCTATTCCTACTATCGCCAGGGAACTAAAGCTATCGCAGTCTACGGTGCGCAGGGCCTTGCAGGATTTGCATAAGGCAGAACTACTGGAAACAGAACCGCGATATCGTACCAAAGGTGGTAAAAGCAGTTTACTTTTTCGCTTAAAGAAGATATGACAAAAACACCTGCCGCCAAGGGGGCTTTGTGCCCTATCGGTGGCAGGTGCCTCCTGTCATAGTGGCGGGTGCAGGGAACTACCCATTTGAAAAGAAACTACCTCAGAGAAAAGATAACCCGAATATTTGATATCGGAATTTTAACGTCGTTTGCCTTGATATTTCAAAAGTATCCCGGTATAATGCTTGCAGAACGGTAAGCCGGCGGGGAATTACGTGAAGGAAATGTACCTGCTTAAGAAAATCTTAATGTTTTCTCATATAAGGCTCAAGAAACTGTGCCGCATAGTTTGCTACAATTTTATAAACAGGGAAGGGGGTTGCTTATGCCAGAAAAAATCCTTGTGGTGGATGATGAAAAGGAAATAGCCGACCTGGTGGAGCTGTACCTCAAAAATGAAAACTATGAGGTCTGCAAGTTCTACACAGCGCAGGATGCTCTGGCCTGCATCGAGTCCACAGAGCTGGACCTTGCCATATTGGACATCATGCTCCCCAGCGTGAGCGGCTTTGCCATCTGCCAGAAAATACGGGAAAAGCATATGAAAAAGAAGAAATAATTGCAAAAATAGACAAAATGCTGGCGGATTTTTGTGGAGGGATTGAAACAGAGGGTCAGCCGGGCTGCGAAAATAGTTTGGCATCCAAAAATTGACTTGACGGCATCTTTCCTATGAGATAAAATTAAAACAAAAAAGAAAGGCGGGTTATGTATGGCAGTCAAAACAGTAGAAGAACGCATACAGTCAATTGATGCCAAAATTGAGAAAAAGAGGGCCGAAATTGAAGCTTTGGAAGCGCAAAAGCAAAAGCTTCTGCATCCGGTTACTATGCGGACGGTTATGGCGAAAGCAAAGGGGCTGGGCATGACAGCGGAGGAAATCGCAAAAAAACTGGGCATCGAAATGGATTGACGTAGAGAAGAAGGACGTGTGCGCACGTCCTTCTTACATTTAGGATAATGCCAGCGCCAAGACGGTTAAACGTCTTGGCGCTTTTTTATTTGCTATGTGGTATTGTGAAAGAAGCCATATCAAATAGAAAGGGGTCAAAATATGAAAACCTACGGCTATATCCGCGTATCCAGCACAGACCAGAACGAGGGCAGGCAGCTTGTGGCCATGAG
>QZEE01000034.1 GCA_009917445.1 bacterium D16-76 | reverse complement strand
TATTTGTTTATTCATGTGTCTATTATATCACTATCTCTTCCTCGGTGTCTATTGTTTTGTGCGGTGGTGCCTTAAAAGCATACGCAGCGTAGGTTATAAATTTGACAGTGATTGCCGTGGGACAACATAGACAGACGGTTATGGGTGTGTATCTGTGATTTCAGGTACACACCTTTTCTGTTCTAAAGGTATCATGACTTTTTCATCAACTGTCTATATTCCTCTGGAAACAACCCTGTATTTTTCCGAAACAGGCTTGCGAACCGTCCTGCATGATGATAACCTACGGATTCCGCAATCTGGCTTACTGTAAAATCCGTGCCGACCAGCATATACTCTGCATGGGCGATTCGTTTATTCTGGATAAATTCTGTTATAGTATATCCATACAGTTTCTTGAAAGAATAGCGAAGTTTTGTCTGTCCCATGCAGGCGATTTTTGTTAAATGCTCTGCCCGGATGTCAAAAGCAAAATGATCCTCTATATAGCACTTTACCGCATCCAGGTTAATCAAGTCTTCCTTTGTCAGATCACCGCTTGGAACAAAGCCTTTGTGTTCCTTTGTCTTTTCGGCAATCAGGGAAATGGCTTCTGCGATTTTGCTTTCATAAAACAAATGAGCCGTTGCACCGGTTCCCTGAAATGTCTGTGTCTGGCGCATGAGCAGCACTAATTCTGGAAAATCAGAAACTCCGTCTACGCTACGGAATGCTTCTTTGGGATCGGGAAATTCACCGGGATATTTCTGTTCCAGATAATCGTGGTAATATCCAGGCATGAACATAAGCTCTATCCCGTGAATGGGTACATTTTTATGGTATCTGGCCCGAAAAATCTGACTGTCTGATACATGCCCCCGGATACAACTTGCCGACAAGCGTTTATAAGGAGAAAGTTCTTCTGCGGATATGGTGTCGTAATAATTGATAGAAATAAAATCCTGTTGCTGGTATTCTAACACAAAATCCTCTTTCAGACACAAGTCAAGTACACCGATGGCGAATAATCCCTCTTTTTCGTAGTACCAGTAATAACCCTCACCTAATTCCTCTGGTGGGGCATAACATTTTCCTTCCAAGTTTAATGTCTCTTTACAAGCACAGGGAACAAACCTGAACTGTGACAGAAATGGTTCTGGTAAATGCTTTGTCCGTGTGTTCATATGGCAGCCTCCTTGTTTTCATTCTGTTATCCACTTTCAACGAACTTTCAGCACGATTCAACGCAAGTTAGTCTAAACTATTGCATTGGATTTCAAAATGCGGTAGATTATTGTGCGGGCAGGTTAGTAATATCTAACCTCAATAAAGTATAGCAGACATTACGGCGTAATTCAAGATAAAACCGTGGTGTTGCAAAGAAAAGGAGGTCATTACATTGAACAACGAACAGTCATGGTTCCAGGCGCTGCTATCTTTTGCCGCCCGTTGCAAAGGCAAGATGATTTTGTCCGTGCTTTGTTCCATAATCAGCGTGTTCGGCGGATTCGTCCCATTCCTCGGCGTGTATCAGATTTTGAAACTGTTTATCGCCGGTGACTGTGACGTTTCACAAATTTTATTCTGGTGCGGGTTCTGCGTGGCCGGGTATCTGGTGAGGCTTCTGTTTTTTGCCATTTCAACCATTCTGTCCCACGTGAGCGCATACACCATACTGGAAACCATCCGCATGGAGATAGCGGATAAACTGATGAAAGCGCCCCTGGGGGATGTGATGAACAAGACCATCGGCCAGATTAAGAGCGTGGTGGTTGACCGGGTGGAGGCTATTGAGCCGCCGCTGGCGCATTTTATCCCGGAGTCTAATGGTATGAAGTCAAGAGGAAAATAAGAGGAAATTTCGGGGAAATCAGCCAGGAAACAGCACATTGGGGCATAAAAAGGCAACACAAACCAAAGCCCTGCCTGCCGAAATTTTTGAAAACATGAAGACAGGGCCTCGTTCACCAGAGTAGAGAGCGGTAGCTCAGCCCTCCGGCAGTTTATACAGGCGGTTGTCCTTCAGCAGTCGAAAGACCAACCGAACCAGTTTTCTGGCAGTTAAAGCGAGTGCGCGTTTATGCTGGTGCTTGTTAACCTCCTTGAACTTGAGGTCGTAATAGCGCCGAAACTCGGAGTCGCATCTTCTCACGGAGTTGGCGGCTTCCAGCAGATAGTAGCGTAGGTAGCGGTTGCCGGATTTGATCAGGCGAGTATCCTCGGCCTCGAACTCATTGGACTGGTGCTGTGTCCAGACAAGACCGGCATATTTGGCAACGGAAGCTTGTCCGGTGAAGCGGCATATATCGCCAATCTCTGCGATGATGCCAGCGGAATAGACTTTGCCGATGCCAGGGATGGATATAAGCGTGTTGGGGATGATTTCAAACTGCTTCTCAATGGCTTTCTCTAACGTCCTGATCTGGCTTTCCAGAGCCCGCATGGCCGCAATGGAGGCAGACATGACCTGATTATAGCACCCCAATAAAATAACAGTGAATTTGACTAAAGGTGTAGAATGTAAACAGAAGGTGATAGCAATGTTACATAACGAGGCGCGAAAATTACTGGTACAGGCATAGATATCCCCGGCGCGTTGGAAGAATTGGCAGACATACTCGCCAAGACCCCCAGCTGGGCGGAGTTGTGCCGACAGAGAGAGGAAGCGGCCAGAAAGCTGAAAGAACATAAGTAAAACATAATGAAAGCGCCTGCCCTAACTTTTTAGCGGCGGGCGCTTTTTTTGCAAAGCTGATATAGCCCAAAGGTTCATACCATATAACCAATCGGAACTTCTCACCCCTGCCCACTTCGCTTATAATAGTACAGGAATCGGAAGGAGGTTATTCATGAACCAAGCAATCACAACTCTTATTTCTGCCGGTCTCGCAGCCCTGACTGCCTGCGGAACCACCGCCCTACAAGGAGGCAATGGCATGAACTACGAGCCATACACAACCAGCACAGCAATAGAAACCGTGACGGCTGACCCAACCTTTGACGATTATGGGCGGCTTATCTTCCCAGTAGACAACGGCTATTGCAGCGGAGATACTCTGGGTGACCTGGGCCTGACCTGGTACAACTACATCGTTCCGGACAAGACGGTGGAAATCTGCAACTACCTGAAAGAACAAGCCGCGGCGGGCAGCCAGGTTTTCTATGACATCTACACGGACGAAGAAAAAGCCGCCGACCCCGCCAAAGAAGATACCGGCCTGTTCTTCTTCAAGGGCGAGCCGGGGGGCAAGTTTGCCATCTGCAACGCTGGCGGCGGGTTTGCTTATGTGGGGGCCATGCATGACAGCTTTCCTCACGCGCTGGAATTGAGCAAGAAGGGCTACAACGCTTTTGCCCTCATCTACCGACCCGGCGCGCAGAACGCCTGTGAGGATTTAGCCCGAGCAATCGCCTTCATCCATGAACACGCCGATGAACTGGAAGTGGACACAGCGGGATAT
This sequence comes from bacterium D16-76, assembly GCA_009917445.1. GTDB lineage: Bacteria > Bacillota > Clostridia > Oscillospirales > Acutalibacteraceae > Acutalibacter. Next base: position 24,174 of record QZEE01000034.1, on the reverse strand, counting down.
TCTCTCTGGGGCGGCTCCGCCGGGGCGAGGATGGCAGCGTATCTCGGCTCCTACGGCACGGCGGCCTTTGGCGAGGATGAGTACCCCCAGCCGGGTGCGGTCATCATGCAGTACACAGGGCATTCGGAGGTGCTGGGCACTGAGCCGCCCACCTATGCCTGCGTGGGTACTAACGACTGGATTGCCAGTTATTCTACTATGGAGCGGCGCATTGAGCGCATCCGGCGCAGCGGCACGGACGCGGAGATTGAAGTCTTTGCGGGTCTGCCCCATGGCTTTGGCTTGGGTACCGGCACCGTGGCCGAGGGCTGGCTCGACCGGGCGGTGGAGTTTTGGGAAAGGCAGCTCTCTTAAAAAAGCCTTGCAAAATGAGTCTGGTTAGTGTATACTTTCAGGTATAAACTGCGGGATTGTCCCGCTAAAAAAGGAGCGAGTAAAATGGAAGAAAAGGTACTGTCTGTTTCTAAGAAGTTCTGGGAGTACATGGAAAAAGCCGATGTCCCTGGTATGGAGTCCATCGCCGACCCGGCGTGTATGTTCGTGCATATCGGCGTGACCTGCGGCATGGAGGAAGAAATGCGGTGCTTCACCGACAAGATCTTCCAGCCCACGGAGATCGTGCTGAATAAGCAGGATGTGAAGCTTTGGGGCGATACTGCCATCGTGATAACCGACTGCAACTACGGCCTGCTGCTGGGCGGCCAGCCCACCACCCACCACTTTGCCGTCACCGAGGTGTACGTCCAGCGGGAGAATGAATGGAAGTTGGTGCAGTTCTCCTTCACCGCGCTGGTTTACTGATATGTATAACCCTCAACTGGAAACCTTCCTCATGGCCGCGGATGCAGGCAGCTTCAGCAAGGCGGCGGAGCAGATGTTCATCACGCCCACGGCGGTCATAAAGCAGATAAACCTGCTGGAAGAAGCGCTGGATGTAAAGTTGTTCAACCGCACCCACCGAGGTCTGACCCTGACAAAAGCTGGGGTGTCGCTGTATAAAGATACGAAATATATTATCCAGTATTGCAGGGACTCCGTCAGCCGGGCTAAGAACGCCATGCAGGAGGACATCAATATCATCCGCATCGGCACTTCGCCCATGACCCCGGCCCAGGCGCTGATGGAGCTTTGGCCCGCTCTCCATGAGCGCTGCCCGGAAGTCAAGTTTCAGATCGTCCCCTTCGACAACACCCCGGAAAACGCTCGGGACATCCTCGCCAACCTGGGCCGGGATATCGACGTGGTTGCGGGTATCTTCGATGAAACCATGCTGGAACTGCGAAACTGTGCCGGGTTCGAATTGTCCCGGGAGCCGCTGTGCGTGGCGGTGTCTATCTATCACCCGCTGGCTGAAAAAACACGCCTGACGGTGGAGGATTTGCACGGCCAGAACCTGCTGATGATGCACCGCAACTGGAGCAATTATGTGGACGAGCTGCGGGACGAGCTGTGGCAGGAGCACCCGCAGGTGAATATCGTTGACTTCGACCTGTACCGCCTGGAGGTATTCAACCGCTGCGAGAACGGCAGCGATTTGCTGCTGGTGGTGCCGCCCTGGGCGAACGTCCATCCGCTTTTGAAGGTGATTCCTGTGGAGTGGAGCCATTCCATCCCCTATGGGCTGTTGCACTCGCCAACGCCTTCCAGGACGGTGAAAAAGTTTCTGAAAGGGGTGCGGGCGGTTATCAGCGGCAAATAGTTATAACCCAAAGGTTTATACAGTATGAACCAATCGAGACTTCTCAAGAGGTCTCGATTTTTTTATAATTATACATAGACATAGAAAACTCTGTAGGAAGGAAGATGCACTTGAAACAGGCAATTTCATTGGTATTATCGCTGGTTTTCGCGGGATTCTCAGCACTCTACGCGCTGGCGGCGGGCACAGATTATGATGACGTTCCTGCCACGGCGTGGTATGCTGGGGCGGTAAATTACGTGACCGAGCAGGGCTTAATGAGCGGCACCGGGGGCGGTAAATTCTCCCCTGACGCTCCCCTGACGCGCGCTATGCTGGCGGCAATTCTCTACCGTAACGAGGGCCAGCCTCCTGTGGTAGACATCGGGGCTTTTTCGGATGTGCAGGGCGGCTGGTACGCCAGCGCGGTGAACTGGGCGGGGGCCAGCGGTATTGTCAGCGGGTATGGCGACGGACGGTTCGGCGTGAATGATAACGTCACCCGCCAGGACATGGCCGTCATTTTGTGGCGGTATGCGGGTAGCCCAGCCGCCTCGGAAAGCCGGGATTTTGCAGACGAGTCCAGCATTGCCAACTACGCTGCCCAAGCTGTTGACTGGTCCAGGGCCAACGGCATCATCAGCGGCAAAGGGAACAACCGCTTTGACCCAAAGGGCAGCGCCACAAGGGCGGAGGCGGCAACCATTATGCGGAATTACCTGACCATGAACACCCAGCCGGAATCTCCTGCGGATATCACCTTTGGCAATGAGTACATTCGGGGATTCCAGTTTGACAATGTGCTGCACGACCAAAACGAAGGGGACATCCATTTCGGGATGTACATCCCCGAAAGCTATGACGGCACAAAGCCCTATGCTCTGTTTGTGACCCTGCCGGGCTACGGCGGCCTGCATTTCCAGGGCGTGGGGGTGAATATCCGCACGGAGGATTTCGGCATTGAGGCTCAGAAGTATAACAGGGAAATGATCGTCCTTGCGCCACAGCTCAGCGACTGGAACATGACCAGCGCCCGGCAGGCGGTGGCACTGGTGCGGTATGTTCTGGCCCACTACAGCATCGACCCGGACAAGGTGTACCTGGAGGGCTACTCCGGCGGCGGGGAAACCGGCTCACTGGTGATGGAGCTTGCCCCGGAGCTGTTCACGGCCTATCTGCTGGTCAGCTCCCAGTGGGACGGAGACCTGGCTCCTGTTGCGGCAGCGCGCACACCTGTCTACATGGCCACCGGCGAGAATGACAGCTATTATGGCTCCGATTCCGTGCGGGAAACCTATTCAAAACTCCGGGAGTTGTACAAGGGCCAGGGCTTGAATGACAGGGAAATAGAAAAATTGGTGGTGATGGACTTGAAACCCCAAAGCTACTTTGACGAGCGCGGTGTCCGAGACCAGCACGCTGGCGGGGGACTATTTGCCCACGATGAGGAAATTATGGGCTGGCTGTTTGGGGAACATCCGGCCTCTGGGGGAAATACAGTGGCTACCGCAAAGGCCGACCCCCGCAATTCCCAAACCCTCTATTTGTGGGAGGAGGGCAACGCGCCTGCCACCACAAATTATACAGTAAATAACGGCAATTATTTCGATGAACCGGACTTCCGCCCCACCGTGACCACCTTTCCCGTGCCGGAGGGCACGCCGGTAAAGGGCGCGGTACTGGTCTGTGCGGGCGGGGCATTCCAATTCCGAAGCGACCAGATGGAGGGGACGCCTGTGGCACAAGAACTGAGCAGGCTTGGCTACCAGAGTTTTGTGGTGGATTACCGCCTGCGGCCCTACACTCAGGAGGAAAGTGCGCTGGATCTGGCGCGGGCCGTGCGCTTTGTACGGAAGAACGCGGATATTTATGGCATCGACCCCAATGACATTGCCGTGATGGGCTTCTCTGCCGGAGGAATCCTGGCGGGGGAACAGCTTCTCCATTACTCCGGCACAGTAGACGGAACAGAACTGGACAGCGGCTATATCCCCGACGCGCTGGATAAAACTTCAGCGGACGCGGCGGCCTGCGGCATGATCTACTCCTTCTATGGGCGGCTCAGCGTAGCCTCCCTGGACGTGGAGGAATTCCGCCGGGCAAACCTGCCGCCCACCTATTTTTGTTATGGCACCCGCGACCCCTTCTATACTCAATTCGGGGCCTGTGTGGACGCTCTGCGAGAGGCGGGCGTAGAGGTGGAAACCAACGTGCTGGAGGGCCGTCCCCACGGCTACGGTTACCGAGAGGGCTGGATACCTGCCTATGGAGATTGGCTGGGGGATGTGTTTGCGGCAAATTGAGTTATAACCTAAAGGTATACACCATATAACCAATCGGAACTTCTCAACAACAAAGCCAAGGTTTATAATAGACCCACAAACCCAAGGAAAGGAAAGAAAAATATGAAGAAAGCAGTTTCCCTTTTATTAGCATTTGTGCTTATGCTGAGCCTGGCAGTCCCTGCCTTTGCCGCCGGAGGCTTTACCGATGTGGCGGACAATGCCTGGTACGCAAACGCTGTCAGCTATGTCCAGAGCCACGGCCTGATGAGCGGCACAGGCAATAACCGCTTTTCCCCCAACACCAACACCACCCGTGCCATGCTGGTGACCATTCTGTACCGCTATGCCGGTTCGCCAACGGTCAGTGGCAGCGCGAATTTCACCGATGTCCGCCAGGATTACTACACCACCGCCGTGAACTGGGCGGCGCAGAATAACGTAGTCAGTGGCTATGGCGACGGACGGTTTGGGGTAAACGACAGCATTACCCGGCAGGACGTGGCAGCGGTTTTGTGGCGCTATGAGGGCAGCCCTGCCGCAAGCGCGCAGGATTTTGCGGACGAGTCCAGCATTGCCAGCTACGCAAGCACAGCGGTGGATTGGGCTAGGGCCAATGGCATCATCAGCGGCAAGGGGAATAACCGCTTTGACCCCAGGGGCAACGCTACCCGCGCTGAGATCGCCACGATGGTTATGAATTATGCCCAGTACAAGGAAGGGGATGAACCCACGCCGCCCACACCGCCCACTCCCTCTGACAGCAACACGCTGGTGGTCTACTTCTCCGCCAGCAACAATACCGAGCGTGTGGCAAACACCATTGCCGACGAGTTGGACGCGGACATTTTTGAGCTTATCCCCGTCAATCCCTATACCTCCGCCGACCTGAACTGGACTACCCCCGGCAGCCGGGTGAACCGTGAGCATGAGAACGAGAGCCTGCGGGATATCGCCCTGGCAGCCGATACCGTGGAGAACTGGGAGCAGTACGACAATGTTATCATCGGCTACCCGATTTGGTGGGGGATTGCCGCTTGGCCGGTCAACAATTTTGTAAAGAACAACGATTTCACCGGCAAGACTGTCATTCCGTTCTGCACGTCAACAAGCTCCGGTATGGGGCAGAGCGGCACCCTGCTGGCGGAAATGGCAGGCACCGGCGATTGGCAGGAGGGCCAGCGGTTCCAGAGCGGGGCCAGCGAGTCCACCGTGAGAAACTGGGCCGCCGGACTTGACCTTAAAGCGCCCGCTGTGACGCCTGACCCCGAACCCCAGGGCCAGAAGATTCTTGTCACCTACTTCTCCATGCCTGAAACTACCGACCCCGACAACATGACTACCGAGGAAGCCAACAGCACCGTGGTTATCAACGGCGAGGTGTTGGGCAACACCCAGTACATGGCCTATGTGATCCAAGAGAGCACAGGCGCGGACGTTTTCCGCATCGAGCCGGAAACGCCCTACCCCACCGACCATACCACCCTGGTGGCCCAGGCCAGCCGGGAACAGAGCGAGAATTTCCGCCCCGCGCTGAAAGCCAACGTACAGAACCTGGACGATTACGATGTGGTTTTTGTGGGCTACCCCAACTGGTGGGGAGATATGCCCATGATCATGTATAGCTTCTTCGAGCAGAACGATTTCAGCGGCAAGACCATCATCCCCTTTAACACCCACGGCGGCAGCGGCTTTTCCAGCACAGTAAGCACCATTGCCGGGCTGGAGCCTGACGCCACGATCAGCCAGAACGGAAAATCCATCTCCCGCAACAGCATCCAGGACGCGCGGCAGGAAATTGTGGATTGGGTCACGGAGCTGGGCTACAACAAGTAAAGGAAAGCGTGAGAGATTTATGAACAACTTCATCTTTGAGAACAAGACCAAGGCCATCTTCGGCAAGGGCTGTGTGAAGGAATACCTCTCCTGCCTGTGCAAGTGCAACTGCGAAACCGACACCGTCCTGCTGGCCTATGGCGGCGGTTCCATCAAAAAGAACGGCGTATACGATGAAATCACCGCCGCCATTGAAAAGTCCGGCAAGCGGGTGGCAGAGTTTTCCGGCATCATGTCCAACCCCACCTACGCCAAGGTGCAGGAGGGCGCACAGTTGGTGAGAGAGAATAATGTTGGGCTGATCCTGGCCGTGGGCGGCGGCTCTGTTATGGACTGCTGCAAAGCCGTGTCCCTGGCGGCGCGGTACGAGGGCGACGCCTGGGCCGACTTCTGGGGCCGTCCGGGAGTGATAGACTTTGAGCCTGTGCCGCTGATCATCGTGGTCACGGCGGCAGGCACCGGCAGCGAGATGAACGGCGGGGCGGTCATCACCAACGAGGAATTAAAGGTAAAAACGGGCCGGGACTACCCCCAGCTCAACCCCAAATTTGCGCTGATGGACCCCACCTATACCTACTCGGTGCCTGTGCGACAGATGATCTCCGGCGGATTTGACACCCTGTCCCACATCATGGAAACCTACTTCAGTACGCCCGATGAGCCCAATGTTTCCGATGATATCATGGAAACCCTCATGCGCGGGGTGATCCGTGACCTACGCGCCGCCATTCAGAACCCGGAGGACTATACCGCCCGGAGCAACCTCATGTGGGAGGCCACCATGGCCGAGAACCGTATCATCAAACTGGGCAAGAAGTGCGACTTCGAGTGCCACCAGATGGAGCACCAGCTTGGCGCATATATCAACTGCAACCACGGCGAGGGGCTGGCGGTGCTGCACCCGGCCTACTACCGGCATATCTGCGAAGATGGGGCAAGGAAATTTGCCCGGTTTGCCACAGAGGTCTGGGGCATACGTCCCGAAGGCCGTTCAGAGAGAGAGCTGGCCCGGATGGGTGTGGAAACCCTGGCGTCCTTTATCAAGGAGATTGGAATGCCTACCACTCTGCGGGAACTGGGCGTGGATGATAGCACCGATTTGAAAGCTATTGCCGATTCCTGCAACTGCTCCCAGGGAGCGTATAAGGTTATGACCCACGAGGAGATCCTGGAGATTTTCCGGGAATGCCTATGAAACGAGTTTTGATTATATGTCTGGCGGTGCTGTTGGGGCTGGTAGAATTTGGAGCTTGCTCCCGCCAGGAAGCCGCTGTTGATTCAGTAGGCACAGAGGTTTCCGAAAGCACCAGCGCGGAGCCGCCGGAGGTTTTGCACAAGATCCGCATTGCCGCCGGTGAGGATGTAGTATATGGGGTGTCACCCCATGCGGCCGGGGCGTTTCTCAGCAACTGCCCATCACGAAAGAGATCATGGCCCCGGCGGATTTTGCGAAAGCGTTCGTCTTGGACGAGCAGATAGAGAGTGACGAAGAACTTACCAGCGTATACGTTCCGGGCGGGTTCGCCTACTGGCCTGCCGGGAACGCGGTTGCCATCTTTCACGCCCCGGAGCGGGATATGACCGCCGTGCCTATCATCCACTTTGGAAAAATCAACGAGGGCGAAAAAATTTTCGCCGAGTACGATGGGGAGATCACAATAGAACGCTATGATGAATCAGAAACGGAGGAATAGAAAATGAAGAAAATCATTGCAATACTTTTATGCCTGACCTGCATTGTAAGCCTTGTGGCCTGCAATTCCGGCACAGCCAACAGCAGCTCCACCGCGGCCCCTGCTCCCACTGCCACGCCAGAACCCACTACTGAACCCACCCCTGCGCCCACCGAGGCCCCCACTCCTACCGCGGAGCCTACCGCCGAGCCGACACAGGAACCCACGCCTGAACCCGCCAGCGAGGGCGGCAAGACCCTGGTGGTCTACTACTCTGCCAGCGGCAATACCGGGCGGGTGGCCCAGGCTATCGCAAACACTACCGGCGGCGACACCTTCGAGCTGATACCTGTCACTCCCTATACTGACGAAGATCTGGACTGGACTGCCGATGGCAGCCGTGTCAACCAGGAGCATGACGATGAGAGCCTACGGGATATCGCATTGGAGAGCACCACCGTAGATAACTGGGCCGAGTACGATACGGTTTATGTTGGCTATCCCATTTGGTGGGGCATCGCCGCATGGCCTGTGAATAGCTTCATCAAGAGCAACGATTTTACCGGCAAGACGGTTATTCCCTTCTGCACCTCCAGCAGCTCCGGCCTGGGGGAGAGCGGCCAGCTTTTGGCTGACATGGCTGGTACCGGCGACTGGCAGGAGGGCCAGCGGTTCCAATCCTCTGTGTCCGATGAGGATGTGGCCGCGTGGGTCAGCAGTTTGGGTTGAGGGGCGGTCTATGAAGAAGATCATCCCACTTTTACTGGCTTTCATGCTGGTACTGGCGGCTTGCGGGGATAGCGGCGCGGGGAACTCCTCCGCTCCATCTACACCCAGTCTGGTCGTTAGTGACAGCCAAGAATTATCATCTGCGCCGGAATCCTCGGAGAGCAGTGCCCCGGTTTCTTCGGAAGGCCAGGCGAGCAGCGAAGCAGAAGCCTCCTCCGAACACATCCTCATCGCCTACTTCACCATGCCGGAGGACGTGGACACCGCCGGGGTGGATGCCATCAGCGGGGCAAGTATTATGATGCGGGACGGCATGAAGCTGGGGAGCTGTGAGTTTGTGGCAAAAACGGTGCAGGAGACCATCGGCGGCGACCTGTTCCAGATCGAAGCTGTCCAGCAGTACCCGCTGGATCATGACCCTCTGGTGGATCAGGCGGCGGATGAGAAAGCTCAGGAGGTTCGCCCGGAGCTTGCCGCCCGGCTTGAAAATATCGACCAGTACGACACTATCATCCTGGGCTACCCCAACTGGTGGGCCGACCTGCCCATGCCGGTCTACACGTTCCTGGAAGAATACGACTTCGTGGGCAAGACCATCATCCCCTTCGTGACTCACGGCGGCAGCGGATTCTCGGCAACGGTAGGCACCATTGCCGCCCTGCAGCCGGGGGCCGCGGTCAGTGAGAACACGCTCTCTATTGCCCGTGGCGATGTAGTGAACTGCGAAGAAACTGTGATTGACTGGGCCAACGGCCTGGGTTTGGGTTAAGGAGGCGCCTATGGAAAAACCTTATGTTGTCTGTCATATGCTCACATCCCTGGACGGTAAAATCGATGGCGCCTATATGAGCGACCCCGCCTGCGCCCCGGCGCTCACGGCCTATGGAGAGCTGCGCAAGACCTTTGACTGCCAGGCCACCATCTACGGCACAACCACCATGCGCGGCAGCTATTCGGACTGGCTGTGCGGCGAACTTACCCACTGCGATACCGACTATGGCTGGGAGGATTTTGTTGCTCCCAGCGATGTGCAGAACTATATCGTTTCCGTTGACCCGGATGGCATCCTGGGCTGGAACTCCTGCTATATTGAGAAAAAGGGCCGCCCCCGCGCCCATGTGATCGAGGTGCTGACCGAACAGGTCTCCAACGATTATCTGGGCTACCTCCGGGAACGCGGTGTGTCCTACATCCTCGCCGGAAAGAAAGGTCTGGACTGCGCTCTGCTGCTCCACAAGCTGAAAACGCTGTTTGGCATCGAGCGGCTGATGGTTGCAGGCGGCGGGGTTATGAACTGGTCGTTTGTGCAGGAGAATCTGCTGGACGAGGTGAGCATCGTTGTGGCCCCGGTTGCAGACGGCAGCACCAGTGCTGTGTCTGTTTTTGAAAGGGCTGATTTCCAGCCGGAGCGCAAGCCTGCCGTATTTGCCATCAAAGAGGTAGAGCGTCTCCAGGGCGGCGCACTGTGGATGCGATATGTAATGAAACAAACAAATACGGAGGGCTATACTTGAGCAATTATTCATTGACCGTTCGTGTTAGGCGGTGGGCAAAATATCTCATAAACACGATAGACGAAAGAATCCATGGGCTTGATTTCAGCATGGTATATGTAGGCGACCTCCAGCGAAGCCAAGCTGAGATTCACGGTTACAGCATGACGGATGCCGGGGACATGAAACGAATCCTGCAAGCGATTCCAGTAAAGGCAAGCGAATCTGCCTTTTTGGATATCGGCTGCGGGAAAGGGATGTGTATGAAATGTACGGCGGAACTGGGATATCGGAAGGTTGCCGGACTGGATTTAGACGAACATTTGCTGGGGATTGCCCGGACGAATATGCGAAAACTCCAGCTGGATGTGGACTGTATATCTGCCAGTGCGGTGGAATTTGACCGGTATCAGGATTACGATGTGTTCTATTTTTACAATCCATTTGGGGCCGCAACTTTCCAGCAGGTTATAAATCGGTTGATTGAAAGTCAGCGCCAACGTGGCCGGAATATTTGGGTGGCATACTACCATCCAGTCTTTGGCCAGCTCTTCGAGGATGCAGGGTTTCAACTGAAAAAGGTAGTGCATGACATCACACGGGATACTGTCACTAAAATATATTGTTATCCATTGAGCGTTTCCAATCCATTAAGATGATTGCAAGAGCCTCCTTTTGAGCCGGGCCGGGGTAATTCCCGGCCTTGTTTCGTTTTTTAGAGTATACCCAAAGGTATATACTGATGAACTTTTTGGAACTTCTCACCGCTTAGCGTCCGTGTTAGAATATAGGCAAGATAAAAACAGCTCTCGCAAGAGGGAATAATCAGGAGGAAGCAACATGAAAACACGCATTATAGGTAAAGACTTAGAAGTATCCGCTGTGGGCCTGGGCTGCATGGGCTTTTCTCACGCCAGCGGCGCGCCCACCGAGAAGTCCGTGGCCGTTCGCACCATCCGGGAAGCCTATGAGATGGGTTACACCTTCTTCGACACCGCCGAGTGCTACACCGGCGTAAACCCGGACGGCACTACCTCTTACAACGAGGAACTGGTGGGCGAGGCCCTACGGGACGTGCGGGACAAGGTCATCATCGCCACCAAGTGCGGGGTACACCATGCCCCCGACCAGAGCCTAATTTTAGACAGCTCCCCCGCCACCATCCGGGCCTCTGTGGAGGGCAGCTTGAAAAGGCTGGGCATGGACGCCATTGACCTATACTACCAGCACCGCATCGACCCCAAAGTAGAACCGGAAGTAGTAGCCGAAACCATGGCAGAGCTTATCCGGGAGGGCAAAATCAAGCATTGGGGCATCTCCGAGACCACCGAGGATTACCTGCGCCGCGCCCACGCTGTCTGCCCCGTCACTGCCGTGGAGAACCGCTATTCCCTGATGGCCCGCTGGCACGGGAGCCTGTTCCCGGTTCTGGAAGAACTGGGCGTGGGGTTTGTGGCGTTCTCCCCTATGGCAAACGGCTTTTTGAGCGGAGCCTACACAGTGGATTCCAAGTTTGAACCCGGCACCGACTACCGGAGCCGTATGCCTCAGTACACCCCGGAGGGCTTTGAAAAGAGCCGGGCGCTGATGGAACTGCTGGGCAGACTGGCAGAGGAAAAGAACGCCACCCCCGCCCAGATTTCCATGGCCTGGATGCTGTGCAAGAAGCCCTACATCGTGCCCATCCCCGGCAGCCGCAAGATAGAGCGACTGAGAGAGAACCTGGGGGCCGGAGAAATCCAGCTGAGCTGTGAGGAGATCGCCACCATCGACACAGCCCTGGATGGCATGGAACTGCCGGTGTTCGGAGGGTCGAAAATAAACAAGTGAGCGCACACCTTTAGGTATATTCTGATGAACTTTTTGGAACTTCTCTTTTGCGGGAAATGTGCTAAAATATAGACAAGAACAAAACGAACGGAGGAATCCATATGGAATATAAAATCTTACACAATGGTGTGAAAATGCCCCAGGAGGGTTTCGGCGTGTTCCAGGTGCGGGACAAGGAGGAATGCAGGCAGTCCGTTTTGACCGCGATCCGGGCGGGCTACCGGCTTATCGACACCGCCGCCAGCTACACCAACGAGGACGCGGTGGGCGAGGCTGTGCGGCAAGCTATTGACGAGGGTATCTGCACCAGAGAGGAACTGTTCATTACATCCAAGATGTGGGTGCAGGATATGGCGAATTACGACACGGCAAAGGCCGCTATAGAGGATTCCCTCCGGAAAACCGGTCTGGAGTATCTCGACCTTTACCTGCTGCATCAGGCCATGGGCGACTATTTCAGCGCCTGGCGGGCCATGGAGGACGCGTACGAAGAGGGCAAGCTAAAGGCCATCGGCGTGAGCAATTTCTACCCCAACATCCTCACCAACTTCTGTGAGACCGTAGAGGTAAAGCCCATGGTGAACCAGGTAGAGCTGCATCCCTTCTTCGCCCAGCCGGAGGCACTGGAAACCATGGAGTATTACGGCGTTGTGCCGGAGGCTTGGGCTCCCCTGGGCGGCGGGCGGTACGCGCCCTTCGAGAACGACACGCTGAAAGCCATTGCCGAGGCCCACGGCAAGAGCATCGGTCAGGTCATGCTGCGCTGGAACGTGCAGCGTGGCGTGGTGGTTATCCCCAAGTCCACCCATGAGAACCGCATCAAGGAGAATCTGGACATCTGGGATTTTGAGCTCACCGCAGAAGATATGGAGAAGATCTCCGGCCTGGATATGGGCTATCAGGGAACGGCAGTCAAGCATTTTGACCCGGAATTTGTGCGGATGTGCGTAACCAGAAAGATTCATGATTAAGCAAAGGAGAGTATAAATATGCAATATGTAGAGTTGAACAACGGAGTAAAAATCCCCCAAATCGCCCTGGGCGTGTTCATGATTCCCGAGGATGAGGACGCAAAGAAAGCCTGCCTGTCGGCTTTCGAGCTGGGCTACCGGCACATTGACAGCGCCCATCACTATTACAACGAGGCCGGAGTCGGCGCGGCTGTGCGGGAGTGCGGGATTCCCCGGGAGGAGCTGTGGATCACTTCAAAAATCTGGCCGGACGAGTACGCCGACGAGAGTGCCATCGACAAAATGCTGGCCCGGTTTGGGCTGGAGTACCTGGACCTGGTGATTCTCCATCAGCAGGTGGGCGACTATATCGCCGGGTACAGGAATCTGGAAAAAGCCTACAAGGCCGGGAAGGTGCGGACCATCGGGCTGTCCAATTTCGAGTCCGACCGGCTGGAGAAGGTGCTGGAAGCTGCCGAAATCAAGCCCCAGATCATTCAGGTGGAGGGCCACCCCTACTTCCAGCAGGCGGCGCTCAAGGAGCGCGTCAAGCCCTACGGCACCCGCATGGAGCACTGGTTCCCTCTGGGCCACGGGGACGCGAATCTCATCAATGAGCCAATTTTTACGGAGCTGGGCAAAAAGTACGGCAAGTCCAATGTGCAGATCATCCTGCGCTGGCACATCCAGATGGGGAATATCCCCCTGCCCCGCTCCACCAACCCGGCCCATCAGAAGGACAATATCGACATCTTCGACTTCCAGCTGACGGCGGACGAGATGGAGAAGATCAAGGCTCTCGACCAGGGCAAGCGCTACTGGACGCTGACCTTGGAACAGCAGGAAGAAAAGTTCCTAGATATCAAGCTGGCGGAATAAAAATTGACCGGTCCAGCTGGTCTTAAGCTGGCGAGGTGTTTGAGGGCGAGGAGCCCTCAAGGTCTTGCCGTAGGGCGCGACCTGTGCGCCCGGAGGCCGTAAATATACTCAAAAATAAAACCGGAGGTTATCAAAATGGAATATGTCACTCTCAACAACGGAATCAAAATGCCCATGCTGGGCTACGGCGTGTACCAGGTCACCAACGACGAGTGCGAGCGCTGTGTGCGGGACGCGCTGGACGTGGGCTACCGCTCTATCGACACCGCTCAGGCTTACGGCAACGAGGAAGCCGTGGGCCGGGGCATCAAGAACAGCGGTGTGAAGCGGGACGATATCTTCCTGACCACAAAGGTCTGGGTCAGCAACGGCGGCTATGAGAACGCCAAGAAGTCTATTGAGGAATCCCTCAAGAAGCTGGGCACTGAGTATATTGACCTACTGCTGATTCACCAGCCCTTCAACGATTACTACGGCACCTGGCGGGCCATGGAGGAAGCCTATAAAATCGGCTACCTGCGGGCCATCGGTGTCAGCAACTTCTACCCCGACCGGCTGGTAGACCTGTGCCGGTTCGTGGAGGTCACCCCGGCGGTGAACCAGGTGGAGACCCATGTGTTCCAGCAGCAGAAAAAGGCCCACGAGTACATGGAAAAGTACGAGGTGCAGCACGAAAGCTGGGGGCCCTTTGCAGAGGGGAGGAAGGACTTTTTCACCAATCCCACCCTCACAGAGATCGGCGCGAAATACGGCAAGTCCGCCGCCCAGACCGCTTTGCGGTTCCTGATCCAGAGCAACGTGGTGGTTATCCCCAAATCCACCCACAAGGAGCGCATGGAGCAGAATTTTAATGTGTTCGACTTTGCGCTGAATGCAGAGGACATGGCCGCTATCCAGGCACTGGACGAGGGCGAGAGCCTGTTCTTCTCCCATTACGACCCGGCTACCGTTGAGATGATTACGGGACTGCACCGATAAGGGGATTTCTATGAAAACATGGTTTATAACCGGCTGTTCCAGCGGAATTGGCAAGGGCATTGCCAAGGCGGTGCTGGCTCGAGGGGACCAGGCTGTCATAACAGCCCGGAGCGTGGAGCGGCTGTCCGATTTGGCAGAGCAATACCCTGACACCGCGCTGGCGATAGAGCTTGAGGTCACAGACACGGCAAGCATAAAGAATGCGGTCGAAAGGGCAAAAAGGCATTTTGGTGCTATCGATGTGCTGGTCAACAATGCGGGCCGGGGGTACTCCGGGGCAATCGAAGAAGGTGACCCCGAGGCGGTGCAGGAGCTTTTCAACACAAACTTTTTTGGCCCAGTGGCGTTGATTAAGGCTATTTTGCCGGATATGCGTACCAAGCGTTGCGGCGCGATCATCAACATTTCTTCCCTGGGCGCGCTGACCTGTGGCATGGGCGGCGGGTATTACGCAGCCTCCAAGGGCGCGCTGGAAAAGATGAGCGAGGCTTTGCGAAAAGAGGTATCGCCGCTGGGGATCAAAGTCATGGTGGTAGAACCCGGCCCCTTCCGCACCCAGTTCCGTGTGGCCCATGTGCAGGGCAACAATACGAACATTTCCGACTATGCCGCAGCCGCAGAGGCCCGCGCCGCTCTGAAAAATGACCCCTATGGGCAAAAGGGCGACCCTGACAAGGCCGGGAAAATCATTGCCGATATGATCGAGCGCGAAGATTACCCCAAAATGCTCCTGCTGGGCGGCGGTGTTTCAGATACGGGTATGCGGATCTTGCAGGAGGAAATTTCGGAGATTGCTAAGTGGAAGGAGATCGGCGATACCGCTGATTTTGACTAAATCATCTATTAAGGAGAGAACATCATGAGCAGAAAAAACCTGGGCCCGCAGCCCATGCTATACCCCCAGCCCGTCCTCATCGTGGCAACCTACGATGCGGAGGGCAAACCCAACGCCATGAACGCCGCCTGGGGCGGCATCTGCGGCAGGGATGAGGTCATGATCGATATGTCCAGCCACAAGACGACTGAGAATATTGCCGTCACCAAGGCGTTCACGGTCAGCGCCGCCGATGTGGAGCATATGGTCGCCAGCGACTATGTAGGGCTGGTCTCCGCCAACAAAGAACCCCGGAAGATGGAAAAAGCAGGCTTTACCACCACCAAGAGCGAATTTGTCAACGCGCCTGTCATCAACGAGCTGCCGGTTACCCTGGAATGCGAGCTAAAAGAAATCATTGACGGTAGCAAGTATATCGGCAGGATCGTCAACGTCAGCGTGGACGAACGTGTGCTTGGGGAGGATGGCAAGGTGGATCTGGCAAAATTCCATCCCATCATCTTCGACGGTGTGAGCGCCGGGTACTATGCCTTTGGCGAGCGGGTCGGCAATGCCTTCAAAGACGGTGCGAAGCTGAAATAAGAATGAAGTACGCCTGCCCCTTGCCAGAACCGGCAGGGGGCAAGGCTTTATAAAGTCAATTTTAGGAGGATCATCATGAGCAAAAAAGTTTTGATACTGGCGGGCAGCCCCCGCAAGGGCGGCAACTCTGACCTGCTGTGCGAAGCCTTTATAAAAGGCGCGCGGGAGGCTGGGCATGAGACCGAGAAGCTCTATGTGGAGGATTTGAAAATCGGCGGCTGCAAGGCTTGCTACGCCTGCCGGGGCGTTGGCGTGTGCTTTCAGAAGGACGATATGGCCGGGGTGCTGGAAAAGATGATTGCTGCCGATGTGATCGTGCTGGCGACGCCGGTCTACTTCTACTCGCTGTCCGGGCAGTTAAAGACCCTGATAGACCGCACCCTGCCGGGTTACACGAAGATCCGGGACAAGGATTTCTACTTCATCGCTACTGCCGCTGCGGGCAAGCCCATGCTGGAGCGCACCATGGACGCGCTGGAGGGTTTCACCGACTGCCTGCCCGGGGCCAAGGTCAGGGCAAAAATTTACGGCGCCGGGTTCTATAAGCCTGGCGAGGTTACTGGCAGTGCCGCGGAGAAAGATGCGTATGAGCTGGGCAGGGAATCATAAGGGCAAGCACGAGTTATAATCTAAAGGTTTACACTGTATAACCCAAAGGAGACTTCTCAGGAAGTCTCTTTTATTTTATAATATAGGCAGGAAAACGAACATCCCGTATGGAGGTTGCCAAATGAAAATCCATCAAAAACTTATATCCCATCTGGCCCTTTGTCTGACATTTCTCATGTCCATGCTTACTGCCTGCACATCAAGTCCTCCAAACTCCACATCCAGCCCCGCTTCAAATGTGGACAGCGCTTCCACAGCGGCAACTGGCGAAAGCAAGATCCTGATTGCCTACTTCACCGCCGCCGAGAACTCCGGCGAGGGCGTGGACGCGGTTACCACCGCCAGTTACAGCACGATAAACGGCAAGGCCATAGGCAGGCTTCGGGCCATCGCCGACATGATTGCGGAGGGTACCGGCGGGGAAACCTTCTCCCTCCAAACCTCGGTGGTTTACCCGCAAGATATCGGCGAGCTTATCGACTATGCCGCCCAGGAGCAATCTGAGGACGCCCGCCCGGAACTTGTGAGCCGCATTGAAAACCCGGAGGATTACGATGTGATTTTCGTGGGCTACCCCAACTGGTGGGCCGATCTGCCCCAGGTGCTGTACACTTTCTTTGACGAGTACGACTTTTCCGGCAAGACCATCATTCCCTTCAACGTCCACAACGGCAGCGGGCTTTCCCGGACGGTGCAGACCATTCAGGAGTTGGAGCCGGACGCTGCCGTGGTCGAGGACGCCTTTACCATCAATGAACACAACATGAACGAAGCCGCCGGGGAAGTGGCCGCCTGGCTGGACGGCTTGGATTATTGAGGGCAAAGCCATGAAAAGATATAGCAAAATTGCTGTCGACCTTGCCATGACCGGCCTGCTCCTGCTGCTGATGGCCTATGAGATGGTCGGCGCGGCGGCCCATGAGTGGCTGGGGATTTCCATGTTTCTGCTGGTGATTTTTCACCATGTGCTGAATCGCAAGTGGAGTGGGAACCTGCTGAAAGGGAAGTACCGGCCCATACGCATTGTGCAGACTGTTCTGGTGGCGCTGGTTTTGTGCGCCATGCTCGGCTCTATGGCCAGCGGCATCGTGTTGTCCCGCCACGCGCTGGCATTCCTGCCTATTATCGGCGGCACCAGCTGGGCAAGGACAATGCATATGCTGTGCGGGTACTGGGGCTTCGTGTTTATGGGCCTGCACCTGGGGCTTCACTGGGGCATGATAGTGGGGATGGTAAGCAGGCATTTCAAGCCTTCTTCCCTGCTTGCCGGAGTAAGCAAAATCGCAGGGGTGGCGATTGCCGCATATGGCGCGTATGCTCTTTTCAAACGTGGACTGCCTGGCTATCTGTTCTTAGAGAATCATTTTGCCTTCTTTGATTTCAGTGAGCCGCTGGTGTTTTTCCTGCTGGACTATCTGGCCATTATGGGGCTGTTTGTGTGGATAGGGCATTGTACCGCCAAAGTGCTAAAGGGAATCCGGTGACCTTATAGGTTGCAACGCAGTATTTGTGTTTATTTCACTGAGTTCAATTCACCGAATTTGAGTTAACAAGTGCAAGGAGGCGATTTCATGGGAAAACGTCAGATCGCGGCGCTGGAAACCAGGCGGAAAGTCATTGCGGCCGCGGAAAAACTCATTTCGGAACGGGGCTTTGAAAACGTGATGATCAGCGACATCACCAAGGCCGCCGGGGTGGCAACAGGGACCTTTTACACCTATTTCAAGCGGAAAGAGGATGTGATCGGGGAGATCGCCTGCCAGAATTTTCAGCAGGTGCGCGAGCAGGCCGAAAAGGTGGATGGAGATGTGTGCGAACAGATCACCTCGTTTTTAACAGAGTCCATGCAGTACATCGTGGACAGCGGCGTGAAGTTTTCCCAGCAGTGGGTGAGGAACATTGTTGACCCCACGGAATCCGATGGGAAAGAGAAGCTGGTCTATGATACCGGGACCATCAAGGATATGCTCCGCACAGCGGCAGAAAAGGGTGAGCTTGTCCGGTGGGCGCCGGTTGAGGAATTGGCGCGGGTGATAGCGGCGGAATACTATGGCGCGGTTTTCTGCTGGTGCATTTTAGACGGCGCGGCAGACCCGGTGGCGCTTCTGAAAAATTACTGCCAAATTCAGCTCAAAAAAACCCCTGGCAGAATACATGGCCGAAAATCAAGCAGAAAGGACATTGGAAGATGATAAAGGAAATCATTGCGGCCATACTCAGCGGCCTGACGCTGGTATGCGCGCTGCCAACACAGGAGGAACCCATCATGGATAAGACCATCCCGGCTGAATTGGAATACATCCCCGACAGCTACCGGCAGCCAGCCGACCAGCCCGGCACGCTGGAAAAGCTCACCTATGACACCTGGGAATCTTTCAGCTATGAGGAACAAAACCAGCGGCTCACCAAGGAGGCGTGGGTCTATGTCCCCTATGGCTACGACGAGAATAAGAAGTACAACATCATGTATCTGAGTCACGGCGGATGGTCAAATGAGACCACCATTATGGGTACGCCCGGCAGCCCCCATGAGTTCAAGCATATTGTCGACCACGCCATTGAGGACGGCAAAATGCAGCCCATCCTTATTGTACTGCCCACCTACAACAACACCAGCCCCCAGGACAGCGGCGACTATGGCCTGGCCATCCAGCTCACCAACAACTTCCACAATGAGCTGCTGAACGACCTGATGCCCGCCGCCGAGAGCAAATACAGCACCTACGCGGAGGACACAACCCCCGAGGGCTTTGCCGCCTCCCGGGACCATCGGGGGTTCGGCGGATTCTCTATGGGCTCGGTAAACACCTGGCGCACGTTCCAGTATTGTCTGGACTACTTCCGCTACTTTATGCCCATGAGCGGCAGCGGGTATGACGGTCAAACTGCTGCTGAAATTGTGGAGCAGTCCGGGCATAAGCGGTCGGATTTCTTCATCTACGCCATGTCCGGCACGGCGGATTTTGCCTATTCTGCGTTCAAGCATCAGATCGATAGCATGGCCCAGACCGGCACTTTCACTATGGCTGACAGCGAAGATGAAGGGAACCTTGCTTTCCGTGAGCGGGAGGGGTATGCACATGATGGCAGGGCTTCCGATGAGTACACCTATAATGGCCTGTTGTTTTTCTGGCCTGCCCAGTGATAATCGAGGGGTTTCCCCTGGTTATATAAATCATCAAAGGAGGCGCGTTTTTTGAAAAGATTTGTTTCCATTCTCCTGGCCGCGTTGCTGCTCCTATGCTTTTCGGCCTGCGGCAGCTCCACTTCATCGGGGCCTTCCCTGCCAGAAAGCTCCAGTGAGGTTGTATCGAGCGCTATGGAAAGTGCCAGTGAACCTGCGGAGAGCACAGGCAGCAGCACCCCGGAGGGAACATCCACCAACGAGAGTTCTGTTGTGTATTTTACCGATGACATCTCCCCCGAGGGCTTGATGGAAGTTTACAAAGCCCTGGGCTGGACGCCCACTGGCAAGGTCGCGGTGAAGCTCTCCACCGGCGAGCCGCCCGCCAGCAATTACCTGCGGCCCGAGCTGATAAAGGATGTAGTGGACGAGGTACAGGGCACCATCGTAGAGTGCAACACCGCTTATGGCGGCTCACGCGCACAGACTGCCATGCACTATCAGGTGGCGAAAGACCACGGTTTTACAGATATCGCCGACTTCCAGATATTGGATGAGGACGGCTCCATGACATTGCCCGTCACAGGCGGCACAAGGCTCACCGAGAATTATGTGGGCGCGGCCTTTGCTGACTACGACAGCTACCTGGTGCTGTCCCATTTCAAAGGTCACGCTATGGCAGGCTTTGGCGGGGCAATCAAAAATATCTCCATAGGGCTTGGAAGCCAGGAGGGCAAGTGCGTGATTCACACTGCCGGTAACAGTCACACCAGCCCCTGGGGCGGTGACCAGACGGGATTCACCGAGTCCATGGCCGAAGCGGGAAAAGCTGTGTCCGACTACCTGGGCAATGGCGAACGTATCGTGTACATCAATGTGCTGAACAATATCTCCATCGACTGCGACTGTGACGGCAACCCTGCCGCGCCTGACATCCACGATATCGGCATTCTGGCCTCTACCGACCCGGTAGCTATCGACCAGGCCAGCATCGACCTTGCCTTTGCCGCCGAGGGCAGCGAGTCCCTGCAAAACCGGGTGAATGGCAGGAACGGCCTGCACACTCTGGAACACGCGGAGGAAATTGGCTTGGGCAGCAGGGGCTATGAGTTAATAGATCTCAAAAAATAATCGTGCAGAAGAAAGAGGTTCAAAATGAAAAGTAAAAAACTGGTTTCGACCCTGCTGGCGATCGTGCTGTTATGCACGACCTGCTTTGCCGCAATGGGCGCGGCCCGGCCCGCTGACGTAAATGGCCGCGCCGCAGGCGGCTTCTCTGACGTGCCCGATGGCACCTGGTACACCGAGGCGGTCAACTGGTGCCGGGAAAACGGCATCATGAGCGGCACCGGCAATAACAATTTTGCTCCCGGTTCCACCATGAGCCGCGCTATGCTGGCGGCAGTGCTGTACCGCTCGGCGGGAAGCCCGGCGGTGGACGGCCTGGCGGATTTCTCCGATGTTCCCGCCAATGCCTACTACAACAGCGCCGCAAAGTGGGCCAGCGACAACGGCTATATAGGCGGGTATGGCAACCGGGTGTTTGGTTCCGATGACCCGGTAACACGGGAGCAGATCGTTTCCATCCTCTGGCGGTATGAGGGCCGCCCGGTAGCAAGTGCGCCCGATTTTGCAGATGAAACCGCTATCAGTTCATTTGCCGTTGCCGCTGTTGATTGGGCCAGAGCCAACAGCATCGTCAGCGGCGTGGGCAATAACCGTTTTGACCCCAAGGGCACCGCGACCCGCGCCCAGGTGGCGGTCGTCCTCCACAACTATCTGACGAAGGAAACGCCGTCCACCCCGACCCCATCTCCTGACCCGTCCCCGGAACCGTCCGATGGCTCCGTAGTCTATTTCACAGATGATATCTCCCCAGAAGGAATGCTGGCGATTTATAACGCTTTGCAATGGTCGCCTACCGGCAAGGTCGCGGTGAAGCTCTCCACCGGCGAGCCGCCTGCCAGCAATTACCTGCGGCCCGAGCTGATAAAGGATGTAGTGGACGAGGTACAGGGCACCATCGTAGAGTGCAACACCGCTTATGGCGGCTCACGCGCACAGACTGCCATGCACTATCAGGTGGCGAAAGACCACGGTTTTACAGATATCGCCGACTTCCAGATATTGGATGAGGACGGCTCCATGACATTGCCCGTCACAGGCGGCACAAGGCTCACCGAGAATTATGTGGGCGCGGCCTTTGCTGACTACGACAGCTACCTGGTGCTGTCCCATTTCAAAGGTCACGCTATGGCAGGCTTTGGCGGGGCAATCAAAAATATCTCCATAGGGCTTGGAAGCCAGGAGGGCAAGTGTGTGATTCACACTGCCGGTAACAGCCATACCAGCCCCTGGGGCGGTGATCAGACTGGATTCACCGAGTCCATGGCCGAAGCGGGAAAAGCTGTATCAGACTATCTGGGCAGCGGCGAACGCATTGTGTACATCAACGTGCTGAACAATATCTCCATCGACTGCGACTGTGATGGCAACCCCGCCGCGCCTGATATCCACGATATCGGCATCCTGGCATCCACCGACCCTGTAGCCATCGACCAGGCCAGCATCGACCTTGCCTTTGCCGCCGAGGGCAGTGAATCCCTGCAAAACCGGGTGAATGGCAGGAACGGCCTGCACACCCTGGAACACGCGGAGGAAATCGGGCTGGGCAGCAGAGAGTACCGCTTGGTGAACATCAATGATTGAGATACTCCAGCGCGAATTCATTTACCTGTGGTACTACTTTGACCTGCAGCTCCGGCAGATCTTCTGGTACTGGGTGCTGGGCATGGTGCTCGGTTCAGCCATTTCCGTGTTCGCAAAAGAGAAGATCCACGACGCCGTGCGCAGCCTGACCGACAAAAAAATGGGGGCTTTCGGTGTGGTGCCCGCCAGCATTTTGGGGATTGCATCACCCTTGTGTATGTATGGGACAATTCCCCTGGCGGCCAGCTTTTCCCGCTATGGCATTTCGGATGACTGGCTGGCGGCTTTCATGATGAGTTCCATCTTGCTCAACCCCCAGCTTATCATTTACAGCATGGCTCTGGGGCCGACTGCTCTGGTGGTACGCATCGTTTCCTGCTTTTTGTGCGGGATTGCTGCCGGGCTGCTGGTGCGGCTCTTCTACAAGAATAAGGGGTTCTTCAACTTCGCCGGTTTTGCCGAGCCAAAGAGCCATGATACCGACCCCAACCTGTTCATGCGGTTCCTCAAAAATCTGGGCCGCAACATTAAGGCGACCGGGTTGTACTTCCTGATTGGTATCGTCCTGTCAGCAGTATTCCAGCGTTATGTACCCAGCGAGACCATGACCGCCCTGTTCGGTGGCAACGAGGCGTTCGGTGTGCTGATGGCGGCTACCATCGGGGTACCGCTCTATGCCTGCGGAGGTGGGACGATACCCATCCTGCAAGCGTGGCTTTCGGATGGGATGTCGATGGGCAGCGCGGCGGCGTTTATGCTTACCGGGCCGTCTACGAAGATAACCAACCTGGGCGCGGTGAAAATCGTGCTGGGTGTGAAACGATTTGCACTGTACATCGCTTTTGTCATGGCGTTTTCGCTGGTGACGGGGCTGGCGGTCAATCTTGTCATATGAAAATTAATTTTACTGGAAAGATGCCAGGAGGTGTTAGATGGCACAATGCAGACATCCAACTGGGTGATATGCCCGAAATGTGGAAGGAAAACGCACACAAAACTCAGGGAGGATACCGTGCTGAACCATTTCCCGCTGTACTGCCCCAAGTGCAGGCGCGAAAGTCTTATCAGCGCTGATAAGCTCAAAGTACGGACAATAAAAGACGAAAGAAGCGAGAGCCAGACGCAATAGGGTTTGTCCTCGTAAATGCGCAGAGCCAGTGCCTTGATTTAAGGATCAAGTCCACTGGCTCTGCTTATTTTTTACCCTTTTCTTCCGCCGTCATCGATTCAACATACTGGCACAGCGAAATGTACTTCTGAATTTCGCTTTCGGATTTACCCGCAAAAAATTCTGAAACACTTTTGGGTAAATATTCCCGCTTTTTATCCGGGAACACGATGGCGTCCAGGCTTATATCCAAGCCCTGCGCAAGAATCGCAACCGTTTCAAGCCTGGAATTTGTCCGCGCCAGTTCCACAGACATGACTGTCCGTTCGCTTAAGTGCAGCAATTCCGCAAGCTGCCTTTGCGTCAGCCTTCGCCGCGCCCGCTCTACGCGCACGGCCTCTCCAAAAGAATCAACAGGATTCTGCACTTCGCCTCACCTCAATCTAATTTTAGTATATGCAAGCCTTCGTATAAATACCCTAATAGCTCACTTCAGCTAAGTTATAACTCACTTAAAAAGGTGTGAAGCATCAAATGCTTGTCCAAATCTGGAAATTGCTTTTAGAAAAGTGTCTGCAAAATGTAAAAAGGCACTGTTTCTACAGCGCCTAAATAGGTAGATAGTCATGAGCCGCACCCACGTAAGTGAGCTGTGGCTCAGTTTATATGTTCTAAAGTTCAGTTTCCGCAGAAATCTGCCTGATTTCTGTTCTTCTTCCCATATCGCAGAGGACATTTGCCTGAAAAACCTGGCAGGTGTTCTATGCAATGTGGGCCTGCTTGTTCCAGTGGGCTGCCGCGGCCCACCCCAATCAATCGTTTTGCCAACCCCAAAACAGATTGATTGGCGGAATCATGGTGGAGTACACACCAAAGAAA
>QZEE01000033.1 GCA_009917445.1 bacterium D16-76 | reverse complement strand
CATTTTTGCCTCCGGCTTTCTTTATCCCTCCTTAATTTTACCGCTTTTCCATTTACTTGTGAAGGTTCGTATCTATTTTTCGCTTACAGATGAAAATTTGGCGTTTTGGCTTTCCGGCAGGATTCGAACTCTCGCATAAACGGAATCAGTTTATAAGTAAGAGCAAATTTTTCCGACCCGCTTGGCACACATGCTCCTTATGTGCTCAAAATAGAACCACCTCATGGACGGGCAGCACATAATCGCTTTATGGAAAGGCTATCCTAAACCTATCGAGGTGATAATATGGATTCTATCTGGACACAAACGGCGGAGCTGCCCCAGTTTACACCCTTAGACAGAGATCTGCGCACAGATGTGTTAGTCATCGGCGGAGGGATCGCTGGGGTGCTGTGTGCCTACAAGTTGGCTCAAACCGGGGTGGATTACGCCTTAGTGGAGGCTGACCGCATTGGCAGCGGCATCACAAAGGATACTACGGCGAAAATAACTTCACAGCATGGGCTGGTTTATAATAAGCTCATCCGTGAATTTGGTATCGAAACAGCCAGGCTCTACCTGCAAGCAAACCAGGAGGCGCTGGACCAGTTCTGCAAACTCTGCCGGGAAACAGGCTGTGACTTTGAGGAAAAGGACGCTTTCGTTTATTCGCGGAACGACCGGCGGAAAATCGAAAAGGAAATCACCGCGCTGGAACAGCTTGGGTTCTCGGCGTCCTTTGAAACGGAATTGCCCCTCCCTTTTTCCATAGCCGGGGCAGTGTGTTTCCCCCAACAGGCTCAGTTCCATCCCTTGAAGTTTCTGGGGGCAATCGCACGGAGCCTGCGGATTTTTGAGCATACCAAGGTGCTGGAACTTATGCCCGGCAGGGCGCTCACAACTGGCGGAACCGTGTCCGCAAAGAAAATCATTATCGCCACCCACTTTCCCATTCTTAATAAGCATGGCGGTTAT
This sequence comes from bacterium D16-76, assembly GCA_009917445.1. Classification (GTDB taxonomy): domain Bacteria; phylum Bacillota; class Clostridia; order Oscillospirales; family Acutalibacteraceae; genus Acutalibacter. The sequence continues at coordinate 26,798 of QZEE01000033.1, read as the reverse complement.
TTCATCAAACTGTACCAGCAGCGCTCCTATGTGCTGGCCCTGGAAGGTGCGCCGGATGTGGGCGGGATGTATATAGATGAGCAAAAAGGTGGTTTGTCCTTCCGGAATCATCGAGGCTTTTTGCTGTTAGGCGGCGGCAGCCATCGCACTGGCAAGCCTGGCGGCTGGCAGGGCTTGGAAACCTTCGCTCAACACAATTATCCCCAAGCACGGATCGCCGCCAGGTGGGCCACTCAAGACTGCATGAGCCTGGATAGTGTGCCTTATATCGGGCAGTATGCAAAAAGTACGCCTGACCTCTATGTTGCAACCGGGTTCAACAAATGGGGAATGACTTCTTCTATGGCAGCAGCCACTTTGTTGACGGATCTGGTGTTGGGCAGGGAAAGCAAATACACTCGTGTGTTTCAGCCCTCCCGAAGCATCCTCCGCCCACAGATGGCTGCGAATGGGCTGGAATCCGTGGTTGGCCTGCTGACCCCTACTGTTCCCCGCTGCCCGCATATGGGATGTGCGCTGAAATACAACGCCGCTGAGCACAGTTGGGACTGCTCGTGTCATGGCTCACGGTTTCGTGAGGATGGGGCACTGATTGACAATCCTGCAACGGATGACAAAAAGAGGATGTAATATAAACCAAGTTCGATATAAGCTGACCAGCGGAAGAAATTCCGCTGATTTTTATTTTGCCCATCGGTTCATATTTCGCCCCTGTAACGCAAACACTTGCCTTATTACAACATCCGGCACCACGCCGGGAAAGGAGCACAAATGAGCAACCGATTGAGCACAGAACATTCCCCCTATCTCCTACAGCACGCGGAAAACCCGGTAGACTGGCGCCCCTGGAATGCGGAAGTATTCGAGGAAGCAAAGCGCATGGATAAGCCGGTCTTTCTGAGCGTTGGTTATTCCACCTGCCACTGGTGCCACGTTATGGCCCACGAGTCTTTTGAGGACGTAACCGTGGCCCAGGCCATCAACGCCTCCTTCCTCCCCATAAAGGTGGACCGGGAGGAGCGCCCGGACGTGGATGCGGTGTATATGGAAGCGTGCTTGCTCATGAACGGCTCCGGCGGCTGGCCGCTTACTGTGCTGCTCACCCCGGAACAGAAGCCGTTCTGGGCGGGTACCTACCTGCCGAAAACACAGCTCCTGCGCCTGGTCCATGAAGCGGCCCGCCTGTGGCGGGAGGACCGGGCGGGGCTGCTGGCTGCTGGGGAGAGCCTCACCGCCCAGCTGCGCCGGGAGACGGAAAACCGGCCCGGTGCGCCCAGCCGGGAACTTGTCCGGCGGGCTGCCGGTCAATTTGCCCAAAGTTTTGACGGACAGTGGGGCGGGTTTGGCTCCGCGCCCAAGTTTCCCTCCCCCCACAACCTGATTTTCCTGCTGCGCTATGCCCGTCTCTCCGAAGATGGGTACGCGCGGGAGATGGCCCTTCACACCTTGAACGCCATGTACCGGGGCGGCCTGTTCGACCATGTGGGCGGTGGGTTTTCTCGGTATTCCACCGATGAGCGCTGGCTGGTCCCCCACTTTGAAAAAATGCTTTACGACAACGCCCTGCTGGCACTGGCTTATACCGAGGCGTTTCAGGATACCCGCCGCCCGCTCTATGAGCAGGTCGTCCGCCGCACTTTGGACTATGTGTTGCGGGATCTGCCTGGGCCACAGGGCGGTTTCTGCTGCGGGCAGGACGCAGACAGCGACGGTGTGGAAGGAAAGTATTACACGCTGGCCCCAGAGGAATTGCTTCCAGTCCTGGGCAAGAAAGGCACAGAGCACTTCTGTCAGTGGTACGGCATTACCAAGTTGGGGAATTTTGAAGGGAAAAGCATCCCAAATCTGCTGGGCCAGGAGAAATTTGACCAGGAATCGGATGGAATGGCTGCCCTTCGGGAGCGTGTGTATGCCTATCGCCTGAACCGGACGACACTCCACCGGGACGACAAGGTCCTCACCGCCTGGAATGGGCTGGCCTTGGCTGCACTGGCCAGAGCGGGGTTGGTGCTGGATGAACCCCGGTACCTGGATGCAGCCTGTCGGACAGCAGATTTCCTTATGGAAAAGCTCACCACTCCGAATGGGCGGCTGCTGGCTCGCTGGAGGGATGGAGACGCCGCTCACCCCGGCAAGCTGGATGACTACGCCTTTTACGCCTATGGGCTGCTGGAGCTGTACAGCGCTACCTATGACTTAGCCTACCTCACCCGCTGTACGGAACTGGCCGATTACCTGTTGAAGTTCTTTTTCGATGGGGAACACGGCGGTTTTTACCCGTACGCTTCGGACGGGGAGCAGCTGCTGACCAGAACGAAGGAATCCTACGACGGCGCGATGCCCTCTGGAAACTCTGTGGCAGCGCTGGTGCTCTCCCGGCTGGCCCAGCTCACCGGGGAAATGCGCTGGCGGGAAGCGGCAGACCTTCAATATTCCTGGCTGGCAGGGTCAACACAGAATTACCCTGCTGGACACAGCTTTGCCCTATTGGCCTTTCTGGAAGAACTATGGCCGTCGGCGGAACTGATGGTGACAGCACAGGAAACGCCGGAAGAATTGCAAGCCTTTCTTCGGCAAACAACACGCCCGGAACTGACGGTATTGGTCAAAACCTCGAAAAGTGCCGATGGGCTGGCAGTTCTGGCTCCGTTCACAAAGGATTATCCTATTCCAGAGCAAGGGACGCGGTACTATTTATCATCATAATCACATCTCCGCCGCCACCGCCAAAGAAGCAGGCAAGAATCAGATAGCATAGGGCAGTTATCAGCGTCATGGTTATGACTTCAAACAGCCCTGGCCCCACCTGAAGAATTTGTCCGAATGCTCCTAACGGGACTACAAGAAACAAAAACAATTCAATCGGTATTTCATGGTAATGGATGTCCTTGGCTGTGCTGTAAATGAGCGCAAGGAAAACTAGAAGTGTCATAATGACAGTATAAATCATAGCGAAGCCCCTTTCTTCGTGTTCTATAATAAGTATGAAAGAATTTGAACGCAAAAAAGGAAGCCTCCATCTGGAGACTTCCTTTTGGGTTCTATTAAGCTATATCTTTCGCTAACGGCTTACTCAGTTCAAAGTGACATGGCTTTATGAATATGTCATGCCTCTTGCAGTCTTCCATACTCATAGATTGTATCACTGGGAAGGTCGATCCTGTCGTTCCAGAATACGCAAGTACGGCTCTTGTCAAGCTGCACTTGATTAAATAGTCCGTGGATCGCTATCAAATCCTGATAGCTCTCAATCTGTTTGATGTCATCCATCACATCGTAAATCACAGCTTTTCCGTCATCGAATATCACGCTCAGGATGAAATTCGGTAATGGTTTTACCTCCTTTATACGCGGTAGCATAGACAGCACCTCCTTATTGCAGTGGGGGCAGTTTTTTCAAATTCTGTGTATCCCACATCTGTAAAAGCTCTGCTTGATTCTTTTTCATCCACTCTTTCACGAGATCCTGTGCCTTCCTTGGGAGATCACCCTCAGTCATTTCCATAGTTCTGAGATCAAAGACACCTATGTTCTCACCATACAGTGCGTGAAGGTGGCTTGGTTCGTGTTCTCTTGGCTTGAAGAACATCTTAATAACAATGCCGTAAAACCGGCTTATTTCTGGCATAACGCTCTCTCCTTGCCTTTGTCCGCTATTATATATATTATACTCGGTCTCATTGCGTTTATCAAGAGGAAAAGCTGAAAATGAAGACCTTCTTCGAGTATTCCTCCTCACGCGGTTTTCTTTTTCAGCTTCTTTTTCCCACGAAAAGACTGAAATTCTTTTTCTGTAGCTCCTCCTCTCGTCAACTACGTTCCTTATGAATATGAGGCTATCTCGCAGGCATAAGAATCTCCGGACAAGAAAAGGGAGCTTCAGATTTTACTCTAAAGCTCCCTGTCTCGTAATAATACCGCTGAACCTCTGCGGGTAATGCCGCATATTCAGCTTCCACTCTTACTATCACACTTCATTCGTATCATATTCCAGTAAATCCTCCATCCGGCATCCAAGTGTTTTGGATAGTGCAGATAAAATCCGACCGGATGCCTTGGTAATATCCTTTGCCCGAAGTTCATACTGCTGAAGCGTTCGCAGATTGACTCCCGACTTTTCAGATAACACCCGCTGGGAATATCCCGCATTTTTTCGCAATGTCTGCAAATTAGTTGGTGCATTTTGATTCTGAATCCGCTTATTTACAGCATCAATAAACTTTTCTTCGGGAGACTCATGCAGGGCCGGATACATCTTTTCTATTTCTTCCATAGAAATATAGGAATGGATGTCTTTAAATCTGCGTCCCGTATACCACTGGTAATACGCAAGGATCCATCCGCACCAGTATTGTGCGGAGCATTCATACTCTATCTGCGGGTCTGGAAATGGAATTTCCAGACCCGACTGGCGTAATACCTCCCATACCAGTTCGGTCCCAGACATTCCGGACACAACCTTTGGCACACCCGTCTCAAACTGGGCAGCCAGATCGCTGACAAAGAAAAGCTCTATGAAAGCGTCCGCAGCCATATTGCAGCTATTTACGGCATAGTCCAGTGCCTCTCCCAGATTCCGCATGGCGTCATCCAAATACTCATTGCTGTATGCGTGGATCATCCAACTGCACCCCCTCTTGGATAATGTCTCTCATATAGAGCCCTCTCATATCATCCCGTTCCAATTCTTTCCGGAAGGCCTCCCGCGCTTCTTCATCTCTGACCTTTCGTTTCACATAATAGACACGGCTGTCAACCGGTTCATACGACAGAAACCTAAGCGAATCAAAAGCCTTTGGCGTTTTCAAAACATATTGCTCCCCCAGTCTTCCAAGCCGCATAGCTGCTGAAAGCTGGTCAACCGACAATGTATTAGCAAGAAACGCTCTGGCAAAAGAAAAATAGGAGTCATTAGCACGGTATCCAACAATGACGTCATACCCCGATAAATCTATGATAAAGTTCTTTTTCAGGTATTCTGCCCCTCGCTTTGTTATCGGATCAGATATCCTCATTTTTCGATATTGAACCAGCAGCGAAAGCCAATGCAAAATCGTATATTCGCTAGATGAAAGGTTTAATATACGCAAATCTTCCATCTCAATTTTATATTGGTTTGCGTAGCCGTCAGAACCTTCTGTGCAGGACCATTCTTTTGCAAGTTCCAAATGCTCCGTACAATAAAAGCCCTGGCCATAATCATTGTACTTTTTCCCTTTGCCATAGACCGGCTGCCGAATAATTTCCGGCGAACCGTGGTATAAGATTTTTAGGGCCATCTCGCTACCCTCCATACTTCTGCAGAGTTATAGCCTTATTATACTTCCCCAGAAGTATATTGTCAATACACCTGTGAGCGATTGAGTTCGTTTCTCGTGCCATCGGCAATGCTCTGCCATCTTTGTGCCATTTTATAGGCATGGACAGATTGCATATGGCCCCATGCTATTTTATCCCCATAAATTACCGGTAGAATCGCCCTGCAACGCAATGTATAATATAACAAAACGCATGTTCTTTATAATAGGAGATATCTATGGAAAGGGTAATCCTACACTCAGATTTAAACAACTTTTACGCCTCTGTAGAGTGTTTATATAACCCCTCATTACGAGGAAAGCCTGTCGCGGTTGCCGGAGATCCGGAAGCCAGGCATGGAATTGTACTGGCAAAAAATTATGAAGCAAAAGCCTGCGGTGTTGCAACGGGAAACCCATTGTGGATGGCAAAACAGAAATGTCCGGATATTATATTCGTTCCGCCGCACTATGATCTGTATATGAAATACTCCCAGATTGCAAAAGAAATCTACAGTGAATATACCGATCAGGTAGAACCATATGGCCTTGACGAATGCTGGCTGGATGTCACAGGTAGTACGCATCTGTTCGGTGATGGTCGGAGAATTGCAAATGAACTGCGAAAACGGATTAAATTTGAACTTGGTGTAACCGCATCCGTCGGAGTAAGCTATAACAAAATATTCGCAAAACTCGGCAGCGACATGAAAAAGCCGGATGCCACAACGATCATTACAAGCGATCACTTCCGTGATGTTGTCTGGCCTTTGCCCGTAAATGATCTTCTGTATGTAGGACGCGCAACACACAATAAACTAAAGCGGTACGGAATCCACACTATCGGAGATCTTGCGCAGGCAGATCAGAAACTTCTGCAAAATATGCTCGGACAAAACGGTTTGATGCTATGGATGTTTGCCAATGGACTGGATACCTCTCCGGTATCAAATATTGGAGCAAAATCTCTGATTAAATCTATTGGCAACAGCACAACTGCCCCACGCGACCTGATTACCGATGAAGACATCCGCATCACGCTTATGGTGCTTTGCGAAAGCGTATCCTCTCGGATGCGCGAATATGGATTTGATATCCACCCCGCTTTCGAATAAGTGACTGGCAAAACTGTGACGGCAGGCGTGGGAAGACACGCGGCGTATTATGCCGGCCTTTTTAGCGCTTGCTTTGAAAAACTGGTTAACGCTTGAAATATCGAGGTAATCCCCAGTCCATGAACTCGGGAAGAGAATGCCCTTTGGTCTGCCACACTGAAACCAGTATTCGGTAAGCAGGTCGAGATTCCTCTGGGAAAGGATCGTATATCTGTCGATGCGGCCTTTTGTTTCCCGGACATGAATGGTCATGTTAGTACGGGAAATATCATCATAGTGCAAATGGAGAGCCTCAGATACACGCAGCCCGGAAGAATACATGGTAGCGATGATGGCCTTATGCTTATGAATGAGATACTGAAAACAGAAAGGCCTGTACTTATATTAATGCTTTGTTTTGTCGAAATCAGTTTCCATCTCTATATGATCGGGATCCAGTATTCGTAAACCGCCTCCTGTGGATCAGCTTTGATATATACCTCTATATCCGGTGAATTCGCGTATGTGTATCCAGAAGTAGGGAGCCATTCTGCAATGACTCGCTTTTCTAATTCCTGCAGAGAGAGGTTTGTCCCCCGCCCCTCGAAAATAGCCCATTTACACGCCGGGATATGATACTCTTCAAATGAGTCTTCTTTCCTGTCGGAGCGGACCGCAATCAGGTATTTCCAGTCCTCTGTATGATGAACGCTAATACCCAGCAAACCTTGCGGCCTGCTTTCCTGCAAAGCGCTCAGTTTTGTAAGCGTTCCATCAGCAAGAGCCGTATCCCATACGGTAGGGATAACTTCGAAATTCTGGGCAAGCTCCTTATTCAACGGACAGGAAACTCCCAGCACACGAAACGCTGCTTTTTCCTCTACTCTGAATTTCAATGGCAGCCCTCCGTCCATGGATACATGAAACTGAATCGGGGGAAAAGCCTGCAAGGGTATATTCTCTGTCTTGAGAGCAGACGGCACTACACCATGAAAGCTTTTGAATGCCCGGGTAAACGCTGTTGGGGATTCATACCGGTATTTTACAGCAATGTCTATTATCTTCCCGCTATCCTTTTGCAGTTCGACAGCCGCAAGGGATAACCGACGACGCCGTATGTATTCCCGCAGCGTCATATTTGTCATATAGAGGAACATCTGTTGGAAATAGTAGGATGGACAACCAGCCACCTGTGCTACCTTTTCATAATCCAGTTCCTCCGTGATATGTTCTTCTATATATTCGATTGACTGATTAAATCGTTGCATCCATTCCATAGGGTCACCTAACGCTATTCTAATGTTCTATTATAGCTTATCCTTTCATGGGTTTCCTCGCATTCAAGCTATACAAATTGATAGCTCAAATGACAAATATTTTCCTCAAGAATCGGCGATTTACGCTTTCATTTCAGCCTTCTGCGGCCTACTGTTTTATCGTAAAGCCTCACCTCATGTGAGATATTTACCTTACAATATATATTTCTGCCCAAAAACTCGTCTCGACTTTTTTTGCTAGCTGGTTCTAAGCGGCAGAAATATTTCTCCCCGAATAGAATATGTCAAAGGCAGCTTACATTCTGATGAATTTTTGCCTACAATTCTGTAAGGAAGGAATCAGAAATAATGATGTCTTCTGAAATTCCAGCTTTCTGGTCCTTTTCAGCAGCCTCTGCACCACGCAATTTAAGCCGGTCTATCGGGTCATAAGCACGTTATAAACCCAATCAAAATGGAAAACAAAAGGACGCTCACACAGAGCGTCCTGATAATACAATCGTCGTATTCATTCAGCTCCCTACATTGGTATTAGCCAACAGGTTCAAAGGGTCAGGTTTTGCCTTCTCAACTACGAAGTAGTCCCCCTGCTTTTTGATAATAAACCATATTTTTATATCTGTATGGATGTGTCAACCCGGCTGTCCGATCTGGCATTGCTTCACAATCAAATTCATAAATAAAATTCAAACAAAGCTTTATCTTGTCGGCATCTGAAATCCTTCAAGGGCTTTGTTCAGATAGTCATTGAATGGTTTCATAATTCTAAACAGCTTTGCGGCCTCTTCCATAAATTGCTCCGCATCAGCAATAACTTCCTCTGCTACCGAATACTTCAAATACCAGCTTTTAAACTTTAAGTATTCCGCCTGGGGATGCTCCCTGTCATATCCGGAGGGAATACGCAAAAGCGATGTCCCCTGTACCGTAAAGTATTTTTCAAACTCCGGCGTATGGATGATCTCGTCAAATTCTTCACCGAACTCTGTGATATAGTCACGGATCATTTTGGCTGCATTCCGAAATGAATTGGCAAACAGGCCACCACCGAGATAGGACTGGTTCCCCGGCTTGGTTATTAGATAATATCCCACCGGAACAGGCTGCTTCCCTTTAGAGGCAATATGGGCGCGAAATACCGGATTATATGGGATCCTGTCCTGTCCGAACCGGGGATACCGAATCAACGTAAAGACAGTATCCTTGGGTTGAATATGTAAAACGCTGCTGTCAAACTCCCCGATACACAGAATCAGCGCCTGAACCAGTTCTTCAAATTGTTCCGTTGCCGCTTTCGTTTCCGCTTTATGTGTGTTAAACCACCCCCTGTTGTTATGCTCATTTAAGTCTGTCAAATAATTTAGAATCCATGTTGCATTTATTCTCTGCGTCCCCTATTTTTCTCCCTCCAGCGCCTTTGTTCCTGCTATCAAAACCCGCAGTGAAATTTCAAAACTTTTCTCAATAGATACCGGATTCCCAAACGCATTGTTATTTACCAGTAATGCGAAGCCTTCCAAGAATCCACGATATGTGCGTATCAGGTGTTCGCTGTTTTCCTTTGATATATTAAGCATGGTGAAAGCTTTATATATTATGGAAAACATCTCTTTCGTGGCATTCTGCGTTTCCTCACTTTCAAATTTGTTGTACCAAAGCATCGCATTGAAAACGCCAGGATTTTCAGTTGCGTACTTACAAAACGCGCGGCAGATGGCCTCCAACGCATCATACCCGCTGACACATACAGCCGCATCCGTCATAGCTTGATCCATTTGCCTCCAGCCAAAGAGCATGATTTCCTTTTGCAGTTCCTCTATCCCTTTAATATGATTATAAAGGGACGGAGGCTGAACGTTTAAGTGTTCAGCGAGCAATTTCAATGTAATTTTATCATAACCGATTTCATTTGCCAATTCAGCCGCTTTTCGTATTACTGTTTCCTTATCAAGGCCTGCTCGTGCCATCATGCACCTCCGAAAACTATTCTTACTCACATTATAACTAATTCGAATAGTTTTGTCAAGATGCACCATCTTCATTAGACTTCCATGTTTTCCACTATCTGTGCCATATTAAACGTCAGTAGGAGGCCAATCACTAATATTACAACCGAAAGATAAAACACCGTTGTAAAGCTCTGATTGATGTCTGTTGCCAGATTCACCAACAGCATACTGAGCAAAATTGCGCTGATCACTGTCATTGAATTTGACTTTCTTATGAATCCAATCCGTAGAGAGCACAGGGCAATCCCATCCGTAAGGCATGCCAGTACCACAGCATTCCGAAGCGCTAAGGCAATATCTATGAGCTGCAAATTGTCGTCTACCAGAGAGAACATATGGCCTGTAAGTGCAAATACGATAAAGCCGCCAAAAGTGCATACAAACGTTGTGGCAGAAACAAACAGCAGCAACAGTTTAATTTTCTCCCATACTACCGCTTTCCTGCCGATAGGGTAAGTGAACAGAAGGATTGCATTTGCACCGCTGTACTCTTTGATCACATACCGGTACCCCATTGCAGACGCCAAGGCGGAAACTGCCATCAACCCGACGGCCCCGCCCATCGCTGCTATTCCCGAATACGTTGAAAACAGTTCCACCGCATTCGGATCCGCTGTGCCAAGGCTCGGTACCCAGGCAAATATGTAAGTCAGGCCCAAAAGGCAGGCGAAAATAGCGAATGCAGCAATACAGTAGGAAATAATGTTTACTTTTTTCAGCTCCAAACTCAGCAATTTCATCCTTGGGCACCCCCACTCATAATATTGAAGAAGTAATCCTCTAAGCCTTCCGGGCAAGACTTCCTCACTTCCGACATCGATACTTCTTTGGCAATATGGCCATTCACCAGCACACCTACCTTGTCGGCGATATGCTCGATCTCACTTAATATGTGACTGGAAATCAAAATGGTCATGTCTTGATCTTTGACCAGCGACAAGAACAGCTCCCGCATTTGTCGGATTCCCATTGGATCCAGACCGTTGACCGGCTCATCCAGCACCAGAAGCTCTGGTGCATGGCTGATTGCCCTTGCAATGGCCAGCCGTTGCTTCATGCCAAGAGAGAACTTGGAAACAGGCTTTTCCCCGGTATCAGCAAGTCCCACCACCTGCAAACTGTTATCAATGTCCGCCGTATCACAGCCCATATAGGCTAAATGAATCTCCAGATTTTCTCTCGCTGATAAATGCTCATAAAATACCGGTGTTTCAATTAAGACGCCCATCTCTTTCAGGAACTTTCTATTCTGGGTCTGGATGACTTCTCCGCTAAAACGAATGGTTCCGGCAGTTGGCTGCAGCAAACCGGAAATCAATTTGAATGTAGTCGTCTTCCCGGCGCCGTTGGCTCCAAGAAGCCCATAAATCGTACCACGTTCCACATTCAAATTCAGATTCCGCAATACTTCTTTTCCATCAAAGGTTTTGATTACCTCATGAACTTGTATCATATCGTTTCCTCCTGCGTTTCTTGTAATTCTTTCTCACAGAACGGCTTTGCATCCAGCTTTGTCTTACAGCCAAGCCGTCTGGCAAAATATCGCATTGCAAACCTTTGCACATACCGAAGTGGGCCATTCGAGATGCGTATCTGTTCCTCCGAAAGATATTCCGGTATGGAGAATGCTTCTATGGTCTCCCGCCGGAAAGCGCCGTTTTCTCCAAACTGACGTCCAATCTCAATAAATGGCTGCAACAGCTTTGCCTCCATTTTCTCCCCCATCAAACTAAGGCCGAACATATCTCCTTTGATAAATGTCCCGCCATACCCACAGCCCAGCTGCGCCGGCAGTGTCTTTAAGAATTCCTCGCAGCATCGCCCCTGCGATACTTCCGGAAACCCTCCCTGCAGAAGAAAAGAAATCCGGCTACCCGGTCGTTCCTTTGCAGATAGACACGCTAAAAACTCCAGCATAATCCCCGGCACATTCTCCACATAGAGCGGCAAGGCAAACAGAATATTCTCATTTTCTTCAAAAGCTATCTTTGCACTCTTCCACTGTTTTCGGTCTGAGAGATACCAAATCTTCGATGTATTCCCACCGTTTTGCAAGCCCTCACAAAAGGCAGCAATGATCTTCGCTGTATTGCTCTTAGATTGTGTACGGGCAGCGCCGCTGATTATCACGAAATGCATGCGCACACCTCCTCCCACGCTTCGATGGGAAATGCCCCCAGACTGATTCCATGAAAGTTCAGGCAGAAACGGCTCATCCAGTGTGCCAAATAATCCTGGTTTCCCTTACCTGCATACAAAAGCCCGAACCGGAATTCTTTATTATACCGGGGAACATGGCGTGTCTGACCGTTTTCGATTCTGGTATACATGGTCGCCATGGGCAGTATCCGGTCTATGACATGTTTCATTTTATAATTAATGAATCCCAGCGCCGTGTCAGAAATGAATAAGGTAACATCATATTGCAGGTAAGCCTTCAGGATTTGTTCGTAATCATCTTTGACAGCGCAAATACCAGGCGTTTTTAACCAACAGGCATTGCACCCAATACAAGGCGTTATCCTCATATCTTCCGTATAGAATGTCATACACTCCGATGCCTTTTCTGTAAGGCAGCAGATTGCTTTTTCCGCCGCTGGGTGAACCTTGGGCAATGTATTGATAATGAGCAACCGCATTTTTTCTCCTTTCTGCTCCAAATGGCCGAAGAAAAAACACCGGCCTTACAAATAACACTGTAAGGCCGGTGGGAACCCCCAAGTCAAGAGGGAAATGTAATATTTTTTTAATCTTATTTCAAAGGAACCCATACTTCGTAAATGTGTTGATCCGCATTCTCATTCAGCATTGCCATACGGACAAAGATATACACCATACCGCGAAACGCTGCCTGATTTTCTTTTGCCCATGCATGGCATAAAGAAAACATCCTTTCAGGAACCGAAGTGTCATTGTTATCTGCAAGCAATGTAGTATGCAGGCATTTCCCATCCTCCAGATAAACCTTCTGTTTCTCATGTTCTGCTGTATTTCCGGCGGACTTTACTACATACATTTCAGAACCTTTGTAACCTGTTTCATCAAAAGTAAGTGTCCGGACCAAGCTTGAAAGAATATCCTCGTTCTCTACGTTGAGAAACCGCAGCACTTTATCCCTGTACTCTCCAAAGGACGCTACAGAAGGAAACCGCTCCGCTACATAATATGGCGGCAGCTCCCGGATCTCAAGTTTACCGATATTCTCCGTAAATTCCTCATAGAATCGCTGTGTCTCCTTCAGACGCTTCTGCATCTGGGATAGCCGGTCAATCTGCTCCTGCAGGCTGTCTGACTGCTGCTGAAGTTTTATGGCATATTCCTCCTGCTCCGCTTCCAGCATCCCTTTGATGGCAACCGGTGAAAAGCCCCGTTTCTTATAGAAATCAATCGCCATCAGACGGGACATGTCAAACAGGTCAAATTCACGGTATCTGCTATACTGCCCCCTTTTCGGCTTGATGAGTCCGATTTCCTCATAATATCGAAGAGTTTCACGGGTAAGACCCAAATGTTCAGAAATATCTTTCGTATGATAAACCGCCGATTCCGCAGCATCTGCAGCAAGTGTGTCTCCAACTATCCGATCTTCCTTCGCTTTGATAGTATCTCTGGAATAACGCTTATCCAGAGGCTTTGGGGAATCAACAGGAACAAACCAGGTCTTTCCTTTCTTTACAGCTCCCTCTACCCTTCCGGACTCACAATAATAAGCAACCATCCGGCTGGACACTTTCCATTTATCTGCAGTTTCTGCAGCAGTGAGATAGTTCATTTCCATCCCTCCTGCATCCATTATACTTCAGATACCTGAAATATACAAGAAAGCAGATGTAGGTCCATCGGGATGCCATCAACTCCTTTTTATATTTTCATACTCCACACAGCGTTTATTGATAAGATACAAAATATCTTGTTTTGATAAACCCAATGCTGTGAGTTCTGTGTATTGATGTCCTTGTTGCTAAGCCATCCGCTTGTGGAGCCTTTGATAAAATAGAGCTGCTGCTATCATCAGTAGTCCTGCAATAAACAGCCACAGCTTTGCTGTGTAGCTGCCTGTGACCATAGAGAACAGGTAAACGCTTCCCAGCTTTGGCCCCATACCGATATTGAGCGCATAGTACAGCAGCGGCGGCATATATCCGATGACTGTGTTTCCTGTAACTGCTGAGGTCAGCATGCCCATGGAGCCTAAGAATATAGCATCCGCTATCGTCCCAAGGGCCAAAACCGGCGTGACATCACAGCTTTGTAGTTTCATAGATACGGCAAATATGCAGATCAGCAAAGCGGCAATTCCCACAGAATACACTGTTCGTATCAAGTGAACCTTTGCTGTGCTGCAATACTTTGAAGATACTAGATCATCAATCTCTTCGTTCTGCTCCGGCTGAAATACTGGCGTCAGAAGCACAATGCCAATGAAGGAAACAAACATCTCCAGCGGCATGGCTGCGGAATTCCGATCCAGATTGGCTGTGCCGATAAATAGCGGAGTGACAAGGCATAAGAGGACAGCCGCCGCAATGGACAAAAGTGCGTTATGCCTGAGATTGATTTTTGCGATCTCTAATACTGGAAACCACTTTTTTGAAGATTGCATTTCCACCAAATTTCCCCTTTCTTTTTGCTTCATAGATTAAAATTGTGAGTAGGATGAGCACCAGGGCGATTCCCGCCATCAGCAGCCTGTTCTGCACAAGGTTCCCAAAATGCTCCAGATAATCTTGGGTGCGGAACCATGAATATGCACCTGCGTTGTGGCGGGGCGCCAGGCGAAACAGGGCATATGCCGAAGGAACGGTTTTGATTCCCAGATTCACATCGAACATCCACCAAAGCCCCTGTACTGCAACGGCAATGGGTGTGCCGATCAGTTCCGTCAAGAACATACCGATAGCTGTTGAAATCATCACGCTTGGCAGCAGCCAGCCGAAATCGTATTTGAGAGGAGCCAGGTAATCCAGCTGCATCCCGTGATAACTGTTCCAGACCATCATGTTTGATATATAAGAGAGGATAATGACCGGGAGCATAGCTGCTATCACAAGCGCCAGATACCGGATAAAGGTAAGCTTGGCAGCGGAGGTTTTCTTTGTATAGATCAGCGCCTCCATTTTGGCACGCCGGTCCTTCATGCTCAGAATGACCGCCAGAAACACCGGCAGGATTGACAGCACCATAACGCCCGCATAGTCAGAGAACAGACGGGCATAACCGCCGGTCACTTTGTCGGAACTGATTGCAAGGTCATACCGTTCTTTTGCCTCTTCATACTATGATTGTAATGAGTGTTTCAATGGGGGCATTTATCGGATTACCGCCGTCGTTGATTGAAACTTACGGAAGCGACATAAAAAAGGTTTATAAAGCAAACGGAGTACCTGTCTGTTTAGGACTTGTTACAATGTTCCTTTCGGCATTTGTTCATTTGGTGATTACCTGTATTGTGATAGTGCTGCTTGCCCCTATTCTATTTGAAGCAACTTTGCCGATACAACTTCCGTTTTTCTTTCTTGCACTTGCTATATACATTATTGTGTCGTTAAGCATTGGAAGTGTTTTAGGATTGACGGTAAAAAATCAAGCGAAACTGACGATGATAGCACAATTAGTGTTTTTGCCCTCAATTATGCTTTCGGGGATTATGTTCCCTATCGACTTGCTACCGGATTTTCTTGAAGCCATAGGGCGTATTTTCCCTGCTTCTTGGGGATACCGATTGATGTTGGATAATGGCTTTTACATTGGAAATTCATGGTATTTAATCCTTGTCTTTTTTGCGGCGGTAATCGTATGTGGAATACTTTTGAATAAACATAAATCGTAATAGCTTGAGAAAAGACCAGCATTTGCTCTATCTGAAAAGGCTGATAAAAGCAGCATTCCCACACTGCCTTTACCAGCCTTTTCAGATTTAATTGCTGTTGCGGACAAGAGGCATTCTTCTGTTGCTTATAAAGATGGCCTCCTGTGATTGATATCATAATTACACCATACAGAAAGCATAATTCTTCACTTTGTCAACAGGTCTACTTTGGGCTAGTCCCAAGGAAACGATTACATTCATCCAATAGTTTTTGGGAATAATCTCGCAAATATGTCTGGTCAAATTCATTTTCAAAGAATAGCTCCTGTGAATATCCATAATGCTCATTATGGATATTGCCTTTCACCTTTATATGACCACGGGTTATTACTTCAAATTCAATATAATTTTGCATCCCATATGGTTCTTCAAGCCTTGCTTTGCCAGATAGTGTTTCATACAATTCCATCAACTTTTTTGTAAAAACAGCCAATTTTTCTGCATTAATATCCATCGTAGTATTAGCACAAAAACCATAACTGCTCAAAAGATGGTTTCTATTTGGATTTCAGGCCAAATAGATATCAATGTAGAATCAGACACAACTGCATTTTCTACCAGTTCTTCGATACTATCGAAACTCTGCTCATTATGATCGTCCCAAATCGAAACATATTTGGAGGATTTATCACAAGAAATATAAACCGAAACTCAATCTAATTCAAAAAGAACATCCATATAATCCTTCACAAAGTACCGGATATTGGTTCTGCCTTTTTTGATGATTGTATGCCCCTCTGCCTCCAGCTTCTCTTTTTGTGCCTCGACGCCGCCGGGATATTTGGGATTTAACTCCCCATTTGCTTTTAAGGTCCTCCAATAAGGCGTTTCATTCTCAGAACGCTGATAGCTCGCCCAAGCTGCAATCGACGCAAAAATTCCTGCCGTTATCGGCTCTGTAAAATCTGCTTCATTGAGCTTCGCAAAGTATTCACGAATCTCTCCCAAGGTAATCACTTTTCCATATGGGATTCTTCTCATTACCTTATCGTAATCAATTGGCGGTGCAAAGTACATTTTGTCCCCGCCGTATTTTTCAATGCTCTTCTTATCCGTGATCGTCTGAATCTTTGGCATATCCTTGTTGTCATGCAGCATCGCATTGAAGTCTTTTTTATCTTCATTGGCCATATCTGACACCTCCTGCCTATATTATAATCACTTTTACCAGTCCATGCAATGAGACTGTTTTAATTTTTTCAGAACTGCTTGGTCTTGGTTTGAGGATATCACTGCCTGAATGCCACAGTAACAACCGCCCCATTCCGGTTGTTCAGCCGGATATACCCACCATGCTTCTCGCAAAGGATCTTACAGATATTCAGCCCCATACCGAAATGCTCGTTATCTGTTTGGATAAACGCCGACGCTTAAAAAGCCAAGCATGTTATATACAGTTCGCTCTGTCGGTGTAAAATGATCCTTTAAATATCGTGGTGTCTGATAGGTTATGCTTCCTTTCTGTTCATTTCCGTCCGTCTTATCAAATCCAATCACCATTTCAGGATCGGATATGCCAAATTGAACCTGATACCAGACTCACATCATCTTCGAGTAATAATATTTTACTCATTCTGAACATTCCTCCTTTCATACAAACCATTCTTTCCGAAAGCAGAACCGTTCTATCGTAAACTCGTAAACACCTTCATCCGAAACGTCTGTGAATACAATACTGCTTTGCCAGACTGGATGGTAAGCGAGTGATGATATTAATTTTTCATCGTTAGTTTTTTCTATGACGATTGACGAACCTTTTGATTTATCGCCATTCAGCCACTGCCATTGTTCTGACAGTTCTATTCTGCCATCACTTAAAATCTGTGGTACACTGTGACATTTCCCAATTCTTATCTGGTTGCTCAAATTAATATGCTGATAATAAAAATCTATTTCTCCATTCAAAGCGACCGTTCCAACTATACTTCCTTTTTTTATTTCCCCGCCATAGTAATCCGCCCATAAAATATTCTCATTTTGATGATATAAAAAAGCGTTTGATTATCCACTTCACCATTTTCAGTATTCATCTTTGGTATAAAGTATTTTCCATCATAAAAAATATCTGTATTAGGAACTGCTATACGTTTTTCCATTACTTCGAAAGCTAACCTTGCATTTTCATTGATAAATAATTCTTCATGCTTTAAAGTTTTATATCCCCTATGCTCATAGAAACAAGCTGCCGCAAGCGAAGCATCTAAGTAAATAATGGTGTGATTAAGAGATATTTCTTTTTCAAGACATTGCCTAATATAACTGCCATATCCTTTTTTCTGAAAATCAGAAGTAACAAACAGTCTTGATATATGATTTTCCTTGCAACTGCCTGTTCCCACTATACAATCACCTGATAACAAAACTCTAACAAAACCATTTTCTATATCTGTTTCAATGTTTTCCTTTGAATGAAGCCCGCGAAAAATTCAACTACTCCTTGAGGATAATATAAAGGATAAATAGCGTTAATCGTGTTCTGTACCAATTGATAAATTTGTTCAATGTTTTCTTTTTTTGCTATTTCGTATTTCACTAACACACCTCCTTTAGCCAATCTTGTCCATGCATAGCTTAACTTGCAAATTTACTGCATTTATCAAGCGTTCCCTTGTAGAAAAATATGGACTAAGCTCTTTCGCTGTGGGACACAGTATGCCTATTTTTTTCATCCTATCCCGCCTATAGCGCCACCAAGAATAAATTCCTTTTGTTGCACCCTCATTCAAACTTTGCTGTTATACTGCCGGTCTGCAATATATGCCCTTCTGCTTTCTTCAAAAAACTGCGCTTTTTTGTGTTCACCTTTAGTTCCAGTGAACAATCGAGCGCATATAATGTAAACCGATAAGTATGCGTTTTCCCTTTCGGCGGTTTCGGTCCGGCGTAACGGTGAATGCCATAAGCGACACCTTGTTTTGCATTTCCCAGTGACGGTAATATTTTACTTGCGGGAATGGCTCCCGGTACTGTTTTTGCAGCAGGTATATTCCAAATCAACCAATGGGTAAATCCTTTTATCGGATGGCTAAGATCTTCCAGCGTGATTGCCAATGTGTTGCATTGTTCAGACAAATTATGAATGATAAATTCCGGAGAACTGTCTTCTCCTCTTCCTGTATGTTCAGGAGGAAATATCCCGCCATTTTCTATTCCAAGGCACTCAAATTCTAAAATAGTATTATTATCTCCCATCCTTATTTCCTCTCTTTATACATCAAAATCTTCTGACTTAAAGTTGCTGTAATATCGCCCTTTTTCAGCAGTGAATTTTAAAACACAATAATCCGGATCTGTCACACCCTGGGGATAATACATGGTATCACCTTCAAGCCAAATCATCTGCTTAGCTTCAGCATCCTCCAAAACCTCCATGATACCGATCAGCATAACCCCACGGAAAAAGCGTTTATCGCAAAAATAAATGCTGGCATTTGGATTTTCCCGATATTGAGCTACCCACATAGAAGATGTGTTGGTTGTAAACCAGAATTCTTTGATTCCGATCCGTTTTCGGGGTGGCAGCATTGCTTTTATGTTTGGAAAACCTTCTTCAGAAATTGAGGCAATAAAAGATACGTTCTGCTTGTCAATTAAATTTCCTATTGTTTGTTCTGGATTTCTCATTTTGTTGGCTCCCTATATTATCATTACCTTGAGTTCTCCTAATTAAATTATCAGTATTTTTCTGTAAACTGTTTTATCTGTAACTAGCCAACAATCTTACAATTTCGCTATCGCTTCTCTGAGATCCGCAATATACCTGGCCTGCTGTTTTTTCAGATACCCCTTTACAAACAGATTCATAATCGGATTCTTCACCTGGACCTCCTCTGTAAAAGTAATCTGCGTACCACCATCACGGCTCTCAAATATGCCGCTCCAGTGACCTCTCATGTTTTGATTTTCCATATCAAATCGGTATTCCCGGTATGGCTCTTTTGCAGTAATCCGAAAATGTGTTACAAATCCATCCTTTGTATACTCGTCAAACCAACTTTTATCAATGATTTCGATTTTGGATAAGTCACTCCGCCATTCATAGTTTTTGTTATCTGTAACAATGTCCCAGACTGTCTTGCAGTCACAAGGAAACTGCGCTGTCACTGTTGATCGCTTCACAGGACGTCCCTCCATTCTTTTATCGTTTTTTCCAGAAAGTCCATTTTACTGCATTCTGATATCCAATCTTCTGATAAAACCTGTTTGCACCGCCTGTCATATGCGTTGCCCCTAGCGCCTTTGTTCTCCGATACATTTCAGACAATGCCGCTGCGGCGAGACCTTTATGCCGGTATTCGGGAATCGTGCAGAGCGGTTCCATGTACGCCAGATGATTTTCAGGAGTCCACCACATGCCTGCATAGCAGACATATTCCCCTGACTCATCCGCAATCACCACGTCAAACTCCGG
Organism: bacterium D16-76; assembly: GCA_009917445.1. Taxonomy (GTDB): domain Bacteria; phylum Bacillota; class Clostridia; order Oscillospirales; family Acutalibacteraceae; genus Acutalibacter. The sequence goes on along the minus strand of QZEE01000033.1, from coordinate 6,841 downwards.
CGTTGCGTGAGGCGCAGTATTCAGCAAATAATTATGCTGCTCATACTGATGGTTCCATGAACCTTCGCTCTGTTCATGGTCAAACCCCTTCCAGCAGCATTCTCCTACTTTTGTTATATCCAAATCCCATGAGTTTACAAAGTGAAAGCCTTCTGGAAGCGGATAGTGCAATTCATTTTTTAAATCATACTGCATTTCCCAGTGTTTTGATCTCTGCACATACCCCAACTGCTGTGCAGCCTTCATCAATGCATCCTGTCCGCCAAATAAAACAAATCGAATATCTTCTTCGTTTGCGACCATATTTTCATCAGCATACGCCACCATTTCTAACGCCAGATTTTCATATCCAGGTTTCAGACAGAAATAGATATCTGTCACTGGATTCTCATAAAAGCAAAATGCCACAATCTCTCCATCGCATTCCCAAATTCGATTTTTATAAGAATAGGAGATGTCCATCCAGTAGGAAAATGAAGCGTATGCGTATTCAAAAAAGGGAGCCGGCACACCGTTTCTCCAGTCCCTATCATATATTTCAAGCAGGAACTCATATATTTTTCCGCAATCTGCTAATACGCTAAATGGTCTTTGTGTAATACTCCTTATAGTCTTATGAACTTCCAAAGTCTGTATCCCCTCTTTTTCATAATCCATCTGTATAAGTTCTTTCCCGTTGGGAAGTGGATATCTTAATACTTTGATTGGATGATATCTTATATTTTTCATCAAGTTCTCAACAAATGATGCGTCTATTTGCTGATGTACGCTCTCCAACGCGTCAAATACATGAATATAAGGAGAATCTGACACCCATTCTACGTCTATGTTATATTGAATTGCACATGAAACATACTTTGGATTGGTATGTTGAACTACCTTTTGAAAATTATCGTAGCCTATATATTCAATCAGTAGGTTTGCAATAAGTAGCTCTGTTTCCGGCAACCTCTCCATATGTTTCGTCAGGTCAATGCACAAGCACTCCAACACTCCTGTTAAATCAGGATATCTGAGGGCACTCTCCTGAAGATAGTCAGGATTGATATCCACCCCATACACTTTTGCATATTTGCACTTTTGTACATGCTCAAGGCCATTACCTCCTGCAACACCTAATATCATTGCGCTGGATACCGGGTAATCCTCAAGCTGACTTTTCATCATTTGGTTCATTGTCTGCAGCTGCATAACAGAGCCAAGCCGCATATGATTTTCGTAATCATCTAATAGAATTTCTATCCACGGATTTACCATAATGTTTCTCCTGTTATGCCTGTGCTCATCTTGTTATCATGTTGCTCCCCATCAGAATGATATCTATTTATCAAAATATCTTTCATAACGGCATTGTTCAACAACTGTATCTCCCAATAATGTTATTGCTTGATGGGGACAGGAACTGATACATCGGTAGCACATGGTACAACGACTTCCGGCAGTCGCCTTACTGTTTTTTATGACGAGATTTTCCATAGGACATAGACTGACACAAAGCCCACATCCCGTACAGGCTTTGTTGATTTTCAGCTTATCAGAATAGTCCTTTGTTTTTCCATAATACCATAATCGTTGGCAGAGCAATCCCGCTACCCTATCGTAAAAATACAGACCGTCTTTTGGATATTTGCCTTGCTTCATTTTACGCACACTATCTTCAATTTTTCTATCTGCCGCCTTAATTATCTCCCGATTTTTTTCAACGGACTTCTTTAACAGCTTCACATCACAAACGGAATCGGGCATTTGAATGTGTAAACCGCCAACGACTTTTGCACCATACTTTTTCAATAATCGTGCGGAACAGCCCGCCCCATCTCCGCTAAACAACCCCATTGTTGCAACACAAAGCACCATCTTTCCTTTCCAAAGGTCTGAATGATCCTTTATAAAATCCCGTACCATGACAGGGACATTTGAAAATTGTACAGGATATGCTAAAACAACAAAGTCATGTTGTGCCAATAAATTTGCTGTTTCTTTTCCTTCAATCGGGATAACCTGTGCCGAGTGATCCAATAACTCCATCATTTTTTCGACACAGTGTTTGGTATTTCCTGTCCCACTAAAATATATGCCTACCATACTTTTTCCTCGAAACTATCTATTTGTTCTCTGCATCATTCCACTGTTTGAATACGACTATTTCCGCATCAGCTCCAAAGCCGCTGTACTCAGACACCATGAGATATTTCTCATCAGCAATGATCCCGTAGCACCTGTCGCTGTTCTTTTTATGCAGCTGATTCCCCAGATAAATTTTGTTATCATCCCAAAACTTTAAGATCTGTCCGTTGGGAAGGGCATATTCAATGTTGGAAAAGGAGCCTTTCAGTGCATTCAGCTCTGTTACTTCTTCCATATCTGGAATGTGCAACGCATTGAACGCCGCAATCAGCTTTTCTTTTAATTCGCTTAACGCTGTCTTGCCCTTTTTACAGCATTGTGCAACAAGGCATTCCGCTCCAAAGGGATGACCTTCTGTTACTGCACACCCATTACAAGAGCCGCTTAATTCGCAGTTCGTACAATTAATTCCACAAATGGATTTCATTCTGTTTTCCTCCATAAATTCTCCTTTCTCCTCAGATGGGTGCTTTTACATTTTTAATAACTTATTATAGCAGATTTCCATTGGCTCTGCTCAACATTTCAAGCCCATCTAATGATAGCTTAATTCTCATCAGATGGGCTGAATTTATCAAATATCTTTTTATAGCTCCTGCTTTGAGAAGATATAACAGCTTAGTTTGTACATCACTGCGACCCACACAACAACAATCACCAGAGCCAAGCAGAGCAGCATTGGGATCATATCCTCCGTTAAGACGATTCCTATACCCTCCAGCAGCTTATATATACCGTAGAAAATTGCACTCGGGGCGATAAACGAGGCAAACATCTGTAGTGACAACTGCATCCGTAAAGATTTCATTGACGGCTTTTATTACCATTTGCGGAGTCAGTCCAGATCTCCCCATGTCGATGGGATATTCCTTTTTCCAATCATTGATTTCATTTACCCATTCCGAAACAGAAAGCGGCTCTGCTTTTTCAAGCAGGGAGCAGATTGCTTTCTTCGCATCAGCCACGATAGGGACGTCTACCACAATATTCCGAGAAATGGAGGCTGCGTCATTGTCAATGTGGATTATTTTGGCGGCTGTCGCAAATTCCTCTATCTTTCCCGTGATACGGTCGTTAAAACGTGTCCCTAAAGTACCGTCTAAACTCCCGCCTACACAGAGAGGACAAAACAGTACTTGCCTTGAGCGCTCCCATCTGGTAATTGTGCTTTGCAGCATTGCTGTAAAGGCTCTCACAAATCTTCTGAAAACAAAGGACAACGCCTGCCGCTACAACTGCAAATACCGCCAGAGACACAGCGGCGCACAGTACACCGCTCAAAATATCCCCGCGGGTTATGGCTGTGCCGAGCAAGACCGCCGGTGGATACACCTTCCCTAACAGCGCCATCACAGTTGCAGACAGGTTTTACAGCATAGATTATCCACGGCCCGGGGCGTTGCGCTCAATTCTTCCTGTGATACGGTGAAAGCCCCCATATACCCCGGTGGATGTCCATCTCCCCTTCTGTCAGAAAATTTACCTGCCTAGAGAAAAGCCGCATGGTGTCCAGGCTCTTTGCCTTGGCAATCCCAATAGCGAACACCTTGGCGTACTCCTCCAGATAGAGGTAATCCTGGATGATGTAATACTTAAACTTTTCCCGGGCCAACGTACCGTCCTGGATCCCCATCACAAAGGGATGTGCATTGTAAGCCGCCCAAATATCCTTTGTCGCGGGCAAAAGCCGCTCTGTTGTCTTCATTACTCTGCCTCCTTTGCGTATTCGCCGGTCAGATTGAAATTGTGCCGCATGGGGCCCCGGCCCTTCCCCAAATCCAGCATGGCCCCCAGCGCTCCGGAGAGGTACTCCTTCGACCGCCGAATGGATGTAGGCAGGTCAAAGCCTTTGGCCAGATTGGCCGCGATGGCGCTGGACAAGGTGCAGCCGGTCCCGTGGGTGTTGGGGTTATTGATGTACGTTCCGTAGAACCATGTCCCAACGCCGCCCGCATAGAGATAATCGTTGGCGTCATTGATGTTGTGCCCGCCTTTGAGCAGAACCGCGCAGCCATAAGCTTCACTGATCCGTTTGGCGGCAGCTTCAATATCCTCCTGACTGTGGATATCCATACCAGCCAGAATCTCCGCCTCTGGTATGTTGGGTGTGACCACGGCCGCCAATGGGAGCAGACAGGCTTTCATCGTGTCTACTGCCTCCTCTGAAATCAGTCGGTCGCCGCTGGTGGCCACCATCACCGGGTCCACTACAACATTCCTTGCTTGATAAAAGCGCAGCCGCTCTGCAATTTTCTCAATCAGTCCACAGGAGGCTACCATGCCGATCTTTACCGCGTCGGGCGGAATGTCCTCGAATACCACGTCGATCTGCTGCCCGAGAAAATCGGGCGTCATTTCTACGATTCCGCTGACACCGGTGGTGTTTTGGGCCACCAGCGCCGTAATGGCGCTCATGGCGAAAACTCCGTTCATGGTCATCGTTTTCAGATCAGCCTGAATCCCGGCGCCTCCGCTGGGATCTGTCCCAGCGATTGATAATGCTGTTCTCATTGCTGTGTCTCCTTTGCATTATTTTTATAGAGCGGCAAAAGGTGGTGCCCCCAATTTACCACTTGGAACTTCCAGCCGCTAAGCCGGAAAGCAGCTCCCGAGTTTGTCTAACTGTGTCAAATCTTCCAGGTATAGGTCGGCCAGCGCACGGATTTCCTCTGAATTCTTTTCATGACGGTCATAGACCGCAGCCACCGGGAATCCGGCCTCCTTCGCCGTTTTGACGGCATAGAACGCGTCGTCAAATACAACGGTCTCTGCCTTCTCCGTTCCCAGAAAGCGAAGGGCTGCCTCAAAGATATCCGGTTCGTCCTTACCGTGGCCGACCTCGTTGCAGGTGAAGATCTCCCCAAAACAGGAGAGGACCCCGCACCGCTCCAAGGCAGCCTCCACCAGATACCGATCTGTGGCGGTGGCAATACATAAATATATCGCGCCAATGATTGCTTTGGCAGCTGCGGCAACCGCCAAATTCTTGGTCCTATACCTTGGGATCGTGCAAATAGCCGTACCGTTCCTTTTAAGATTACCGGCTCCGCAGGCGGCGGTGATTTCAAATATGTTCTCTATACCACAGCTGCTAACAGCCCTTTTGGGCGGCGGTGCTGCGCTGTTGGTTCTTTCGCCGTTAAAAAAAGCGATCCAGGGAGGGCGTGAGCAGAGTTGAACACAGTATTTACCTATTCATTACTACGGTTTAGCAGCACTTTTACTTTTTTTCTCTTTTCTGAAAGACAAGAAAAAACGCTGTTATCCTTAAAAAGGCGTGGAAGATGTTTACGGGCGTCCTGCCGTAATTTGTGGCTATTCTGCTTCTTGTTGGGTTGGCGCTTGCGGTGCTTTTGCCAGAGACAAACAGACGCTTGATAGGCGAAGAAACGGGTTTTATCGGCATGCTCTTGACTTCGCTTGTTGGTGCGGTTTCGTTAGTACCCGTCATGATTGCTTTCCCCATTGTTGCGAAACTTCTGGAAAACGGCGCGGGCATAATTCAAATGGCGGTATTTGTTTCTACGCTCACTACGGTTGGGCTGATTACAATCCCGATAGAGACAAAATATCTGGGTAAGAAGGTAGCCTTTCTTCGCAATGTACTTGCATTTGCGTTTTCCTTTATCACTGCTTACCTAATGGGGGTGTTGCTCAAATGAAATCAGCGTGAAAAAGGTATTGGTTTCTATTTGTAATGGTACTTTGTAATCTCATCATCTGGCTCTATGAGCCGCAGATTGGAAAAACAGCATTGGCCTTTAGCGGAAAGAACTTTATCAACTTCCTCTTTATACTTTCTCCTGTCTTCATCTGTATCGGCTTGATGGACGTATGGGTTGAACGTGAAAAAATGATACGAATTATGGGAGCGAATTCCGGTGTGAAAGGAATGGAAATACCGTCCATTTTATGGACACCCTAGCTGATATTTGAGGATAGGTACTCTACAAAATAGAGAGTACCTCCGGGCTTTTAGAAGCCGTTTAAGCGTCCGGATTTTTTGAGTGATAATAAGAATCAGCGCCGACATTTTGAAAATTTTTCTCCTGGACAAAACACCCCGAAAACCTAGTGTTTTCTAAGCGCCGACACGTTTTCTTAGCCCCGACAGATTTTGTCGGGGCTGTTTTCGCTTAAAAGCAAAAAACAAGCCCTTTAAGCGGCGCTTATGAGCGTTCGCTTAAAGGGCTGTTGTTGTTTTCTTAAAAGCCGCTTAAACCGCGCCAATGCTAGGTTTGTGCGGTTTCTTAAAAGGTTTTGCGCAAAAATTAAACGGTCTAAAAAGGTACTTTTTACGGTTCGCGGGCTGGCGGCAGCGCAGACCATTTCAGGGTCAAAAACGGGCAAAAAAATTTTGCAATCCCATTCTGCGAGATTGCAAAATTTTCACTTCCATTCAAGCGATTTTCCGCAAAAAAACCTAGTATTTATGCGGGTTCCCGGGTTTTTCCATATTCTTGCATATCGAAAAGCAGGCCCGTCCTGGGTTTCTCACTCTTCATGAAAACTTACATTCCCCGTCTTTTCCTTCAGCTTTTCCAGACCTTCCTCTTCATAGGCGTCCAGGCGTTCCCAATACACGCCCGGCGCCTCTTTTATTTCCACCAGTTCTTCCGAAGAAACTGCGGCGTTGGCTTTCATATGGGTAGAATCCGTCACCACCAGCCGGCCGCTCACCAGGCCTTTCTCCACGCACTGACGCACCACTTCC
>QZEE01000032.1 GCA_009917445.1 bacterium D16-76 | reverse complement strand
CCGTAGTAGTAATTCAGATTCAAAGTTTCCGGCATTTTCAAAGCCTCCTGTCTAAATGAAAAAAGCCCCGGCGATCTACGTCACCAGGGCAGAGTTATCTATAAACAAAAAAGCCGCACAGTAGCTGATTGTTCGTCAGTTACTGCGCGGCTTGTGGTTTCGATATTCGGTTTTTTTGTGGTGTGTGCCAGAGTAGGCCACTTTTTCTACATTTTTTGTCGGAGTTTTGACAGATAATCGGGCATTTTCCCTGTTTTTCTCGGCGTTTTCCTCTACGTCTATTCGTCTGGTCGTCAGAGGTGGCGCACCATGGCGAAGAACCGGAAAACGCCTGATATGAATTTGCCTGTCTGGTTTGACGGGCAGAACATCAACGAAGCTCTGTTTTGTGAAGAATTCCTGCAAGAGCGCAGAATCATCTTCACAAACAGGGCTTTCTTTACGCCCAATGGACGGGTAACAGATGATATTGTCCTGCGGGGCGAGGTTTACGAAAAGCTGAAAAACTACACCATCAGCAGCGTACCGCAGAAGATCAAAAACATCATGGAATTGCTGAAACTGGAAGCAATGGTTGATGATTTTCCTCCGCAGCCTGACCGCATCCATGTTGCCAACGGAACGCTCATGCTGGATGGGAGATTTATTGAGGGAAAAAAGGAAATCGTACAGAGCCGCTTGCCTGTTTCCTACAATCCAAACGCTGCTGCACCTGCTCTGTGGCTGAACTTTCTGGATGGTTTGCTCTATGAAGAAGATATTCCTACCTTGCAGGAGTTTATCGGCTATTGCCTGATTCCCTCCAATAAGGGACAGCGCATGATGGTGATTAAGGGTAACGGCGGCGAGGGCAAATCTCAAATCGGTGCGGTGCTGTCCGCTATATTCGGCACAAATATGAAAGATGGCAGCATCGGCAAAATTTCCGAAAACCGCTTCGCCCGTGCCGATCTGGAACACATCCTGCTGTGCGTGGATGATGATATGCGGATGGAAGCCCTGCGCCAGACCAACTATGTAAAATCCATCGTGACTGCACAGGGCAAGATGGACTTGGAACGCAAGGGCAGGCAGAGTTATCAGGGATGGATGTTTGCCCGATTGCTGGCATTCAGCAACGGCGATCTGCAAGCCCTGTATGACCGCAGCGATGGATTTTACCGCAGACAGCTTGTGCTGACTACCAAGGAAAAGCCCATGGACAGAGCCGACGATCCCGACCTTGCGGAGAAGATGAAAGCCGAAGCCGAGGGGATTTTCCTCTGGGCATTTGAAGGCTTACAGCGGCTTGTTGCCAATAATTTTAAGTTTTCGGAGAGTGACCGCATCTGTGAAAACCGGGAAGCGGTCAAGCGTGACAATAACAACATTTTTGACTTCATGGATTCCGAGGGATACATCCGGCGCAAGGCGGATGCGTCCATTAGTTCCAAGGATTTTTATGCGATCTATCGCCTGTGGTGTGAGGAAAACTCCCTTGCCCCTCTGAAATCCCGCAGTTTCAGCGATGCCATGGTTGCCAATGCGAAGAAATTTAATTTGGAGCATTGCAACAACATCACCAACTCTGCCGGACGACGGGTATGGGGATTCATGGGTGTGGAAGCTGTGACACGACCTAATATAAATGGGTTTTACGACGTTTCGCCATGTACGTACGTACCGGAGGAATGGCAGGACTAATTCTCGCGGTTCCTTTTGGTACGTATGTACACAGCATTTTACCCGTTGTTCTCTATTTATGGAAACAGTCAGCGGTCAGAACTGACCTGTTGTCGGGCATTGAAAATCAATGGTAATGGAAACAGCAAAGTTTTTGGCCGCAAGACGAAACTATTTCACTAAATCGTGCTTCTCCAAACCATGCACCCGGTTCGCGGAACAGTAGGTGTTTTCACTGTTCAAAACTAAACCGCACGGAACAGCAAAGTGGGATATATGCCTATATGGACAGAGTATCGCACCCACAAAATGAAAGCGATTTAGGAGAAAGCAGATTTTTCACTGTTCGGTGCATCTGCTCCGCTTTGGGGAGTAGCTATTCCTTTACAAGCTCCGATGCCAATGTATCCGTATCAAAGGACGGAAACAAGCTGACTGTCAGCTCCAAAAAGGCGATAAGCGGCTCTGTCCGTATCACAGCAACCAGAAACGGCGTTCCGACTGTCAGCGACAGTGCAAGGCTCATCGCTTATGGCGACCCGAACTTGCAGGACTTGGTGACAGGCGTGGAAAATACCGACAGTGTAAAGGCGTATATCAATGTGGAAACGCCCACAGGTACGATTGCCCTTAAAAAGACTTCCGAGGACGGCGTTGTAGCAGGCATCTCTTTCTACATCAAAGGCGACGGCTTTGACAAGACGGTAAAGACCGATGCCAACGGCAGCCTCACCGTGGAGGGCTTGTTCCCTGCGACCTATATCATCACGGAGCAGCCCATTGACCGTTATGAGCCGCAGCAGACCCAGACGGTTACGCTCATCGGCGGCAAGACAACCACGGTCAATTTCAATAACACTTTAAAGCGTGGCAGTCTGGAGGTGGTAAAGACTTCCGAGGATAATCTTGTGGAGGGCGTGAAGTTCCACCTTTACGGCACTTCGCTCAGTGGTCTACCCGTGGATGAATATGCCGTGACCGACAAGAACGGACTGGCTAAATTTGAGAATATCCTTATCAGCGGCAATACCCCGTATGTGCTTGAGGAAGTGGATACCGCTGTCCACTATGTCGTTCCCGAAAGCCAGACCGCCCCGATTGAGTGGAAAAAGGTTACAAACCGCAGCTTTACGAATATCTTAAAGAAATTCAATGTGACTGTCACAAAGACCGATGCGGAAACAGGAAACCCGCAGGGCGACGCCACTTTGGCAGGTGCGGTTTACGGCATCTATAAGGGCGAGGAACTGATTGACACCTATACCACAGACGAAAATGGGCAGTTTACAACAAAGTATTATATCTGCGGCGACGATTGGAGCGTCCGTGAAATCAGCCCGTCGGAGGGATATTTGCTTGACAGCACTATCCACCATGTAGGTGCAGAGCCAGAGCTTTATACTATAGTCATAATTCTTCTTGACCTCGTTCACGCAGGTTTTCAGTACACTTTCACGGCTTATGGCGTTAATCAGCCGTACTTCCAAGCCCGACAGCTCGATATTGGACGGGAGCAGGTCAACGCCCTCATTGTGGTGCAGGATGCCTTGGGCGACATCAACGAATTTATCGTCTATGATGTCCTGCATGATGGTGGAGAGCGTGACTGGTAAATCGTCTGGTCTGTTGTAGCCAAGGGACATGGTTAGATTTGCCTGTGCATCGGCATCAATGAGCAGGACTTTCTTGCCCTGCTGTGCCAGACTTACGCCCAGATTGACCGCCGTGGTGGTTTTGCCGACACCGCCTTTCTGATTGGTTAAAGCGATTACTTTGCAATTTGACATGGGTGCGTCCTCCTTTCGCATAGATTTAGCCGCTTTGTCAAAGGCGGCTATGTAACTGTATCAGAGGACGCAGGACGCAAAAAAGCCGCTTACTCTTAATGGAGGTTAAGAATAAGCGGCTCAATTTCGATGTGCCTTAGACATATTCAATTTTTACTTTCTTTGCGGGGGCATTGGCTACCTTGAAAATAATCTCGTCAACGCAGTCCCCGTATTTGCCCTGCTGTATGAGCTGGTTTTTCAGCTCTACAAGACTATGTAAAAGTAATGTACGCTCCCTGCTGTCTACATATAAGTGAGTGGTCTTTTCCCTCATACCGTCCACCGTCCTTTCTTGGCTTCATTATACCGTTATGGGGAAGTCCCGTCAAAACTGTAACTTTGCATTTCTTGGTATTTTACCGTATCAAGGCTCATTCCCCAGTAGTAAATAAGTAGTAAATAGGGGTTGCAGTCCTCAAGAAATGCGGGGAAATGCTTTGTTTTGCGGGGATAGTTGCTCATTTACTTGATTTTTCCGATAAAGAATACCCACCACTCTCTGTTGCCAAAATTGGAGTAGTGCCACAGTTAGTTACTGCTGTTAAGACGGATTCTGGAGATAATCGCAAGCTGGTATGTACTGGGGATTTTGTTATCAATAGCCGTTCTGACAGAAAAGGTTCCTGCGGCGTTTCAGAACTGGATGGGTCAGTATCTTTAATCAACATTGTTTTGACACCAAGAAATGAATGGAACGGAAGATATGTCCATTATCTGATGCGCAGCCAACCTTTTTCGGAAGAATACTACCGTAATGGTAGAGGTATAGTGGCTGACTTATGGACTACTCGATACAGCGAAATGAGGTCAATTTTATTGCCAATTCCTCCACGCACTGAGCAGGATCAGATTGTGCGGTTTCTGGACTGGAAAGTTTCAGCCGTAAATAAAGCGATTGCTATGAGGAGAAAGCAGATTGCATTGTTAGAAGAACATAGGGCATCAACATTGAATACAGCAGTAACAAGGGGTATTCAATCAAATCGTTCGTTGAAATATAGCGGCATGAAGTGGCTTCCTCAAATACCAGAAAACTGGGAAATTATACCAGCAAAAACCTTGTTTGCTAATAAGCGTGAACTTCGACATGACCAAGATGAAATGATGGCCGCTACACAGAAATACGGAATTATATCTCAGAAAAAATATATGGAGTTAGAGGGACGCAGAATTGTTCTTGCAAACGACAACCTTGAAAAATGGCTTCATGTGGAGCCTGATGATTTTATAATTAGTCTCCGTAGTTTTCAAGGGGGAATAGAGCGGTGTGTAGAGGCAGGATGTGTTACTTGGCACTATGTTGTTTTAAAGCCCAACAGCGAGGTAGTTCCTGCTTTTTATCGTTGGTTTTTTAAGTCGACAGCCTATATTTCAGCTCTTCAACATACATCTGATTTTATTCGGGATGGGCAGGATTTGCGCTATTCGAATTTCGTAAAGGTGTATTTACTTAAAATTCCGCAGATAGAGCAAATGGAAATTGCCGAATACCTGAATAAGGTAATGCCATGGTATGATATGGCTATAACTAAAAAAGAGGAAGAAATAAAAATACTTTGTGAACTCCGTGGTCGTCTCATTGCTGATGTAGTTACCGGCAAAATCGATGTCCGTGATATCGAAGTTCCCGACTTCGAGTATGTGCAAGAAACAGGAGACTCTTCCGATGAGGATAAAAAAGATATGGGCGATGCGTCCGAAGGTGGGGAGGAATGAAACATGAGCAAGGTCGATAGACAGCATTTTTGGAATTTATTGTGCAATACACATGACAATTTACCTCAAAGTGTGAACGCATTAACATCTGCTGCTCCGTATCCGGAAACACTATGCCGCTATCGCAGTGTCAATGAGAAGTCCTTGAAGCAATTACAAGATAATACATTGTGGTTTTCTTCGGCGGACTATTATGATGACCCCTTTGATACATATTTCCAAATCAATACAGATAGATTTAAAGATATATATGATTGCATAAGGCCAATTTTTGATGCGGACAATACATCTTTAGATGGCCTTATTGATACGATGGCAATTTTATTTGGCATTGCCCCCGACGCATTTAAGGCTGGCCTATCTAATACGACACCAGACTTTCAAAAAATGGACAGGCTACTAAAAGATATGAGAGAAGTAGTCAGACGCAAACTGTTTTCAATTTGTTTTTGTGAGAATCCATTGAATGAAACGCTTTGGATAAAGTATGCCAAGAATTACCATGGTTTTGCTCTCATATACGATTTCAATCAAAGAGAAACGGTTATATGCGGAACAGAAGAAAAATGCAAAGATTGTAGTACTGCCTATACGGAAATGCCCTTTATATATCCTGTTTATTACTCGAACTCTCGATATGATGCCACGAATTATGCACTGTCACTTTATGTAGTTGATATGGCATTAAGCAGAGGAATAAATATTCCGCAGAGCACGATAGATTTAATTATGGCTCAAAATATGTGGGAAGCAGAGCGAGTGACTCTAATAAAGAAGAAATGCCATGAAAATGATGAAGAGTGGAGAATGATTAGACCACGAATGCATGGGATGAGGACATTTATAAAAGCAAGGCCCCGAAAAATTATTCTTGGTTTGCGGATGCCTGAATATGAAAGAAAATTGGTCATCTCTGCAGCAAAAATCGCAGGCATTCAAGAAATACACAAAATGTATATAAATGATTCAGATGAACTGGACAGCAGATCGTTAGAGGAGGTGTAGGTGATGGCGTTTACCAACACCAAGGAGAGTGGCCTTGAGGAGCTGGTTGTTCGATGGCTGGTTGAGCATAACAGCTACGAGCAGGGCACCGATGCCGACTACAACAGAGAATATGCGGTTGACGAGACACGCCTGTTCCGTTTCCTGCAGGATACGCAGCCGGAGGCGCTGGAGAAGCTGGGCGTATTCAAGTCCGACATCAAGAAAAAGCAATTCCTGAACCGGCTGCAGGGTGAGCTGGCGAAGCGTGGCATTATTGATGTGCTGCGCAATGGTGTCAAGATTTACCCAGCAAACCTCATCATGTTCTACCTGACACCCACGGAAAACAATGCAAAAGCGAAGGCGCTCTTTGAAAGGAACATTTTCAGCGTGACCCGGCAACTTCAGTATTCCATGGATGCCACCCGGCTGGCGCTGGATATGTGCATCTTCATCAACGGCTTGCCGGTCATCACCTTTGAGCTGAAAAATCAGCTGACCAAGCAGGATGTGGACGATGCCGTTGAGCAGTACAAGACTGACCGTGACCCACGGGAGCTGCTGTTCCACTTCAAGCGCTGCATGGTGCATTTTGCCGTTGACGATGCCAGGATCAAGTTCTGCACCAAGCTGGAGGGCAAAGCCAGCTGGTTTCTGCCCTTCGATAAAGGCTATAACGACGGAGCAGGGAATCCGCCCAATCCAGACGGTCTGATGACCGACTATCTGTGGAAGAACATCCTGACTAAATTGAAGCTGAGTCACATCATCGAGAACTATGCGCAGGTGGTCATTGAAGAAGACCCGGAGACAAAGAAAAAGAAAGTAAAGCAGATATTTCCACGCTACCACCAGTTGGATTGTGTGGAGAGGCTGCTGGCGGATGTGCAGGCCAGCGGAATCGGGATGCGATATCTGATTCAGCACAGCGCCGGTTCCGGAAAGTCAAATTCTATCGCATGGCTGGCCCATCAGCTGATAGGTTTGGAGAAAAATGGCCATCCGATGGTGGATTCCGTTCTGGTGGTCACCGACCGCCGCATTCTGGATAAGCAAATTCGTGATAACATTAAACAGTTCATACAGGTGGCAAACACCGTGGCGTGGGCAGAACATTCCGGTGACCTGCGGGATGCCATCCGGGATGGCAAGCGTATCATCATCACCACGATTGAAAAGTTCCCGTTTGTAGTTCCGGACATCGGTGCGGCCCACAAAGAGAATCGGTTTGCCGTCATTATCGACGAGGCGCATTCCGGGCAGAGTGGCAGAAACTCCGCCCAGATGAATCTGGCCCTGTCCGGCCTCGCCTCCGACGATGAGATGGACAACGAGGATAAAATCAATGCCATGATGGAGGGCCGTAAGCTGTTGCCAAATGCCAGCTACTTTGCGTTTACGGCTACTCCGAAAAATAAAACGCTGGAGACCTTCGGCGTCGCTTATCAGGATGGTGATGAAATCAAGCATCGTCCGTTCCATGTGTATACGATGAAACAGGCCATTCAGGAAGGATTCATTCTGGATGTGCTGAAATACTACACTCCGATTGCCAGCTACTATAAGCTCATGAAAACGGTGCAGGATGACCCTATGTTCGATAAGAAACGAGCTCAGAAGAAGCTGCGCTCTTTTGTGGAAAGCGACTCTTATACCATTGCGCAGAAAGCGGATATGATGGTGGAGCACTTCCATGAGCAGGTCATCTCCAAAGGCAAGATTGGTGGACAGGCCCGTGCAATGGTGGTTACATCCAGCATTCCTCGGTGTATTGAATACTACTACGCCATTAGCAAAAGCCTTGCCAACAGGCACAGTCCCTATAAGGCTATCGTGGCCTTTTCCGGTGAACACAAATATCAAGAACAGGAACTGCCGCTCACCTCCACTGCCATAAATGGTTTCCCGGATGCAAAGATTCCATCAATGCTTAAGTCTGACCCTTATCGCATTCTCGTCGTAGCAGATATGTTCCAGACGGGCTTTGACGAGCCGCTGTTGCACACCATGTATGTGGACAAGATGCTCTATGACATCAAGGCTGTGCAAACGCTCTCCCGCTTGAATCGCTGCCATCCGCAGAAGCACGACACCTTTGTGCTGGATTTCTTCAACAATCCGGTGATGATTGAGCAGGCGTTTTCGAGGTATTACAGAACAACGCTCCTCTCCGGAGAAACCGACCCGAATAAGCTCTGCGACCTGATTGCAACGATGGAGGACTATCAGGTCTACTCTGAAGAGTATGTGCAAAAGCTGGTTGACCTGTATCTGAATGGCGCTGACCGTAACCGGCTTGACCCGATTCTGGATGCCTGTGTTGCGGTCTATAAGGCACTGGATACGGAAGACCAGATTAAATTCAAGAGTGCCGCCAAATCTTTCTGCCGTACCTATGGTTTTCTCGGCGCTATCTTTCCATATGGAAATGCGGACTGGGAGCGACTCTCCATCTTCATGAATCTGCTGATTCCGAAGCTGCCGTCGCCTCGTGACGACGATTTCTCAGAAGGGATTCTGGATGTGATTGATTTGGACAGCTACCGGCTGGAGGCGCAGGAGTGTATGTCCATCAAGCTGGAGGATGCAGATGCCGAAGTGCCACCGGTGCCTGCCGGGAAAGCTGGCCACATCGTCAATCCGGAAATGGATTTGCTCTCGGTCATTCTGAATGACTTCAACGATATGTTTGGCAATATTAGCTGGAATGATGCAGACAATGTGCGCAGACAGATTCTTGAAATCCCTGCGATGGTTTCCAGAGATGAAAAATATCAAAATGCCATGAAAAACTCTGATGAACAGAGCGCACGTCTCGAAAGCGAACGTGCTTTACAACAGGTTATTTTTGCGATTATGGCGGACAATATGGAACTCTTTAAACAATTCCAAGATAATCCATCTTTCAAAAAATGGTTGTCTGACCTTGTTTTTAATCTCACTTATAACAAAGATGGAAAACCTTACGAGATGCCTCATTCAGAAAATCAAAGGGCATCCGAAAATTAAGGAGAATCAGCAATGTCACGTGGAAAAAGTATCAACCTATTTTTGATGGATGGTGATGCCAATGGCCGCATCAAATGCACCCTTGCCAACTGGACAGGCATCGCCTATAAAATTCCCCGTACCGAACTTGACAAGTGCAAGGAGCGGGATGACTTAAAGCAGAGCGGTGTATATTTCCTATTTGGAACCTCCGACCAAACGGGGAAACTGGTTGTGTATATAGGACAGGCCGGGGCCAGGAAAAATGGCGAAGGTATCCTTAACCGTCTGCAGGAGCATAAACGCAATCCAGAAAAGGATTACTGGACAGAGGCAGTAGTGTTTACTACATCAAACAATTCCTTTGGCCCCACGGAGATCAGTTATCTTGAAAATCGTTTCTGCAATCTCGCTATTACTGCCAACCGCTACGAAGTGAAGAACGGCAATGATCCCACCTCCGGGAACATAACTGAGGAGAAAGAAAGTGAGTTGGAGGAGTTCATTGATTTTGCTAAGCTCATCATGGGTACATTGGGACACAAGGTTTTTGTCCCTCTGAGTCAGATTCCGTCAACAAAAGAGCGGCCAGGAGATGGAACAGAAACAGATGAGGGTGTTAAGTTCTACCTTACCCGTACAGTAAAGCAGTATGGTATAACCGTCAACGCTACGGCAAGGCAAACGAGCGATGGCTTTGTTGTACTACAGGGTAGCAGTATTTCGCCGCAGGATGACAACACTATTTCAGCCGGAATCAGGGAGCGCCGAAAGTCAGCTCAAGTAGATGAAAACTATGTTCTGCTGGAAGATGTCCTTCTTGCCAGCCCATCTGGAGCGGCTATGTTTGTTATAGGAAAAAGTGCCAATGGATGGACTTCCTGGAAAACCCAAGACGGAAAAACTCTCCACGACTTGGAAAGTGACCGGTGAATGGAATGACAACCTTTCAACGATTCCCCCAACCTTTTAATTTTCCCTCTCGCAAGGCCAGGGGGAGGGTTCAAAATCCAAATCTCGCTCACCAGCATCCGCCCCCCAGAAACGAAAAAAGCGGGATGCCGGGGACCATCTGCACCCCCAGCATCCCGCTATTCCCTTGATTTCAAGGCTTTTTCATAAGCAAAATTAAAAAGTCCGCAGTCGATTGTATCATCGACTGCGGACTTTCGTGGTGCGCGAGACGGGACTTGAACCCGTACGTCGAAGACACACGCACCTCAAACGTGCCTGTCTGCCAGTTCCAGCACTCGCGCAAATCACAAGATGTATTATACCACTGGAAGCTTGTCTTGTCAAGCGCTATTTCCCGCCAGGAGCGTTCAAAAATAAAGCTTATTGCGCAGCTGGGGGCAAAATATCAGAGGCTGGTAAGATTTTTGGGGAGGAGAGAGTACATTCATCTTTTAATGGTTAATAAAAAAGACGGCGCTGTGCGGTCACAGCGCCGTCTTTATGTAAAGCCTTAAGAGTTATAGCAATTTACAGCTACCACGCAGGCCTGGGCCCGGGAGGCCGTGCCCAAGGGGTCAAAGCAGTTATCCCCTACGCCGCTGATCAGGTTTGCCTGGCGGCAGGCGTACACAGCTTCTTTTGCCCAAGAGGAAATCTGGCTGTCATCTGCAAAGCTGGTATAATCCTCTACAGGCTGTAAGCCCATAAAGCGGTAGAGCAGCGAGCACATTTCCTGGCGGCTGATTTCGGACTCGGGGTTAAACAAGCCGCCGCCGCTGCCGTTGGCAATACCCTGCTGGTTGGCCCACTGTACCGCTTTGGCATAATAGGCATCGGGGCTCACGTCGGTAAAGGGTGTCACGCCGTTGTAAGTGTCCAAGTCTACCCCGGCAATGTTTGCCAGCACCACAATAAACTGCCCGCGCCGTACGTTGCTGCCGGGGTCAAAGCGGTTTTCGCCTATCCCTTTCAGCAGGCCCAGGCCTACGGCCTGCTCTACATTGTAGGCAAACCAGTCGCGATATGTGAAATCGGTGAAGATATCGCCGCTGGGAAGCACCGTAGCGGTGGTAACGGAGGTGGTAGCCCCATCCTTAACCGCTATGGCCTTATAGGTGTAGCCTGTCATATACACCGGCCCTACGTAGGGCGTACTGTCCTCGGTGGGCTCTGAGCCGTCGGTGGTGTAATAGATATAGGCGTCCGGGTCGCTTGTGGTAATGGTCACGGCAAAACCATCGCTGCTGATGGAAGGGGCTTCTAAGTCGCCGGGAACGGACGGGGTATCGCGGCGCTCTACAAACAAGCTGCACACGTAGCCCGTTTTGCCAGAAGCGGTGGTAATGGCATACCAAAGGGAAGACGTTTTGTCCCCGCTGGTGATTTCCATCCCCTGCTCTTCCCCGGTGATCTGTACGCGGTCGCCCCGGTGCAGCAGCGTTACAACCGAAGAGCTGGTGGTGGGCTGGGCCCGCACGTTTACCCCGGCCCCGGTGATGGTGCCATTATAGGTGGGGTCGTCCGGGTCGGGCTGGGTGCCAAAAACCAAATCTGAGGTGTTGTCCTTGCCGCTGTAGAGGGTGGCCAGATGGTCTGCCACAACAGAAGCGGACACAAAATCGCTGCTGAGCATCTCTTCGTCAACCGGCAGGTAGTCGCCGTTTTCGTTTACGGCGTAGCCTTCGTCGTTGATCAGCATGCCGTCAATGACCGTATCCGTATCGTATTCATAATTGGTATAGTGGGTCATTTTGTGGTCCATCTCATACCAGCCGTTGCTGGGGTAAAGCAGGCCGTTGTCCAGCAGGTGCCAGGCGTTCCAGTCGCGGCCGGGGGCGTCAACCGGCAGGCGGCGCATGTTATAGGTGTAGTCGCTGTTGTCGGTGGCCATGCCCGCGCCGATATAAATGCCGATATGGGAGTATATCCCCGTTTCCGGAGCGGCATACTCAGGCATGGTCAGCAGCAGGCCATGGATGTTGGGCAGGCACTCGCTGATGGTGCCGTGGAACTTGCTCAAGTTAACATGGCCCGAACAGTTGCCTGCCGGGTCGCGCATACCCATGTCGGAAAAATAGGCGTAAATCAGCCCGGCACAGTCGGAGACCCGGGTGCCGTTTACCACCTGGCCCTTACCGCCATACTGGTACTTCCAGCCTTCGTCATAGGCCTTGATGCCGTGTTCGGCCAAGCCAATGGCGGTAGCTGCCCCCGCAGCCTGTGCTGTACCGGAAAGGCCAGGCAGGGCCAGGCAAGCGCACATCACCGCAGCCAAAAAGAAGCTGAGCAGCCGTTTGTATATACTTTTCTGTTGTTTCATGTCTGTCATAATGGGATACCTCTCAATCCTGTGGCGAAGGGCAGGAGCCCCCGCAAATCGCTTTACGGCCGCTGGCCGGGGCAAGGGCAACGGTTACAAAACGGTTACATTTTAACACAGCCGGGAACATTTTGCAAGGGAAATGGGAAGAATTTACAGAGTATTCATGGTTTATTAGGGCGTATGCCCTTTAATCCCCTGGCCTTTGCGGGTAAAAATGCCATTGACAATCCCGCCCGGCTGGGGCATAATAATAGGTATATACGAAATTTCCCGGCTGAAAAGGCCGGTCGCCCTGGCAAAAAAGCCCTGGGCGGGGGAAGGAGCGGATTGCAAAATGATGAAAAAACGGAGGCTGGCTGCGGGGCTTCTAGCTGTTGTGCTGGCAGTGCTGGCGCCTATGGGGGTGTCTGCGCAGGGCGATGTTGGGGAAGCCATCTATGAAGCCCGCGTACAGTCGGCGCTGGAGCGCCTGCAGGACATGCCCGGGGCGGATCTCCCCGAAGACCCCGTGGTTTTTGACGAAGAGCCCCAGCAGGACGCGCTGCCAGGGGAAGACGGGCTGTCCGATGAGCTGGAGTTCATTGAAGACGAAGAGTTCGACGACGAAATGGAGGCCATAGAGCAGGACATGCTGGCCGCTGTGCAGGATATTGACGGCACCATGTACAGCCAGCTGAACGAACGGCAGCGGGCCTGCTACAACGCCCTGGCGGGCGTGTCCATTGACCGAATCCTTTCCGCCGCCCGGGACAAAAACGGCAACCGCCAGGTGAAGCTGAACATAACCGGCATACAGGGCATCACCATGACCGGCCAGGTAAACGGCAGCTCGTTTACCCCAGACACCGCCTCTGCCGCCATACGCCGGTCTGTTTTTACCGACTTGCGGCTGGCCATTGTAGCCCTGCGCTACGACCGGCCCGATATGGTGTGGATCGGCGACATGTCCTACGGCTACAGCTCGGTCCGGCTGTCGGGCACCCAGGTGTCGATCACCACGGCTAATTACTCCTTTGCCCTTGACTTTAACGAAAACGAGAAGGATATGCGGGAGCTGATGATTGCCTGTGCCGATGTGGTGGCCGACGAAGCCCGCACCCTGCCCGACCGCTATCGGAAAATCATGCTGGCCCACGATGTGCTGGTGCTGGGCAACACCTACAACCACGCCGCCGCAGACAAGACCATTACCGGCATCCCTTATGAAATGGCTCACTGCGGCTACAGCGCCCTGGTTCTCAACGACAGCTACCAGCCGGTGTGTGACGGCTACTCCGAGGCCTTTAAGATTATTTGTGACCGCATGGGCATACCCTGCGCCATGCCCAGCAGCCAGACCCACATGTGGAACAACGTCAAAATGGACGACGGCCGCTGGTATAACGTAGACGTAACCTGGGACGACGACGACCAGGAAACCATAAACCGGGACTATTTCCTCATTGGCTCCCAGACTTGGGTAGGGGGGCAGGTGTTCTCCCAGCAGAGCAGCCACGTGGAATCGAACCCCTTTACCCCCAGCACCAACACAGACCCCTTTACCCTATACTTCCCCACCAAGCGGGAAACCGCCTACGAATACCTGGGGGAAGATTACCCCGCCCCGCGCTTTCCCGATGTGGGCCGGGACGCCTGGTACTTTGAATATGCCGAGGATGCCGCGGCCCTGGGCCTGATGGAAGGCGACGCAAACGGCTGGTTCCTGCCGGACAAGAATATCACCCGGGCCGAATTTGCCAAGGTGGTGGCCAATATGATGGAGGCCGACTTGTCCCAGTACGGCGGCGCGCCCTTTATAGATGTAGATGCCGGCGCCTGGTACGCCCCGGCGGTAAGCTGGATAAGAGAGTCCGGCTTTATGAAGGGCGATACCGGAGGCACCTTCCGCCCGGGCTCCCCGATCACCCGCCAGGAAATGTGCGTGGTCATCTATAACCTAGCCAAGCAGCAGGGGATGGACACCCCCAGTGGCAGCCGCTTTGCCGACCATGCGCACATTGCTTCCTGGGCCCAAGAGGCTGTATATGCCTGCAAGGGCATGGAACTGGTGCAGGGGGATTCTGACGGGCGTTTCCTCCCCACAAACAACACGATGCGCTGTGCCGCGGCTAAGGTGTTCGTGCTGTTTGCGGATAAGTTAGCTTCTGCGCCCGGCCCCGTGCCGACGTCTGTGCCAACCCCCACGCCTTCTCCCCGGCCGACCCCTACGCCGAAGCCCGATATAGACGCTACGGTTTATTGGGTACCCAATGGTTCGGTCTACCATTCAACCAGCAACTGTGCCTCTTTGCATAATTCCTCTACGATTTACAGCGGGACGGTTGCGGACGCACAAAATGCGGGCAAAGCAAATCCCTGCAAGGTCTGCCATTAAAAAAGGCAAGGGTAAACTCTTAGAAAAGAAAACGTTCCCGTTTTGCAAAAACAGGGGTTCCGGCTTGTTCGGGATCCCTGTTTTTTGTGAAGATGGGTGTGGAAAGCCAGACCGGGCGCTTTTCATGGCTCCGCCATTTCTTTTGTGGTTTGATTTTTCTGAGGCTTGCAGTATGCATGGTCTGAAAAGCCTGCCGGAAATGTCAAGAGTAAATGCGAAAAAATTTGAAATATTTTTTTCAGAGGGCGGCGACGGCTTCACGGAAGAGCATTTCAGACGTTTTCCAACCTAAAATTTTGCGTGGATAGTTGGCAATCCAGCTTTCCGCGCGCTTTACTTCTGCGGCGGTCACTTTCCCGAAGTCCGTTCCTTTCGGGAAGTGCCGCCGTATTATTTTGTTTTCGTTTTCATTGCTTCCCCGCTCGTAACTGCTGTATGGGTGACAATAGTAAACCTTCGTGCGCTTGCCCTTTGTCAGCACGGAACGTTCCAGCCGTTCCACGTCCGCAAATTCCCCGCCGTTGTCAACGGTGATCGTGCGGAAGATCAACCGGAAGAGGCGCGAACCGAAACGCCTTTCTATGCGGTCAAGGGCGGCAACCACGCTTTCAGCCGTCCGATCCGGCATTAGCTCCATAATGGGAAGACGGCTTTTCCGTTCGGTCAGCACAAGAAGGGTTTTCTTGGAACTCTTCTTTTTTGAATATACGGTGTCCATTTCCCAATGTCCCACGTCTTCCCGCGCGTCCACTTCGGCGGGGCGTTTCTCTATGCTTTCGCCCTTCGGGGCGCGCTTCACGGTTTTAACCGTGCGATATGGCCGCTTGCGCTTCGGCTTCTCCGGCAAGTCCGCGTTTGTCAGGCGAAGGAATACGCCCTTTGTTATGTAGTTGTAGAATGTGCCTACACAAATAGAAGTTGAAAATTCTTTGCCTTCAATCTCAATGGACGCAAGAGCGGCGGCGGGGGAATACCCTTCTTCCACTACCTTCTTTTCCAGATAGTCCGCAAGGGCGCGATCGTTCCCTATTTTCAGGTCTGCGCCCTTCTTTGATAGGTTTTCGCGGTAACGCCTGTGTGCTTCGTCCGGATTGTAGCGATCCACTTCTACAAGATCGGTTGTCAACTGCACCATGCGGGCGCGCTTCTTTTCCCGATAAATGGTGCTAACGTGTACGTGCAATCTATCCGCGATCGCCTGCGGCTTTTCCCCGGCCAGCAATGCGGCTTCCAGCTTGTAGCGGTCTGTTTTTGATAAATGGCTGAAATAGTGTCCCATCTTGTAAACCTCCATAAAGCAGAAAAACGGGGGCGGTTTCCCGCCCCCTGCGCCTTTTACTCAATCTTCCCTTCCCTTGAACTAATAGGGTAATAGCTTCTTTTTGTTGGTGAAAACCATTCGTATTCCCGCACGCCTCCGGAAAATTCTTCCGCATAGCTTTCGCTATTTCGTGAACAAAATACCACGGCTTTCTTTTTCTTCGTGTTTGTGGTGTCGCTATAAACGACAAATGTTATTGTTCCTACCTCTGCTATAAAGCAGTCCCTTATTGAAGTATTCTTGAAAATTACTTCTTCTTCCGGCTTTCTTTCAACTGATATAATTTCAACATATCCGGCAACAGTCCCTGCGCGCGGATAAGCTGAATATATCAATCCGTATTTTTCCCCAGATTCAAAGCGGATCATTTTTTGTTCTCCCTTCGTACACCGTTAAAAGCTCCAACACGTCCGGATCGGTGATTAGATCGGACAATGTGCAATTCAGGGCGTTGCACAACTTCAAAAGGGTTTGCAGTTTCGCCGCGTTTAAGTCCTTCACGCCCTGTTCGTAATACTGCACCATGCGGGCATTTAACCCCGCCGCCGCCGCAAGCTGTGTTTGTGAAATTCCTGCGGCCCGCCGAAGCGTCTTCAATCTATCGTTTTTGTAGGTCACTTTAACGTCAATCGTCATTTCGCGCCGCCCCCTTGACATTTTCGCGTTTTATCGGTTATAATAAAGGGGCGGTAGGTGGGGAAGCCCACCGCCCAGCCTATTTACTGTTTGGGTTTTTGATTAGGCTTTATGGTAATTGTGATTCGTTCCACCGCTTCACTCTGTAAAGCCTTCTCAAAAACTTCAAGCAGTTTTTTTATCTGCTCTTCGCTCATTGGTACACCCCCTTTCTTCCGGGTGTTTCCTCCTTCCTTCATTACTCGGCTTCCCCTTGCCTGTGATTATATTATACACCTATAGGTGTAGTTTGTCAATAGCTTTCAGAAAAATAAATGCGAAAAAATGCAGAAACGGCGGGATTTCCCGCCGCTTTTTCATTCTTCCAACCCGACAAGCCATTGCATAGACACGCCCAGCACCTTTGAAAGCACCATCAATTCATAATCGGTCACAAATCGCGTGCCGATCTCCATTCTTGAAACGCTGTCCCGCTCCATAATCACACCTTCGATCTGCAACTTTGCCGCAAGGTCTTCTTGCGTAAGCCGCCGCTTTAGCCGTGCTTCCCGTATTCTGTCCCCTGAAACATTCTTCTTCCCGTGATAATCGTATATTTTCACCTGCCTTCGCCCCTTTCTGTGTTAATCATCAGCGCTATTCTTTACTTTAGCGCATTTTTGCGGTATAATCGTGTTAAAGGTCAGAACGCAAACCGCGTTCCGGCCTGTTGCCAAAATATGAAAGGGGCTATTCAAACTATGAAAAAAAGCAAACTGATCCGAATTGTTCTTCTGTCCTGTTCGCCTCTCTGTCTGGCCGCGGCAATAATCCTTTTTGCCGAAGGCGACATAGCTTCCGGCGTTTGCGGCCTTGCGCTTGCCGCTGTGCTGATCTTTTTCGGATTGCGGAAGAAGAAAACGCCGCCCGCAATGAATCCAGAAAGCTCGCCTTTGTCAAATTCCGCTCCCGTCGCGCCGCCTGAACCAGCAAGGCCGAATATCCCCGCGGCTACCATTGCCCCGCCTGCGCCGAAGCAACCGGAAGCCCCGCCCGCGGCAACCCCCGCCGTGCCAGTTCTCCCCGCGGTTTCCGGATATGAGTTGAAGTATAAGTATTCCGAAGTCAACATAGCCGGAAGCGCACATTATGAATGTGACGGGCTTTCGATCGGAAAAATGATTGACTTTGTACCAGAACCCGACAACGAACACGACCCGAAAGCCGTTGCAATTTTCTATGATGGTATCAAGCGGGGCTATCTTCCAGCAAACCAGCTTCAAACTATGTATCACGACTTCCGCGCCCGTGGGGGCGACGCGATAGGCATTATTACGCGCCTTGGCTCTGGAAGCCTTCAAATGCTTTTGGGTTTTTATGTGAAAACAAAAAAGCCCGCGACGGAAGGTAAAACACTTTTGCAGGACAACAAAAAAGCAAAGGTCTTCCGACTTTCCGGGCGCGTTAGCGACGATATGTTATCCAGCCTATCAATATACGAAAAGGGCGACGGCGTAGAATATGAATTCGATTACACGAAGGGCAAGTATTTAGCCACTATCGGCGGGGATATAGGCTATTTCCCAAAATCAGCCGAAGCACTGCTTGAAGCAGGCGCAAAAGCCTTCATTGATCGCATTGACTACGATAGCGAAAAAGACAAGTACACTGTTTATGTAGCACTTTTCCCAACAGAAGGATAACCCCGCACACAAACGAAAAAAGCCCCCGTGCCAGCCGATAACGGCCAGCACGGGGGCTTCTCTATGCGTTCAGTAAATGGGGCGGGTGTTACCCGTTCCATGTGCCGCCCAACGCGGCCACGGTGAAGCGTCCGGCCCTTCCGTCCACAATAAGACGGTTTGCGGCCTGAAAGCACCGCACGGCATAGGCCGTGTTGCGCTCATACACACCACTTGCGCCGGACGCGCCGCAATGATACCCGCGGGCGATCAAGGCGTCTTGCAGGGCCTTCACGTCTTCGCCCTTCATAAGCGGTTTTGTAATTTTCAGGACGCGGGCAACCGCCCAGCCTTCCGCGGCGGGGGCTTTTTCCTCTTCCGCGGCTCCACCGCCGCCAGCTTTGGGGGCGGCCTGCGCCGCTCCCTCTTCGCTCTGTTCCGGAATATCGCCGTTCTGATCCGGCGCATGGGCGGCTTGTTCCGTATTTTCGCCGCTTCCGCCCGATCCGTTATCCGGCGCGCCGCTTTCGCCCACGGCCCCGCCGTTTCTGTTATCGGCTTCGGCGGTTTTGTCTGCCTTCGGCTTCCGTCCCGGCTTCTTCTTCGCTGTGGTCTGCTTTTCGCTCATTGTGTGCAACCTCCCTTAAAGAATATGCCCCCGCCGCCGAAGCGAACGGCCAGCGGGGGCGCGGGCTTTATGTACGCTGTTCCGTGTGCGTCTTCGGAAGGGCGAAAACGGCGGCTTCAATCGCGCCATCAACAATTTTCTTCATGTCGCCGTCAAGCTCCACCCCCGCCGCGGCGATAAACTCATACACAAGCCGCGTTGCTTCGTCCTTCCGCTGTGCCTCTTCGATCTTGCTTGTTTTATAAAGCTGTTCCGCGGCCTCTGCCGCCTTCTGCGCCCACCCGATCACGCGGTCAATAAAAGCGATTGCCTCATTGCCGGGAAGGAAGGTCTTTAAGGTGTCAACCACACAATCCGCGGTGTCAATCACCGTCCCCGTGCCTGCCAGCACGCCGGAAAGGTCAATACCCTTCTTTACCAACCGCGGGATCACCACGGCCAGCCCGCCGAATACCGCCAGCACCGCGGCCAGCACCACCAGAAGAATAATTGCGTTGTTCATGTTTTCGTTTCCTCACTTTCTTTTATTTATCCGCATACGCTCATACAAGCGTAAGATCGGCCAGCTTGACGGCGGCCACCACCACGCCGCCGAAGGTGATAACGGCCCGATCGCCGGAAATTTCTTTCACGGTATGATCGCGGCCATAGACGAAAGAGGCAAGCCCGCCGCCCGTGTAGGTTTTCGCGCCCTCCTTCACTCGCACGGTGCTTCCCGCGGTGATCTGCGGGGTGGGCGCGGCGGCCTGCCCCTTGCTTTCCTCCACTATAAACGCGTCCGCGAAGCCCGCGGCCTTTGCCTTCTGCAAGCAGGTTTCGGCGTTGGCCTTGACGCTGTACGCGCCGATCTGGACGCGGTAAAGCGTCTTCGGTTCCGGCGCGGGGGCGGGCGTTTCCTCCTGCGCGCCTAACCGCTTGTTTACCTCTGCGGCAATCTGCCCGTGAAGGTTATACAGATAATCGCCAGGACACGCCTTCGCCGCAAACCAGCGGTGAACGGTCATGTTCTGCTTGTCCACCTGTCCGATCAACGCCTTGTCGCCCTTCCAAAGAAGCCGCTTGATCCCGTTGCGGCGGCAAATATCCGTCACAAGGTCAAGCAGGGCTTTATATGCCTTGTCGGACACGTGCCACCCTGTTTCCGCGCCGCCGTCGTTTGCAACCTCGATCGTAACGGCGCGGTTGTCATTGGACGCGGAAGACGTACACCACGAACGATCCTTTTCCTCAACATACATTGCTATGCGCCCGTCGCTCCCGATCCCGTAGTTGCTGGAAGCCTGCCGGGAAGACGGCGCAAAGACGTTCCCGCACGTTTCAACGGAAAGATCGCCCGCCATGCAATGAATAGAAATGGTGTCGATCTTGTGATTGCGCGGGCTTGTCTTGTTCGGGGAAATTTTTGTGTAACAAATCAAATTGCTGTTGCTCATTTTGCTTTAGCCTCCGTTTACGTGATTTTCCAGCGTGTCAAGCCGCTTGTGCGCCTGCTTTGCAGACGCTTCCACGGCAACAAGCCGTTCCATAAACTCCGTGTTTGTCTTGCGCTGTTCCCGCTGTTCGGCCTTAATATCATCAATACCGCCTTTGATATAGCCGATTTCGGTTAATACTGTCGCGTCGCTCTTTGCTTCGCTCTCCGTGTCGCTCTTCTTGTTGCGGGCGAAGGCGGCATATCCGAAGACGATTGCGCAAACCGTACTAACCACCGAAAGCACCGTTAAAAGCTGTTCCACGATTTCACCCCCTTTCCACCCGCTCCCATTGCCACATATGTTCACATAGCGGATTTCCGCGGCCTCCGTGTCCCCGCGCTTCATAATCAGGCGGTTTTTTACCAGAAGGGCAACGTGCCGATCTGTGAACGGCACAAGCAACTTGAATTCCCCTGCCGCCCAATACCGCCGCGTCCAGATAAGGGAAGAAATTTCGTCAATCACCCCTTGAAGGATCATGTTTCGGTCATATATGTAAAGCTCCACGCCTCACACCCCCAAATATAGATCGTCGTGGTATATGGACACTTCCAGATTTTCAAGGTTTCCTTCCGCGGAATATCTGAAAAGGTTATCACCAACGGAAAGTTGTAAATAGGAGCTGTCCACGTCCAGATAGCGGAACGCGTCCGTTACAATGCCGCCGTGCTTCAAGGTTACTTCTTTTTCCCCGTAACCCGTTGAAACGGTCAGCGTGTCGCCTGCTTCCATCGTGTAATTTAGCTTGATGAATTCTTGCGTGTCCACGTTCAAAAGGGCGGGGTTTGTCACCATGCCCAGCGCGCGGAACTCCACGCGTATTCCGGCCTGCACGTCCCCGTCGTTATACACGTTCACGATCAAGGAAGGTTGCCTATACCCGATTTCCCACCCCGGCACGATCTCAACGGGGAATTCCAGCCCGCCGATCCACGTTGCTATATCGTCCCGCGTCTTGCTTTCCTTCCTCCAAAACGGATTAAGGCAAAGAAGCTGTATTGTGAAGTCCTGAAAAATGGCCTTGCGCGTGAACACGGGCGCGTTGTCAACCTTGCAATCAATCACCCGCACATAATCGCCGTACTGATATGTCAGCGTGGCGGCGTACTGCGGGTTTAGAACGCGGTTCAGCCTGCGGCGGTATTCCCGCATTTGATCCTTGTTCCGCTCCTTGATACTGCCCACAATCTCGATTTCGCGGCTTTCTATGCGGTTGCCTAAATAGGTGTCGCCGTCCTGCCCCATGCTGTTTATGCTGTAAATTGCGTTGCGAACGTCAGAAAGGCCGCTAACGCTGTTCGTGTGGTAAACGGAAGCGTGGGAAAAGGCCACGCTTTCCCCACGCTCATTCGTATATGTCAGTATTTCGATCTTCCTTGCCATTACGCCATTACCTCCCGCGCGATCATGCGGAATTGCTTTGCGGCCTCCCGCTGTTGCTGTGCATAGCTTGTTTCATTGGCATAGATGTTTTGCACCACCTGAACGCCGCCGCCCCGCTCGTTGCGGTTCACCCTTCCGGAAGGCTGTTTCACTTCCGGCACGCTGGAAGCCGTGGCCGTGCGGATCGTCTTTTCAACGTCCCGCATTTCAGCGGCGAAGCCCTGCCCTAAACCTTCGGCCATGTATGCGCCGATCCCCGCAAATACCTTCGACGGGGAATTGATCTGCATTTCCGCTTCCACGGCGGCAACAATGCGCCTCATCATAGAACGCACATTGCTTTCCAGCCAGCCGGACATATTTTGAAAGCCCTGCCAAATTCCGCGCACCATGTTTTCCCCCGCCGCCGTAAACTGCGACGTGAAGCCGTTTAATGTTGTGACAATGGATTGAACGATCTGCGACATTTTGCCCGTGATTTCCGGTATACCCTGCACCATGCCGGACGCTATGGCCTTGTCCATGTTCACGCCTTCCGTTGTTAGCTTGCTATGCTGTGCGGTAAAGGCGGTAATAATGGATTGAACCACCTGCGCGGCCTTGCCCGTGATCTGCGGTATACCCTGCACCATGCCGGACGCTATGGCCTTGTCCATGTTCACGCCCTCGGTTGTCAGCTTTCCATGCTGTGCGGTGAAGGCGGTAATGATGGATTGAACGATCTGTGCGGCCTTGCCTGTGATCTGCGGAATGCCGTTCACCATGCCGGACGCTATGGCCTTGTCCATTTCTACGCCTTCCGTTGTCAGCCTTCCGTGCTGTGCGGTGAAGGCCGTAATAACGGATTGTATTACTTCGGCCATCTTGCCCGTTATACTGCCCAGCCCGTTTATTATGCCTTCGGAAATGCGGGCGGCCATATCTACGCCTATTTGCGTAAATTGTCCGGCCTGCGCCGTCATTCCGTTTACAACCTGTTGCACAATAGCCGTTACCGCACCGTCCAGCGCGGACACATTGGATATAATGCCTTCGTTTACGGATCGCACCGCTTCGGCGGCGGTCATTTCACCCGCGCCGCCCATTGCGGCGGTCATTTCGTTGGAAACGCCGTCTATGCTGTCGCCAAAGCCCACGCCTACGCCTTCGCCCATGTATTCGCCAATTTCTGCGAATACCGTAGAAGGGGAATGAATGCCAAAAAAGCCCTTGATATTCGACACAAGGTTAGAAGCCCAGCCGGACACCTGTTGCCACAACCAGCCCGCCGCGCCGCTGATACCTTCCCACAACCCGCGAAGCAGATTGCCGCCCGCGTTGATAAGCTCCCCGCGAAGGCTTGTGAAAGCCTGCACAATGCCCGTCACGATCTGCGGAACAGCCTTCACGATTTCAACAATGATTGTCGGAAGGTTTTTTACCAGCGAAACGAATAGTTGCACGCCTGCTTGTACGATCTGCGGTATACTTCCAACCAAAGCCGTTACAAGCGAAGTGATTATTTGCGGTATAGCCGCGACAACGGTTGTAATGATTTCCGGCAATGCCTGAATCAGCGACACAAACAATTCAATGCCCGCTTGAATGATCTGCGGTATACTGTTTGTTAGGGCTGTCACCAGTGAAGAAACAATTTGCGGTATTGCTGTAACAACGGTTGTAATGATTTCCGGCAATGCCTGAATCAGCGACACAAACAATTCAATGCCCGCTTGAATGATCTGCGGTATACTGTTTGTTAAGGCGGTCAGCAGTCCGGCCAAAATCTGTGGGATTGCCCCGACAATCGTTGCAATAATTTCCGGCAATGCCTGAATCAGCGACACAAATAATTCAATGCCTGCTTGAATAATCTGCGGTATACTGCCAGTTAAGGCAGTTATAAGCCCCTCTATAATCTGCGGGATCGCCGCAACGATTGTTTCAATAATCTGCGGCAAGGCTTGTACAAGAGAAGTGAAAAGGGAAATACCCGCTTGAATGATCTGCGGGATTGCCGAAAGAAGCCCGTCAATCAATGCCGTTATCAGGGAAGGAAGCGCGGCCACCAAAACGGGAACCGCGGTTATAATCCCTTGCGCAAGCCCTGTTATAAGCTGTAATGCCGCGTCGATCAACATAGGGATATTTTCAACCAGCGTTTGCACCATTGCAACCACGACTTCAACGATCTTCGGTAACAACTGCGGCAACGCTTCCCCGATCCCGTTTGCCAGCGCAAGAACAATCTGAACCGCCCCTTCCAGAAGAAGGGGAAGAACGCTTATAAGCCCGTCGATCAAAGAAAGGATAATTTGCGTTGCGGCTTCTGCAATCGCGGGCAAGGCCCCAATCAGCCCTTGCACAATCGCGTTTATCATTTCTACCGCCGCTGTGCTGATTGTCGGAAGGCTTGTTACAAGCCCGTCAACCAGCCCTAACACAATTTCGGTTGCAAACTCTGTAATCTGTGGAAGGATCGTCGAAAAGTCTTCCACCAATCCGGCAAGGGCTGTCCCGAATGTGTCAGCCATTTTAGAAATATCGCCGTTTGCGGAAGCCGCACCCGCCGAAAGCTCATTGACAAAATCCGAAAGGGCGGGTAACGCCTCTTGCCCTATGGGAAGGACAAAATTTGTTTTCAGGACGCGCCCCAAACCGGACATTGCCGATCCAAAATCATCATACTTTACCGCATTTATCGCGGAAAGCGCGTCTGTTGTGGTGCTAATTTCGCCGTTCAGGTTTGTTAAAGCCTTCATGCCCTCAACGCCTAAATCTTCCCACATTGTCCCGAACAAGGCAACGCCCGCCGTGTTCTGTGCTAAAGGATCGTCCATAGCAAAAAGGGCGGCTGTCACGTCTTCAAACGCTTTCGCCGCCTGATCCCCGCCAGCGGCAAAAGCCGCCGCGGTTTCTTCTGCATTTACCCCAATATCCGCGAACGCCTGCATTGTGCCGTCCGAACCGTCTTTCACCCTGATCCCGAATTCCTTTACAGCGTCGCCCAGCTTGTCAACGGAAAACGTGCCAGCACTTGCGCCGTTTGCGAAGCTGTTAAACATATCTTCCGCGTCAAGCCCCAGCGATTTGAAATGTACGGAATATTCGTTGATACTGTCCAGCAAGTCCCCGTTTTTATCAAGGCCGTTTTGCGCGCCCTGCGCAATCAGGTTAAACGCGTCTTCACCAGACATTCCAAATTGATCCATAAGCATATTGACGGCGCGCATTTGCTCTTGTATGTCATATCCGAAGGTATCACGCAACATAAGGGCGTTTTGCGTCATTGCTTCAATGTTCGCCGGATCAAGGTCTTTTGCGGTCTGCGCCACCGTGGACATTGCGGCGGCTATGTCCTCCATGTTTTCCCCAAAGTTGTTGTTGTAGATGTTCAACATGGCTTCGTCAAAACCCTTTGCCGCCGCTTCCGCAATTCCTGTTGACGATTCAAAATCGTTCATTGCGCTTTTGACTTCATCAGCGAAGCCCACGGCATACCCGATCCCCGCAACCATAGCCGTTCCGATTGCGGCAACGCTTATGCCGATCGCTTTTAGCCCTGCTCCCATAGCGGAAAAAGCGCCGCTAAAATCCGCGCTGTTCTTTGTGCCTTCTTCAAGCTCCCGGTTCAGCGCGTCAAGCTGATTTTCGGTTTCGTACATACCCGTGCGGGCTTCGGTCAAAGCCCTTTGAAGCGTCTGCGCCTCTTCGGACATTGCCCCTTGCTGTTGAACCGCTGTTTTATAGGCGGCTTCTGCCTGTTCAACCTTCTTCTTTTGCTCTGCAAGAGCTTTGTTCAAAATCTCTTGTTTCGCGGTGATCCCGTCAATTTTGTTTTCGCTGTTGGCGTATTGCGCCGTTACCATTTTTAGTTCGGCGGCCAAATCTCCTAAAGTACCGTCAATCTCTTTTGCGGCAATCTGGTATTGCGTAAAGGCTTTTTCCGCTTCACTTACTTGCGCGGTTTCTTTTGCAAGCTCTGAATTCAATTCGTTTATTTGCTTTTGTGTCGAGTTGAATTCCTGCCGCGCCCCTTCAAGCTGTTGTTTCAAAGAAACAGTTTCCTCGGAAAACTCCCCCGTTTCATGTGCGGCGCGGTTATACGCATTTGTTAGTTGCTCAATTTTCTTCCCCTGTTGCTCCTGAATTTGCGAAAGAATTTTACCGTTTTTTGTCAATGCCTCTGTTTTGTTAGAAGTAATCCCCATTTCAGAAGCCGCGGTTTTCAATTCCGCTCCAAGCACGGACAAATGACGGTCAATTTCGTTCACGGAATCAGAATAACTATTTCCTGTTTTTTTAGCCGCTTCAAGCTGTACCGATGTTTTACTTAACTCGTTTTGGGTTCTAACCATTTCGGCCTTTGCATTATTTAGGTTTGTTTGCATTTTTAAGAGCGCAGGATCATTTTTCTCCAATGCGCCCTGCATTTTCCCTAACGCGGCTTCTGCGGCGGCCACGGCCTTCTTTTGTTCTTCAAGCTGCTTATTCAAAACGCCTTGTTTCGCGGTCAAACCCTCAATACTTTTTTCGTTTCCCTCGAATTCAGCAGAAACGAGTTTCATTTCCGAACCAATTTCCCGAAGGGAAGCATTTATCCCTTTGCAGGCATCCCTATACTCCTTTTCGCCATCAACGACAATTTTTGTTCTAATTGCATCTTCCTTGCCTGCCATCGCCGCTCCCTCCTTCTTACAGTAAAATGGGCATAGAAAAACCCCCGCACAACTGTTTCCAGTTAATGCGGGGGCTTCTGCCCTTCGGTTGTTATTTAATTCGTGAACATTTTTTGCATTCTGTATAGCCTTGCATTAGGGCGTATTCCAAAGTTACATATTTAGGATTTTTCATGCCGGAACATTTTTCATCGCGGTGGTAACGCTTGCCGCCCTCTTCAATGTATACTTTATATGTTCCTGCAAAAGAAGTTTGTGCGGCTGTACTGTGCGGTAGACTGTGTGGAGTTTCGTGCTTTTCGGCTTGTGACGTAAAGTCTTTTTGGGGGCCAGAATATGAAATTCCGTTTTTTATCCCCGTCTTTTTTCTAAACCCGAAAACTCCCAGCACCACGGCAAGCGCAAGGCCGCAAACGCCGGAAGCAATGTCGCCTTCTGCGAAAAGGCTTATTGCCGCAATCAGGCAACACGCCGAACATACCAGCAACGTAATTTTGATTAGCTTTGATCTGTCCATAGTTTGAATAGCTCCTTTCGTGTTTTGTCTTTGGCAACAAGGCCGGAATGCGCCTGAATTCCAGCCTTTAACACAATTATAGCCGAAGCGCGTGTTAAAGTAAAGAACTATACTGATTTTTAACACAAAAGATTTTGCGCCTGCTATTCATAGCCCCATGAACACATCGTCAATATCTGCTTCTTTCTGTTCCTGCTTGAACCGATCCGGATTGAATTCCTTGTGAATGCGAAACAGCGTCAGGATTTTATACGGTGTCATTCCCGTATAGCCGCGCTTCAATTCGTTGTAGATTGTCGCCGTATGCACGCCCAGCCGCGCGGCGATTTCAACCGGGCGATCCCCGCGGGCGTGCCACGCCTCGATTTTCTGCCGATCTTCAAACGTCAGATATTTATACTTTCCCGCCATATTTTCACCACCATTCTTCCGTTGTAAGCCGCATGAACGCCCCTGCATATTCTTCTATTCTTGACGGGTGTAAACCGTCGTCGATGTAAGCAAACAGAAGATTGCTAAAACTTCTGTTTGTCCATAGCTTCAAAACTTCCGTTGCCCAGCGTATTGTGCAGGCTTCCAGCCTGTCCCGCCGCTCAATAATTGTAACGGCAGTACAGATTGCAACCGGAACGCGCCCGTACTTTTGCAAGCACTCCCCAAATGCACGTCGCACTTCGGGCGTTGAAAGCTCCTTCTTTGCCGCCTCTACCTTTTTTCTAAATACAAACTTTGCTTCACGGCTTCCGTCACCGTTTGCAATTTTCTTGATCTCACGCGAAAAAGCGCTATCCAGTTTCACTACCGCACCCCCTTTCAGGGCGGGCGCGGCGGCCTTCCACCGCGCCCGATCTTCTTTTTAGTCGTACACTTTGCAAATGCCGCCGTTGTTCATCAGCCAATGCCAGCCCG
>QZEE01000031.1 GCA_009917445.1 bacterium D16-76 | reverse complement strand
GTATTTCTGGCTTTCAGTATATCCCGAAAGGGTGGGAGTCCCGTGAAAATCGTAAGCTGGAACGTCAACGGTCTGCTGGCCTGCATGGAGAAAGGCGGCTTTTTCCCCATTGCCCGTATGCAGCCGGACATCGTGTGCTGCCAGGAGGTTAAGACCCACCAGCAGCCGGAGGTGCTGCCCGGATATCACCACTACTGGAACCCCAGCCAGCGCCACGGCTACGCCGGAATGCTTACCATGTGCCAGCAGGAACCGCTCTCTGTCCGCAGGGGGCTGGGCGTCCCTGAGTTGGACATGGAGGGGCGGCTTCTAACTTTGGAATTCCCCTCCTTTTTCCTCCTGAACGCCTACTTCCCCAATTCACAGGACGGGCCGCACCGCCGCGCATACCGGAGCGCGTGGGATGCGGCCTTTTTTGATTTTGTGCGGAGGCTGGAACAGGAAAAACCCGTGGTGATCTGCGGCGATTTCAACGTGACCCGTTCGACAATAGACGTTTTCCCCGGCAATACCCGGCTTATGGAAGCAGAAGCCGGGTACATGTCAGAGGAACGGGCGGCGCTGGAAAAGCTGCTGGCAAGCGGGTTTGTGGACGTTTACCGGCATATAAACCCGGAACAGGCCGGGGCTTACACCTGGTGGAGCCACCGCTTCCACAAGCGGGACAGGGACGACGGCTGGCGGCTGGACTACTTCCTGGTATCCCGGAAAATCAGCCGGAAAATCGGCGCTGTTGCCCATCACGCGGAAATCCTGGGGTCCGATCATTGCCCTGTGGGGCTGGACATACACCTTTCCTGGCAAAGCACACTGCCATATCAAAAGGGGCAGGTACGGCAGAAGCGCCCGAAAATTGACTTCCCGGACGAGTACCTGGCCGAGCTATGGGAGCAAACGGATTGGGACGCCGCAGAGGAAGCCCTGGCAAACCTTCAGCGGGAACTGGCCCAGGCCGCTTCCCACAGGGACATGGAGAAAATCACGGCGCTGCAAAAACGGCTGGTACGGCTGCCCGTATGCAAATTCCTGGCTGTGCGCAGGGTGTGCGCCGGAAACTCCGGGCCGGGGCTGGACGGGGTAAAGTGGAAAACCGCCGCCGACAAGGCACGGGCCGCGCTTCTGCTCAATTCCGATGGCTACCGGGCACAGCCCCTGCGGAATATCAAGGTACATTCAAAGTCTACAGGCCGCGACCGCATGATGGGCCTGCCCACCTTTTTCGACCGGGCCATGCAGGTACTCTACGGCTTCTCCCTCCTCCCTATGCTGGAAGCCTGGGCAGAGAAAAAGTCCTTTGCGTTCCGGGAGGGGCGTTCCATGCAGGACTGCCATGCCTATATCCTGCAAGCCTTGCAGGGCCGGGACGCGCCGGGGCTGGTGCTGCTGGCAGACGTGCAGGCGTATTATTCCCACATCCAGCACGGCTGGCTGCTGGAAAACGTGCCCATGGACAAGAAGGTGCTGGGGGAATTCCTGCGGGCCGGGTATGTGTTCGCCGGGGAACTGTTCCCCCAGGAAGAAGCCGGGATTTCCCTGGGTTCCAATATCTCTCCAGCCCTTGGGAACTTTGTGCTGGATGGTTTGCAATCCTATATTTATAAACAGCTATATGGCACGGGGCCAATAGACTATCAAAATGGTTCCCTCATCCGCTTTGCCGATGACCTCCTTGATAACCGCCCGGACAGGGCAGGACGCAAAGGACATCCAGTCCATCGTCGAAGATTTCCTCCGGCAGCGCGGGCTTATGCTATCTGAGAAGAAAACAAAGGTTGTTTCCGTGTATGATGGCTTTACTTTCATGTCCCACCACTACCAAAAGAGGGACGGTTGGGTTTACACCGCCCCGTCCCGTTCTGCCATTGACCGATGCAAGCAGGGGCTTCATGAGCTGATAACCAGCCACAAGCGATCCCAAAGGGAACTGATAGAATCCGCCAACCGCAGGCTGACCGGCTGGGCCACCCACCACCGCTACACGGACGCACGGGCGGCGTTTGCGGAAATAGATGGGTATGTGGACAAGCTGCTGCACCAGTCGGCCTACTCCAAGCACTCCAAAATGTCAGAGAAAAAAGTTGACAACAGGTATTGGTTCCAAACCCCCGGCAGGCGTAAGCTATTATGCCCTGCCAAACAGCCGCCACATCCATGTGAAGCACCTGGCCGACGTACCTATAGTAGAAGCCTATGAAAGGCTGGATGTGCGCAAAAACCCCTATGCAGACAGGGAATTTCAAGCGTCTAAGCGAGGCGGCACATCTGGACGAGGAACCCGCCCAAGACATCACCGACATGGCCGTAATGGACTTCATGGAGCAGATCGTCAGCCGGTTCAATGTGGAGGTGGACGCGGGCCTGGAGTTAATCCGGGAATACCGCAATATGCGGCCCTACCTGCTGGACAGCTTCGATAAAGGGGACACGTTTGGGATTACCACCCTGACCCTCTGCGTGGGAGACCCTTCCAAAGCTGGTGGCCGGGGAAGCGTACCCAATGTCAACAAATTCCTGGAAATGGTGCGGTACAAGTATTGGGGGGCGCTCTTTCGCAACAAAGAGTTTGTGGGCAGGCTGACCTCCAATCTTCGACGGCAGTACCAAAACATGGTGGACAAGATGGCAAAGTACGATTTCACCTTGTTCAACATCCAGAAAATTGCCGCGCAGATGAACGCGGAAATGAACCAGGGCGTACAGGATACCATTGTGGCCCTGTTCGACAAAATGACAGAGCAGCACACCTGGTATCCGGAGACGGAGAAGAATATCCACTATTACAACGGCTGGAAGACCAACAAGGCTCACAAACTCACCAATAAGGTAATTTTGCCGATTTATGGTGTCTTTTCGACTTATAGCTGGTGTCGTGATACGTTCAATGTAAGGGAAGCTGAAAACATTATTTCCGATATTGAAAAGGTTTTTGACTACCTTGACGGCAATGCTACAACGGCGGTTGATCTGCATGGGGTACTGCAAATCGCCTGCAACAAGGGCCAGACCCGGAACATCCCTTGCAGGTATTTTAATGTGACCCTCTACAAAAAGGGCACCATGCACATAAAATTTCGCAATCAGGATCTGGTGGATCGGTTCAACATCTACTGCTGCAAGCACAAGGGCTGGCTGCCACCTAGCTATGGCAAGGCCCAGTACAGCAATATGCAGGCCGAAGAAAAAGTGGTAGTAGACAGCTTCCACGGGGACGGTAAGGAGGGCTCCGGCGAGAAAGCCTATACCATGGTGATGGCTCGGCCAGATTACTACTTGGCGGAACCTACACGGGAGTTGCCGCTGTTGATGGCAGGGGCATAGGGGGGAATGGATAATGTGTTAAAATTTCAGAATTACCCCCTCCGGGACGCTGAAAAGATAGCCGCCGAGCTGAAATCTTTCACCGGCGGTAGCAAGGAAAAGGCCGTCTCAAAGTTCGCCGGCCGAAACACTGATACACTTTTGCGAGAAATCCCCCGCTTTTGCAAAGATGCTCTACAAGACCAGGCGCACCCTGCGGTGAAGTGGAAGTCCGTAGGGATGCAGAGGGCTGCTGGATAAAATAGGTTTTTCTGATTCATACATAATTCGTTGACAATCAAGTGACGATTATGATATAATAAAGAAACAAAGGAGGGGTTTTATGAATTTCTATACTGTGCGCGATTTGAGGACAACACCAAAGAGCATTTGGGAGAACCTTGCTGCGGATGGAGAGGCCGTTATCACGAATAATGGCCGGCCTATGGCGCTTTTGCTTGATATTGCGGATGGAGATTTTGAAGAAACTCTGAAAGCGGTACGGCAGGCGAAAGCGGCTATAGCTTTTAACTCCATGCGGAGTAAGGCTGCGGCTGAAGGATATATGAGCGATGAGGAAATAGAAGCGGAGATTGCCGCAGCACGGCGGGGAGAATGAGTGGCTATGCTGGTGGTATTAGACACAAATGTCCTGGTATCGGCGCTCTGGTCAAAGAATGGAGCGCCTGCCAGAGTGGTCAGCATGGCCTTGAGCGGACGGCTGACCCCCTGCTATGATTATCGGATCCTGTGCGAATATCGAGAAGTGCTGCAGCGTCCGAGATTCGGATTTACCAGAGGAGAAATCAGTTCTTTGCTGGACTGGATCGAAAGCTATGGGCGTTCGGTAATAGCCGAACCGCTTGACGATGTGTTCATCGATGAGGCAGATAAAAAATTCTATGAGGTGGCTAAGTTCTGTGGCGCAGCCCTGGTGACAGGCAACCTGAAGCATTTCCCGGAAGACCCATTGGTTGTAAGTGTAGCTGAGTTCCTGGAGAAAAACGGCTGATATGGTAAAGCCAACTTAGAGATGCTAACAATTCCCCCTTGCAATTCCCCCAAAAACCTGCTATACTGTTTACTACAGTATCAAGTCTGCCTTTGAGCAGTCATAGTTTCCGAGTTACACAGTGCCTGATGAGTATAATACTTCACCTTGTGAGGTATGCGCTCTCAGGCACTTTTTGTTTTTCACAACTGAATCCGGCCCCCAGGGCATAAAAGACACAGAGATTATTCTTTGTGTCTTTTTTATATAGATCGGGGCCAATGGCTCCCACCAACTTTCTTTCCGGGGGCCGCGCAGGCTGTCCCCGTTTGCATAAAAATCAACGCAAAGGAGACAGCAAAATGATTGCAGAAGAAAAAGCTGGCCAGATGAGAGACCTCATCGCTAAAATCCTGACGGCGGACACCGCCTATTACCGGGACGATGCTCCCATCATGACCGACCGGGAATATGACAATCTGATGGATGAGCTCCAGAAATTGGAGGCCGAAACGGGCCTTGTCCTTTCCGGCTCTCCCACTCAGACCGTGCCGGGGGACATCCTGGCTGAACTCACCCCGGTGCGCCACACCCGCCCCATGCTTTCGGCGGATAAAACGAAATCGGTAGAAGACCTGGTGCGCTTCGCTGGAGGGCGAGAGGTGCTGCTGTCCTGGAAAATGGACGGGCTAACGCTGGTGCTCCGCTATGACGGCGGCAAACTCCAACAGGCCATCACCCGTGGCCGGGAGGGTATCATCGGCGAGGACGTGACCCACACGGTACGCACCTTCCTCAATGTGCCCCTGACTGTGCCTGCCACCGAACCTTTCGAGGTGCGTGGTGAGGGCGTCATCTCCTGGGACAACTTCGAGCGTATCAATGCCAACCTGGAGGAGCCCTACACCCACCCGCGCAACTTGGCGGCAGGCAGCGTGCGCAAGCTGGATCCGGCAGAATCAAAAAAGCGGATGCTGGAATTCTGGGCATTTGACTTGGTAACGGATCTGCAGTTTGCCACCAAAATCCAGCAGTTGGATTTCCTGGAGAAAAACGGCTTTTGTGTGGTGCCGCACAGTCTTTTGAGCAGCCCGGACTTGCGGAATGTAAACCTGGCTGTGGCGGGAATGAACCCGGCAGATTTTGCCTATCCGGTGGACGGCCTCATCATGGAGTATAATGACGTAGCCTACGGCAAAAGCCTGGGCGCGACGGGTCACCATGAAAACCGGCTCATCGCTCTCAAGTGGAAAGATGAGCTCTTTGAGACAAAATTCCTGGGCGTGGAGCTTGCCACCACTCGCACGGGTATGGTGAGCATCACCGGGCTTTTTGAGCCTGTGGAAATGGAAGGCGCGACCGTCAGCCGCGCCTACCTGCACAACTTGGACATCTTTAATTCCTTTCGGTTTGGCGTGGGCGACACCATCCAGGTCTACAAGGCCAACATGATCATCCCGCAGATTGCGGAAAACCTGACCCGGAGCGGCACCTACACGCTGCCCAAAACCTGTCCCTGCTGCGGCAGCCATCTCACGGTGGAGACGACAACCGGCGGCACCCGGCAGCTTTTCTGTAAAAACCCCCACTGCACTGCCAAGCTTGTACAGCGCTTTGCCCACTTCTGCGAAAAGACCCGCATGGACATTGAGGGCCTGTCCGCCACGACCCTGGAGAAATTCATCGGCCACGGCTGGATACGCGATTTTGGCGACCTGTACATGCTGGAGCGGCATAAGGATGAAATTATCCATACGGAGGGCTTCGGCGTGAAGTCTTACGAACGCCTGCAGGCGTCCATCGACAAGAGTCGGAAATGCACCCTGGCAAAATTCATCGCCGGTCTGGGCATCCCCATGGTGGGCCGCCATGCCGGGCGGGAGTTGGACAAGGTTTTTTGTGGAGACTGGGACGCTTTCGAGCGGGCCATTTGGAGAGACTTTGATTTCTCATCGCTTCCCGACTTCGGCGAAACCATGCACAAAAACATCTACAACTGGTATGCAGACCCGGAGGAAGCCAAGCTCTGGCGTCCGCTGTTAAAACATATTACATTTGTAAAGGAGAATCACGACATGACAAACGCAAACAATCCCTTCGCAGGCAAGACCGTGGTAGCTACCGGCAAGCTGGTGAACTACACCCGCGACGGCATCCAGATGAAGCTGCTGGAATTAGGGGCAAAGCCCGGCTCCTCGGTGAGCAAAAAGACCGATTACCTCATCGTGGGCGAGAAGGCCGGCAGCAAGCTGGCCAAGGCCCAGCAGCTGGGTGTACCCACCTTGACGGAAGAGGAATTTGAGGCAATGCTGGCCTGAGTGACAGGCAAAAAGGCGGCGGGGCAGATGTCTGTCCCGCTGTTCCTTTTTAAGCGAAAAGGAGTATGAAATGTCAGTAAAAATGAACCGTATCATCTCCGGCAGTCCCGTGCGGCCTATTGCAGTAGGGGAACCAGCTTTGATACGCGAAACGGACAGGCTCCGCAGGACGACCCCTGTTATGGACGTGCGGCGGGTATCTGCCAGTGAGATCCGTTTTGAAACGCGGAACACGCAGTATGTGCTGAAGGTCCAGCCGTGCAAAAGCAGAAAGGAAAACTGTACATGAATGAGATGATCCTGGCCCTTCCAGAAGGAACCCGCCTGCGGGCTGTGCGTAACCATCATGGCGAGTACCCTTCCATCCAGATCTTTCTGGACAAAGGGGAACGCTCCGAGCTTATCTGCTTTGCGGAGTACAACCCTGAGAAAGAGCCGCCACAGCAAGTGTGCGTGGGGGCCTATCAGTCCCATCAGGAGGACACAACCTACTATGAACCCTATCAGATTGGAGAATTCGATTATGAGTAGAAAGGACATTAAAACCATCATGCTCACCTGGCCAGAGGTATCCGAGGCCATCACAACGTGCGTCCATGCAGAACTGGGCCGCCCAATCATCTGCGAGGCCCTGTTTCTGGACGATACCTACTGGAGCGTGCAGCTGAAAAATCACCGCATATCGCTTGCGGAAATCTATCCCTTCCTGTCCCAGACCGGCTTTCCCATCGCGGACTGGCAAGACACCCTCTCCGATGAGGGCGGGCCCGTTACCGGGTTTGGCATCCTGTTCAGCGAGCACCTTTTGTCCCGGTATCTGAAGCTTACCTGGACGCACCGCATCATTGCGGAGGAAGGCTTATGGCTGGTGGATGTGCACAGCACAACAGGTCAGGAGACGGCCGATGGACAATAAACGGAATCTAAAACCTGTTTCCCCTTCCCAGCGGGTAGATTTCCGCTGTACTCGCTGCGGCGCTTGCTGCCGCTATTTGCGGGAGAGCGTGCCGCTGAACACCCTGGACGCTTTCCGGCTGGCAAAACACCTACGGGCGCGAGGAGAAAAAATCAACTGCCTGGACAGTGTTTTCGCCCGTTTCGCCGAGCCTGTCCCACTGCATGAGTCAGGCTACTCCGTGTATATGCTGAAAACGGCCAGCCCAGACGATGCCTGCATCTTCCTGCAAAACAGCCGCTGCACCATACAACCGGCTAAGCCCAGCGCCTGCCGCCTATACCCTTTTGCGGTAGAGCCGAAGGGGGATGGCCTGTATACCTATCTTCTCAGCATGGAGAAGCCCCACCATTTCAAGGGCGGGCAGGTGCAGGCCAGGCGGTGGATGAAGGAAAACTACCCCAAAGAGGACAGGGAATTCATGAAAGTGGATATGGGCACAGCGCTGGATATTGTCCGGCTGCTCATGAAAATCCCAGAGGCTGAACGCCAGCAGGCGTGGGCCTTGTTCCTTTGGTACAAGTACGCAGACTTTGACCTGGACAAGCCCTTTTTGGAGCAGTACAGGCAGAATATGACAAAGCTGCTGGCGGCATTACGCCAGATAACAGGAGGCACAATTTATGGACACAAGGATGGAACGAATCAGACAGGATTTTGAGAACAACCAGCTGGCAGTGGATGAGCCATTCGATTTCCGCTGCACCCTATGTGGCAAGTGCTGCATCCACCGGGAGGACATTTTTCTGACACCTAAAGACCTTTATAACTTGGCAAGGGAGCTTCACCAGATGCCGGAGGCCGTGTTTGACCAATACTGCGAGTGGTATATCGGCGCGGACTCCCGGCTGCCCATCGTGAGGCTGAAACCCCAGGGTTCTGTGCGGCGCTGCCCACTTCTGAAGGATCAAAAATGTTCTGTGCATAACGCAAAGCCCACAGTCTGTGCCATATTCCCCATTGGCCGGGGCATGGCTGTGGAGAAAAGCCGTATAGATGAGGTCACCACGGCGGATATTCGTTACTTCTTCACAAACCCGGGCTGCGGCGATGGCAGCGAAACCCACACGGTCAAGGAGTGGCTGGGCGCTTTCGGCATCCCCCTGCAGG
Source organism: bacterium D16-76 (assembly GCA_009917445.1). Taxonomy (GTDB): domain Bacteria; phylum Bacillota; class Clostridia; order Oscillospirales; family Acutalibacteraceae; genus Acutalibacter. Next base: position 22,261 of record QZEE01000031.1, on the reverse strand, counting down.
ATGATTTCTTCATAGAATGGCAGAAATGTCTGATAAAGCTGTCCCTGCGGTTTCGCGAGATGGAGAAAAAGCCCGGCTCTGATATGCGCGCAGTCTGGGACAGCGCGCTCGTACTCCTCTACCTGACCTATGAAGTAGGTATGGAGTTCGAGCCGCAGTTTAGGGAGCATGTGGAGGATCTGCAAAAGCTGCTGGATAAGATGGAGAAGCACTGATATCCAAATTACCCCTGCGTTTAGGCAGAATATGCTGCTGCCTTGTATTTAACGGAAAAATCGTCTATAATACACATATAGGAGGCGGCTTTCATGGAAATGGCACGGGGTTGCACCGACGCAGAAAATCAATCTAGGGGAATTGACAATACGAATGTGGGATGTAATAGGTTGACTCCTGACAGAACTTCCACTTCAAATCGTGTTGGTATTGCCGCAGAAAAAATCCAAGTCCCCGACGACATAGACCGGGATAACAAGGAAATCGAAACAATGTTTGTCGATGCCTGCACGCACCTTACCGAATGTGTAAACACAGATTCTGGAGCGATGTAGGGCACTCTGAAAACAGAGGGTTAACGCACTGGTTTTCATGCTGCGACAGTAACAAAAAATAGACAGGCCAACAGGCAAAAGCACACAGAGGACGATTTCCTTTGTGTGCTTTTCTATTATTATCATGGAGGTCAAAATGGATAACGACCGCAACCAACACCAAATCATCCGCAAAGACGCCCGCAACTGCTTTGTGGAAAGCCTCAGCGACGCCTTTGCCTTTGGCAAGGTACACCTGGGCTTTGCCACCTACGACACGAAGCTCCCCGCAGGCCAGCGGCAGACCAACTCCGTGCACATCTACATAGCGATAGATGAGTTCCTGGAGCTCTGCCGCAAGCTGTCCTCCGGTGAGATGCGGCAAAGGGTGGCGCAGATGAAGAAATCAGAGGAGAAGGCCCCGCTGTACAAGTGCCTGGGCGGCACTTCGGCGGAAAAGCTTGCGAAAATCGACCGTGCCCGGCCCGACGGCATGAGCCTTTCCCGCACCGCCGAGCTGCATTGCGGCAAAAACGCGGATTTCCTGTTCGTGGCCAACAGCGGCCTCGGCGAGACCAACAAGACCGGGCTTATCGTGCCCCGTTTTGGCAATAAGCCGGAGAACCATGTAGCTGTCAGCATGACCTGGGACGCTTTTTCCGGGTTCATGCTGACCACCAAGGCTCATTATGAGGCTTGGTTGGCAGCGTGGTACGCAAAGCAGGATGGGGCCGGAAAGCCGAAAACCCAGCCAAAGCGGGAGGCCGCGCCTGCGCCCCAGGAGCCGGAATATTCGGCAGAGCCGGAGTATGAGGCTATGCCGATGTTTTAACAGCGACGTGAAAAAATGAATTGGTTATTCTGAAAGGTGGTCTTGCAGGTAGTTGAGCCGTTTGTTCAATACCTCGTATTCCTCATCTGAAAGCTTGACCTTTTGATCTGTAACTCTTGCGGATTCAGCAACAAGACTGTCATAGCCGGTAAGGGCGGCGAAGGGTGAGAACTGTGCAGCTCGGTTGCTTCTCGACATTTGAGGCCGTTTGGAGGACACATGATGAGGACGGTCAAAAATGTCGCTGTATTCTTTTTTCCCACTGGCCATTCTTATCACCTCACGCCTTGTGACCGCCGATTTGTTTGTTGCGCTCTATAGCAGTAGCGCCTTCGTGCATATTAAGCCCTTTAACAATGGCATTTTTTCCGAACTTGTCTCGAATGGTGATAATCGCCTTCTGCATTTTGAGTTCACGGTCAAGCGCTTCTGCTTCGGCCTTCCGCTGCTGCTCCAATGCCTCATAGTCTGTGAAAAGGTCGAGCTGCTCGCCCACCTGAATGGCGGACTCTGCCTCACCCTCTGGTATCAAATGGGTAACGGCGACTGTGAAGCGCCGGACTAAAAGGCTCTTATCCACGATGCTGTCATAAATGGCGGCAACCGCATCCATGATTTTGTTGGTGGAGGATGTTTGCCTGCCCAAGCTCTTTGAGCCATGAACCCCTTTCGGGATTTGCCGCCCATAGTGGTCTGTTACGATTGAGCCCTTATACTTGGCAGCTCGTTTTGGGTCTGTCAGATTCTCAATGTCGTAGCCAACATCAAGCACCACCTGATCGGTGAAAAGACCTGCCCGAACCAAGTCCATAGAGAGTTGGTCTGCCATTTCAAGGACAACGATCCTGCCCGCATGAAAGTCATAGGGACAAGATAGCACTTGCCCCTGACTGAGACTTTTTGATTCTGGCTTATACGCCTTACAGTCTGCTATTTCAGTGGGTTCCCAGCCCCAAGCGTGATCTATGAGCAGCTCGGCGTTTACTTCGAGGAGTTCGTAAAGCAGATCTTCGTTATAGTAGTCTGTATCCTTTCCCTCGGAGCAGCGGGCGATGTCGCCCATAGTGAAAAGACCGTTTTGCTCCAATTTACGGGCAATTCCTCTGCCCACCCGCCAAAAGTCTGTAAGCGGTCGGTGTGTCCAGAGTTTGTCCCGATAGCTCGTTTCATTCAACTCTGCAATACGGACGCCATCCTTGTCGGCGGGGATATGCTTTGCCTCAATGTCCATCGCAATCTTCGCAAGGTACATATTCGTGCCAATTCCAGCGGTGGCGATGATTCGAGTCTCCTTCAAGACCTCTTGAATCAACATCATAGCAAAATCGTGGGCGCTCATGTTGTAGGTTGAGAGATACGGTGTGGCGTCGATGAAAACCTCGTCGATAGAGTAGACCAAGATATCATCGAAGGAGACATAGCGCATATAGATTTCAACTATGCTTTTGCTGTAGTCCATGTAATAAGCCATTCGTGGCGGCGCAATAACAAGGTCAAGTTCCAGCGTCGGGTCTTTTGCCAGCTCCGAGCCATAGATTGATTTGCCCCTGAACCGGTGTTCGGGGGCTTTTCTTTGCCTTTCCCTGTTTACTTCCTTGATACGCTGCTTGGCTTCAAAGAGCCTTGCTCGACCGGATATGCCATGCGCTTTCAGGGCGGGAGAGACGGCAAGGCAGATGGTTTTGTCTGTTCTGCTTTCGTCCGCAACAACAAGGTTGGCGTCAAGGGGATCGAGACCTCTTTCGGCGCACTCCACCGAAGCGTAAAACGATTTTAAGTCGATAGCTATATACTGCTTCTGCATACGCTTCGTTGTCCTCCCATGTTTTATTTATCGAACCGTAAAAAGTCGTTCCGATGTTCCTGCGGTCTGAGCCTGTACCCCTGTGAGATAAGAGTGTCCGCCTTTAGAGCGACAAGGTTCACATCGGAGTGTAAGGCAGCGGCTATCTGCTGCACATCGTAGCCTTGCTCTGCCAAGTCCAAAAAGTCGTCGTCTGGGAGTGCAATCTGCGTGGCAAAGATATTAGCTTCATATTCCATTCTACTGTCCCGAATATCAAAGATATTAAACTCCTCAAAGCCGCCAACTTGGGTGGCTTCCTCTCGGTGCAGAGTGTCATGCCCCAGCTCATGGAGAAGCACAATGTTCTCCATAATAGGGTGCAAATCCTCTTTCACGAACATAAAACGGTTTCGCATGATGACCTTGTAGGCACCACGCTGAGCCTTAAAAGGACAATAGAGAATCTCAATACCGAGTTCGTCTGCTATCTTGTGGGGGTCACGAGTCCCACATTGTCGTACAATATGGTTGGCCTTGCGAACGATCTCGGAAGTGGAGGCATACATTGACCCTCACCTCTTTCCACACTGTGTAAAGTATAAACTGGTCTGTGTACCATAAACGGGACTTAGCCCTGAGTTGTGTCCTGCTCCTTATAACGCTTAGGAGCATACTTCTTGTTCTTCTCCTTGGCAATCCAGTATGCGTCTGTGATGGCTTTCATCATCACATCCATATCTTCCTCAGCCATTTCTCCGCCGGCAAACAGGCCGGTAACCTCTGCCATGAGTTGTTCAGCCTGTTTTGCGCCCCTTGCACCATACCTTTCTCCTGCTTCAGCTATAAGTGTTCCGCTCTCGCCAAGAATATCATAAACCGAGACTTCCAGTGCAGTTGCCAGCTTTTTAGCGTTGTCAAACTGCGGACGGCTATTCTTTTCATAGTTTTGAATCATACGGGTAGAAAGCCCCGAGAGCTTGGCAAGCTGCTCCTGTGTTAATCCCTTTTTTTCTCTGATTCCTTTGAGCCGCTCATTGAATGTCATAATGATTCTCCTTCAACTATGTATGTGTCTATCCAAGGATACGAAACTGGCTTCGTAAAAAACTATTGACACGAAATCGACTTCGTGATATAATCTGCTCAAAACACGAAATCGGCTTCGTGAATATATCTTACATCACGAATAGGTTTTCGTCAAGTCTTTTTTATGTTTTCTGCGAAATGAGGTGTTGAGATGGGTAGAAGAAAGGTCTATGTGACTGTAAATGCCGAACATAAACCGGATGGTTCGTGCTGTCCAAAGACTATAAAGATGGCTGATGAGGCTGAGTATGAGATAGACAGAGTTCTTCAGGTATGTCGTGCAGCCTCTATGGTCGGAGGTCGTGGCGTTAGATATACCATCAGGATAGGACATAGCGAGACCCATCTTTTCGACGAGCAGAATGGACGCTGGTTTGTAGAGGCAAAGTTTATCCCGTTATAGACCTGTACATTCGGGCTTTTGTCAGCGGTAGTCAGCCGCATTCTGGACATAGGTACTTTATAGACCTCCGGCCTAACACCCCCGGCCACCTCTGGCTCGGTTTTGCTTTATCCCCAAAGGGGACAGTCGCGGGTGCAGACAGCCGACTTCAGCGTGCTGTGTCAGTCGCGGGAAATACGTCCCGTTTCTTCCAACGCAGTATCAAGGGAAGCGTTTCAGGGCGTTACCCCGTCATTCCACTTCTCGGAATATCAGTTAGAAAGGCCGTAGCCTTTCCGTCACTTTTACCTCTTTGCAGGAAAATCCCACGTAGAGTTTATATGCGACAACGTGTCGCTGCACTGTCAAAGAGGTCCAAACGCTGTTACAGGGCGCTGGCATGAAATTACTGTACTTGCCAGCGTATAGCCCTGATTTGAATCCCATTGAAAATATGTGGTCTAAAATCAAGGCCATTCTTCGCAAGCTGAAAATCAGATTATTACCCCAGCTTCCGCATGGTATTGCTCAGGTTTTCTCGCTGATTCGTCCTTCCGACTGCGCTGGTTGGTTTTCTGCCGCGGGTATCCCTTGTTAATTTCTTGGATTGCTATAAATTCCGATTTGTCAATTTGCCCTTTGAGAGAGGAGAATTCCTTTTCTCAAAGGGCTTTTTCTATTTATACGGATATTCGCAAACTACAAGACAAAGCCAAAACTTCATATACAGCCGAAATTTTGAACGCTGACATTTATGAAATTGTACCATCAGATCCCTACACCGAAGAAGATTTAGCGTACTACACAAATGGTCGTGCAGATTCAGCGAATCTCCGCACACCTCTCCAAACCTATTCAGCATAGGAGCCCGCCGAGCCTTCGGCAAGGCCTTGGGGCTTCTCGCCCCAAACCCCCGCCAAAGGGGGTGACCCCCTCTGGACTCCCAACGCCATTTAACGAGGTTAAAGGAATGTAATGGTGTGTGACAGATTTGTAAATGGAATTCCCTCCTTTTTCATGGTATACTGGGTTTAACAAATATTGAGAAAGGGAGGGGCCTTTGTGAGGAAAATTTGGGCGGTTTTTGCAATGGCTTTTGTTTTGGTGGGTTTAGGGGCCTGTGCCGGGGAAGGTGGGCCGGGGAAGAAGATGTTTGATTTTAAGGGCGCCGCCTACATAGTGCTGCGGGATGGGGACACAGGTAACGCTGTTGCTATACGGGATCCGGCGGATTTGGAAAGGCTGCGGGATATGTTTTACGCGCCCCGGTATGAGAAGCATATTTCCAGCGAGGAGTATACGGGCTGGGGCTGGTGGCTGCAATGGTACAGCGAAGACGGCGAGCCGGTAGAGGACATCACCGTGCAGGGGGCGGATTATATCCGGTATAAGGATGCGGAGTCCCATGAGTATTTTTGGAAGGTGTCGGGCGGGGAGATCGACACGGCCTATTTGGACGAACTGTTGGAAAGGGCACCAGAAGCCGGGGTTGTAGACCTGAACCCGCGCATGGAGTATGTACGGGGGGAGCCTTTTTCCGTGACCATAGAGGATGCTGCGGGGAACCTGGTGGATATCCGGGATTCGGGGCTGATGGGGGAGATACTGGATGATTTGCTGGGCCTTACCTTTGTAGTGGGCGAGGCGTCACAACAGCAGCCGGCTTATACGGTTATGTGGGGAACAGAGGATAAGGAACTGATCGATTCCGTCATGATTGTGGATGCCTCTACCGTGTGGCGCAGCGGGCATTTGTACTGCGCCGCAGATGGGGAGATAGACATAAGCCGTCTGCAAAAGCTTCTAGAGGACCCGCCGCCTATCCAGCAGGATGTGGAAAATGCAAGAGCGGTTTTGGCGGGGGCTTTTGACATTACCGGGGCCAACAATTTAACGGTTTCTGGGCAGGGGGCCAGCACCATGCTGGGGGATGTGCCGGAGGTACAGGAAGTGGCCGGGGAGTTGGCGGCTTTGGAGTTCACCGCGCCGGAAAGCTATGAGGGGGAAGTGGGCGCGGCCTTTTATCTTGTGTGGAGCGTGCGGGATGAATATTCTTCCCAGCCGGTGGCCCAGGTGTCTGTGGTAGACGCCCAGACGATACGGGTGGGCAATACGTATTTTGTGACCCAGGGGCAGATCGATTTGGAGAGGCTTGAGCGGCTGGCACATGCAGGGGATTAGAGAAAATTTTGGGGATAAAGGGGCAGGCTACCCAATTTACAGTTGCAATTTTTTCGCAGGCAGGTTATAATCAACATAAAGGCTGTGGGCTTGTCCCGGCTTTACGGCGCAAGCCTAAATAAATGATCTGGAGGAGATCGACATGAGTTTAGTTTCCGCTAAAGAAATGCTGCAAAAGGCAAAGGCTGGCAAGTATGCCGTGGGCCAGTTCAACATCAACAACCTGGAATGGACAAAGGCTGTCCTGCTGACAGCCCAGGAGTGCAGCTCCCCGGTTATCCTTGGCGTGTCTGAGGGTGCGGGCAAGTACATGTGCGGCTATAACACTGTGGTAGGCATGGTAAAGGGTATGATGGAGACCCTGGGCATTACAGTGCCGGTGGCCCTGCACTTGGACCATGGCTCTTACGAGGGCGCTATGAAGTGCATTGAGGCTGGTTTCTCTTCCGTTATGTTTGATGGCTCCCACTACCCCATTGACGAGAACATTGAGAAGACCAAGGAGATCATCCGTATTGCCGGCGAGAAGGGCATTTCCGTTGAGGCTGAGGTTGGCTCTATCGGCGGCGAAGAGGACGGCGTTGTTGGTGGCGGCGAAGTAGCCGACCCCGATGAGTGCAAGCAGATTGCCGACCTGGGCGTAGACATGCTGGCCGCAGGCATTGGCAACATCCACGGCGTATACCCGGAGAATTGGCAGGGCTTGAACTTTGACGTGCTGGCCCAGATTCAGGAGAAGACCGGCACCATGCCCTTAGTGCTCCATGGCGGTACCGGCATCCCCGAAGAGATGGTAAAGAAGGCTATCACCCTGGGCGTTTCCAAGGTGAACGTGAACACCGAGTGCCAGCTCTCCTTCGCGGCGGCAACCCGCCAATATATCGAAGAGGGCAAGGACAAGCAGGGCAAGGGCTTTGACCCCCGCAAGCTGCTGGCCCCCGGCACCGAAGCCATCAAAGCCACCGTCAAAGAAAAGATGGAACTCTTCGGCTCCGTAGGCAAAGCCTAAGCAACGTGACGTTGGCAACGTGACGTTGCATCCGGGACGCGAGTTAGGAGGGCGGTTTTTTTCGCCGCGCGAAGAATTCGCGCGCTTACGGTTGCGCCGCGCTTGTCAGACGTGCTCTCGGGATGCTTTTAGGGTATGTTGCATGTTATACAGCGAAAGCTTTTATATGGTTTGATTGTTTCAAACGCCGCTGCGAAACGCCAGCGGCGTTTGTTGTAGGGGGCGTAATGCCTGCTGCTTTGGGCCGTTTGGCAAAAGGAGGGAAAGCTGTGGAAGCCGTTGACATAGTCTTGCGGGCCGCCAGGCCGGAGGATGCGGAAGCCTTGCTGTCGGTCTACAGGCCGTATGTGGAAAAGACCGCCATTACCTTTGAGTATGATGTGCCCACTGTGGAAGAGTTCCGGGGACGGATAGAAGGGGTGCTGGCCCGGTACCCTTATCTGGTGGCGGAAAAGCATGGAGAGGTTTTGGGCTATGCTTATGCGGGACCGTTTCACAGCCGGGCGGCTTATGCTTGGGCGGTGGAAACTTCAATTTATGTAAACCCGGAAAAGAAGCGCCTGGGGCTGGGCGGCCGGCTGCATGGGGCCCTTGAAAACGTGCTGCGGGAGCAGGGCTTTTTGAACATGAACGCTTGTATTGCCGTGCCGCAAAAGAGCGACGTGTATTTGACCCGCAACAGTGTGGAATTCCATCAGCACCTGGGCTACAGGCTGGTGGGGGAGTTTACCCAGGTGGGGTACAAGTTTGGGCGGTGGTACAACATGGTGTGGATGGAAAAGCACCTGGGAGAGCATAGCTCAAAGGTGGGCCCGCCTGTGGGGTTTGACGCGGTGCGGGGGATTATCAAAGAGAAATACCAGATTGTTTAAGGGGGAAAAATCATGAAGATTGAAAAGCTGGCGCCAGCCTTTAAGGATTATTTGTGGGGCGGGGTGAAGCTGCGGGAAGTCTACGGGAAAAAGTGCGGTTTTGACAAAGTGGCGGAAAGCTGGGAGCTTTCGACCCACCCGGCAGGGCAGAGCGTGATATGCGGCGGCGAATTTGACGGCATGGCGCTGGGGGATTATGTAAAGCAGATGGGTGCTGCGGCCGTAGGCCGAAATTGTGAAAGGTTTGAAAATTTCCCGGTGCTCATCAAGTTTATTGACGCAAAGGAGCCGCTGTCCATACAGGTACACCCCAGCGACCAATACGCGCTGGAAGTGGAGAAGGAATACGGCAAAACAGAAATGTGGTACGTGATGGACTGCGAGCCGGGGGCGTCCTTGTACTTTGGGGTGAACCGGGAGGTGAGCCGGGAGGAATTTGCCGGCCGGATTGCGGACAATACGCTGCTGGAAGTGCTCAACAAGGTGGACGTGCACCCGGGGGATGTGTTCTTTATCGAATCGGGCACCATACACGCCATAGGCGGGGGCATCTTGATTTGCGAAATCCAGCAAAACTCCAACTGCACATACCGGGTGTACGACTATGGCCGGATAGGCGCGGACGGCAAGCCCCGGAAGCTCCATGTAGAAAAAGCCCTGGAAGTGTCGCGGCTAACGCCCTCAGACACAGAGGACAAGCAGGGGGCGGAGGAAAAAATCCCCGGCGGCAGCGTAAAACTGCTGGCGACCTGCCCCTACTTTACCACGCGGCGGTATAAGGTAGAAGGGCAAGTTTGTCTAAAACTGGACGGCAGCACCTTTGCCTCTATTGTGGTGACAGAGGGGCAAGGCCAGGTATCCTGTCAAGAAAACCAAGTCCCCTTCACCACAGCAGACAGCTTGTTCGTGCCCGCCCAATCCAAGGACGTGGTAATAACCGGCCCTTGCACAGCCGTGGTAACAACCGTTGAATGAGAAAGCCTCCCCTCAAAATCTCCACACTTCCTTGTTTTTTCCCACCCACTATGCTATAATACCTATAAGTAGGCCCAACAAAAAGCAAGCCCGCCGGCGCGGGCAGGGCCCCATGCCCCATACCCGCCCAAAACGCGGGAAGCGAAGCGTGGGAGTCCAGAGGGGGAGGCCCCCTCTGGCGGGGGCGGGGCAGGGCCCCGCGGCCTTGCCGGAGGCAATCTTGATAGTAGGGAGGACAACATGGCCAGCAAATTGTGTATGAACTGCTTTGCAAGCTACCGGCCGGAGGTGGACGGGAGCCTGTGCCCCAAGTGTGCTTGGGACAACAGCAAACCCCAGACGCCGGAAGGGCTGGAATTGCAGACCGTGCTGGCCGGGCGGTATGTGGTGGGGCGGGTGCGCTCCATGAACAGTGAGGGCATCACCTACATGGCGCTGGACCGCACCACCCAGAGGACGGTGACGGTGCGGGAGTTTTATCCCCGGCCGCTGTCTTCCCGGGGGACGGGCCAGGGGATTGCACCCAGGAAGGAAGACCAGGGCATTTTTGATAAATATGCCGATGAGTTTTTAGAGCTTTCTAAAGGCGTGAGCCGGCTGCGGGAGCTGTCGGTGATTGAATCGGTACTGGATATTTTTGAAGAAAACGGCACGGTGTACACGGTGTACCGATATACCCCAACGGTGTCGCTGCGCAGCTATGTGGAGAAAAATGGCAGGCTGGGGTGGAACGAGGTAAACCAGATGTTTATGCCGGTGCTGACGGCCCTGGGGCTGGTAAACTCCTTGGGTATTGCCCATTTGGGCGTGTCGCCGGATACGCTGCGGGTAACAAAGGACGGCACGCTGCTGCTGACGGGGTTTTGCATCCATGCGGCCAGGCGGATGGGCTCACCCATTGCGGCGGATTTAGACAAAGGGTGCGCGGCTGTCGAACAGTATAGTTCAAAAGCTGTGTGCGGCGAGGGCAGCGACGTGTACGCCCTGGCGGCCTCTATGTTGTTCGCCTTAACGGGCCGCACCCCCAAAGAGGCCCCGGGCCGCATGGAGGACCCCCGGCTGCTGATTGCTAAGGACGTAATGAAATCCCTGCCGCCCTTTGCGGTGACGGCTATTGCCAATGCCCTGCAGGTAAAGCAGGGGCAGCGCACCGGCAGCTTTGAACGGTTCCGCAGCGAGCTTTCGGCCGCGCCGGCGCTGGTAGAGGAAATCGACCAGACGGACGCCATACGGCGCCTGCCGCCCATTAACATGAGCCTGCCCCAAAACCGGGGGCTGCCGCCGGTGGTGTGGCTGATCGGCTCCTGCGTGGTGACGTTGATCGCCCTGGTCATTGTGGCCTCGGCCTGGCTGGGGGACCGGGGGATGTCCTTTGGGGACCTGGGCCAGCTGTTCCAGGGGCCGGGGGCGGCCCAATCTATGGTAGAGGTGCCCAACATGCTCAACCAGAGCTACGAGGAGTGGGAGAAGAAAATCGCGGATGGGGAGTTTGAAATCCAGCTGAAAATCTCTTCCCGGTCCTTCAGCAGCACCATTGAGGAAGGGAACATCATTAGCCAGGCGCCCTTTGCGGGGGAAAACGTGCAGCCGGGCAGCACCATTGTGGTCACGGTAAGCAAGGGCGCGGCGGTGCGGGTCTTGCCGGAGGTGCGGGGCGTAAGCTTTGCGGATTTGCAGGAAATGCTTACCTCCAACGGCTTTGTGCCGGTGCGGCAGGAGGAGCACAACGACGATATTGGCGCAGGATATGTCATACGCTATGATGGCCACGAGGTGGGGGACTCTTTGGACTATGGGTCGGAGGTTACAGTGGTAGTAAGCGCGGGGCCGGAAGAAGCGCCGGTGACACCGGACACAACAGGGGGCAACCCGGATGCCGGCGACCCCAACGCCGCGCCGTAAGAACGTACAACCGGATATAGAGGCTGGCTGGGTGCGCCCGGCTGGCCTTTTTTTGTTTAGGGGTAGGTTTTACGCTTTGTGTTTTTTCAGCGGCGGTTTGGCGGGGGATTCTTCGCGGCCAGCCACCAGCAGGAAAGCCGCGCACAAAAGCAGCAGGGAGGCCCCGCCGGCGGCTGTACCAGATAACGGCTGCACAGCCGTGGCGGACACAGGGACGGAAGCTGCAAGGTCGGAAACGGGCAACAGGCGGGACAGCAGATGGCAGCAGCCCGCCGCCAACAGGCCGTGAAGCAGGCGGAACAGGAAGAACAGCCCCTTTTTTATGGGGAAATCCGGGAACATGGCGAATACCTGTAGATGGACGCACAGGCCACCAAAGGCCAGGCCAAAGGCGTAAAGGGCGGGGCCCGAGCGGAACTGCGCGGCGTCCCCAATGCCGCCGGTGATTTCCAGCAGGAAGGACAGGGCCGCGGCCGTGTCGGGGGGCGTCAAGGGGCCCAGGGACGACCAGGCCCGGACGGCTGCCTGGAAAAGCCCAGTAGCGTGGGCCAGGGCGGACAGGGCCGCAAAGCTGACGATACAGGCACACATAACTAGGACGCTGCGGGAAGCGCCGGAGATGGAACGGACCAGCGCGCCGCCAGGCTTGTGGGACGGGGGCGGGGATGCCGGCGGGGGGGATCCCCCAAACAGGCCCAGGGCCAGGCCCAGCAGCAGACCCGATAAAGTCACAGAAAAGAAAAGCAGCCAACCGGTTTGGGCGTGGCCCAGGACACTGCCGCCCAGGTAAGTCACCACAAAGGCAGGGCCGGGGTTTACGCAGAAGAGCATCATGCGGCCTGCCTGGCGGCGGGTGATCTTGCCTTGCTCCAGCAAGAGGGCCGTGCTGCGGGCCCCGGCTGGATAGCCCCCCAAAAAGCCCATGAGGACAGCTGCGGCGCAGCAGCCCGGGAGACGGAAGCCCCACCGGGCTATAGGGCCCAGGGGGACGCCTAAGGCGTCTCCGGCGGGGGAGAGCACGGTGAGGCTGCTGAGTACCATAAAGGGGAACAGCGAAGGGATGAGCACGGTCAAGCAGTAAAGGATGCTGTCCCTTACGGCGGCTTTGACGGTGGTGGGGAAAGCCAGCAAGGCCCCCGTGAGCAGTATGACCCCTGTAGCCGCGAAAATCCCCGGCAGGCGGCGGAGGGCTTTGTGGAGGGTTTCCATATCTTGTCTTCCCCTTTCAAGCGGCGGGCCGCTGGAATGTCCTGTCCCTACAGGATATGGGGGGAAGGGGGGATACATGCCGCCTGGTCCACATAAATATATAGGCGGCGCAGAATACGCCCATGAACAGGAGGGATCTTATGGAACAAGGGAAGAGCGGGGCTTTGGTCACCTTGACAGGCAACCGGTCGGCAGTGGTGGACGGGTGCGATGGGATCATCGACTACGACGAGGAAGCCATACTGGTGCGGGCGGGCCGGCTTACGGTGCGGTTTTCGGGCCGGGATTTGGCTTTGCGCCGCCTGACGGAAAACGCCGCGGTGATCGAGGGCTTTATTGCCCAGGTGGAATACATCAACTAGGGGGGGAGAACATGCTGGAAAAGCTTTTCCATTTGCTGCTGGGGTATGCGGAGTTCCAGGTCAAGGGGGACAGCGCCCGTTTTTTTAATATGACGGCAAAAAGCCGCATTGGGCTGTGGGGCTACCGCCGCCAGGATGGCATACCAGCAGCCCGGGTGAAAGCCAGGGAGTACCGCAAGCTGCGCCAAGTGTGCAGGCGCAGCGGGGCCCGCATAGCCCTGGTGCAGAAGCGCGGCGCGCCCTTTCAGCTTTTGCGGCTGAAAAGGCGCAAGGGGCTGGTGGCGGGGGCCCTGTGCGGGGCGGGGCTGTATGTGTTTTTGTCGGGGTTTATATGGGGTGTGCAGGTAAGCGAAGCCCAGCAGCTGCCCCCTTCCCTTGTGGCAGAGGCGGCGGCCCGGCAGGGCCTGCGGCGGGGCGCGCCGGTGCGGGGGATGAACCCCCGGGGGGCCAGCTATGGTATTTTGGCCGAGCTGCCTGGCCTGAGCTGGGTGGGGGTGAACACAGACGGGTGTTTTATGGAAATCGCCGTGAAGGAGGCCCAGCCCCAGCCGGAGACGAAAGAGCCCCAGGGGTGGTCCAACATGGTGGCGGCCCGGGAAGGGAAGGTGGTGGAAATCCAGGCGGAAAGCGGCCGGCCGGAAGTGGGGCTGGGGGAGGCGGTAGAACGGGGCCAGCTGTTGATTTCAGGGCTTTATGAGGATCAGCAAGACCCCTGGGCCGACCCCTGGCCAGGGTCCCCCCAGGTGGTGGGGCCGGCTAAGGGCAAGGTGGTTGCGGAGACATACCATACCTTTACCGTGCAGGTGGGCCGCACCAAAAAGGAATGGGTGGAGACCGGGGAGACGGAGAGCCGCAGTTCCCTTTACCTATTGGGGCTGCGGGTACCTTTGGGGCTGCCCATGCCCCCGGGGGAGGGTCGGGAATACCGAGAAGAAAAGCCCCTGCGGGTGCTGGGGGTAGAGCTGCCGGTATCCTGGGATCGGGAAGCCCGGGTGGTGTGGGAGGAAAAATCCCGGGTGCTGAGCCGGGAGGAGCAGGAGGCCCAGGCCCTTTTGAAGCTGCGGCAGGCCCAGCGTGCGGAGATTGCGGAAGGGGGCCAGGTGGTGGAAGAAGAATTGGATTTCCAGTATGCGGATGGGCTTTGTATTTTGCAGGCCAGGTGCCGGTGCCGGGAGGAGATCGGGGTAATACAGGAGGTTTTGGTGGAATAGCTCTATGTTGGCGATAAATTTTGTGTATATTTCATAGGTTTTTCTCTTGAACGTGTGTTTTGGGCTGTGTTATAATAAAAGAAACAATGCGCCTGCCTTTGGCGGGGCTGGAACCGGGCATATCAAAAACAAGGAGAGTTTCATTGGAACAGAGGATCAATTTAGATAGGCTGGAACAGGCCACCGAGCTTTTTGGAAGCTTTGACGGGAACATGCGGCTGATTGAAAAGGAATATGGGGTAACGGTGGTCTTCCGAGATACTGAGCTGAAGGTGAGCGGCGAAGACCCGGAAATGGTGGATAGGGCCCACCGGACGCTGCAAAGCCTAATCACCCTGATCGGCAGCGGCGAGGCATTGACAGAACAGAACGTGCGGTACTGCATCCGCATGGTGGCCGAGGACAGCGAACAGCAGGTGCAGCGCTTGGCTGGGGACTGCATATGCATTACCAGCAAGGGCAAGCCCATAAAGCCTAAGACCGTGGGGCAGAGGACGTATTGCGACTATATCAAGGACAACACCATTACCATTGGGGTGGGGCCTGCGGGCACAGGCAAGACGTACCTGGCGGTGGCTATGGCCGTAACGGCCTTCCGGGCCCAGGAGGTGGACCGGATCATCTTGACCCGCCCGGCGGTGGAGGCCGGGGAGAAGCTGGGCTTTTTGCCGGGGGATTTACAGCAGAAGGTAGACCCCTATTTGCGGCCGCTGTATGACGCCCTGTTCGATATGCTGGGGGCTGAGACTTACCAGCGGTATGTGGAGCGGGGGAACATCGAGGTGGCGCCCCTGGCGTATATGCGGGGCCGGACCCTGGATGACAGCTTCATCATACTGGACGAGGCCCAGAACACCACCGGGGAACAGATGAAAATGTTTTTGACCCGGCTGGGCTTTGGGTCAAAAATGGTGATTACCGGGGACGTAACGCAGATTGACCTGCCGGACGGCAAGCGCTCGGGGTTAAAGGACGCCGTGCGGGTGCTGCGGGGGGTTGAGGATATTGCTATTTTTAAATTTACGGAAAAAGACGTGGTCAGGCATAAGCTGGTGCAGGACATTATACGGGCTTATGAACGGGCCGGGCGGGGGAAGGCTTAACCAGAGCAGAAAGGGAGAGGACATATGGGGAAAATCAAGGTCATTATTTCCAATCGTCAGAAGCAGGTGAAGATCCCGACTGGGGTGCGGATGCTGATACGCCGGTGCTGCCACGCGGTGCTGCAGATGGAGGAATTCCCGGATGCGGCGGAAATCAGCGTGACATTTGTGGATAATGAGCAGATCAGGGAAATGAACCGCCAGTACCGGGAGAAAGACGCGGTGACAGATGTGCTGTCCTTCCCTATGGGCGAAGAGGGGCACTATGATGTGAACCACGAGACCGGGGCGAAAATCCTGGGGGACATTGTGCTCTCCGTGCCCCGGGCTATGGAGCAGGCCGGGATGTACGGGCACTCGCTGGAAAGGGAGATTGGATACCTGACGGCGCACTCTATGCTGCACCTGCTGGGGTATGACCATGAAAACGGGGGCCTGGCCCGGGTACGGATGCGGGAAAAGGAAGAGCTGGTCATGAGCCAGCTGGGCCTGCCTGCCAGCAGCAGCTATACCGATGCGTAAGCAGAAGCGGCGGTTTTTCGACAGCTTCCGGGACGCAGGGCGGGGGATTGCGGCTTGCCTGAAAACAGAACGGAACATGCGGGTGCACCTGGTGGCGGCTGCGGCAGTGGTTGTGGCCGCGGCCTGCCTGGGCGTAAGCCGGGGCGAGTGGGCCTGCCTGCTGCTGGCTATGGGCATGGTAACAGCCGCCGAGGCCATGAACACAGCAGTGGAGCGCCTGTGCGACTTTATAGAGGAAGGGCATAACCCCCGCATTGGCATAATTAAGGATATAGCGGCAGGGGCGGTGCTGTTGGCGGCGGTCTTTGCGGCGGCTGTGGGCATAGTGGTCTTTTTGCCGCCGGTTTTGGACGGCCTTAGGGCTTTGCAGCGCCATATATAAAACAAAGGATGGATGAAAAATGGAATACGGATTGGATATAAGGGGGGCAGAGGGCAACTCTGCCCTTATTGCCATTGTGGGGCGGCCTAACGTGGGCAAGTCTTCTATACTCAACAGGCTTTTGGGGCAGAAAGTGGCTATTGTGTCCCGGAAGCCCCAGACCACGCGGACGCGCATTATGGGCGTGCTGACTGTGGAAGAGGACCAGATGGTCTTTATGGACACGCCGGGGCTTTTGAAGCCGCGCAACCCTTTGGGGGACTACATGGTGAAATCGGTGACAAGCACAGTGGCCGGGGTAGATGCCTGCTTGCTGGTGACAGAGGCCGGCGCGCCGGTCTCCAAGGCGGATGAGGACTTGGTCAGGCGCTTTCGGGAGGCCGGCGCGCCGGCGGTGCTGGCCATCAACAAAATTGACCTGCTGCCGGACAAGGAGCGGCTGATGGGGCAGATCGCGGCCTATAGCGGTCTGTATGATTTCCGGGCGGTGGTGCCGGTGTCGGCCCGGGATGGCAACGGCATGGACGGTCTCCTTGCCGAGCTGCGGGGCTTGACCGTGCCCGGCGGGTGGCTCTTTGACGAAGACATGGTGACTGACCAGCCGGAACAGGTGATTGCGGCAGAGCTGGTGCGGGAAAAGGTGCTGCGGCTGCTGGACCAGGAGGTGCCCCATGGGGTGGCGGCCGTCACCGAGCACATGGAGGAGGAAGGGGAGACCCTGACCCTGCACGTCACCCTGTACTGCGAGAAGCAGAGCCATAAGGGCATCCTCATTGGCAAGGGGGGGCAGATGCTGAAAAAAATCGGCACCCTGGCCCGGGTGGATTTGGAGAAGTTTTTCGGCTGCAGGATCAATTTGCAGCTGTGGGTGAAGGTAAAAGAGGACTGGCGGCAGCGCCCCCAGACGCTGCAGGGCTTTGGCTTCTCAGAACAGAATTTGGAGATGTAACGGACTGGCTTTTTGGGGCAGGACCCTAAGCCCTAAGCACAAAGGGGGCGCGGATTCTGCCGGGAAAAGTCGAACAAAGATATATTTTCCTTTCATAGCAGGGGCAAAGCTGCAAATACTTTTGTTGCAGAGCTTTTAGGGCGTGTCCCTGGCGCGGAAAGGAGGATGCCTTTGTGGACGAGAAACAGGCGTGGCAGTGTTTTGCCCGGACGGGCCGGGTGGAGGATTACATCCGTTATGCGCAGATAAAGGGCCAGGCAGCGGGGCCCCAGGAGGTGCAGTGTGCGGCGCACAAAAGAACAAGTGCAGGTGAAGACGCAGGGGCTTATTATCCGGGAGCAGCCGGTGGGGGAAAGTGACCGGCTGGTGACGGTGCTGACTAAGGACGAAGGCGTAGTGCGGGCTTTTGCCCGGCGGGCCAAAAACCTGAAGGACAGCAAGAATTCCGCCACGGGCCTTTTGTGTTATTCCCGCTTAAACCTTTACAGGGGGCGGGAGAAATACATAATTAACGACGCCTTTCCCATTGAGGTGTTTTTTGGCCTGCGCCGGGATATTGTGGCCCTGGCGCTGGGGCAGTATTTCTGCTCGTTGGCGGCGGAGCTGGTGCCAGAGGGCGTGGAAAGCGGCGAATATCTGCGGCTGGTGCTTAACGCCCTGCACTTTTTGTGCGAGGGGAAAAAGCCCCCGGCGCTTTTAAAGCCGGTTGTAGAGCTGCGTATGCTTTCGGTATCGGGGTTTATGCCGGATTTGGTAGCCTGTTCCCGCTGCGGAGCCTACGAGGCGGCGGACATGTTCTTCCGGGTGCAGGAGGCAAACTTGTGCTGCGGGGACTGCGGGGGGCAGGGGTACCGGCTCTCTAAGGGGGCGCTTACGGCTATGCGGCATATTATCTATTCAGAGTTTGAGAAGGTGTTCGCCTTTTCCATCCCCCCCGGGCCCCAGGAGGAGCTGGGCCGGGCAGTAGAGGCCTTCACCTTGCAGGTGCTGCAAAAAAGGCCCCAGACGCTGGATTTTTATAATAGCTTGTTGTGAGAATAGGAGGAAAATGCATACATGAATCTAGATATACAGAAGGCCTCTGCGGCTGCCCGGGCTTATGCGGCGGGACAGATGGGCTGCGCGGCAGAGGTTTTTAGCCAGGAGGGTACTTTTTTTGTTACAAATAAAGATGAGGAAGCGCCCTTTATAAAATTGATAGCAATGGGCAAAAGCGTGGTGGTGTCCGCTTCACCAGAGCTGCTGCCCATGGTGCGCGGCTGGATGCAGGGGAAAAGCCGAGATGAGATTTTTGAGTTCCCCTTGGTGTTTGGGCAGACTATCCATTTTATCCCGGATCAGAAGACCTTTTCCGCCAAGCCGCTGGTAAGCGGGTATTCCTACCATGGGTTGGAAGGGGAGGACATAAAGCAGCTGGCAGGGTTGCAAGGTTGCCCTAATTCCCTGGTTTTTGATGGGGAAGGGCACACGGGTACACGCATGGTGTTTTACGCTATGAAGGATGGCGAAGTCATAGGCCTGGCAGGTGCTGGGCAGGAGGCGGAAGGCTTGTGGGAAATGGGTGTGGATGTAGAGCCTGCCTACCAGAACCAAGGCCTTGCTTCTGTGCTGGTGAGCCATCTGGCGGAAAAAATCATGGAGAGAGGCATAGTCCCGTTTTATAGTGCTTCTGTCACCAATATAGGCTCCCAGTCAGTGGCCCACCGCTGCGGGCTGATGCCCTGCTGGGTAAGCACATACAGCAACGTTCTCCGGGAGGGTTACGCTTACCAGGGCCTTTTGGGGCCGGTGTGCGGGAAAGGGGCTGCCGGGGATGCTTAAAAAGCTTTTGCAGGACGGTTGTACCATCAAAGTAATCGGCGACAGCCTTGCCGCCGGGGCGGGCAGCTCCGGCATAACAGAGACAGAAGAAATAATCTTCCAAGACCCTGTAGGCACCTACTACCGCCGGGAAGCCCCCAATAGCTGGTGGGCCTTGCTGGACCGCTACATAAAGAAAAACTACCCCCGCAGCGGCGTGCGCAGCCTGGGGTGCGGCGGGGCTTTCTCCTTCCAGATACGGGAACAGCTGCCGGGGCTCGTTTCCCCGGAGGACAAGGCGGTCTTCCTGCTGCTGGGGCTGAACGACCGCAAGCGCCCGGAGGGCATGGGGGAGCTTGCCCACAACATACCGGCACTCCTGGACAGGCTGGCAAAAATGGGGAAATATGCGGTGCTGTTTACCCCCACCCCATCTACAGAGGAAAACGAGCATTTCCCCAACCGCCTGTACCACACGCCCCAGGTGGTGGGAACCCTCCGGAGGGCTGCGGGGGAAGCCGGCGTGCCCCTGGTAGACCTGCATAGAGACATAGAATCGTATTTGCAGGCCAGCGGGAAAAAGTTAGAGGACATCATCTTTGGGGTGGGCTGCCAAAATGACGGCCTGCACCCTGGGGATGCCATGCAAAAAATTATGTTTGCAAGCGTTGTGAGGACGCTGGGAATATAGGAGAGTTTATGGACAAAAATTACCGGGCTTTAGAACTCGACAAGATTTTAGAGATGGTGGCCAAAGAAACCACCTGTGAGGACGGCGCGGAAATGGCCCGCGCTATAGAGCCGGTGCACACGGCCCAGGAGGCCCGCCGCCTGCTGGAAGAAACCGACACGGCCTTTGTGCTGATGGCCAAGTTCGGCGCACCTTCCTTTTACGGCATGAAGAACGTGACGAACGCCCTGCGCCGGGCCCAGGCTGGGGGCGGGCTGGGCCTGCGGGAGCTTTTAGACATTGGGGGTACGCTGCGGGCCATACGGTCTTTGCAGCAGTGGCACGGCAAAAACGCCGGGATGCACACGGTGTTGTCGCCCCGGTTTGACATTTTAGCGCCCAACAAGGCCTTGGAGGAAAAAATCTTTACCTGCATACAAAGCGAGGAAGAGGTTTCCGACGCGGCGTCGCCGGCTTTGGCCAGCATACGGCGGAAGATACGGGGGGCGGCGGCCCGGGTGCGGGAGCACCTGGACAGGCTGATCCATTCCCAGGCCCACCAGAAGCATTTGCAGGAGGCTATCGTCACCCAGCGGGGCGGGCGGTATGTGGTGCCGGTAAAGGCGGAGTTTCGGGGCGAGGTGCCGGGGCTGGTACACGACAGCTCGGCCAGCGGGGCCACGGTGTTTATTGAGCCCATGGGTGTAGTGGAGCTCAATAACGAGATACGGGTGCTGCGGTCAGACGAGCAGGAGGAGATCAGCCGCATTTTGCGGGAGCTTTCGGGGGAGGCCGGGGGATTTGCCGATTCCCTTATAGAAAGCTACCAATATGCCGTACAGCTAAACGTGATTTTTGCCAAGGCCCAGCTGGCTTATCGCATGAAGGCGGTGGTGCCGGAAATCGACGAAAAGGGCCGCACAGACCTGCGGGGAGCGCGTCACCCGCTGATTGCCGCAGACAAGGTGGTGCCCACAGATATTGTGCTGGGAGAGGGCTTTGACGCGTTGATCATCACCGGCCCCAACACTGGCGGTAAGACCGTAGCCTTGAAAACCCTAGGGCTTTTAAGCCTGATGGCCATGTGCGGGCTGATGACACCTGCCGGGGAAGGCAGCCGGGTGCCGGTATACAGGCATATCCTGGCAGATATTGGGGACGAGCAGAGTATTGAGCAGAGCCTTTCCACCTTTTCGGCCCATATGGTGAACATCATACGGATTTTGGAGGTGGCGGACAGCGGCAGTCTGGTGCTGCTGGACGAGCTGGGCGCAGGCACCGACCCGGTAGAGGGCGCGGCGCTGGCCACGGCAATCATTGAGGAATTGCGGCGTAAGGGTGTACGCCTGGCTTGCACCACCCACTACGCCGAGCTGAAAAGCTATGCTTTGGAGACCGACGGCGTGGAAAACGCCTGCTGCGAGTTTGATGTAGAAAGCCTGCGGCCTACCTACCGGCTGCTGATCGGGGTGCCGGGCAAGTCCAACGCCTTTGCTATTTCACGCCGGCTGGGGCTAAGCGGACGCATTGTAGAACGGGCCGGGGAACTGGTGAGCCAGGAAAGCAGCTCTTTCGAACGGGTGGTAGAGCGGCTGGAAGAAAGGCGCCGGGAGTTGGAAGGCGAATTGGAGGCTGCCAGGAAAGCGGCCCAGCAGGCCCGGGAAAGCATGCGCCAGACAGAGGCTAAACAGGCCGAAGCAGGGCTGCGGGCCAAGCGGGAGATCCAGCAGGCCCGGGAGGAAGCGGCGCGCATTGTGCAGAAAACCCGGCAGCAGGCAGACGCCCTGTTAAACGAGCTGGACGAGCTGCGCAGGCGGGAGAACAAGAGCCTTTCGGCAGAACAGAAGGCCAGGCTGCGGGCTGGCATGCGGGACTTGGAATCCTCGGCGGACCCAGTGGCCAAGCGGAATCAGGAAGGGTACCGGCTGCCCAGGGACTTGCGGCCAGGGGATGATGTGCTTATTTTTGACATAGACAAAAAAGCCACGGTACTAGAGGCCCCAAAAGAGGGGCAGGTGCTGGTACAGGCAGGTATCATCAAAACGAGGGTTCAGGTGGGGAACCTGCGGCTGCTGGGGGAGAAGCAGCGGGAAAAAGGCCGGCCCGGGCGGACGGTGACAAAGGATGTCTCAACGCCAGAGGCCACGACCAGCTTGGATTTGCGGGGGATGAACGTGGAAGAAGGCCTGCTGGAAGTAGACGCCTTTTTAGACCACGCGGCCCGGGCCCATGTGCCCCAGGTCACCATTATACACGGCAAAGGGACGGGCGTACTGCGGGCTGCGGTGCAGCGGCATTTGCGCCGGTGCCCCCAAGTCAAGGGATTCCGGTTGGGCGCCTACGGCGAAGGGGAAAGCGGCGTGACAGTGGTGGAGATAAAGTAATGACTGCTGTTGGAGGAGGCCTTAGATAATAACGGGGGGCGTTTTAGCCGTGGTGCCATAAGAAAACATGGAGAAACCCAGTAAAATCAATGTTTTTTAAGGGCAGCGGAAAAC
>QZEE01000030.1 GCA_009917445.1 bacterium D16-76 | reverse complement strand
CTGCCCCCGAGACCCCCGCCAGGGGGGATGATCCCCCCTGGACCCCCAACGCTATAGCCGCCGTTAGGCTGGCGGCATTTAAAAAAATTGTGGGGAGGGGTTGACAAATGGCGGGAGGGGTGGTAACATGTTATCGTTATCATATGAGAACGATAACATGTAGGAGATGTAAGGAGGTAAGGGGTATGAAAGCGGCGGGGAATCCCAAAATGGCGGACGTGGCTAAGCTTGCCGGTGTCTCTTTGGCAACGGTGGGCCGGGTGATCCACAACAACGGCTACGTCTCTGCCGAAAACCGCCGGCGGGTAGAGGCTGCTGTGAGCCGGCTGGGGTACGTGCCCAACACCCTGGCGCAAGGGTTAAAAAGCGGCGTACAAATGGTGGGCCACATCCTGCAGTTCAACCCCAACATGCTTTTTGCCCAAATCAGCCGGGCTGTAGACGAAGCTTGCACACAGCATGGCTACCGTGTGTTGAATTTTACCAAGTACGGCCTGCCCGGTGAAGACCAGCGCATTGTCACCGAATTTATCGGCAGGCGCGTCAGTGGTGTGCTGATTACTTCTATTGGGCAGGGCCTGGACCCGGGCCTGATAAAAAGGCTGGAACGGGCCCGCATACCTGTGGTGTGGATTGAGAGGGCCCCCGAAGGCAGCGACTGCGTACTGCTGGACGACCGGGCAGGCACCTACAGCGCCGTAAGCTCTATGATACAGGCTGGGCACTGGAACATCGCCTATATTGGCCGGGAGCCTGCACAGATGGTGGAAAAACGGCGGCTGCAAGGCTATCGGGACGCCCTGCGGGACAACGGCCTCCCCCTGGAGCGGGGGCTTGAAAAGCTTACTACAGACTATCAACCCGTCAGCGGCCGCAAGGCCATGGCCCAGCTGTGGGAATCCCCTCAGCGTCCTACCGGGGTGTTTGGGGCGGCGGATACGCTTATTTGCGGGGCCATGCAATATTTGTACCAGGCAGAGGTAAAAATACCCACAGACCTCTCTTTGGCTGGCTACGACAACACCGTTTCGGAGATTTTGTCGCCGCCGGTAAATTCGGTAGGCATACACGCGGCGGAAATGGGCCAGAAAGCAGTAGAACTGCTGCTGCGCCGCCGGGAGGAGCCCAACCGCCAGCCCGAAGCCGTATGGGTGGGCACCGAGCTGGTGGACCGGGGTACCGTAGTAAGGCCCAAAGCATAAAGAGGCGTAGTACAGTTTTGGATAAATCTATAATAGAAAAGGATGGTATTGGTATGGAAAAGGTAAGAGTTGGCATTATTGGCTGCGGCATGATTACGGCCAGGAGGCACGCCCCGGAGTACACGGACAACCCCCATTCGGAGGTGGTGGCCCTGTACGACTTTGACCAGGAGCGAGCCAAAGAGCTGGCCGCAGGCTATGGCGCAAAGGTATATGCTACGGTAGAGGAATTGATTGCCGACCCGGAGATTGACGCCGTGAGCATCTGCTCGCCCAACAGCACCCACGCCCCCTACAGCATTATGGCCCTGGAAGCCGGGAAGCACGTGCTGTGTGAAAAGCCCATGGCCCTGGAGCTTGCCGACACCCGGAAAATGATGGAAGCTGCTGAAAAGGCCGGTAAAATCCTGATGATTGGCCACAACCAGCGCTTGCTGCCCACCCACCGCAAGGCCCGCGAGCTGCTGCAGTCTGGCATGATTGGCAATATTCTTTCCATCCAAAGCAACTTCCGCCACCGGGGGCCTGAGTATTGGAGCGTGAACCGTTCCAACTCTACCTGGTTCTTTGATAAAAACAAGGCGCACTTTGGCGCTTTGGGCGATTTGGGGGCCCACAAGCTGGATATCATCCGCTTCCTCACAAATGACGAGGTAGAGGACATCTGCTGCGAAACCGTCACCCGGGACAAGCGCTACCCGGACGGCCGCTTGATCGACCTGGAAGACAACGCCTCTGCTATTTTCCACATGAAGAGCGGCGTATTTGGCACCATGAATGTTTCCTGGACCAACTACGGCGAGGAAGACAACAGCACCATCATCTACGGTGACAAAGGCGTTATGAAGATTTTCGGCGACTTCGCTGACGATATCGTGGTGGAGCTGCGGGATGACACCCGCGTCAAGTACCAGGTAGGCGCTATTTCTACCAACCAGAAGCAGCTGAAAAGCGGCATCATCGACGACTTCGTCGATTCCATCATCACCGGCCGCCAGCCTACTGTCACCGGGAAGGACGGACACAACACCCTGGCTGTCATCGTCGCCGGCAAGAAGTCGGCGGCGGAGCGCAGGTGGCTGCAGGTGGAGTATTGACCTTGGGGCTTTGCCCCAAACCCCACAATCCCTTTTGAAAGAAAGGGAAACATTCCCTGTGGGAATGTTTGACCTAAAAACGAATCGCACCCACGTGCGGGGTGCCGGGGCGTTAATTGCCCGGTACCTGTACGTGGGTGCTTTTTTGTGTGTTTCGTTTTTTGGGTGGCTGCGCCACTTTACCGCTGGCGGTATCCTCTTAGGGGTGTTGGTGGGAGGAGGCTTGGATGGCTTCTGCGATGAATTTACCCAGGCCGGGGGCGGTTTTTTCAAAGGTTGCCTGGAAACGTGGGTCGGCTTCGTACATTTGCCCCAGGCTTTGCAGGATTTCATCGGTGCAGGGGTAGAAGTTTGTGGAGATGAAGTCGCGCCACTGGGTTACCAGGGCTTGTGCCTGGGGCGAGGCGGGGCCCACTGGCATACAGGCGGCAAAGCGCTGGAAGATTTCGCCCATGCCGCCGTAGATTTTCTCCCAGTCTTTTTTGCCGTAAGAGGCTGTGCGGCGCTGGTATTCTTCATAGGCCAGGGTTTCGCCCCAGCGGTCTTTTACTTCTTGGGCGTACTGTTCCATTTGTGTGTCGATCTCTTTTGTGTCAAAGGCACTAAAGTCCATGTTATCCTCTCCTTGCATAAGTTTTTGTGTTAATTCGATCAGCTTGTCCAGGCGTTTGCGCTTGAGCATGAGCAGTTGGGTTTGCTTGGCCAGGGCGTCCTGTAAAAAGTCGCGGCCTGCGCCTAGAAGGGGGCGTATCTCGTCTAAGGGGAAGCCCAGCTCTTTGTATAAAAGGATTTGCTGTAGGCGGGCGAGCTCTTCTGGGCCGTAGAGCCGGTAGCCGGCTTCTGTGATTTGGGCGGGCTCCAGCAGGCCGATTTTGTGGTAGTGGTGAAGCGTGCGCACACTTACCCCACTTAGGGAGGCGGCTTGTTTTACGGTTAGTTGGTTTTTGTGCATGGGGTGCCTCCTTTCCGGTACCGTGCTTATAGGATAGCCTATGACGTAGGGGGAGAGTCAAGGGGGGGGGGGATAAAATTTTTTGTGAAAAAAGCGGCCGGGGTGTGAGGCCCTAGCCGCTTTTATTTTAAGAGGTAGCTAACGGGAAGCGTCATAACGCGGTCAAGGGGCGTAAACGTTCGCAAGACGAACGTTAGGCCCCTTGCGGGTTCTTAGGGCAGAGCCCTAAGTGGGGGTTGGGGGTGAGCGTCTGCCGGTGGCAGACAAGCTGCGAACCGACCGAGTCGGCAGACGAGACAGCCCCAAGGTCTTGCCGCAGGCGCGACCTTTGCGCCGGAGGCTCTATAGGCGTGAGCCGGGGTGTTAGGGGTGTAACCCCTAAGGTCTTTTCGATATAAGCCAGGCAACGGGAAGTTTCTAGAGTTGGGGTTACTCCTGCGTCTCGCCCTTATCCTCCAACAGTGTAACGGTGACGGTCAACTCGTGGCCTTCGCCGCCTGCGTTGCTGGCCGGGCGGTACAGGGTGACTTCCACCTGGTCGCCGGGGGCGTAGCCGGTCAAGAGGTCGGATACGTCCCGCAGGGTGGTGACGGCCTCGCCGTCTAAGGCGGTGATGATGTCCCCTTCCTGGGCGTCTGTGCCCAAAAAGGCGCTGTCGTCGTTGATCTGGGTAATCCGCAGGCCCATGGGTACCTGGGCCATCATGGAAGTACCGGCATCGACTTCCTGGATCATAATGCCCAGGCGGGTGCGGCCTTTGATATAGCCGCCGGAAAGCAGCTCGTTGATAATGGGCCGGGCCTGGGTGACCGGTATGGCAAAGCCCATGCCTTCGTAATTTTCTGTAATGATTTTAGAGGAATTTATACCTACTACCTGGCCGTACATGTTCACCAGCGGGCCGCCGGAGTTGCCGGGGTTAATGGCGGCGTCTGTCTGGATATAGGTCATGCCGCCGACACTGTACTGGCCGGCCTCACGGTTTAAGCCGGAAACAATGCCCCGGGTAAGGGAGTTGGCGTACTTGCTGCCGCCGGGGTTCCCCAGGGCCATGACCCATTCGCCCATGGAAAGGTCATCCGCGTCCCCAAAGGTGGCGGGGGTAAAGTTATGGTCGTTGGTCTTGATTACCGCCAGGTCGGTAGTGCGGTCTACCCCTACCACGACGGCGTCGTACTCCTGGCCGTCATAGACGGAGACCTTTACCCGGGCACTCTTGGAGTTTAAGACCACATGGGCGTTGGTGATAATATAGCCGTCTGCCGTGGCGATGATGCCGCTGCCCCGGCTTTGGGCGGTTTGGCCCTCACGGGTCAAGGTGGCGGTAATGCCTACCGTAGACTTTACCACCTGGTTATAAAGCTCTTCGGGCTCTAAGGGCTCGCCCTGGGGCTTGGGCTGCAGCTGTATCCCGTCGGTGTTGGGGGTGACGTCTACATTGGGCAGGTCTTCCGGCTGCTCTTCCTGGGGCATGCTTTCCTCGGGGGAACCGTCTGGCAGGGAGGGGGCGGGCTTTGTCTCGGTTATGTCCGGCAGGTCCGGGTAATGGGGGCCTGAATCGTTTAACATAACCGCCGCGTAAACGCCAAAGCCGATGAGCGACCCTGCCGCCAGAATGGAAACCAGCCAAAGCAGGATTTTAAGCCCCAGCGGTTTTTTCTTTTTGGGGGGCGGGGCAGGCTGGGCGGCGGGCTGGGGGTAGCCTGCGTAGGGGGGCGCATAGCCGGGATAGCCGGGGTAGTACCCTGGGTACTGGGGCGCTGGGGGGGTGTCTGGCTGGGGCCCCTGCTGCATGTTTGGCTGGGGCGGGCAGCCTGGGTAGTACGGGGCATAGCCGCCGTAATACGCCTGGCCGTAGGGGGGCGGCACCTGCCCGGCTGGGGGCATGGCGCCGGGCTGGCCGGGCCAAACAGGGGGCACGGGGGGGTGCAGGGGGATTTCCCCAGTCTGCTGCCCCTGCCAGGGGGACGGGGCTGGCGCCGCCCCTTCTGCCCAGCCGCCCTGGGGCGGGACCGTCCAGACGGGCTCTGGGGCCGGGGCGTGGCTGTGGATGTCCTGCCAGGGAGGGATTTGGCCCGGAGCCTCCTCTGGGGCCGGGGGCGTTTCCGGGATTGGGGCCGCTTCTTCTATCGGGGCGGCCTCCTGGGGCTCTGCAGGCGGGGTTTCCGGCTTATCCCCGGTAGCGGGCGCCGGGGGGGACGGGCTTCCTTCCTGGGGCTCATGGGGCCCTTCTGCGGGGCCTTGGGTCTGCAAGGTTTCTTCCTGCTCCTGGTCTTTAGTTTCCATGTCCGTCATCGTCCTTACTCCTTTCGGGGGCTTGCCCCTCTGTATCGTGCCGGCCGCGCTTTTCCGGCCGGTCGCGCTTCTCATGCTTCTCCGCTTTATCCTGCTTGCGCTTGTTTTCCCGTATGCGGGGTTCTTTGGTACGGGGGGCGCTTTCCTTTAGCTTGGGGGCTTCCGGCGGCTTGGGGATGGTGAACTCGAACCGGCAGAATTCCCCTTGTACCGAGCTTACGTGGATGTCGCCCCCGTGGAGCTTCAAAATGGTGCGCACCAGGTACAGCCCCAGGCCCATGCCGTTTTTGTCCCGGCTGCGGGATTTGTCCCCCTTATAGAACCGGTCGAAAACCATGGGCAGGTCTTCCGGCGCAATGCCCGGGCCGGTGTTTTCAATGACGACGGTGGTGCGGTCGATGCCGTCGATTACCCGGGTGGTGATAACGCCCCCTGTATTGGTAAATTTTACCGCGTTTTCCACCAGGTTATACACCACCTGATGAAGAAGGTCCGGGTCGCCATACACGGTCTGGGAGGGGGCGTCCTCCAGGCCCTGTATCTCCATGTGCTTTTCGTCGATGCGCTGCTCGAAGGTGAGCAGCGTGGTCACAATGGTGTGGGTGATGTCGAACCGCGTGGGGTGTATCTCCATTTCGCCGCTGTCAATGCGGGAAAGGTCCAGCATGGATTTTACCAGGCGGGAAAGCCGCTTTACCTCGTCGGAGACAATGTGCAGGTACTTGCCCTGCTCCCCTTGCGGTATGGTGCCGTCCAGTATGCCGTCGATAAAGCCGGCAATGGTGGTCATGGGCGTTTTCAGCTCGTGGGACACGTTGGCAATAAAGCTGCGGCGCATGCCCTCGGAGTTGGAAAGGGAATCGGCCATATTGTTAAAGGAGACAGCCAGCTGGCCCAGCTCGTCGGCGCTGGTGACGGGCACCCGCACCGAGAAATCCCCCGAACCAAAGCTGCGGGCCGCCGCGGACATCTGCCGCAGGGGCTTTACCAGCCGGAAGGCAAAGGCACCCGCCAGGCAGAAGGTAATGGCAATAGCCGCCCCGGCGGACAGCAGGAAGATTTTAAAGGCCTCCCCCTGCACGGCGTTCATGGTGGCCGAGCTGGTGGCCGCAAAGACCGCCCCTACCGTGGGCCCGGTATCCTGCACCGACATGGGTACGCCGATAACGTAGTACCGGCTTTCATAGAGCCCGCCGAAATTCCCCTGGCCCTCGAACATCCCCTTGGCGGCCTGCTCGGCAAACTGGATAGGCACGGCCTGGGGGTTTTCCAGCTTGCTGTTGGGGTAGTTGCCCAGTAAGATGTTCCCCTCTAAATCGGTGATAAAAATATCGGCGTCAATGCTGAGGGAAAAACCGGAGATAAAGGTTTTCAGCAGCTCGGTCTGCAGCTCGTACTTCCCCTGGGCCTTTTCCGACAGGAACCGCCTGGCCACCCCGGCAATGGTGCCGGCGTTTTGGGTGAGCAGCGCTTTTTTCTCAGACTGCCAATACTGCCCAAAGAAAACCATGAGCACGCTGCCCATCATCACAAAGCTCATCAGGATGATGCTCATGGTGATGGCCATGTAGCGCTTGAAAATGCTTTTGTGCACGCGGCTACGCCCCTTCTTTCACTTCAAATTTATAGCCCACGCCCCACACGGTTTTCAGGGCCCATTTGTCCGACACCCCTTCCAGCTTTTCCCGCAGGCGCTTTACGTGCACGTCTACGGTGCGGCTGTCGCCGTAATAGTCAAAGCCCCATACCTCGTCCAGCAGCTGGTCCCGGGTAAAGACCCGGTTGGGGTTGGAGGCCAGGTGGTAGATCAGCTCCATTTCCTTTGGGGGGGTGTCTACCTGCTGGCCTTTTACGCGGAGCTCGTAATTGGTCAGGTTGATAGTGAGGTTTTCATAGGAGACCTCCTTGCTGTCGTCCTGGCGGCCGCTGTTGCGCACGCTGCGGCGCAGGACGGCGTTGATGCGGGCCACTACCTCTTTTGTTTCAAAGGGCTTTACTACGTAGTCGTCGGCCCCTAATTCCAGGCCCAGGACCTTGTCAAAGACCTCGCCTTTGGCGGTGAGCATGATAATGGGCACCGAAGACTTTTTCCGCAGCTCCCGGCAGACCTGCCAGCCGTCAAGGCCGGGCAGCATGATATCCAGCAGGATCAGGTCCGGGGAGACGCTGTCGAACATTTTCAGGGCGGTCTCCCCGTCGTTGGCAATAGAGGCCTCGAACCCCTCTTTGGCTATATACAGGCGCAAAAGCTCGCATATGTTGGTGTCGTCGTCTACGATCAGAATTTTCCCGGTTGCCATAGCGCTTCCTCTCCTCTTTTGTTTATGACGTCCCAGCGCCCGCAGGCGCGGTTTTGTTTATATGTGAAATTTTCCCTAGCTTATTCTACCCTTTCCCTATGGCAAAATCAAGAATAACTGGTGAATTTTATGTGAAGACGGCACAAAAAAGCCGGCCCGCAGGAGGACTGCCGGCCGGGCTCTATTTGTACATGGGCGTTATAAGGGGGGCCTGGGTGGGGGATGGCTACTCGGAGGCTGCCAGGACGGACAGGACGCCGGTGCGGAGCATCAGCAAAATAGCCAGGCCAGCCCCCAGCAGGTAAAAGCCGATGTACCCCAAAAGCGGCAGGCCCAAAGCCAAAAGGGGCGTACCCAGCACTAGGGTGCTGAGCAGGGCGGCCAGCACGGCACCCGCCAGGCACAGGCAGGCGCTTTCTGCGAAAAACACCGCAAAGATGCGCCCGCGGCCCGCGCCCATGGAGCGCTGCAGGGCGATTTCCTCCCGGCGGCTTTGCATAAGCAGGTAAGAGGCCAGCAGGGCAATGAGGGCAACGGCGGCAAACACCACCGGGTACAGGCTGCGCAGCAGGGACAGGGTGCGCTGGGTGGGCTCGGCTGTGCCGATGTAGGTGCTGTCGTTGATGGTAACGGTCTTGGCATGGGTGGCGTAGGTGGAAAGGCCCGCGTTTACCGGCTCGATCTCCAGCTCCTGCAAAAGCGCCTTTACGGCGTTGAGGTTTTCCGGGTCCGGTATCGTCAGGCTGGCCTGGCTGGGCCACAGGTTCAGCTTGGATTCCTGTATGGCCTGGCGGATAAGCTTATAGGGGCAGACCATGCCCATGCCAGCGGGGTCCCCATAGGTGCCGGCAATCGTCAAGTCCATTTCTATGCCGGGGTAAATGCTCTGCGCGTTGTTGCCCACGGTGAAAAACTGTACGTGCAGCTTGTCCCCGGGCTGGAAGCCCCGCTCTTCCATGCGCTTTTGGGGGACTAGGCACACCGGCTCCTCAGAAGAAAAGAGGGAGGCGTCGTAGCCGTCAAAATAGGTGATGTTTCCTGGGGTTGTGGCTAAGGGGTCTTCACAGGTGTAGGCGGCCAGGTACTGCACCTTGCGTTTGGGGTTGCGGTAGTCCGGCAGGTCGTCGGGGGTGCCGTCGCTGAACAGGCAGGAGGCCGCATAAAGCTCGGGCTCTGCCAGGCCGCTTTCTTCCAGGGCCTTCAGCATTTTGTCATATACCAGCAGGTTTACGCTGCGGGTGCCAGAGGAATTGACAAAGGTAATGCGTAGGTCGGCGTTGGCGGAAAGGTCTTCCAGCCGCCGGCGGTAGGTGTCTACGCTGCCCGCGAACTGGCAGAGGAAAATGCCCAGCGCCAGCGAGACCAGCAGGGCAATAGCGGTCTTCTTGCCGTGCCGTTTTATGCTGCGGCCCAGCTCTTTGACAAAAAACATAAGCTCCCTTCTTTCTTAAAAAAGCGTTGGGGTAAGGGCCGGGCCCTTAATCCTTGCGGGTAAGCTGCTCTAAGGGCTCTTTGCTTAAAGAGCTGGCTGTAAACGCGGCGGAAAGGGCAAGGGCTGTGCCCAAAGCGGCCAGGCCCGCCAAAAGGGAACGGGGCCACTGGGCTTCGCCGTTGTAGGTGAAGTCTTTGTCGTGGCTGGCCTCGAACTGGTCGCTGTATTCGCGGCTGAAGCCGCTTTCCGCGCCCTGGGCGTATACCTGGGATGAGACGGTGCCGGTAACCACATGCCCCAGCGCGGCGCCGGCCGTAATGCCCACCGTGGCCACCAGCAGGACGCTGAGCAGCAGGAACGCCGCGCTGCGGCCCTTGCCGGCCCCCAGGGAGATTTGGATGGCGGCTTCCCGCTGGCGGCGGGCGATTTGCAGGTACACAAAGAAGAGCAGCAGGCAGAAAGCGCTGGCGCCCCCGGCCAAAAGGAGGATGGCGGCCAGCAGAGCAATGGCGTCAAGGCCTTTGGCAATGGCGCCGTAGCCCTGGTCGCTTAGGCTGGCTTTAAGAAGGTCGCTGTATTCCAGTTTTTCCAGGGCTTTTAGAAAATCGCTGCCGGTGCCGTTTTCCAGCTCGAAAGAGCAGCAGCCTTTCTGCAAGGGCCCGCCTTGCATCAGAGGCAGGGTGTCAAAATCGTAAGAGGCGCTGGGCAGGATGATTTCATAAGCGCCGAAGTTGGTAAAGCCGCCGGTCTCGTAGTCCATCCCCATCATGTCGCTGTAGTAGATGCCCACGATCTCATACTCCCCGCTGGCCGCCTCTTCATAAGAAGCGCCGTTTTGGGGGGCCGTGGCCCAGTCCATACTGGAGGAAATAGACGAGGGCGGCGAACCGTATATAGAGCCGTACCAGTGCAGGTCGATCTTATCGCCGACAGACAGCAGGTTCAGGTGGTCCGGGTTGTCCGGGTCGCCAATGGGGGTCAGGAAATCCTCTGAAAGCATGCACACCTTGGCCCCGGAGTCAAATTCCTCCTGGGTGATCTCCCGCCCGGACTTGATCGACACCTTGCCTTGGTAAAAGGGATCCAACAGGTCCAGGCTTTGGGTGGGCACGGTGACTACCAGGCGGTTTTCCATAGCCACCAGGCGCTTGCTGGACTCCATAAAGGCCGCCATGTCTTTGGCCATGTCCGAGGCGGCAAAGGCCCCGTTGTTTTCATAGACGATCTGGTCGGCATAGGCGTAGTCCATGCCGCCTTTTTCCAGCCGGGTGGCTTCGGCCAGCCGGGTTACAAAGCAGGCCGTGCCGCCGTTCCCATCGCTATGGACGTTAGCGGCTGCAATATATTCTATGCCGGTTTTCAGGACAACGGGGTCCGTTTCCGTGCGGGGCCACTGCAAAAAAGCCTCCAGGGGCTTGGGGCGGGCCTCCCCATTGACGGAGAGCACCTCAATAGGCGCGTAAAAAGAAATGTCGCTGTATGTTATAAGCTGGCTGAATTGCTCCATAAATTCCTCATCCCCCGAGTCCACGTCCTCCAGTACACGGAAGGTAATAATCTGGAAAGGCCACAGACGGACGGGGGTCTCCACGTCCAGGGTCTGATCGGGGTCCCAGGTGGGGTGCGTTTCTGCTGTGGTAAGGATGGTGGGGCGGTTCTCCACCGGCCGCTTGGTGGGCAGGCCGTCGAAGAGGTCGTCGGGCAGGGTGACGGTATATTTCGCGTAAGGGTCGTACCAGGGCAGGTACACCACCGGGTCGTCCGGGCCCGGCTCTTCCGCCGAATCCGCTTTCTGTTCGATGGTCCCCACAGTCTTGTAGTTGGCAGAGACCTCCTCCCGCGCCGCCTGGCAGCTGATATACAGGTTTGCCCCCAGCACCAGCAGCGCCGTAGAAAGCGTAAGCAGCAGCAAGAAAAGCAGTGTCCTTATGGGTGTGCGGAAAAGCTCCTTGCATACCGTTCGCAAAGTCATAGCGAACCCCCTTCCCCCTGCACCGTTGAAAGCTTGGCCGCTTTTAAACGGTAGCAAGGCGTTCTATAAAAGTTATAATTACTTCTATTATACTCTCTTTTTCTTCTCTGTCAAGGAAAAGCCGCAGGCTAGGGCCATTTTGTGGTTTTTTCGACAGGGAAGTTTGGCTGTTTTGGGGGATGGGAAGACCTTGGGGTTACGTCTCGCCTGCCGGCTCGGCCGGTTCGCAGCTTGTCTGCCACCGGCAATCTTCCCCGCACCCTACGGCAAGGTCTTGGGACTCTGTCCCAAACCCTGCTTAAGGCTCTGCCCTAAGCACCCGCAAGGGGGCCAAACGTTCGTCTTGCGAACGTTTACGCCCCTTGACCACGTAAGGAAGCTTCCTCCCACGCAAAACAAAAAACCACGTATCCTTTTACAGATACGTGGCCTCCCTATGGAGCGGACGACGAGGCTCGAACTCGCTACCTCCACCTTGGCAAGGTGGCGCTCTACCAGATGAGCTACGCCCGCATGTCCTGTGCAACGTACACTATTATACGCGCCAACTCCCCATTTGTCAAGCTATTTTTTGCAGGCCGCCTCTCTTTTCCGAAATTCCTACAAACAAAAAAGGCAGGGCCCGCAAAAAAACAGGCCCCGCCCTTTCAGCGCTTAACCCAGCTAAGCTTACAGCTTAACCACGTTTACAGCGCGCAGCTTCTCGCTGTTCTTGGGATCCGGCTCGGTCTCAAAGGTAACCTTCTGGCCTTCTTCCAAAGTCTTAAAGCCCTCGGACTGGATAGCGGAGAAATGTACGAATACGTCCTCGCCGCCCTCGTCGTTGGAAATGAAGCCATAGCCTTTTTCTGCGTTAAACCATTTTACTGTACCGTTCATGTTCGGCACCTCCATAGATAAATTGCGTATCCGGCTAGCCGAGCCGGATAACGGGGATTCCTGGAAGAAGGACCCGTGCTCCGTGCCTGACAAAAAACTCACAGCTTGTGTAAATCATCAGACGCTCCAACGACTTACAGAAACTGTGAGTTCATCTTTCGTGCTATCAGAATACGATGTTATTATAGCATGCCCCCCGCCTTTTGTCAACACCCAACTTCCGCAAATTGCATGAAAAGCAGAAAATCCCTTTAACTACCGGCCCCGCCCCTCACGCATATCCAGGATTTCCCCGGCAGCCTCCCGCAAAGCAGGCAGGAAATCCAGCACCGCCTTTAGCCTTACCGCAAAATCCCCCTCACAGCCAATGCCTAAGTCCTTTAAAAAAGCCCACAGCGCAGGCAGCCGGCGCGCCCCCAAGCCCGGCCCGTCCATTTCAAAAATAATGTGGCAGCGGGCAAAGGTGGCCAGCATCCAGAAAACCGCGTCTTCCGGGTGGGGGGTGTCCAGCAGTTCCCAGCTGCCGCCCAGGGCTATGGCGGCGCCCTCCGGGGTGATATCCTGCCGGAAAGGATAGCTGGCCGAAGCCCCCGCCGTACCGCAAGCCAGGCGGAAGGTCTCTTCCAACTGGCGCATATGGCCCGCAAGGCATGCCCGGCCTAAAGGCTCTGGTACCAACAGGGAAAGCAACTGGGGATAAAAGCCGACCAGCCCGTAAGCTTCCAGTACCTGGCGGGCAGCGGGGTAGCGCTTTCGCACGGTGCAGTTTTGTAAATCCGCCAGAAGGATAGGAAAACAGGAAATGCCCGTAGTAAACGCCCAGCCGTTCACGGCTTGCGGCAAGCCCATATTATCTGGGCAAAAGCCCTGCACCCCTTGCTTTATGCGGTTGTAAAAGCTCTCGCAGCGGGCCAGGACCCAAGGGCGGCGGGCGTACTCGGCCTGGACTTGCCGGTGCACCCTGCCCAAAATGCCCTGGGGGTCGTAAAGGATGGCACCGGCGTTCAAGGCGTAGGCCAGGTAATGGGTGGAAAGCACGTGTTCTAAAGGGGCAAGCTCTTTGGCATCCAGGCAGGAAAGCTCCAGCAGCACCCCTTTCTCCCGGCGTTTCCCCATCTTTGGGGGGCAGGCGCCGGGCTCGAATACCAGCATAATATCCATATCTGAGCTTGCCGGCCATAAGCCCCCGGGCTGGGCCCCTAAAAAAGACCCCGAGATATAAGCGCCCACCAGCCCGGGGAACTCCCCCACATGAGCCCGCGCCCATTCTTGTACCTGTGCCTTAACGTAAGCGATTTTCACAAAGAACCCCCTTTCATTTTCCGCAAAATTTTGTTATACTATAAAGAAGCGCGGCAAACCCCAACCCCCCGCGCCCCAAGAAAACCCAGCCCCGCGGGCCGCAGCCTAACCAGCCCGTACCCGTGGGGGGCGCGGGAAGCGAAGCGTGGGATTCCAAAGGGGGCGGCCCCCTTTGGCCGCCGGAGGCGACTTGGGACCCGCAGCAAGAAAGGGAGAATGTAAGGATGATCCAGCCGCAGGCGCTGTCTATCATAAATGAAGTGCGTAAAGCCATTGTGGGCAAAGATACCGTGGTGTGCAAGGTGTTAATGGCTATGCTGGCCAAGGGCCATATTTTGTTGGAGGATAACCCTGGCGTGGGCAAGACGACGATGGCGCTGGCCTTTTCCAAAGCCATGGGGCTTTCTTATACCCGGGTGCAGTTTACGCCGGAGGTGATGCCTACGGATGTGATCGGCTATTCGGTCTACAACAGCCGCACCGGGGAGATGGAGTACCGGCCGGGGGCGGTGATGTCCAACCTTTTCCTGGCGGACGAAATCAACCGTACCAGCGCCAAGACCCAAAGCGCCCTGCTGGAAGCTATGGAGGAAGGGCAGGTCACGGTGGACGGCATTACCCACCCGCTGCCCCGGCCTTATACCGTTATCGCCACCCAGAACCCTTTGGGCTCGGCGGGTACCCAGCCTTTGCCGGAGTCCCAGCTGGACCGGTTTATGCTGCGGCTTTCCATTGGCTACCCTACCCCGGAACAGGAAATCCAGGTCTTGAAACAGACGGAGGGGCAAAGGCCGGTGGACGGGCTGCAGCGCACCTGTAGCCTGGAAGACCTTGCGGCTATGCAGGAGGAAGCCGCCCAGGTGCACGTGGCGGACGACATCTACCGCTATGTACAAAAATTGTGTACCGCTACCCGGGAACACCATTTGACCCGGCTGGGGGCCAGCCCACGGGCCGGGGGCGCCCTGGTGCGGGTGTGCCGGGCCAGCGCCTGGATGGCTGGGCGGGACTATGTGGTCCCTGCCGATGTGGCCCTGCTCTTTTACAACGTAATGGAGCACCGTTTGGTGCTGGACCCCCAGGCCCGCCTGGGAGGGCGGGACGCCCACGGCGTGCTGGAGGAGATCTTCCGTGAGGTGCAGGCCCCTAAGCTCATCGTGTGACCGGAAAGGAGTGCCCTATGCTGTACAACCGGTTAAGCTACCTGATCATTTTGCTGGGGACGGGCCTGTTTTTCGTGTGCTTTGACGGCTACATCTCTTATTACGTCTTCCTGCTGTCTTTGGCGCTGCCCCTGTGCTCCCTGCTGATCTCCCTGCCCGGCATGCTTACCATGCGGGTACGGGTCTTCCTGGAAGACGGCGAGCCCCTGGCCCGCACCCGCAAAGGCCAAAGCCTCCCCCTGCGGGTAGAGGCCCGCACCCCCTGGCCCCTGCCCAGCGGGCCGGTGCGCCTGCGGCTTACGGTGCACAACACCCTTACCGGCAGCCGCCGTCAGGAGGGCCTTTTGCTTACCATAGGCGAAAAGCCCCTGCTTTTAGAGCACGCCCTGCATTCGGCGGCCAGCGGGCTGGTTGCCTGCACCGCTACCAAGGTGCGGGCCTGCGACCTTTTGGGCCTGTTTTCCTTGCCGGTGGCTTTGCGGGGGCAAAACCGCTGCTCGGCCTTTTTCTTTCCGGCGGTGTACGCCCCGGCCCTTTCTGTCCGGCCTGTGCGCAACCCGGACAGCAACGGCGAACGCTACTCCCAGACAAAGCCCGGCGACGACCTTTCCGAGCTTTTCGGCCTGCGGGAGTACCGGCCCGGCGACAAGGTTTCCCACATCCATTGGAAGCTCTCCCAGAAAACCGGCCGCACCCTGGTGAAAGAACCCAGCCTGCCTTTGGCCGACTGCCTGCTCTTTTTGCTGGATCTAAACGGCCAGGGCCCGGAAGCCGATGTGCTGCTGGACGTTTTCGCCACCCTTTCCGGCTTCCTCCTGCAAGAAGAGGTGGCCCACCGGGTAGCCTACCGCAGCGGGCAGGCCCTGGCCTTTTTAGAGCTGGGCGCCCCCGAGGACGCCCGCCCTGCCCTGGAAGCCATATTGGCATCTGGGGGCCAGGCGGCCCTGCCGCCCTTCCAGGAGGAAGCGTTGCCCAGGGGCATCTCCCACGTGCTGTACCTTTGCTGCACCCCAGACCCGCCCCGCATGGAGCTTTTGCGCCGGCACTACCCCTCTGCCCGGTTTACCTGTTTTAGCACCAGCGGGCGGGCGGAAGCGGCAGGCGGGCCGGATGTGGTCCCGGTCTACCCCGGCCAGGTGGTAGAGGCCCTAAACGGCATGGTGCTGTAAAAAGCCTTGCGGCTACACCATACCACACCCCCGGGCAAAACGCAAGCCCAGAAAGGAGGGGACCCCCCCATGGCAAGACCCCGCCCCGCCCCTGAAGCGCCCCCACGGGGAGAGCTCCTTTTGGACAAGCCCCGTTTGCAGCTGCCCCGGGCCAGCACGGCCTTTGCTGTCCTGTATTATACCCTTTTCACCCTTTTGGGGGGATTTGGGGCCTTGTGCTGCTTTTCTACGGCCTTCCAGCTGGCCCTGCGCCCGGCGCCCCTGTTGGTGCTGGGGGGCTTGTGCGCTGTGCTGGGCGTGCTGCAATCGGTGCTGCCCAAAGGCCGGGTGGTGGTCTTTGCCGCCGGGGCCTTGGTTTGGGGCATAGCGCTGCTTTATTTTTCCGAGCCTGCCGCCGAGGGCGCGGGCCGGGTGCTCAACTGCGTACTGCGCATGTACAGTGAAAAGCTGCGCATCCCCCTGCGCCAGTTTGCCGTACCCGAGGCCACACCCCAGCAGGAAATATATGCCAGCACCGTTTTTGCGGCTATGCTGCTGCCCCCGTTTTTCTGGGCCCTTTCCTGGGTTTTGGCCCGCCGCCGCAGCGCTGCCGCGGCCGTTAGCTTTACTGGGGCTATCCTGTCCCTTTCCATGGCCCTTTCCATCCTGCCGGAGTTTTGGGCCCTGTGCCTGCTGCTGCTTTTCTGGTGCGCGCTGCTGCTCAGCGGGCCGGTGCTGGGCAGGCGCCACCGGGTGCTGGACGAACGCCGCCGTTTTATCGTCTGCGGCGCGGCTATACGGCCGGTGCTGTTGGTTTTGGTGCCGGCTGCGGCCCTGTGTATGCTCTTGCTGTACCTGCTCTTCCCCCGGGACACTTATGCCCGGCCCCATTTTGTCAACGACCTGCGGTCCGGCTTTATCAATGGCTTTGGCCTGGAGGCCCTGCTGCAAGGGGGCCAGGGCTCTAACAACAACCGCATTGCTTTGGATGACCTGCGGGAGCGCAGCTACTCAGGCAAAACCGCCATGCGCGTGCACTACGAGTGGGAAGACGGCGCGGCGCTGGGGGAGGCTCAGCAGAAGGACTACCTGAAAAGCTTTGTGGGCAGCGTCTACACCGGCAGCAGCTGGGAAAAGCTGCCCCAGGGGGACGTGGATGCCCTGGAAAAATTTATGGCCCCGGGCCGCGTGCAGAACATGTCCGCCAGCTTTGCCACGCTGTTCCCTTTGCCTGGTTTGGAATCGGGCCTGCGGTATAACCTGGCGGTGGAAAGCATCTCTACCAACCCCCGGTGCATTTTTACCCCTTACGGGCTTTCGGCCGGGGAGGACATTTCGGGCCTGCAGGCGGAATATGTGGGCGACGGCTTTTTGCGTTCCTCCAATTTGTTCTCCGGCACCCATGCTTACCAGTGCAACGCCGTGTGCCGGCCCGAGCCGGGCATAGGCTACGGCTTGCGGATTAGCCAGTATTGGGCGGACAGGGGCATAGCCGGCGCGGAGGGCGATGACCCCGGCCGCGCCCTTATGGAAGAGCTGGCCGGGGGCGGGGATTTGCCCCCCCTGCTGTATGACGGCCGGGCTTTTAAGGCGCCGGACTGGGCCAAGCAGCCCCTTTCAAGGGAACAGCTGGCTTTGGTGGAGTTGACAGAGGCTTATAACGACTTTGTCCTGGGGCCGTATTTGCAGCTGCCAGAAGGCCTGGCCGGCTTTTTGGAGGAATACCGGGCCAGCCACGATATGTCTTTGCCGCAGGGGGAGGGGAATTATGAGTATTTCCTCACACAGATGAAAGAGGTTTTGGCAGGGAGCTGCCGGTATACCCTAAAGCCCGTGCCGGTTCCGGAAGGGCGGGATTTTGTGGAGTTCTTTTTAAGCGAATCGAAAACAGGCTATTGCGTGCACTTTGCTACGGCGGCAGTGGCCTTGTGCCGGTCGGCGGGCATACCCGCCCGCTACGCAGAGGGGTACGCGGTGCCCTCTGGGTATAACGGCGTGTGGGTCGATGTGCCCGACCGCAACGCCCACGCCTGGCTGGAGGTCTATTTCAGCGGCACGGGCTGGGTGCCGGTAGAGGTGACGCCGGTCTCCCCCGACGCCCCTGCTACCTATTATAACGCCCAGGCCCCTGGCGGCGGGGCCCCGGGCGGCGAAGGCCATGGGCAGGGCCAGCAGGAGGCGGCTTCGCCTTCGCCCAGCGCCAGCCCAACCCCCCGGCCCCGGGCCAGCGCGTCCCCTCGGCCCAGTGTGGCCCCTACGGAAAGCGAATCCCCGGAGATGGAGATGGAGGATTATGAAAAACCCTTGTGGCCTTTGGCTTTGGGCTTTATGGGGGTTTTGCTGCTGGTACCGGTGGGGCTGGTGGTAAACCGGGCGGTGCGCAGGCGGTACCGGAAAAAGGCCTTCACCCAGCCGGACAGGAGCCGGGCGGCGCTGCTGCTGTACAGCCACCTTCTCCGGCTTCACGCGCTGGAAGCGTCCCTGTATTATGGGGAAAGGAAGCCCCCGGAATATTGGGAGGAAACGGCCCTGAAAGCGCGCTTTGCCCGGGACATGCTGCCCCGGGAGGATCTGCAAAGGCTGGCGGCGGACGCGGCCAGGATGGAAAAGATTTTGAAAATTGAGCTGCCTACAGACAGGCGGCTGTACTGGATGTACGTGCGGGGCTTATTGTAAGGCCCGTTGATCGGAAGGAAAAACCGCGCCGGCTGCCGGGGGTAAGGGCAGCTGGCGCGGTTTGTGTTAGGCGGGGCTGTATTCTTCCAGGCAAATGCCTTGGGCCATGATGGCCCGGGCGGCGTCTGCGCCTACATAGCGGTAATGCCAGGGCTCGTAATTGACGCCGGTTATGTCCGTCTTGTCCGGGGGGTAGCGGAGGATAAAGCCATAATCCTGGCAATGGGCGTGGAGCCATTGCTGCTCGGGGGTGTCCTCCTGGGTATCGTCCAGCCGCTGGTTTTCTTGGGACACAATGTCCGCGGCCAGGCCCGACTGGTGCTCGCTGCACCCGGGGGGCATTACCCACAGGGACGCCTGCTGTTCCGCTTCTTCCTGGGAGAAGCCCTGGGCTATGGCATCCTCTACGTTATCCTGGAAGATGCGCACCTGGGATTCGTAGGACCGGTACCCTGAGCACACCAGGGGTTGCAGGCCTTCGCTTTCCATAGCGCTGAGCATCTCGTTTAAATAGCCGACGGCACGGCTGTCAAATTCCTCGCCGGTGTAGGGGTCAAGGACGGTAAGGTCCGGCGCCCAGTCTTCGGGCAGGGGGTGGGCAGAATTTACCAGCCGCAGCTGCCAGGGGGAGTCCTCCTCCCATCCCCCGGCTATCCCCAGGCTGGGGGCGGGGCTGGCGGGGTTGTCTGAAAGGGTGCTGGGGGCGGGGCTTTCGCCGGAGGCGTCCCGCAGCAAGGCACTGGCCAGGGCCAGCAGCAGGGCGACCGGGATGAGCAGGCCGGCTATGTAGAAAAAACAGAGGCTGCGCCGCCGTTTGGCGGGCCGTTTTGCTTTCATAAGCGTCACTCCTTTAAAACAGGTTTCCGTTTGTGCGCACAGGTATAAGACGGCAGCCTGTTTGGTTTGGTGACGAAAAAAAGCAAGTTGTTACAAATTGTTTACAAAATCGCTGGTTTTGGGGATTTTCTGCTTGTTTTTGAGCCCTAATGGTTACGGAAGGGTTACAAGCAGGTCGGAAATCTTTTTGATTTTGACCATGGAATCGGTGTCCTGGGCGCCGGGCTTGGCCTGTATCAGCACCGGCTGTATGCCCGCGGCCCGGGCCCCTTCCAGGTTGCCGGTAAAGTCGTCAACAAAGACGGTCTGCTCTGGCGGCAGGCCCATTTTCCCCAGGGCGTCCGCGTACATTTTCGGGTGGGGCTTGTAGACCCCCAGGGTGTAGCTGTAGGTCACGCAGTCGAAAAATTCCCGCAGGCCGTAGGCCTCCATGCGGGGCACGATGGAGGGCCATGTGTCGGAGATGATGCCCAGCTTATACTTACCCTTTAAGGCCTTCAGGGTGGGGATGGCGTCGGGGTACACCTGGTAGGGGTCGATATAGGTGACCTGCTCTTTTGCCACTTTCCGCACGTCCTCATCGGTTAAGCCCAGCTCGGGCAGGGCGGCGCTGATGCCCGCGTAGTACCGGTAGAAAAGCGCCTCTTCCTCCTCTATGGTGGAGAGCAGGTGGTGGCTGTCCAGGTACGCTGAGCCCTCTTTCATAGCCGCCCGGGCCCGGTCGTTGTCCAGCTTGTCCTGGGGGAAGTACTGGCGGGCAAAGCTGGAAAACATCCAGTCGCCGGACCGGGGCTGCACCAGCGTCCAGCCAATATCAAAAAAGATGCCTTTAATGGGCCCGTGCAGTTTCATACAAAAACCTTCTTCCTGTTGGATTTGGGGGGCTGGGCAGTACCTAGCCGCAATAGCGTGTTTCAGCCAGGTGGCGGCCGTCGTAGAGGGTAAGGCCTAAGACCTGTATTTCCAGGCCTTCCTGGGTGGTCTCGATTTGGGTGGTGGACTCTATTAGGGCATGCCACTGGGTCACCCGGTACAGCAGCGCCCGGTACTCTACGGTGCCGCCGTCTTTGTATAGATGCTTTTGGGGGATCAGGCACATGAGAAGGGCCAGCGCGGCACAGCACCACAAAAGCGCTTTTTTCTTTTTCTTCATGCCAAACACCTCCTGGGGGACAAAGAAACAGCCCCTGGCCTTATGATGGCACATGGGGGGCTGTTTGTCAACGGCTTATTTTGCTTTTCTGCGGATTTCTACCAGGCGCAGGAGGCCGCGGTACGGGGGACATGATAGGGTTTTATAAAAACTGCGAGTTGTAAAGCCCTGCGTAGAACCCCTGCCGGGCCATCAACTCCCCGTGGGTGCCCTGCTCGACAATGTCCCCGTCCCGCACCACCAGGATGCAGTCGGCGTTTTGGATGGTGGAAAGCCGGTGGGCAATGACAAAGCAGGTGCGGCCCTTCATGAGCTCCCGCATGGCGGACTGGATGCGCCGCTCGGTGCGGGTGTCTACGTTGGAGGTGGCTTCGTCCAGGATGAGCATTTTCGCGTCCAGCAGCATGGCACGGGCAATGGTCAGAAGCTGCTTTTGGCCCTGGGAGATGTTCATGCCGCTTTCGTCCAACATGGTGTCGTAGCCTTGGGGCAGGCCCATAATGTAGCGGTGGATATGGGCTGCTTTGGCTGCGGCCTCTACCTCTTGGCGGGTGGCGCCTTTTTTGCCGTAGGCCAGGTTTTCAAAGACTGTGCCTGTAAACAGCCAGGTGTCCTGCAGCACCATGGCGTAGGCCCCCCGCAGGCTTTCCCGGGTAATATCCCGTATCTCTCTTTTGTCCAATTCGATGCGCCCGCCCTGGGGGTCATAGAAGCGCATAAGCAGGTTGATCAGTGTGGTCTTGCCGGCCCCGGTGGGGCCCACAATAGCCATAAGGCTGCCCGGGGGCGCGTGGAGGCTCAGGTTG
Source organism: bacterium D16-76 (assembly GCA_009917445.1). Lineage (GTDB taxonomy): Bacteria > Bacillota > Clostridia > Oscillospirales > Acutalibacteraceae > Acutalibacter. Next base: position 10,281 of record QZEE01000030.1, on the reverse strand, counting down.
TGCAGGATGGTCTTTTCGGGGCTGTAGCCAAACTCTACCCGCTCCATGGCCACATCGCCTTCCACGTGGGCGGCGGGCAGGGCGTGGGGGGCGTCGGCGGGCTCGGGCTCTTCGTCGATAAGGCGGAACACCCGCTCGGCTGCGGCGCAGGCCGATTGCAGCTCGCTGACGATATTGGCCATTTCGTTAATGGGCCCGGAGAAACGGCGGGAGTACAGCACAAAGGATGAAAGGGGGCCCAGGGTCAGCCTGCCCAGGATAAAGAGGATGGCCCCGAAGACGCTGATAAAAGCCAGGGACAGGTTGTTGATGAAGTTGACGGAGGGACCGGTCATGCCGCCGTAGTAGTCGGCGTTGTAGTAGGCGTCTACGGCGTCCTGGTTGCGCTTGTCAAAGCGGCCGGTCATGGTTTCTTCCTGGTGGTAGGCTTTGGTGGTCTTTTGGCCGGTGATGACTTCCTCTACATAGCCGTTGAGTTCGCCCAGCATGACCGAGCGCTTGTGGAACAGCGGGCGCACCTTGCGGGTCATGTACCGGGTAAAGAGGATGGAAAGGGGGATGGTCACCACGAAAACCAGCACCAGCACCGGCGAGATGACGATCATCATTACCAGAGACCCCAGCACCGTAATGGCGCTGGCCGCGATTTGAAGCAGGTCGTTGGAAAGAGAGGCGTTTACGGTGTCGATATCGTAGGAAATGCGGCTGACGATGTCGCCGGTCTGGTGGCTGTCAAAGTAGGACACCGGCAGGGTGGTGAGCCGGTCAAACACCTGCTTGCGCATTTGCTCTACGATTTTTTGGCTTAGCTCGATCATTAAGATGGAGAGCCCGTAAGAGAGCCCCGAAGAGGCTATGTAGAAGATGGCCATGAGCCCGCAATAGTAGAAGACCTGGGGGAAATCGGTACCGCCTGGCACAAGGCCAATGGCGTCTATGGCCCGCCCCGAGAGCATGGGGCCTAAGAGCGCCAGCAGGTTGCTGGCCGCCGTAAGGGCAATGGCCCCCAGGGCCAGCCACTTGTGGGCGTAGATATAGCCCCCCAGGCGCAGCAGCACTTTTTTCCGGTCTTTCGGCTTCTCAATGGGCCCTTTGGGCATGCGCATCGGCATGGTGGTTCGCTCCTTTCTTGCCTCTGGCGGGCAGGGGCTTTGCCCCTTGCATCCCCACAAACCCTTTTGGAAAAGGGTTTGATCCGAAAACTTCGTTTTTCAGGGGGTGTGGTTTCCTAGCTGGGAAGAGGCGATGTCTTGGTAGATTTCGCAGGTTTTCATGAGCTCTTCGTGGGTTCCGTAGCCGATTTCTTTGCCCTCGTCCAGCACCAGGATATGGTCGGCGTGGAGGAGGGAGCTTACCCGCTGGGCGGCGATGATGGTGGTGGTGCCGGCGTACTCTTGGCGCAGGGCCTGCCGTAAGGCTGCGTCGGTTTTATAGTCTAGGGCAGAGGAGGAGTCGTCCAGCAGCAGGATTTCGGGCCGGCCGGCCAGCGCCCGGGCTACCAGCACCCGCTGCCGCTGGCCCCCGCTTAGGTTGGTGCCTTTTGAGGTCAACATGTGCTCCAGGCCTTTTGGCAGGGCGGAGATGAAGTCCCAAGCCTGGGCGCAGCGGGCCGCTTTTTCAATGTCTGAACGGGGCAGGCCCCGGCCAAAGTCAATATTTTCGTAGATGGTGTCGGCAAAGAGCACGTCGTTTTGGAACACGACGCCGAATTTCGTATGTAAAACTTCTGGGGGCAGGGAATTGACGCGGCTGCCGGAAATGGCGGCTTTGCCGCTGTCTATGTCGTACAGGCGCATGAGAAGCGCCATAATGGTGGATTTGCCGCAGCCTGTGGCCCCGATGATGCCCAGGGTCTCCCCGGGCTTTAGGGCAAAGGAGATGTCTTCGACAGTGGGTTCGTTTTTATTGTAGGAGAAGGTTACGTGGTCAAATTCTATGTGGTAGGGGGTTTCTTCGGGGGGGCTGGGCACGATGCCCAGGTCTGGCTGGGTTTGCAGGACTTCGTTAATGCGGGAGCCGGAGGCAGAGCCCCGGGAATACATGACGAAAATGCGGGTGACGGCCATCATAGCGTTTAAGATGAGGGTGAAGTAGCTTAGAAAGGCCACGATTTTGCCGGGCTGGCTGAGCCCTGCGTTGACACGGAAAGCGCCGGTGACGATGACGGCGGTGAGGCCCAGGTTTAGGAAAAGGTTCATCATGGGGTTGGTAAGGCCCATGGTGATGCCGGCTTTTTTCTCCCGGTGCACCACGTCTTTATTGATGCCGTCAAAGCGCTTGCGCTCGTATGCGGTTTTGGAAAGGGCCTTGATGACGCGGATGCCGGAGATGGTCTCCCGCACGGTGCGTACCATGGAGTCGATACCCTGCTGCAGCTTTGTGTAGAGGGGCACGCCTTTCTTGGAGACCAGGAACACCAGCACAGCCAAAAAGGGCAGGGTGCATACCAGCACCAAGGTAAGCACGGGGTCCAGGGTAAGGGTGATGAAAATGCCGCCGATGAGCAGGATGGGGGCGCGTATGCCCATGCGCTGCATCATGCCGATAAACTGGTGGATGTGGTAGGTATCGCTGGTAAGGCGGGACTCTAGGGATGGGATGGAGAACTGGTCTATCTGCGAGCAGGAGAGCAGGGATATGCGCTGGAACAGGTCGTGGCGGATGGCGCGGGTGGTGTGCTGGGCTACCCAGGCCGCCATGCGGTTGGCCACAATATTGGTCACCCAGGCAAGGACAGAGGCTAAAAGCATGGCCCCGCCCCACAGCAGCACCAGGCCCATGTCCCGGGTGGGGGCTACCTCGTCGATAAGGTAGGAGAGGATCCAGGGGAGGAGCAGGTCCATAATAGCGCCAATGAATTTTATGGTGATGCCCAGGCTCATGCGGGGCAGGAAGGGCCGTAAATAATGGAAGATCATGCGCACAAAAATACACCTCGTTTCCGGGCCGGGCCCGCCCCTTTAGTATAGCAAAATATAGTTGCTTTTGCAACTATATTTTGCCCTTGGCCGCGACTTTTTTTCGGGCGGGGAAGCGGCCTTAAAGTCAAGACACAAAAAGCACCCACGTGGAGGTACCGGGCGGCAGGCGCCGGGATACAAATTCACGTGGGTGCGGTTCGTTTCCCTGTCTTTTAAAAGGGGTTGTGGGGCTGATGTATGCCGTTGGCACAGAGCAGCCGGCTGGGCTGGCAGGGCCAGGTATCTTTAGACCTCTAGGGAAGTCTGGTAGAGCCCGGCGTAAATGCCGCCTTTTGCCACGAGCTCGTCATGGGTGCCCTGCTCGCAGACACCGTTTTCATCTAGGACCAGGATGCGGGAAGCGCCCCGGACCGTGGAAAGGCGGTGGGCAATGACAAGGGTGGTGCGGCGGCGGGCCAGGTGCTCTAAAGAGCGCTGGACGGTTTTTTCGCTGTGGGCGTCCAGGGCACTGGTGGCTTCGTCAAAGATGAGGACGGGCGGGTCCTTTAAGAACACGCGGGCAATGGAGATGCGCTGCTGCTGGCCGCCGGAAAGACGGACGCCGTGGGGGCCTACATCGGTGTTGTAGCCGTTGGGGAGGCTTTCGATAAATTCATGGGCCCCGGCCTGGCGGGCGGCGGCAACGATCTCTTCTTGGGAACAGCCGGGCTTGCCGTAGGCTATGTTCTCGGCGATGGTGCCGGCGAAAAGGTAGACGTCCTGCTGCACCATGCCGATGTTTTTACGCAGGGAAGCCAGGGTATACTGCCCCACTGGGACACCGTCCAGAAGGACCTGGCCGCCCTGGGGCTGGTAAAAGCGGGGGATGAGGGAACACAGGGTAGTCTTGCCCACACCGGAGGCCCCCACCAGGGCCACGTACTCGCCGGCCTGGATGGAAAGGTTTAGGCCGTGGAAGACCGAGCTGCCGCCGTCGTAGGAGAAGGACACGTCCTTGAGCTCTAAATCCCCCTTGACTTGGGCCAGGGGTTTGGCTTCGGGGGCGTCCTGGATTTCGGGCGGGGTCTCCATAAGCTCCCAGTACCGGGCAAAGCCGGTGCGGCCTTCCTGCAAAAGACGGCTGGTGTTTACCAGGCTTTGCACCGGGGCCGAGAAATAATTGGTATACATGATGAACAGCAGCAGGTCCGGCAAGGTCATGGCCCCACGCAGGATGGCTATGCCCCCGAACACGGCTACGGCAATGGGCATGAGGCTGGCAAAGGTATCCATGCCGCAGTAAAGCTGGGCTTCGCTTTGGTAGCCGCGGCGGCGGCTTTCTAAAAAGCGCTGGTTCTGGCGGCTGAATTTTTCCTCTTCTACCTTTTCATTGGTAAAGGACTGGACCACCCGCACACCGGAAAGGGAATCTTCCAGCTGGGCGTTGATATCGCCCATGCGCTCACGGCCTTGGGCCAGGGCGGCGGCCATTTTCTTGTTGAACCACAGGGTATACGCCGCCATAAAGGGCAGGAAGGCCACGATCACCAGGGTAATGCGCCAGTTGATGGTGAAGAGGATGGCCGCAGCGCCCACCAGCTTGATGGCGTTGACCACCACGTCCTCGGGGAAGTGGTGGAAGAACTCTGCCAGAGACAGGGAATCGGCGGTGATGCGGGACATCAGGTCCCCGACCTTGTGGCTGTCAAAGTAGGAGAAGGACATCTTCTGGCAATGGGCGAAGAGGTTGGCGCGCATGTCGCGCTCCATTTTAGCGCCCATGTGGTGGCCCTGGTAATCCAGAAAATACAGGCAGCCGGCTTGCAGCAGGGCCATGCCTAACAGAAGCAGGCCCATGGCGATTACCTGCCGGGGCGTGTCTGCGGAAGGGGTGTCCAGCACGTTTTGGGTGATGAAGCGTACCCCCAGGGGCAGAAGGAGCGCGGTGGCCGAGGCCACCAGGGCGCAGAGCATGTCGGCGGCGAACCAGCCGGCGTAGGGCTTATAAAACGATACAAATTGGCGAAAGTGTTTTAACAAAATAGTTTCCTCCGTTTGTTAGGGGAGGGAAACGCCTTTAGCGGGAAAGCCCCCTCCCGGTGTAATGGACGTTGTTGGTTTTTACAGCTTTCATAATCGATCTTCCTTTCTGTGTAGATTCTGCCAGGTATAGTATCACGGGCGGGGGGAAAAGTCAACCGGGAATTTTGGCGCTTTGGGGTAAAGCGGCTGGGTGGGGCGGCTCTTACAAACGGGAGATTTCCTTTAGGGGGTTTCCAGCTCGCCGGAAAGCCAGAGGAGGTCTTTGGCGGTGATTTCCCCGTCTTCGTCCTGGTCGGCGGCCAGGAAGTACCACTGAGCGGCATTGTCTGAGCCTTGCAGCAGGAACAGCTGGGCCTGTTTGATGTCAGCGGAGGTTACGTTGCCGTCCCCGTTGCAGTCGCCGTACACGACGATGCGGGCGGTGTTTTCATCGGGGCTGTACTTCCCCCAGTGGACGGTCATGCCGGTACAGAGGAAGCCGGCGGTTACCAGCTCCCCTTGGGCGGTGCGCAGGTAGATTTCTTGGGGGATGAACTCGTCGATCAGGTACTCGATGGGGATGCGGCCGGTTATAAAGAAGAAGCCGGGGCGCTTGTAGGCGTCCAGCCAGTCGGGTTTTTGGCTGGGGCTGGGGGAGGGGTCTGGTTCCAGGGACGGTTCCAGGGAGGGGGAAGTGGAGGGTTCCAGGGACGGCTCTGTGGATGGCTCTAAAGAAGGCCCGGGCTCTAGGGAGGGGGTAGGGGCGGGGGTGGGCGTAGAGGGGTCTTGGGCAGGGGTGAAGTCCAGAAGGGAATAGAAGTGCGTACCGTTTTCCTCGTAAAGCACGCCTTGGGATGTAAGGGCCAGGGGCGTGCCGGAGACAATGCAGGAGCCCAGTTCGCTGCCGTCCCAGAAAAGACGGTGGATGCGCCCGGTCTCATCGGCATAGACTACGCCCTGCGTGTCTGCGCAGCAGAGGGCCTCGGGGGGCAGGCCGTTTAGGGCGGGCTGGGAGGAATCCCCGGTAATGCGCCAGACAGTGCCGCCGCTGTCTAAAAAGACGCTGCCGCCCAGGATGCGCGCGGGTGCGCCCCCGGGGATGGGCCGCAGGCTTTCGGGGTTTTGGGCGTCGCCGGCATAGGCGGTGTCTGCGGTGCACACCCACAGCTGGCCGTTTTCTGTGATGTGCAAAAGGCGGATGGGGCTCTCGAAGGTGCGCTCCCAGATGGAATAATCTTCGGCGTGGAGGGTCAAGGTGGATTCGTCCCCATGAAGGACCACGTACAGGCCGCCCCCGGCGGTGCAGCTGGTGAGGCAGGCGTCTTCCAGCAGGACGGGGATGGTCATGGATCCCTGGGGTTCTAGCTCTGGGGAAAATGCCTTTATGCAGAGGAAGCCGTCCTCATCGGTGAGCACCACGGGCCGGCCGTCTTGGCAGGCAGCGTCCAGGATGGGGAAGCTTAGGTTGAGGGAGGCCATGTCCCCGGTGATGGGGTCCAGCTGGGCCAGCAGGCTGCTGCTGTCTTGGGCATAGGCTATGTAGGGGCCTGCCCCGCCCTCTGCCAGCAGCATAGGGCTGCTGCCGGATTCGGCAACAGGCAGGCCGGGCAGGGGCGTTTCGGTTTCCTGGCCCCAGACGCCTATGGCGAATACCAGGGCCAAAAGGCCCAGGGTGGCTAAAAAGGCCAGAGGGGCCCGGAGGTTCTTTTTCAGCATAACCGCCCACTTCCTCTTGTGTAAATTTCCTATATACAATATAGTATACAGGAGAAGGGCGGGTTCTTCAAGGCTGCGGGCGCAAAACCAAGAAAAAAGCAGGCCCTGGGGGGCCTGCCCGGTATGTGTTTAGGATTTTTGGGGCACGGCGAAAAGCGTGCCGGCGGGCTGTCCGTCTAAAAGGCGGTACAGGCTGCCCATGTCGCTGCCAGATACCACCGCGCAGGGGATGCCGGAGGCCCGGGCCATTTTAGCGGCCCGCAGCTTGGTGGCCATGCCCCCGGTTCCCCGGTTGGAGCCTGCCCCGCCGGCCAGGGCCTCGATTTCCGGGGTGATCTCCTCTACCCGGGGGATGAGCCTGGCGGCTGGGTCTTTGCGGGGGTCGCGGTCGTAGAGGCCGTCTATGTCGGTGAGGATCACCAGGAAATGGGCGGAGATGAGCCCGGCCACTACGGCGGAAAGGGTGTCGTTGTCGCCGAAATTCTGGCCTTCCAGCTCGCTGGTTTCTACGGTGTCGTTTTCGTTTACAATGGGGATGGCGCCCATGGACAGCAGCTCGCGGAAGGTGTTTTCTACGTTCCGGCGGCCCCGCTGGTCGTGGACGACCCCAGCGGTCAGCAGCACCTGGGCTACGGTCTGGTTGTACTCGCTGAAAAATTTGTCGTAGAGGAACATGAGTTCACATTGGCCGATGGCGGCCAGGGCCTGCTTTTTCTCGGTCTCGGCGGGGCGGCTTTGCAGGCCCAGCTTGCCCATGCCTACCCCAATGGCCCCGGAGGACACCAGCACCAGGTGCCTGCCAGCGTTTTGCAGGTCGGAAAGGGCCCGGCAGAGGCTTTCCATACGGCGCAGGTTTACCCGGCCGTTTTCATAGGTCAAGGTGGAGGTGCCCACTTTGACAACCCAGATTTCTTTTTCCATGCCTTTTATTCTCCTTGTGTAAGGCTGTATTCAATACAGGCCGCGATAAAATCGTCGCGCATAGGGCCGTAGCTGCGGCTGCCCCAGGCCCAGGGCTTGTCCCCTTCGTGTATGGGGTGCTTGTCGGAGGCCATGAGGGCTACGGTGCTCTTCATGCCCCGGTAGTTGCAGAGGTTTACCACGGCGGAGGCTTCCATATCTACCGCCGCGCAGCCCTGCCCCCGCCACAGGGATTCTTTGTAGAAGGTCTGGCGGTAGGGGGCGTCGGTGGTGACGGTGTCTTTTTCCAGGGTGGTAAAGCCTTTGCTTTGCAGGAAGCTCCCCAGGCCCTTATAGGCTTCGGGGCGGTGGAGCTGGGCAAAGCCCGGCTCTTCTTTATAGTGGAGGGAGGTGCCCTCTTCGCTTAGGATTTTGGCGGGGATCAGGATGTCCCCTACCTGGATATCGGGCACAAAGACACCGCACAGCCCTATGAGGAGGATTTCTTTTACGCCCAGGGCCCAAAGGCTTTCGGCGGTGGTGACCGCCTGGGGCGCGCCATAGCCCCCGTGGAGGAAGCACACGTTGTCATGGCCGGGCACCTTGAAAACAGGCGTATGGGTGATGAAGCCCTGGAGCTCTTCGATGAAGGTATCGGCGGGGAAGCGCTCCTGTAAGACAGGCAGGCCCCGGCCCAGGCAGAAAACTACGGCTTGGGGCGGGAGCTGGGGCGCCTGGCCTTCCTCGTACTTGCGGCGGATGTGGTTGCAGGCGGTGAAGACCGGGCTTGTGTTGTCCTCGGGGGAATACCAGTTGGTCATAGTGTGTTCACTCCTTTTTGTAAAGTGGTGGGGGGGTTAAGGGGATGGAGGGGTGGTTTCGGCCATTTTTGACTGGGCCTTCTTCTTTAAGTGCAGGAACACGGCAAATTGGATAGCCCCGGTCACAAACCAGCTGATGGGATAGGACAGGAAGAGCATCTGCCAGGTGGGGAAGAGGGGGAAGACGGTGTATACCCAGACAACCCGCAGCACGCAGGTGCCAAACACGGTGATGACCATGGGGGCCAGGGAGGAGCCCAGGCCGCGCATAGAGCCGGTGAAGATGCCCATAGCGCCGCAAATGAAGTGGGGCAGGCAGACCAGCAGCATGCGCTGGGCGCCGTAGCCGATAACCTGGGGGTCGGTGGAATAGATGCCCAGCAGGGCCGGGGCAAAGAAATAGGCCGCGGCCCCCAGCACCGCCCCTACTGCCGTGACCAGCAGCAGGCAGTTGATGAGCACCTTATTGATGCGGCCAAATTTTTTTGCGCCGTAGTTTTGGCCGGTAAAGCTTAGGGCCGCTTGGGCAAAGGCGTCTTCGGCGGTGAAGACAAAGCCCTCGATATTGCCGGCGGCGGTGCTGCCCGCCATGGCGATGGAGCCGAAGGAATTGATATTGGACTGGATGACTACGTTGGACAGGGAGAACATGGCCCCCTGTATGCCGGCGGGTACGCCAATCTTGGTCATTTGCAGGAGCTTGCTTTTGTAGATACGCAGGGCTTTTACGTCCAGCTGGTAAGGGGCGTTGCTGCGTATGAGGCATAAAACCACCAGCACGGCGGAAATGCACTGGGATACCACCGTAGCCGTGGCTACACCGGCTACGCCCATGCGCAGCACGATGACGCAGAAAAGGTTTAACAGGACGTTGATCACCCCGGACATAAGCAGAAAGTACAGGGGGCGCTGGGTGTCCCCTACGGCCCGGAGGATGGCCGCGCCAAAGTTATACAGCATTAGGGCGGGCATGCCCGCGAACACGATGCGCATGTAAAGTACCGACTGGTCGATGACGTCGGCGGGGGTGCCCATTAAACTTAACAGCGGCCTTGACAGCCCCATGCCGATGAACACCAGGGCTATGCCGCAGCCTAGGGCGGTGAGGATGGCCGTATGTACGGTCTCGCTGAGGTCTTTGAAATTGCCCGCGCCGTAAAAGCGGGCCACCAGCACGTTTACGCCCACGGAAAGGCCCATGAACAGGTTAATGATAAGCATATTCAGCGCGCCGGTGGACCCTACCGCAGCCAGGGCCTGGCTGCCCGCGAAGCGGCCGGCCACCACAATGTCCGCGGCGTTGAACAAAAGCTGCAGGATGCCGGCCAGGGCCAGGGGGATGGCGAACCGGACGATTTTTCCCAGAAGGGGGCCGTTTGTCATGTCGATTTCGTAAGAACCCCGCCGCCCTTTGAACGGAAGCTTCAACATTTGGATTCCTTCTTTCTTTTTAGTTGCATAACTTCTATTTTATCAGAATAAAGCGGTATGTGCAATTATTTTTTCGGAATTCACAGAAAATGGCAAGCATTACAATTAGGTTACACAAGGTCAAACGACCCGTGTAGCCTAATTTTTTTGTATATCCGGGCCGGGAAATCAAAGGAGGACACCAAAATGAAACACGTTACATTTCAAGAGTACGAAGCCGCGAAAGCCGAAATTCTGTTAGGCGTACAGTATAAAGAAGATTCCACGCTGGAAGGCAATGTCATTCGCAAGACCTATGTCACAAAGGAAAACGGCGTGTTCTATGAAGTGAACGACGGTGGGCGCATTGAGTTTTGGAGCGACAAACACCCGGAAAGCCGGATTTACGATGAAAACGAGCGGGCCGCATCCCCTGTCGCTGAAACCGCCGCGGAAGAGCCGCCGCATTATGGGGACTTGCTGGAGCAGAAGATCAGAAGCGAAACAACGGA
>QZEE01000002.1 GCA_009917445.1 bacterium D16-76 | reverse complement strand
AGCGGTTCCCTTTTTGAGAATCGCTATTGTTTTCTTCATGCTGTGAGGGTTCATATCTATTTTACGCTTACGGATGTAAGTAAGCGTAAAATAGATTCGAACCTATGCACGAAGAGGGAAAAGCGGTAAAATGAAGGAGGAATGAAGAAAAGAGAAGGTAAAAAGGGATGGAAAGAGAGCACAAATGCGTCTGCTGCGGAAAAGAATTCGAGCCGACGTGCCCAATGCCATTAAGTTAAGCAGCACAAAAGATGTCTGCTATCGCGCAGGAAGATAAAGCCAAGAAATACGATTTCCAGAGATAACAGGTCTATGGAAAGCCCGCCCCCGCTTTACAGGAAAGCGCTTTCTTGAAAACAGTCCTTCCAATTGTCGAAAGGGACAGCGCAAAAAAGCCCAGCAGGCAAAGGCAGCGTCAGAAAAATTCAGGCGCTGTTTTTGTTTTGCTCTTGGGCGGGAAACTTTTACGTTCCAGGCTGTTGCCTGTGCAAAGTTGAAAATCAGGAAAGCGGAGAAGATCTCCTGCAAAATAAGGTCTGGAATTTTGGAGTGAAGATGGATGAGTCCCACCGAATATTTCAGGCTGCAGAAGGATGTCTCGATGCCCCATTGCCGGGCGTAAAGGACCTTCAAATCTCTTGGAGGAAATTCGTTTTTACTCAGATTTGTTAGGTAGTGTCTACTCGAGTTAAGCGCGTATGGAAGCCCAAATGGCGATACAACGAACATGTACCGCGGCGATAAAAGCATCGGAGGTCTTGGCATAGCGGGTGGCAATGCCTCTCCAGCGTTTCAAGGATAGAAAGCAGTTTTCTACCAGGTGACGCAGTTTATAGAGGTATTTATCATAGTCGCGTTGTTCTTTACGGTTCCTCTTGGGCGGGATCACAGGTTCCATCCCAGCCGAAACCGCATAGGCCAGGATATCATTTGCGTCATAGCCCCGGTCTGCCAGCAAGATTTCCGCAGAAATACCCTCTATCAGGTGGACAGCTTCTTTGCAATCCGCTCGGGTACCTTCCGTAATAAGCACTCGGACTGGCATACCATTCGCATCCACGGCCAGATGTATTTTGGTGTTGAGCCCCCTTTTGTCCTGGTCATATCCTGATTGCCGCCTTTCGCCCCCGCTGCGTGGGGATGCACCTTGATATGGCTGGCATCGATGATCAGCCATTCATAATCTGGTTCGTCGATCAGAATTTCCAAGAGCTTTTCCCAAATACCTTTTCTACGCCAACGGATGAACCTCTGATGAACATTACCCCATTTCCCGTAATCGGGAGGCAGGTCACGCCAAGGCGCTCCAGTTCGCAGCACCCAAAATACCGCGTTGATAAAGCGACGGTTATCCTGGGCAATCCCGCCCCACTGGCCTCGTTGTCCCGGCAAATGTGGTTCAAGCATCTCCCATACTTTATCGTTTATGTCGTGTCTATGATAGGATGCATCCATCTTTCTGTCCCCGTTCTTTTAAGATAGTTCCATTCTATCACAACCCCTGCTTCTTGTGTAGACGCTATCTAGCATATTGTGTTCCAGTTTCTGTAATAGAAAACAGGTACCCCTGGTCAACCGTTGCATCAATAAGGCCCTGTGTCACAAGAGACTTCACTGCCTCCTGGACCAGTAATCGTCTTCCTATAATTTCTCCATATCGGTAACCGTTGTCCCCGTGCAAATTCGGGAATGGCAACTCAAAATCCGAAGCATAGCATGAAACAAAATCCAGACCAATAATACGGTCCAAAGTAAACTTCTCTTTCGGCGCAGAGGCCAGCAGAAGGATTATCCGAAGTCCCATCTCAAATGGAGAATTAAACAGTTTGTTCTTCAGCTTCTTCATCCTCCATCCAGCCCAACCTGCTGTCATTTACAAGCATATGGCACACACCCTTCTTCTCCCCAAGGCCGATCCAGTCAAGCATTCTATCCTGAAGATTATTGGAAAGCGGAACACTTGTGGCATGCTCCATGACAGCGGTCAATCGATCGAACCCCCTGTAATATGGCTTTTCGCAAGTAGTAATTACACCCTCATAGACCGCATCTTTCAGAAGTTCAAAACCTTCCTCTTCATCGAGCCTTATGGTATCCCGTAGTTCCCTGTGGATTGTTTCAGCAAGATAGTAATCTTTACGCTGTCGGTTGAAATTCTTTTTCAGAGTAGGCTCTGAATCAAGGTCTTCCGGTCTTGCATATTCTTGTCCTGACACTTCGCCATAAACTCTATACAGTTCCCGAACGTATCCTATCTCATGATCCTCGATCTCATCAGGAGGCGTTATTCCCTTTGGCTTTTTGTGACTACGTTTTATTAGCTCCTTGAATGTACGAATGTCTTCATCTATCTCTTCAACAGGAGCATCTGAACCCTTCTGCGTGTTATCAGCAACAAGAGAATATAGAAACGCCTTTCCGAGAAAGTCAGGCAATTCTCCGGAATTATATAGCTGTAATAGCTCATGCTGTAGATTGTGTTCGAGATCAGAATTCTTTATCAGTCTTACCAAGGCAGAGTTCATTGCCGATGACTGTGTCTGGCTAACTACCTCATCCATAATATTGTCATTGAAATACGCCCCGATGCTATCAAGAAGGTCAGCCCTTGTAGCGGCCTTCTTGATATTCTCCGGGATATCTGAACTCTGTTCATACCACGCTTTTGCATATTTTGAATCGGTAACATAGAGGTTTCCGACACGATTAACAACACCATCCAAGCTGACTATCGGTTCAAACAATGCTTTGGCAATTTTTGTCATATTCGGTTTGGTCACGCCTAACTCAAATGCTTTGGCAAAGGCAGCGTAATTGTAAACCTCCATATGTCCTTCTCTCCGTTCAGTTTTGCTTTCTCGACAAGCGCCGATCTCGCATCTTATTCCAGATGGAGTGCAGTAGCACAACATCATGCCTGCTTAACCCAAGACCATCGTGGAGCAAATGCTGGTCGGTGTATGCGAGTATATCTTCATATTGTCCGCTTCTCTGAAGCGTGTCAATTTTGTGAATATCCAGCCTATCCGCATTCTTCATAGGGATACGCATCCGTCGCATTTCACCCGGCTCAAACGTTAGAACACCGCCGCCATAGCTCCTGCCTAGGGTTTCGCTCAGTGCGAGAGTATATGTATTGAGGAAGGCAGAAGCGACAGCCTCACCCTTGATGCCGTCATGGAAGCGGACTTTGTGAAGCGTGTCCGTGACGAGAGTACCCGTTGGATTAAGAATCATTTTGGGATATAGATTTGCCTGTCGAATCAGAAAAGCATCTGCAGTCCATGAAGTTGGAACGACATACCAACGTTTCCGTATACGGCACTTGTAATTCTTGTTGAATCCTTGGCCTTCACCCCAGGCAATATAGTCCTGAGCACTATTGCTGAGCTCCTCCATAGGTAAGTCTCCTGGCATGAAGATAGAGACGCGCTTTCCATCTTCACGCAGGGTCTGGTATTCCGTTTCCGAAAGGTATACTCCCTTGACCTGCTCCGCTCGGCTGATGATTGGCTTCATATCATTCTGAAGCCCGTGATTCACAACATTTTTCCAGTCAGAGAGGAAGAAACTATTCTCACCACTCACAAGGCCAACATTTACATCGTACAAGTCTGTGGCAGTGGAGATCTGGGGATCTGTATTCAGAATCTGAAGTAGCTGCAGTTCCTCGTTCGTCAGGTAGTATTTTACCCATTTGTCGCTGTTATGGTCAAGGTCCTTGGGCTCAGCTCGATCAAGGCAAGAAATGCCACATCCATTCAGTTCGTCCAGTCCGTCAAGCTCGACTACACGGATACCTTTTCGCACGGATGTTTTCTCCCCAAGAAGCAGTACAACCTCTTGCTGAATGTCATCGAATACCAGTCGCTTAAAGGCCACCAACGTCAACTGTTCGAAATGAGAACTGAGGTAGTTTCGGGCTTCAGCCGCATAATCAACCTGGAATAATTCTGCCGGGATAACCATTCCGATTCGCCCATTGGAACTGAGCGCCTCACAAGAGAGCAATAGAAATGGCATCCAGATATTTGTGAGTCGGTTCGGATGGAAACCATGCTTTTTCATGAGATCAAAAGCTACAACCCGATATTTCTCATCAAAATTCTGGTATCGAATAAAAGGCGGATTTCCTACGATAATGTCAAAGGTACGCCCACCTTCAATATTCTGGAGGTAATAGGTAAAGAAGTCATCGTTGACAATGTCATATCCATATTGGGCAGCTTTCTGCGCTTCAGTGGATTCGAGCTCCACACCAAGCACATGATTTGCATTTTCAAAGCCATTTTGTATGCTGTGTTTTCTTACGGCTGCCATAAAGCTACCATCGCCACAGCTTGGTTCAAGAATGCGATCATCAGCGTTTCTCACGGCCCATTTAACTATAAAATCTGCGATATCTGCGGGAGTGTAATACCCACCACGAAGTTTATCATAGCCATCAATTGCCTTCATTTGGTTCCACCACCCGCATCCCCTCAACCCCGTAGATGGAGTCAATCATATCTGACAGTGAGCTGCCAGCTGTTACAATCGCACGTTCAAGAGCTTTCTTAGTGGATGAATTTTGCGCTTCATTCATTCGAAGATTCAGCCTTTCAAGTAAGTGAACCTGCTCCACAATGCTGTCGTGAATCGCTTTCTGACCTTCATCTGAAAAATCAATTCTGAAGATCGGAAGCTCCGCTACGAACTGCCTTCCGTGGGAATAATAACCTCCTCTGAAGGTGCTGGCGCTTTTCCGGACAAGGAACTCCATCAGCCAGTGGTTCAATACAGCCTGGACATAGAATATTGATTCCCCAGTGCCAGGTTTCATCTCGATTCCATAGAACGGTCCGTTTCCACCGCCTGTAAAGACTGTCAGGTCATTATCGTAAATGTAGTTGGAGTCCAAAGAAAGTACCGGCCAGATTAGGTGTTCGCCGCTGATAAAACGAGTAAGACTCTGGCTACGACCGTAAGCATACCATGTGCTTTCTGTGCGCTTCATGTTCCGCTGATCCAGCTCTTCCCTAAAGGCACACAGGTATTCAAATGCGCACGGATACTCAGACCGCATAATGTCAATATCAATCAGATGCGGTTTCCCATCGACGTTTCGGTAAGGAAAAATAATGTAGCTATTCGGTATGATAGTCTGATATTTTTTCAGCCGTGCATCATAGATACTTTTACGGAGGATACTTTTTTCTGCTTTGTGCTGAATGCCATTTTTGTCATTGAAATAGATATAGCCATCATCCTCGCTCGTGGCCGTTATGATGTACACTTTATCATTGCTGGTTTGTACGCCGACAAAGATACGAGCCAGGTCATCAAGAGGACTACATCTATCATTTACTGCGCCAAGCCGGTCTTTGATCTGGGCAGGAATAAAAGTCCAAGGTGCAGCTCCAAGTGTTCCTGACGGGTAGGTTTCATACTCCGTTTTGTGATCGAATAGAAAGCGATTCCAGTCCTGCACAAAGGAGATCTCATACGAGGATTTGGCGGGCTTTCCGAGGATAAGAATACAAGTGTAGGTGCTTCTGTTCTTGAAGACCTGATGTGTCCCGAAGTGGATGATCTTTTGTACGCTCCCGTTCGAGGAGAGAAAGTGGCGTAATTCCTGACCGGACATGATGTTCATGAACTTATGCGGTACCACATAGCCGACAGCACCACCAGCCTTCAGCAGTTGCCATGCACGTTCGATAAAGAGATAATATTTATCCAGAAGATCAGAGCTCGCGGTCTGATACCCTGAATGTTCACTCTTATAGAAGCCATATTCCCGCAGAGAGTAGTGGACCATGTTCTGGACTCGGATATAAGGAGGATTACCAACGATGGCGTCAAAGCTGTCCATATTGAATTCAGCCTGCCAGTCGAACATCTTAATCTGCTCCAAGGCTCCATCACGTTCAAAGACCTGCGGATCGTATAGGGCATAGGCAGATCCAACGAGGCTGTTTCCATTCTTGATGTTGTCGTTCAGCTGAGGGAGAACGCATTCGGAACTGTCTCTAACAAAGGCTTTGACTTCTTCACTGCTGGTGTTTTCCAGCAACTTTAGGAAAAGGCTGAATTTTGTGACCTCTACCGCCAGAGGGTCGATATCGACACCCCAAATATTTTTTGAGAGAATATTCCGCCGCATGGCATATGAGAGCCGGTAGGTATCGCTTCCGGGCACACTGATTAATCGTCCGTCACGGCAGGCACTTTCTACCTCCTTCTTCACAAGCCAGTCAATATGATAATTGACGATGTACTCAAAGGCGGAAAGAAGAAAGTTCCCAGAGCCACAACAAATGTCCGCAACTCGAACATTCTGCAGCTCAGAGGGGGTTTTTCCGTCTATAATCTCTGCCAGGGTTTGCTCAACAATGATGTCCGTCACATTCTTCGGTGTGTTCACAGCTCCCTGGGAATCAACCGCCTCCGGTTTCTGCACTGCAATAACAGTTCCATCAGCAGATACGCTGAGCTTCTCGTCGAGGAACAGTTCGTAAATTTGGCCAATGATAAAGGGGTCAACCACGCTGAATTCATATGAATTGTTGGGATAGTACAGACTCCGGAAAATATCCAACAGGACAGAATCAGAAACAGTAACCTGATCTTCTTCCAGTATTTCAAATAAGCCGGAGTCGTATTTGCAGTCAGCGGAAATAAACAGCTGCTTCAGCTCCTCATAAGTTTGAATTTGCTTAAGCGTTTCATACTGCTCAAAGCTGCGATCTTCACAAATACGCAAGAATATAATTCTGTTCAAAATGCGTTGGACGCTGATATTCAATGTTTCATCGCCGATGGCAGGATTGTTACTTTGTATATCAGCACCAAGGCTCTGACGCCAAGTTTGAATCTGTTTCAAAAAATACTCATCAAAAGGCTCATGCCGAAATACGCCCGTTAGATTCTCAAAGCGTTGTGCAAAGGTGCCAGAAAGGACAGCTTCCTTTGAAAGCAGAGAATAAATCTCATCAAACTTTTCTTCATACTCGGTGTAAGAGTAGTGTGCAATCATTGCCACATGAATGTCATCTGTCTCGACAGGGCGTACTGTGCAATCATAGATATAGAGGTCGGTATAATTCGTGAGAACGGAAACTTTAAGGTTGCCACTCCACCCATAACGGCGCAACTGAAATGCCGGGGCATTGTTTGTTGCTATATTGACTGAAGGTTTCTTTGTTTCAAGATAGAACAGAGGCTCTGTACCGACACGAAACGAATAGTCCGGTTTTTTGCTACGTTGGTGTCCGTCTTCCTCTACGATAACTGTTGCCTCGTGGGTTACCTCTCGCAAATGCTGGGGCAAGCCGGTTTCGTTGTCAACATCCCACCCGAGCAATTTAAAGAAGGGGTTGACAAAATCCACCCTCACCTCTGTTTCATTGTAGGTCGGGCGATTATATTCAGCGAACCTTGTCGCATACAGTGCTACACGCTCAGACAGCTGAGTTCGCATAGCCTCATCCGGGTGAAACTCATACTCCAAACTCATTCCTCCTCAGGGATCAGCATAACATCCATAATATCGCCAATATTGCAGTTTAGAGCTTTGCATACTTTGAGAAGAACTTCCATGCTAACATTTTCGCCCTTAGACATCTTTGTGACAGATGCCCAGCTGATGCCAGCCAATGCTTGCAAATCCTTTTTCTTCATATCCTTGTCAATTAACAGCTTCCAAAGTTTTTTATAGCTGACGGCCATAGCCGGCATCCCCCTAAAATTGACCATGCTGTGTGCAGATAAAATCATAAACTAACAGTATTATTTTACCACATAGCAAAGGCTGTAGTCAAGATTAATCTTCATATATACAGGAATAATCATCAAAAAATGGAAGTCGGCATCATTTGGAGCCGACTTCCGTTTTTCATTCTTTCTTGTAGAACTGACACTCGTACCCATCAGCCCGCAGTTCGATGTCTGGCAGCCACGGCGGCGTCCTGCCCATCTGGTCGCAGACCGCCTGCAGGGACACATCGGGGCTGCACTCGATGATAAGCTCGTCGTGAACACTGCTCACGATGAAGCAGTGCCGGAGGGTTTTCATGGCGTATGCCAGGATGTCCCTGGACACGGCCTGCACCAGATTTTCCGTGACTTTCGGCCCGTAGGTTTCCAGCCGGGTCCACTTCCCCAGGTTAATGCCTTCGTAGGTCACGTTCTCAGAGCCAAAGCGGTTCACGCCGATGCGGGGCTTGACGTAGGAGAGCCTCCTGCCGGACGGCAGGTCGATGAACAGCATCCCGCTCTGGAAGTAGAAACGGAAGCCGTGGGACCCGACCGAGGTTTTGTACATGACCGCCTTTTTCACGGCGGCATCGACATCCCACCAAAATCTCGTCACATGGGGGTTCGCTTCCCGCCAAGATGTGACCAGAGGCAGAAGCTCCTCTTCGGACAGCCCCATTTCCAAAGCGCCCATCGCCTTGAGGGCACCAACGGAGCCGCCGTAGCCGAGGGCCAATTCTGCGACTTTGCCCTTCTGCCGGAGGTGGGCGTTGACGCCGTGCTTCTCGACCGGGACGCCAAACATCTCCAGCACGCCCAGACAGTAGCACATGAGCTGCGGGTTCCCTCCGAATTCTTCGGAGGTGGCGCTGACCGGGACGCCAACCCCCTGCTTGTAGTCGACCACCTCGACCGCGCCGTCCGAAAGGATGATGCAGTCGGCGGTGCCGCCGCAGCCGGGGACCCAGCGGGAGATGTCCACACGTTGCTCCACCATGACCTCGGCATCCGGGCAAACGGCCTTCGCCTTTTCGTACTCCTCCATTACAAAGGAAGCGTACCCCTCGGCGCAGGACTGCATCTCGGCATTGTAGTAGTCGAGGTTCTCAGTCGGATTCTTCACTTTCCGACCCAGGGCTTTCTCCACGAGAAAGGCGCACAATTCGTGGGCGCTGGTGCCTTCGGTGGCGTAGGGGCTGGACTGATCTGCGACTCTGGCGCACAGCATTAGGCTGGGCGGACAGTTCAGGACGCGGTGGCTGGCGGACGGCGAGAAGATGGAATGGGCGCTCATACGATTGCCTCCAAATCCGCCATCAGCCTGGGATAGTCCCCCTCTTTCACGGTGGAGAGTTTGTCCGCGCCGTAGCTGGTGATGAGGGTCTTGACCTGCTCGGTGTATCCGGCGTGGGACTTAGCCGAGAACGCCTTCCTGACCTCCGCGAAGGTGTATCTCTTCGGCTGTTCCACCGGAGGTGCTGCGGACGCTTCCTCCCTGGGTGGCTCAGATACGGGTTCGGGCTGGTGCTTCGGCTCCAGCTCACCCGTGAACATCTCGCGGATGGAGTTTACCGTTCTGATCAGCCCTTCGCCGCAGGCAACCAGCTCGTCGAGTGCCTGCGACAGTTCGCTCATCTTACTCATAATGTGATTCTCCGTTTTCCTGCCTTCTGTCCCCGTTCACAGCGGGGACGGAAGGCTTTTTCCAACTGTTTCCTGAGTTTTTCAGCCAGCCGCTTAGCAACAACGCTGATGGCGATGAGGGTGTCGATAAGCTCCTCATCGGGTGCGTCCCCGCCGGGTGGCCTGTGCTGGACGGTATCCATGTCCGCTCCTCCTTTCCGAGAAGGCTTGCTGCCTCTCTGGTTCCTAAACAGCGTCTACACAAAGCAGTAAAATAGTGATAGAATGGAAGCATCAAAAAAGACAGGAGAGGAAAAGATGGATACTTCTTATCACAGACACGATATAAGCGATCAGGTGTGGTCGTTGCTGGAACCCCATTTGCCGGGACAACGAGGCCAGTGGGGCGGGATCGCCCAGGATAACCGCCGATTTATCAATGCGGTGTTTTGGGTATTGCGGACCGGAGCGCCCTGGCGAGATTAGCCTCCCGATTACGGGAAGTGGGGCAGTGTTCATCAGAGGTTCATCCGTTGGCGCAGAAAAGGTGTTTGGGAAAAGCTCTTGGAAATTCTGATCGACGAACCAGATTATGAATGGCTGATCTCAAAAATCCGGTGCCAGGAGCAGATGCTGTGTCCGGTAGTGGCAAACCGGGAGCAAAAATAAGAAGTATAGTGCTTGACAGTTCCGTTTTTCCGGCGCTGTGTTTCGCGGGCGGCAACCAGAGGATGCCCGCAGTCCGCGCAGACCAGCTTTCCGGTAAACAGAGATGCTTGGGGCGGCGTATTGTTAGCGGAAATCTGTTTCGCCGCCTGATTGATTTTCTGGACAGCCTCCCACAGCTCCGGCCCGATAATTGCCTCGTGCGCGCCCTCATGGGAAATCCATTCCGATTCCGGTTTCCTTATCATGGTCTTGTCTTTATAGGAACGGGAACCGGTGCAGTTCTGTGTGAGCGTACCGACATAAATATCATCGTTCAGAAGGCTTCGGACGGTTGCGTAAGTCCACAGCCGGGAATACTTGCAGCTGCCATTTCCGTAATGGACCGCCCAGTACCAGCGGGGAGGGAGAATCCCTTTCTCATTCAGGGCGGCAGCGATTTTCCCATATAAAGCGCGGTGTTATATTGCGGTTGTTTCAAAATGTTACCTCCTTCAATCATGAAACAACCCGCGCTTACAATACTCATGCTGGTGCAATCATACCATAAGCGCAGGCTGATTTCAATTCTTATCTATCAGTTCCCCTGGGTTTGAACATTGGGCGAAGATTTTCAATCTCAAGGAGATGGCAAAGACACTCATCTACTTGCAGGAAAAGGGTCTGACTGATTTTGGAGAATTGGAGAAAGCCTGTGATGCGGCCTCACAGAAATTCAGCGATTTGAGCGATCAGATAAAAGCTGCTGAACAAAGAATGAAGGACATTTCCGAATTGCAACGGCACATCGGAACGTACTCCAAGACCCGCGAGGTCTATGCCCAATATCGAAAACTGACAGGCCGGAAACAGGCCAAGTTTTACGAACAGCATAGCAGAGAGATTGAAGATTGTAAAGAGGCGAAGCGTTATTTTAATTCCCTCGGTTTGACGAAGCTGCCATCCATCCAATCCTTGAAACAGGAGTACGCCGCCCTGCAAGCAAAGAAGGGAAAACAGTATTCACAGTATAGGCAGACAAAGGCGGAAATGATAGAATTGCTCACCGCCAAAAACAACGTGGGGCGGATTTTGGGCGTGACGGAGAAAGAGAAAAATCGCCACCACCAGCAGGAGGCGCGGTGATGATTTTTTCTCTCCCTGCGGGTAACAGCAGACGCCGAAGGCGGCTTAAAAGGACCGGCGCATTTGCGCCGGTCCTTACGGGGGCTTGGGGGCGGTCAGCCACCAACAAGCACGCCCCGGTATATACCGGGGCATTGCTTGCCGTTACTACCACCCCCGTCCTCCGCAGAGAAAGCTTCCCTGCCTGCCGTTACTACCACCCCCGTCCTCCGCAGAGAAGGCTTCCCTGCCTGACGCAGACACGGGGCTGGAGGCCGGAGGACATAGCGGAGTACGAGCGCATCAAGGCCCAGGCGGATAAAGTGGTCTATGTGTCCCGGCAGTACACCAGAGGCTGTATGCACGAGCGCAACCGCCATCTGGTGGACAACAGCAGCGTGTGTGTCTGCTACCTCAACAGGGAGAGCGGCGGGACGGCCTACACCGTCAGATATGCCAGGGAGCGGGGGCTGGAGATCATCAACCTTGCCATTCAATAGGGAAACGGCCCCCGGTTGGGGCGCTCAAAAATCATCATCAACACAGTAGCATCCGGCATGAGCATATTGAAAAAACAGGTGGAGCGGTGTATAATGTTAGCCAGCAAGACAGGGGGGCGAGCTATGGCAAAACTAAAATCAATCGTCTTTGTGGCGGGGGTGATGCTGCTGATTTTAGCGGCGGCGGTGGGCTATCTCTCCATCAAGTATCTGGCCGCTATCCTCCCCGCCGACAGCTACGAGGACAAAGGCGTTTATACCTTTTCCCCCTATCAAGTCCTGCCCGTCCAGGTGCAGAACACGGGGGCCAGCGGACGCGACCGCCGCATGAACCCCACCAAAACCGCCTACATGGTCTACTACCGGGACACCAGCGGGAGCGGCTATCAATGGAGCCAGCAGGCCCTCACCCGCGAGCGGGGCCAGGAGATCGTGGACGCGGGGGCCGCTGTGGAGCGGCGGGTGCTGTCCGTCCCCGCTGACCGCTCCTATATCACCGTGGAGCCGGGCCAGACCGCCGAAAGCTACACCGCCGGACTTCGGCAAAAGTACATCACCGCCCTTGTGCTGGCGGGGGCATATGTGATACTGTATGCGGCGGCGTGGTGTGTGGTCGTTTGGCTGAAAAAAAGAAAAGGGATAATGGAATGAGCAAGAGAAAAATGCGCGGGGCTTTTCTGCTGTCCCTTTTGGTGATGGTGGCTGTTCCGTTGGCCGGATGCCAGTCCGGGGAGGATTTTCCCGTTTATCAGATGGAGACACGGGAGGACGATACTGAAATTCTCTACATAGACGGCATACAGTATCAAAGGGATTTGAGCGGCGGCTGGGATGAACAAGCCCATTATTACAGTGACGGCAATCAATATGTCTGGACGCCTGCGGAGGGTATCGGTGAACAGATAGGCGTTTGCGGCAAGGATGCGGACAAGGGCGGCGGGCTTGCCATCTATGAGATAGCAGGTGACGAGGCCCGGACATTCTTATATACCGCTCCCCGGAAATTTTATACTGGCGGTGTAGAAACCCGCCTTTGGATGCAGGACGGGGTAACGCTGGGAACGCCCACGGCGGAAATGGTATCTTGCGTCACGCTTGTTTTTGAAAACGAGGATAGCACTTCGGCCCAGGTGGATGACCCCGCTATGATTGCCGCCTTGCTGGAGGCATTAAGCGGCGATAACGCCAAAAAACTGACTGGCGGGGATTGGGTGTGCGGCTCTTTGATTATGCACCACAAGGATTTTCCTTTTCTTCAATACGAGATTGAGTACCGCTACTCGCCGGAGCAGGAAATATCCTATTGCCAAAATGCAGACCGTGATTGGCTCCCTTTGCCCGCCGAGTGGTTTGCGGTTCTTTCAGAACACGACTTCCCCACCCGTGGCGAGTGAGCCAAAAGCGCAGACGAGGCGGGGCTATGGCGGACAGTTTTGTTTGGAATTGTTCGGCCCTACAAACAAAGAGAACAATAAAATTAAATTGGAGGAATTGATATGTCAGTTTATGAACCACAAGACTACGAAAAAGTGATAGAGCGAATTAAAACAAAAATATCTCAACTCAATATCGAAATGGGAAAATGTCTAACAGAAGAAGAAATTATGTCTTTTGAAAGCCGTCATAATGTAAAACTGCCGCAGGCGTATCGTATGTTTTTGAAGTATATTGGAAATGGCTGTAAGCGTATGCTTGATGGCTGTCGGCTGAATGATTTGGAGTGCTGTCCACAACAGGAGTTATCAAAGCCTTTTCTGCTTGAGAAATTTTGGCTTTGGGAGGATGACGAAAGAGATGGAGATGTGATTGAAGCCGATATGCAAAATAAGGTTTATCGGGGAAATATTGAATTGATAAATTTGGGATGCGGAAATAGTTACAATTTGATTATCACCGGAAATCATCAAGGAGAAGTTTGGAATTTTACGGATGTTGGCGTCCAGCCTTGCTGTGAACCGCAAGATTTTCTGGGGTGGTTTGAATTGTGGTTGGATAACCAGGATACAACCGACTACTTCAAAGATTTTGTATACGATGAAACGGACTATGACTAAACAATAACTTCAAGTTTGTTGGGAAGAATATAAATCCCCCAGCCGCCAACGGAAACGGCATATAAAAAAACCGTTGGATGGGCGGCTGTTCTATCCACGCGCCCCAAACGAAAACGAACACCAAACGGCGGTTTTGAAACAACGGATTTCAAGACCGCCGCCCTGCCCGTCACCGCTCCATATCCTGCGCCCTGTGTGACTGCTGCTCCCGCTGTTCCTGCCGCAAGCTGCCGCCGGTTGAGCATTTCCCTCTCGGCGGTCAGCTTGGCATACTCCGCTTTCCATGCCTTTACCGGCAGGGCGGTCTTGCCGATCATCACAAAAGCAAGGGTAGGGGCGCAAGCCCGTTGCCCTTGCGCCCCGCCCCCGTTCCGGCTCCCGTCTGCGCCGTCCTCCTGTGCTGGATGGGCGGTCTTGTCGGCGGTTACCCTGCGCCGCTGTTCCTACGCCCTGGGCGGCGGGGCAGCACAAGTGAACTTCAAAGAAGCCATGAGGAGGATGATGGTGCAAACACGCAATAGTTGTTATACATATTTTAAGATTACTGGGGACTTTGATCCTGATGAAGTTACACACTTATTGTCTTTACAGCCCACCAGAACATGGAAGATAGGTGACTTCCGAAAAAACGGAACTAAATACGACTTTGCCGTGTGGGAAATTGGTCGTTGTGAAGAATATGATGTGATAGTCGAAAATCAAATGAGAAAAACAATCGCTCCACTTCTGGATAAGATAAATTTATTAAATCTAATTCATCGCAACAACAATGTTGAATTTGTTTTAGAAATCGTTCCAACAATATATGTAGGAGATCAAAATCCATGTTTAGCGCCGCCTCTTGATGTAATTGATTTTTGTCATGCGACGAGAACGGAAATAGATATTGATATGTATGTGTATGGAATTGACGAATAATTTATTTGCCCTCATCGTCCCCTTTGTAATCTTTCTCCACCGCCAGAACAACAGTGCAGTAACGCCCAACAAGGTTGGGGGAGAATAGCATCCCCTCCCGGCCCCGCTCCGTAAGCCCGTTACCCTTGCGCCGCCCCCGTTCCGGCTCCCGCCTGCGCCGGTTCGTCATAACGCTTTCCACGAAAAACGCTCCCGCCGGTTGGCAGGAGCGCAAGTTAGGCAATCGTATTTAATTTTTTACAAGGCCACAGCCCGTAACAACAAAATCGTCCTTTGACTCTTTGTGTTCAAATAGCCTCCACTGCTCTACATCAGTTGAGCCGCATACAAATACTTCCAAAATATAATTGTTGGAAAAAATAATTTTTAAGTCATTTGTTGAGGACAATTCAATGCTTTGAACTGTGATAGTCGGCTCGTTATTGCACAACATGGCAACTCGTTCATCAAATAGGTTATTGCCTTGAATATCCCATTCAAAAGTTTCATCATGCTGATGAGTAGATGCCGGTTCAAACATATCTGTTGAAGCTAATAGTATTTTAGAATTACATCGTATTCGCCAAGGGCAGTCCACATCTAACGCATATTGTCCAACCGTCCTCAATCCACTACGGCTTTCAATTTCAATTAAGTCTCCCAAACTAATCCAACACATTGCAGCAGCTCGTCCAATAGCGTTTAATCTTGTTCCCTTTAATATTTCTATATTGAGCATAAGATACCGTCACCTCAATCAGTTTCTTTCATATCGGACAATTGCCCTTCTTCCCATTCATAGTCCCAGCAGGATTTACCCCAAATGCAAGACCGGGTTTTACAATAATACCGTTTCATATCCAGAGGAAATTCTCTATAATGCTCGTCTGGAATTTTCTCGAAAATCTCTCCATTTGTGTAGCGAACACAAAATGTAAATGCGTATCCGTTCTCTTGGATAGCCTGAATTGCGTCTACCAAATCAGCGTCCCTGTTTTCAATGGGTGCAGTGGTATAGCAAACGATTACCATGCAATTAGCCTCACCTTGAAAAGCTGCGGACAGCAATTCAGTCGATGTGGTATCTTTGGTCGTGGATGGCGGCGCAAACCATTCCGGCAAAACCGAGATTTTGCAGTTCCCATAAATGTCCGTTAAGATGGGTTCTATTTCGCTCTTGATTTCATCGCGGCGTAAAAACACGATATAGTTATCTACGACACAGCCCTTTTGCTCCAAATATTCAACATTAAAATCCCAATCTGGATGCTCCACGGAGAAAACAGTTCCGTAGTTGTCCATCGTAAATTCTTCGCCGTACTTTTCAATCATGTGGTCTAAACGGGGCTTGTATCTGTTATACTGCGCTTCGTCCAACTGTTGCCACAAAGGTTTATCCTCTGTATGGCGACAGCCGGTGGTCAGCACCAACAACAAGGACACAGCAAATATAGCAAGGCATTTTCGGTATCTCATGATGCGCCCTCCAATCTGCAAAATACTACGACCTCATTATAGCATACGCAAGAGAAGATTTCCACTGGTATTGAGCAGTAACGCCCAACGAGGCCGGGGGCAGGGTAGTCCCCCCGGCCTCGCCCCGCAATCCCATTACCCTTGCACCGCGCTCCCGTCTGCGCCGTCCTCCTGCGCTGTCTGGGCGGTTTTGGCGGCGGGCTGGGTGTTACCCCTCGCCGCCGTTTCTGTGCCCTGTGTGGGGGCTGCGGCGGCGTTCTGGGCGGTCAAGCCGTCCAGGATACGGCGGCTGTGTTCGGTGGCGATGGTCTGCTCCACAAAGGTCTTGAACTGTTCCTCGGTCAGCGGGATGGTGTCCGGCAGCAGCTTCTCGATAAACCCCATACGCTTGCAGAGGCGGTTCGTCCTGTCCTTGCGCTCCTGCTCTTTCTGCTCCTGGATAAGCCGCTTTTTCTTGTTGGTAAGGAAAAAATCAAAAATCTCAAATTCCTCCTTGACAACAGCTTTAGAAATACTCGTTTGATGAACAGCTTTTAATCTACGCCCAGCGCCCGGACGCCACCGCCTGCGCCAGCATGGAACTGTGGAATGAGGATATGCGCCGCTGGGTCAAGGCCGGCTCCAAGGGCATTGCGCTCATCAATAAGGACGGCATCCGCCCGCGCCTGACCTATGTTTTCGATGTGGCGGACACCCGCCCGGTGCGGGGCGCAAGGATGCCCTATCTGTGGGAACTGAAAGACGAACACCACGCCGCCGTCCTGGATACGCTCGTGAGGCGGTACGGAGAAACGGAAAACCAGGACATCGGGCAGGCGCTGATGGAGCAGGCAAAACACGCGGTAGAGGAAGTGTACCCCGAACTTCTGGCCGACCTTGCCTACGACACCCAGGGCAGTCTTTTGGAGGAACTGGACGCCTTTGCTGTCGTGCAGCATGGCGTTAAAATCTTTTTTGTGTTCGTTTGCCAATTTGCATCACCTCCACCCCAGTATACCCCCCTTTTGGGCGCAAAGCAATGAGGCGGTTTCTTTTTTTCAGCGCTTGCGGCCGGGAAATGGAAAATATTTGTGCGGGATGGAAGCTTTTTTCAAAAATGGGATTGCTTTTTTTGGTGGGAATCGATATAATAGAACTAAGTAGGGCGGGGACCAAGGCCCGTCCCATCAGTAAATGATAAGGAGTGTACCACGTTATGAAATTAGGCGTACTTACAAACGTCATCGGCTCTACACCCTTGAAGGAAGCTTTGGCCTACCTGAAGGGCCTGGGCGCCCAGATGGTGGAGATCGGCTGCGGCGGCTACCCCGGCAAGGACCACTGCGACCCCGGCGTGCTGCTGCACGACGAAGCCAAGCTGGAAGAGTTTAAGAAGACCATTGCCGAGTCGGGCCTGGAGATCAGCGCCCTGAGCTGCCACGGCAACCCTGTGCACCCCAACAAGGAGATCGCCAAGCAGTTTGACGACGATTTGCACAACGCCGTCCTGATGGCTGAGAAGCTGGGCATCCACCAGATCAACACCTTCTCCGGCTGCCCCGGCGACTGCCCCGAGAGCAAGAACCCCAACTGGGTGGTGTGCAACTGGCCCACCGAGTACCCCGAGACCCTGGAGTGGCAGTGGAACGAAGTGCTTATCCCTTACTGGAAGGATTTTGTGGCCTTTGCCAAAGAGCACGGCGTCAACAAGATCGCCCTTGAGATGCACCAGGGCTTCTGTGTCCACAACCCCCGCACCCTGCTCCGTCTCCGTGAGGCCGTAGGCCCTGAGATCGGCGCGAACCTGGACCCCAGCCACCTGTTCTGGCAGGGCATGGACCCCTTGAAGGTCATCCGCGCCCTGGGCGGCGAGTGCATCTTCCACGTACACGCCAAGGATGCGATCATCGACCAGATCAACAGCCCGGTAAACGGCAACCTGGACACCCAGTCTTATGCCGACATGAGCAAGCGCTCCTGGATTTTCCGCAGCATTGGCTACGGCCACGACGAGCTGTTCTGGAAGGAATTCTGCAGCCAGCTGCGTTTGGTGGGCTATGACTATGTGCTGTCCATTGAGCATGAGGACGCTATGCTGAGCACCAACGAGGGCTTGGTAAAGGCTTGCGACGTCCTCAAGCGCGCCATCCCCTTTGAGGATACGGCGGACATGAGCAAGCTGCACTGGGTATAAGGGCCCGGGATCGGACAGGCTATAGGGCCCAGCCCGATAAATCTTTTGGATGAGTTGCGAAAAGTCGCATAGAGTGAGTGGGGCGGCACGGCGTTTTGGCTGTGCCGCCCTTTTGCGCGCTTGGCCGGGCCGTGCTAAATCGCAGAGTGGGATTAGGATGATTTAACAAAGAGGGGGAATGAGTTTTAGGATCAAACCCTTTTTCAAAAGGGTTTGTGGGGTGTGGGGTGAAACCCCGCGGCCTTGCGGCTTAGGCTTGCATAAGTGCGGGGGGGTGTGGTATAATGTGTCTTAACAGGTTGGGGTGTTAGAGGAAAACTTTTAGTGAAAATGATCGGCAAGGGGCGCGCGGCCGGGCGGGGTTGGCTGTGGGCCGCGGCAGGGGCTTCGGGTATTTGAAAAATGAAGAGGGCAAGGTGATTTTATGTTGATTGGCAAGTACATCCTTTCGTTAGACCAGGGCACCACCAGCAGCCGGGCGGTGCTGTTTGACGCCTTTGGCGGCATTGCAGGCATGGGGCAGCAGGAGTTCCCCCAGATCTACCCCCAGCCGGGGTATGTGGAGCACGACGCGGTACAGATCCTTAATACCACGCTGTTTGCCATGCGCCAGGCCGTGGCCCAGGCCGGGGTGACGGCGGCGGACATTGCGGCCGTCAGCGTCACCAACCAGCGGGAGACCACCGTGGCCTGGGACGCCCAGACCGGCATACCGGTGTGCAACGCCATTGTGTGGCAGTGCCGCCGCACCGCCCCAGAGTGCGAGCGTTTAAAGTCCCAGGGCATGGAAGACTACATACGGGACACCACAGGGCTGATTATTGACCCGTACTTTTCGGGGACGAAAATGAAGTGGATTTTAGACAACGTGCCCGCAGCCAGGGACTTAGCCAAGAAGGACCGGCTGCGCTTTGGCACCATTGACACCTGGCTGGTGTTTTCCTTGACCGAGGGCAAGACCTATGTGACGGACGTGACGAATGCCTCCCGCACCATGCTGTTTGACATTCGCCGCCTTTGCTGGGATGAGACCATGCTGAAGGAACTGGGCATACCCCGCAGCGCTTTGCCGCGGGTGGCGGAGTCCGGGGAAATTGTGGGCATGTGCAGCCCGGACCTTTTGGGGGCGGAAGTGCCCATTGCCGGCATTGCCGGGGACCAGCACGCCGCCCTGTTCGGCCAGTGCTGCTTTTCAAAGGGCATGGCCAAAAACACCTATGGCACCGGCTGCTTTGTGCTGATGAACACCGGCGACCGGCCGGTGCGCTCGAAAAACGGGCTGCTTACCACCATCGCCTGGAAGGTGGGGGGCCGGGTCTGCTACGCTTTAGAAGGCAGCGCCTTTAACGCGGGGTCTGCCATACAGTGGCTGCGGGATGAGCTGGAACTCATCAAGACCCCCCAGGAGGCCGATGCCCTGGCCGAGACTGTAGAGGACACCGGGGGCGTGGCCTTTGTACCGGCCTTTACAGGCCTGGGCGCGCCTTATTGGGACATGTACGCCCGGGGCGCCCTGCTGGGGGTCACACGGGGCACCAAGCGGGCCCACCTGTGCCGGGCTGTGCTGGAAAGCATCGCCCTGGAAAGCTGCGACCTGGTGAAGACTATGGAGAAGGAGTCGGGGGTGAGCATGGCCGAGCTGCGGGTAGACGGCGGGGCCAGCCGCAGCCGGTTCCTGATGCAGTACCAGTCGGACATTTTGGGCGTGAAGGTGCGCAGGCCCCATTGCTTAGAGACTACGGCCCTGGGCTCGGCCATGATGGCGGGCCTGGCGGTAGGCGTGTGGGACAGCATGCAGGAGCTTTCCGGCATCTGGCGGGAAAACGCGGTGTTTACCCCAGAGATGGAGCCCCGCCGCCGGGAGCAGGATGTGGCCCGCTGGCACAAGGCTGTAGACCGGAGCCTGGGCTGGGGGAAGGCGTAAATGCAGGCGCCGCCCTATGTAGGAAAAATTTTGCGGAAGCTGGAGGAGGCTGGGCATGAAGCCTGGTGCGTGGGGGGGTGTGTCCGGGATGCCCTGCTGGGCCGGGAGCCTGCCGACTGGGACGTGTGTACCTCGGCGCTGCCACAGGAGACCGAAGAGGCCCTGGCCCTGCCGGTGCTGAAGGTGGGGGAGCGTCACGGTACCCTGGTGGCCTTGACAGAAGGCGGGACGGTGGAGGTCACCACCTACCGCCGGGAGGGGGGCTATTCAGACCACCGCAGGCCGGACCAGGTGGTATTTTCCCGGCGGCTGGAGGACGACCTTGTCCGCCGAGACTTTACCATAAACGCTATGGCCTGGCACCCCCAAAGGGGGCTGCGGGATTTTTTCGGCGGGCGGGAGGACCTGCATAAAGGGAGGATACGCTGTGTGGGGGAGCCACGGCAGCGCTTTCACGAAGACGCCCTGCGGCTGCTGCGGGCGCTGCGGTTTGCGGCGGTGCTGGGGTTTGACATGGAGGAAGATACGGAAAAAGCGCTGCTTGACTTAGCCGGCCTGCTGGGGGCGATCTCTGCCGAGCGGGTGCAGGCCGAGCTGGATAAGCTGCTGATGGGGGCATGTGCGGAAAAAATCCTGGTTTTATATGCAGATGTTTTCCGGGTTGTGCTGCCGGAGGTTTTATATGCAGATGTGGCCTTGCCCCAGGGCCCGGGGGCAGACGGCATAAGCCAATGGGCCGCGCTGCTGGGGGGCTTGGCCCCTGGGCAGGCCGACAGGGTATTGCGGCGGTTGCGTTTTTCCAACCGCCGGCGGCAGGCGGTTTTGCGGCGCATGGCCGGGGACCCCCTGCCTTTAGGCCAGCTGGCCGTGCAGGGCCGGGATTTGCTGGGGCTGGGGGTCGCGCCTGGGCCGGGGATGGGGGAGGTTCTGCGCAGGCTTTTAGAGGACGTGCGGGCAGGCGAATCCCCCAATGAAAGGGAAGCCCTGCTGGAACGGGCAAAAAGATATGCAGGACCGTGAAAGGACGGTTCTGCATATCTTTTTCTGCACATATTTTGCGGGCTTTATGTAGCCCGCAGGCCAAAGCTGATGGACAGGGCCTGGTTTACCCGGGACATGGAGTCTGGGTCCAGCTTGCCCATTTTCTCCCGCAGCCGGTGCTTGTCGATGGTGCGCACCTGCTCTAAAAGCACCACCGAATCCTTCAAAAGCCCGCTGCCCTGGGCGTCTACCTCAATGTGGGTGGGCAGGTTGGCCTTATCCCGCTGGCTGGTAATGGCCGCCGCAATGACCGTAGGGCTGAACCGGTTGCCCACGTCGTTCTGCACAATGAGCACGGGGCGCACGCCCCCTTGTTCCGAGCCCACGACTGGGCTCAAATCTGCATAATAAATGTCGCCTCTTCGCACGTTCACGGTATTCACGCTCCGTATAGGAAATCTTTCACAGGTATTCTGCCCGGAAAAGACCGGTTTTAATCAACCACAAAGCATTTTGGGGCACGCCCCTATGCCATTTTATGGGCGGGCCCCGCTTTTGTGCGCTGGCAGCCGCTTACAAATATGTGCAGATTACAAAAGGCGGGGATATGTGCAGATAAAAAAAGCCCGCCTGGGGGAAGCGGGGCCCTTTCACCTTTTCCCGGGGCCCTTCATACTATGGGATTGAGAACCTTAAAAGGAGGAGTTTCCATGCCTGATAACGACTATACCCCCGAGCAGGAGGCCCAGGGCGGCTTCAAGGAGGCGGTCTGTATTGACGCTATGCGGATTTATGATTCTTGTAGCGACAAAGATTGCCTTGAGGACATACGCGTCCTATTCCCGGCGGCGCGGCAGCAGCTGGTAGACAGCGCCACCAACGTGCGCATCAAGGACGTGAGCGTGATCACCGTATATGTAGATTTACAGCCCATCCCCTTTAATAAGGGCTTCTACTCGGTGGACATGACGTTCTTCTTCGACGTCTGCCTGGACCTTTTCGGCGGCCCCACCACCTGCGCCGTGCCGGTAAGCGGTGTGTCTGTGTTCAACAAAAAGGTCATCCTCTACGGCAGCGAGGGCAACGTGAAGATGTATTCCTCCGGCGGCTACTGCGATGACGTGAACATGCCCGAGGACGAAAAGGTCCTGCCCAAAGCCACCGTGCAGGTCGCCGAGCCCGTGGCCCTTTCCGCCAAGCTCTGCGAGTACCCCTGCGGCCCCTGCGAGCCCTACTGCCGCATACCCGAGTGCGTCTGCCAGCGCTACGGCGGGGACTTTGAGACCGGCCCCCAGCACAACTGCGTTTTCGTCACCATCGGCCTGTTCATCATCGTGCAGATCGTGCGCAACGTCCAGCTGCTTATCCCGGCCTACGATTTCTGCCTGCCGGAAAAGGAGTGCGTCACTTCCTCGGATAACCCCTGCGACCTGTTCCAGCGTATCGATTTCCCCACCGACGAGTTCTTCCCGCCCAAGCCCGCCGACCTGGGCGGCTGTGGCTGCGGCCGTTAGCCCCCACGGGAGCCCCTGGCGTTTTAGGGCCGGGGGCTCTTCCTGTGGGCAGAAGGTGGAAAAGCCCTACCGGCGCTTGGGCCAGGCATACAGCCCATAACCAATAAGGCACAGCGAAATGAGTATGGCGCTGGCCGCCGCGCCAATGGAAATGGCCGTGTGGTCCAGGGGGCCGGCCACCATGCTGATAAGGATGGCGGCGGCATCGGCGAAAAGCAAAAATTTAAAAAGGTTCTGTTTAGCTTCCATTTGTACCCCTCCTTAAAAGGTTTCACGTGCGCCGCCGTCCCACAGGGCCCGGCTTAAGGCGGCGAATTGTTCCAAAGTCAGCTGTTCGGCCCTGGCGTTTGGCTGGGCCCCCGCCGCAAGAAGCGCCTGGGACACCGGCCCTTTCCCCAGCCCCAGCCCAGCGGACAGGGCATTCAGGGCTGTTTTCCGCCGCTGGGAAAAGGCGGCCCGGGCTACCCGGAAAAGGAAAGCTTTGTCCGGCACCTGCACCGGGGGATGGGGGCGCATGCCCATGTGCAGCACCGCCGAATCCACCTTAGGCGGCGGCATAAAGCTGCCCCGGCCCACTTGGAACAAAAGCTCCGGCTGGCAGTGGTACTGCACCGAGACGCTTACCGCCCCGCAGGCCCGGGTGCCCGGCGGGGCGCACAGCCGCTGGGCGGCTTCCTTCTGCACCAGCACCGTAAGGGATTTTAAGGGCAGGCCGCTTTCCAGCAGCCCCATCACCACCGGGGAAGTGATGTAATAGGGCAGGTTGGCGCACACGCACACAGGCCCGCCCCCCAGCTTTTCTTCAATCAGCGCGGCCAGGTCCATTTTCAGCACGTCCCCCTGTACCACCTCCGCGTTTGGGCAGTCTGCCAGGGTCTCTTTCAATAGGGGGAATAGGCGGCTGTCCAGCTCTACCGCCACGACTTTTGAGGCCACCTGGGCCAGTTCCCAGGTAAGCACCCCCACCCCCGGGCCAATCTCCAGCACCCCAGCGCAATCCTCTGCCCCGCAGGCCGCCGCCATGCGGGGGCACACGCTGGGGTTTATCAGGAAATTCTGCCCCATAGCCTTAGAAAAGTGGAACCCGTGCCGCCCCAGCAGCTCCCGCAGGAAGCCGGGGTCGGCCAGCCGGGAGTTTTCTCTGCCTGTCCCTGCCATGCTACCCCATCCCTTCTACTTGGTATAAAATGCGCCCGCCGTCGTCATAGACGCGGGTGAAAAGGCTGTCCAGCCCCTCCTGGTCCACCTGGTAAGAGCTGCGCTCGAAATCGCTGAGAAGCACATACCCCACCCGCAGGTTGCGGTAAAAATCCAAGGTTTCCCGGGGCCGGGTGTACATTTCCCCGGCGGCGTACTCCCGGCCATAATAGGGCAGGCCGTGATAAAACAGGTAAGACGGCGAGCCGCACACCACGTTGCGCCCGGTAAGGGCACAGATTTCGTTGTTATGCCGGGTGTCCGTCAAGACCACGGCGTCTGGGGGCAGGTTTTCTTCTACATATTGGCACAGCGCCAGGGCCCCATCGCCATATAATTCGTATTCCGAGACGGCCTCCCGCCCCAGCGTAAGCACCGCCGGCGCGGTAAGGAAAAGGGCCATAGCCCCCGCCGCCAACCCCCGGGCCTGCCGGCGCTTGATTTTTGCCAGCAGGTCCAGGGCAAATTCGGCCCCGCAGCAGCACAGCAGGGCAAAGCCCACATACAGCAGCTTGTTGTTGTCATAGTCGTTGGGCTGGAACTCCACAAACTCGGCCATAACCCAAATCACCAGCGCCGGCACGTAGCGGGCAAAGCGCTCCTGCCGGCACACCAGCAGCCCGCCCAGGGCCAAAATCCCCGATAGCCCCAAATTTTTCAAATAGAACCACAAATAATTGTCCTCCCCGGTGACCCACCCAAAGTGCCCCCGGACAAAATGCCCGGCCCCGGCCTGCCGGAAGGTCCACAAAAAAAGCTGGGGCAGGGCCAGCAGGCAGGCCGCCAGGGCCAGCACCCCCCAGGTGCGGGCCACCCTTTCCAGCTGCCCCCGGCGGTAGGTGGAAAACAAAAGCACCCCCAAAAGCGCCAGGCATGCCAAAGCCATGCCGCAGGCAGACACCAGCAGCCAGGGGGAGTCTTCCAGGCCCCGGGTATGCAGCAGGTCTTTCAGCAGGCACATAAAGGGCAGGCCTGCCGCCACCGCGCTTTTGGCAATGGCCACGGCCCGGCCCTCACGCCCCAGCCCCCGGCATAGCCCCCACACCAGCCAGCCGCCGCACACCAGCGCCAGCGCCAGAAAAGAGTGGGTATGCACCATGGGCAGGGCCCCGGCCAAAATCCCCGCCCAGAGGAAATAACGGCCCTGCCCCTCAAAAGCGGCCCGGTAAAGCAGGTACAGGGTAGGGAACAGGATAGCCCACCCAAAAAGCGTGGCCCGCTGGGGCAGCATCATGTCGGCTATGACGTTTACCCAGCGGATGTTTTCATCCACATAATTGGTGGGGGTCTGGTAAAAGGCGGTGAAGATGCGGCTAAAATTCCCCTCCTGGCCGCCTAGAAAGTAAAACACCCCCAGCCCGCCGTTCAAAAAGAACAGCAGGAAGGCAAGGGCAGATTTGCCCTTGCCGCCCAGCATCCGCCGGAAAAACAGGTAAGCCCCGAAAAATACCTGGGCCCCCGCCGCCCACATGGGCAGGGCATAGCTGAAACGCAGGGGCGCGCCCAGCAGATACAGGCTGGAAGAGATGCTGTCGGACAAAAACGGGTATGAAAGCCGCATGCCGGGCAGCAAGGAGTATTCCGGCGGGAAAACCTGTTGGCGGGCCAGGCTGGTGATGAAGCTCAAGTGCATGCTCATGTCGCCATAAGTGGCCTGGCAGCAGTATACCCGGTTGTCCCTAACCTGGAAGGAGTGGGCCACCAGGTATACATAAAATCCCCAGAAAAGCAGTACAGCCCACAAAAAAGCCTGCCTGCGGAAAGCCCCAGGGGCCCCGGCCAGGCCCCGGAAGCCGCGAAGGCCCTTTTTCCGGTTTATATAGACGCAGGCCCCGGCACAGCCCAAGGCCAGCAGCAGGGCCATGCCGTGGGCCGCTAAGGAGAACCCCAGCGGGAAGGCCCACAGGGCGGGGAACCATTGCAGCATCAAGCTGCCCAGCACGCTGCCCAGCAGCAGGCGCACCCCAGAGGATTCCCGGCGCAGGCAGGTGCAGGCTACAGCCGCGCCGCATGCCTGGAAGGCGAGGAACATCCCCACCGCCCCCAGGGCGCCCCCAAGCGAACCCTCCATGTGACCATGCCCCTTTCCCAGTTTTCTTTCCCTTAATCGTACCATCTTTTTGGGAAAAAGTAAAGTATAAACCGGGCAGCGGGAGTGTCCATCCGCACGTTTTATGCCTCCGGCGGTTCAGGGGCTTCGCCCCTAAAGACCCCACAAACCCTTTCAAAAAAGGGTTTGATCCCAAAATTAATTTTATAAACTCTGCGATTTAGACACTTCCGCGGGCAGCCGTGCCGTTCATGTCGGCATCGGCCCAAAACCTTCCCTTGCCAAGCCTGCCTGGGTTTGCTATAATGAAAGCAGTATAGCGCGCCGGCCCGCAGCGGCGCGCAAAAGGAGCGTTATTATGGCTATCCGTATGATTACCGATTCCGCGTCCGACCTAATCCCCCCCATACGGGAGGACGTGACCGTGCTGCCCATGGCCATCAGCTTTGGGGAGCAGCATTACTTAGACGGCGTCGATTTGACCCACCGGCAGTTTTACGAGCTCCTCATTGAAGGGGACACCCTGCCCGTTACCAGCCAGGTCAGCCCCGGCCAGTTTGCCGACGCTTTCCAGGCCGCGGTAAAGGCGGGGGAGGAGGTCGTGGCCATTACCTTGTCCAAAAAGCTTTCCGGCACCTGGCAGAGCGCCTGCCTGGCCGCCCAGGATTTCCCCGGGAAGGTGCACGTGGTGGACAGCGGCAACGCGACCATTGGCGAGATGATTCTGGTAGAGCGGGCCTTAAACCTGGCAGACCAGGGCTTGGGGGCCGGGGAAATCGCCCAAACCCTGGAGAAAGAAAAAAAGGACATCCGCTTGGTGGCCCTGTTAGATACCTTGGAATACCTAAAGCGGGGCGGGCGTATTTCCCCCACTACCGCCCTGGTGGGCGGGCTGCTGGCGGTAAAGCCGGTGGTGGCCGTGCAGGAGGGCGAAGTGGTAGTGCTGGGCAAGGCCAGGGGCTCCAAAAACGGCAACAGCCTGTTGATACAGGAGATCGAAAAGACAGCCGGCGTAGATTTCAGCCGCCCGTACCGCTTAGGGTACACGGGCCTAAGTGACACGCTGCTGCAAAAATACATCCACGACAGCCGGGGGCTGTGGGAAGAGCACACCCCGTCGCTGCCCATTTCTACAGTGGGCGGCACCATCGGCACCCACGTGGGCCCGGGGGCCGTAGCGGTGGCCTTTTTCTGTAAAGGGGCCTGATTCCAGGAACGCCCAAAAGACCGCTGGGAAATATTATTTCTGAAAGAAATAATAGGAATACACCCAATTTCCTACTATTGTGTGCAGAAGTAATAATAACTGGAATAGCAATCAGAATGTGGGGAGAGGATGCAAATGGATCCTGCTCAAATGATAGTTGGCATTATATTTCTTGCGTTAGGTATAGGGGCATTTATTATCAGTTATCTTCAATTTAAGGAAAAAGGATATCTTTTCAATAACGCGTATATTTGGGCTTCGCAAGAGGAACGCAAACAGATGGACGAGGATAAAGGGTGCAAAAGGCCTTATTACCGCCAATCCGGTTTTACATTTATGTTTATCGGGTTCGTCTTCTTTACTTATGCATCCTATATCGCTACCGATTGGATATGGCTGCATGTCATTTCCTGGGTGTTTGTCGCGATTACGGTTGTCTACGCAGTGGTTTCATCTATCCAAAATGGAGGGCATAAGTAATGCTAATTTTATTTATCGGACAGTTGTTTTGGCAATAGGGGGAATTTATAGGCATTTACCAACACGAAAGGCAAAAGGGATCCGCCAGCCCAGGGCAGGGGGGAGGGCCGACGGCCCCACAAAATCACCATAGCAAAGGAGCAGGAACATGAAAAAAACCAAGCTGGACCCAGCCTTGAAACGCACTTTTTCCTATTTA
Organism: bacterium D16-76; assembly: GCA_009917445.1. GTDB lineage: Bacteria > Bacillota > Clostridia > Oscillospirales > Acutalibacteraceae > Acutalibacter. Next base: position 152,262 of record QZEE01000002.1, on the reverse strand, counting down.
AAGCCTTTTAAGAAGGAGTTTGCTTTGGTGGCCGTTGCCCTGCTGGTGTCTACGGCCGTGGGGTTCCTGCAGCCTTTGGCCATCCGGTCGATTACAGACGAGGGCATGCTCCAACAAAATATGGGCATGATCGTCCGTTCGGTGCTGGTGCTGGCGGTGCTGGTGCTCATCAACCAATCCCTGGATTTATGGCAGGCCCATATCTTCGCGGACATCCACAACAAGTCTTACCATACGATTTTCCGCCAGGTTTTCGAAAAGCTCCTGCACCTGGAAAAATCTTATTTTGAGGACAAGAACAACACCGAGATTTTAAGCTTTTTGCAGATGGACATCGCCCAGGTCTCTTCCATCACCGACCGCTATACCGTCTTGAGCGCCAGCTACATTTTCCGCATTATCAGCGGGCTCATCGGCCTTTTTGTCATCAGCTGGAAGCTGGCCCTGGTGGTGCTGGCTATGGTGCCCGTCAAGTTCCTTTTGGTAAAGGGCATGTCCAAGCGCCGGGAAAAGGCCATGGACGAAATGCTCGAATCCAGCCGGGATTTTTCCCGTTGGTTTGGGGACAACCTGGGCGGCGTGGACGAGATCAAGCTTTGGGGCCTGTTCCAAAGCCGGGAGAAGACCTTCTCCCAGATGCAGAAAAAGCTGCTGGGGCTGGAGAAAAAGGGCGTCATGATCGACAGCTGGAACAGCTTTTGGGAAATCCTGCTGGAATGGTCTGTGACCATCGTGCTGTACCTGCTGGGCGGCTGGCTGATCTGTACCGGTGGCCTCACCATTGGCGCGGTGTTTGCCTTTGCCAGCTATTCGGGCTATGTGACAGGGCCCGTAGCCGCCCTGATCAACCTGAAAATGTACTTTGCCCGCATCTTGCCCTCGGCCCGCCGCCTGTTCCAGTTTATGGACATGGGCACCGAGCCGGACAACGGCACCGGCCGCGCCCCCGGCCGGCCGCCCCGTTTGGAGTTTCGGGATGTGGCCTTTAGCTATGAAGAAAGCCGCCCCATTTTGCAGGGGGCCAGCTTCACCGTAGAGCCCGGGGAAAAGGTGGCTATCATCGGCCAGAACGGCAGCGGCAAATCGACTATATTAAACCTGCTGCTGCGGTTTTACCAGCCCGGCTCCGGGCAGATTCTGGCAGGGGCAGAGGATATAACGACCCTGGCCATGGAAGAATACCGCGGCCTGTTTTCTGTGGTAAGCCAAGAGCCGTACCTGTTTTTGGGCGATATCCTTCAAAATATCGACTTGTCCGGCACCGCCGCCAAAGGGCAGCTGGAAAGCGCCCTGGAAGCCAGCGGCGTAGCCGGCTACCTGCCCCGCATGCCGGCAGGCGGCCAGACCCAGATCGGGCAGAACGGGGCCAAGCTTTCCGGCGGCGAAAAGCAGAAGCTGGCCGTAGCCCGGGCCCTTTTGCGGGACGCCCCGGTGGTCATACTGGACGAAGCCACCTCGGGGTTTGACGTAGAGTCCGACGCCTACCTCCACGATATCATTGTAAACCAGATGCAGGGGAAGTCGGTCATTATGATCACCCACCACTACAACCACCTGGAAGGGATGGACAAGGTGTACCGCCTGGAAGACGGCCGCTTAAAGCTGTGCCCGGCAGGGGAGACGCCTTAACATACGTTTATGATAAAAACCATGTGAATTCACCACGCCTTATAAAAAACACCCTTGCATTTCCCACCATATGTGCTATACTGGTGGAAACAGCGGCAAAGGCCGCGGAAAAGGAGCGGAAATCCATGAGAAAAATCACCTTTATGGGGGCGGGCAGCACGGTGTTTGCCCGTAACGTGCTGGGCGACTGCATGTGCAGCCAGGTCCTGCGGGAAGCGGAATTTGCCCTGTACGATATTGACGCCGTGCGGCTTTCAGAAAGCGCAGAGATTTTAGGGGCCATGAACGAGACCCTGGGCGGCTTTGGCAAAATCACCACCTTTTTAGGGGTAGAAAACCGCAAGGAAGCCCTGCGCGGGGCCGACTTTGTGGTAAACGCCATCCAGGTTGGCCTGTACGACCCCTGCACCATCATCGACTTTGAGGTGCCCAAAAAGTACGGCCTGCGCCAGACTATCGGCGACACCCTGGGCATTGGCGGCATCATGCGGGCCCTGCGCACCATCCCGGTCATAGCAGACTTTGCCCGGGACATGGAAGAGGTGTGCCCGGACGCCTGGTTCCTCAATTACACCAACCCCATGGCCATGCTTTCCGGCTTTATGCAGCGCTATACCGGCGTAAAGACTGTGGGCCTGTGCCACAGCGTGCAGGTGTGCAGCGAAGGCCTGTTGAAAGCCCTTGGCATGGAAGACAAGCTGGAGGGCCGCAAGGAACTCATTGCAGGCATCAACCACATGGGCTGGCTGCTGGAATTAAAGGACAGGGATGGGGCAGACCTGTACCCCGAAATACGCCGCCGCGCCAAGGAGAAAAACGCCGGCGAGCCCCACAAAGACATGGTGCGCTTTGATTACATAGACAAATTCGGCTACTACTGCACCGAATCCAGCGAGCACAACGCCGAGTACAACATGTTCTACATCAAGTCCAAATACCCCCAGCTCATTGACCGCTTCCAGATCCCCCTGGACGAGTACCCCCGCCGCTGCGTGAACCAGATTGAGGGCTGGGCCAAAGAGCGGGACGAGCTGCGCCAAAGCCACCAGCTCAACCACGAGCGTTCCCGGGAGTACGCCTCCCACATTATGGAGTCCATTGTCACCGGCGCCCCGTATCAGATTGGCGGCAACGTGCTGAATACCGGCGGCCTGATTGAAAACCTGCCCGCCGACGCCTGCGTAGAGGTACCCTGCCTTATTGACGGCATGGGGGTGCACCCCTGCCGGGTAGGCCGCCTGCCCGTGCAGTGCGCCGCCATGAACATGACCAACATCAACGTGCAGCTGCTTACCATTGAGGCGGCTGTCACCCAGAAGAAAGAACACATCTACCAGGCCGCTATGCTGGACCCCCACACCGGCAGCGAGCTGGACATCGACACGATCGTAAAAATGGTAGACGACCTCATCGACACCCACGGCACTTGGCTGCCCCAGTACCACTAAGTAAGATAAAACAGAGCGCCTTGCTTTTAGCCGGGCGCTTTTCTTTATCCCCAAAGCCGCCGGGCCCCCTTATACAGCGGCCCATACGTCTAGATGCCATAATATTACAAGCCGCCCCGCTAAAAAATTTGTCGAAGGACTTGCATACTTTAGCCGTTCCGATTATAATAGAATAAGATTGGTATTTCGGGCAGGCCCTGCCCACAGCAAGGCCCCAAGCCCTAAAAAACATTATAAATTGAAAGGAGTACCAATATGAACTATTCCCATGAAGTGGAAAATATGTGCACGGTGAAGAAGGGCCCCCATCATGGCCCGGCTCCCATCCCCGAAGAGGGCCGGTGGGTAAAGGCTTATGAGATTAAGGACATCAGCGGCCTCAGCCACGGCATCGGCTGGTGCGCCCCCCAGCAGGGCGCCTGCAAGCTTACCCTGAACGTGAAAGAGGGCATTGTACAAGAGGCTTTGGTCGAGACCCTGGGCTGCTCCGGCATGACCCACTCCGCCGCTATGGCCGCCGAGATCCTGCCCGGCAAGACCCTTTTGGAGTGCCTTAATACCGACCTGGTCTGCGACGCCATCAACGTGGCCATGCGCGAGATTTTCAAGCAGCTGGCCTACGGCCGCAGCCAGACCGCTTTCTCCGAGGACGGCCTGCCCATCGGCGCCGGCCTGGAAGACTTGGGCAAGGGCCTGCGTTCCCAGGTAGGCACCATGTTCTCCACTGGGGCCAAGGGCGTGCGCTATATGGAGATGGCCGAGGGCTATGTCATTAAGATGGCTTTGGACGAAGAGGGCGAAGTCACCGGCTACCAGTTTGTGCGCCTGGGCAAAATGCTGGAGGATATCCGCCACGGCGTCTCCCCGGATGAGGCTTACAAGAACAACATTGGCCAGTATGGCCGTTTTGATGGCGCGGCTAAGTACATTGACCCCAGAGAAGAATAATCACAGACCATACATAGATTTAGGAGGACAACGAAATGGCTAACGACGTCATGTTTGAAGGCAAGGAAAGAAGGATGCCCAAAATCGAGAAATGCCTCAACCAGTATGGTCTGGGCAGTCTCGAAGAGGCACGGGAGCTCTGCAAGCAGAAGGGCTTCGACCCCTATGAGATCGTCAAGGGCGTACAGCCCATCGCTTTTGAAAACGCCGGCTGGGCCTATACCCTGGGCTGTGCGGTTGCCATTAAGAAGGAAGTAAAGACCGCCGCCGAGGCCGCCGAGGCCATTGGCATCGGCCTGGAAGCTTTCTGCATCCCCGGTTCTGTGGCGGAGCAGCGCAACGTGGGCCTGGGCCACGGCAACCTGGGCGCTATGCTGCTGCGGGATGAGACCAAGTGCTTTGCCTTCTTGGCCGGCCACGAGTCTTTTGCCGCCGCCGAAGGCGCCATCGGCATTGCCAAAACCGCCAACCGCGCCCGTAAAGAGCCCCTGCGCATCATCCTCAACGGCCTGGGCAAAGACGCGGCCTATATCATTTCCCGCATCAACGGCTTTACCTATGTGAAGACCGACTACGACTTCTTCACCGGCGAGCTGAAGATCGAAGAGACCAAGCCCTTCTCCGACGGAGAGCGCGCCGCCGTTAAGTGCTACGGCGCCAACGACGTGCTGGAAGGCGTAGCCATCATGAAGCACGAGGGCGTGGACGTTTCCATCACCGGCAACTCCACCAACCCCACCCGTTTCCAGCACCTGGTTGCGGGCACCTATAAGAAGTGGGCCCTGGAAAACGACAAGAAGTATTTCTCCGTGGCCTCTGGCGGCGGCACCGGCCGTACCCTGCACCCGGACAACATGGCAGCCGGCCCCGCTTCCTACGGTCTTACCGACTCCATGGGCCGTATGCACGGCGACGCCCAGTTCGCGGGTTCCTCTTCCGTGCCTGCCCACGTAGAGATGATGGGCCTTATCGGCATGGGCAACAACCCCATGGTGGGCGCGACTGTTGCCTGCGCTGTGGCAGTATATGAGGGTTTGAAGTAAGCAAACCACTATATATTGTGTAAACAAAGAGATTTTAAGTGCACTAACAAATTGTCAGCCTAGAAGTTGACACGAAAGTTGACACGTATTTTGAAGCATGTGTCAACTTTTTGAAAAGAAGAATGGCATACCCTAACTCATGATTTACGAGTGGGTATGCCATTTTTTATAGCTTGGTGGTGTCTAACTTGGTTATGTTTTGAATGTCTGTCAGATCGTAACCTTCATATTTCTCCAGGAAATCATCGAGGCTTTCTTTTCGTACTTTTAGTGATCCAAGTTTAAGGGCTGGTAGTAGGCCAGCTTTTATAAACTCATAAATCCTATGTACGTCTGTCTTACAAATTTTTGCTACCTCAGAAACCGTATACAGCATTAGCGCCTCCTTAATCTGTTTATGATATGGATAGTATTGCAATCGCCGGGAGGATCATATTGAAACCATACGTCATACTGACCTCAGTATGTTCAATATTCCGATCTATCAACTTATCTGCATCTATAAATAGATCCCCAACTTGCACCATCTCTAATGCGCATGACTTATCAAGTGCAATTATAGTTCTATTGTTTAGGTTGGGCGAATGAACAATTTGTGCAGATAACGGGGAGGAAACTGGGGTATTTTTCATTTCTGGAATATTGAGCAGTATCTGCATAGTGGCCGTGCTTGCTATTATGGTGTTCATGTGGTATGGAGATAAATAGCCCCATAGAGAAATGATATCTGCATATTTAGGAATGTTGTGCGTAAAGACACTTGGGGTACTAGTTGATATAATAAATTTGACTGCATCTTTTACCTGTGTAGCGGCAATATAGCTTCCGATTTGGCGCAAAGAAATTGTTAATAGATCTAGCTTTTGAAAACGCAGAGTTTCATATGAGCTTACTAGTAATTTTCCACGCTTTTGAATATTTGTTAATCTGTCATTGGAACGTATTTTTGTTATTGGCAATTTATCATTGCATTCATCTTTGACGGTGATACCGATATAATCTGGTGCATCAATGTTTGTAACAGTCGCAACCAGTTTATTTATTCTACCATCGTTGTCCATGCCCTGCTTTATGGCTCTTTTCACATACTCAGGGAAAAGTACAGCGCTTTGTGAATTTTGGAAAAAGCTTTCCACAGTAGAAGATTCTGGGCCGCAAGTCTTGATATTGAATCGTATAAGCTGCCTATGAAAAGCATCCGTACCCTCAAATGGTGTTCCGTGGTATTTGGAAGATTCATCTATTTCTTCCAAAACCTTGCTAAAGCTTTTTCCAGGCTGATGATACATGCCTTTTTCTAGTGTGTAATTTTCAAAATAGCCCATTGTATTATTCCCTTTCTGCTTAATTTTTTGTCCACTCAGATAGATATATTGAAATTACTTCTTTAACCGAAAATCCATCAAACAGCCCATCTTGTTTTGCTTCTTCCGCCATACGATAAAGATATCCATATATGAAATAAATATCATTGTCTGAAAATTCATATGGATTACTCATTTGCATCGACCTCAAAGTCTTTTCTATATACACACTCAGCAATGACAGTCTGGTTGGAGCATAGCATGACTTGAAGAACAATTATATCATTCTCTCCATGTATAGGATAGCCATCACAGTATTCGTAGCGTTTCATATTCCCTTTATGACCACCTTCTACAAATAGCTGATTTGATCTACCACTACCGAGTGATATATATTCAAACCAACTTTTGGGATGATTCTTTAAAATCGATCCACTTACAGCATTTATTTCAATGTTTGTATTATTTGACACCCTATTAACTGTTCGGCTATTCAGCATCTTATCATCACCTTATGATAGATTATCTTTTTCGGACTTCGGTACATGTTCAAAACTGTAGTTGCCATTTTCATCAATAATCATAGCACAAAGGTTGCCATCGAATACACATCCACCGTCAATACAGATATCTCCGGTTTTTACAAAGAAAGGAACTTCCCGCATAGGAGTATGACCGAAAACCACTTTCTTTTCTCGTGGTCTTGAATCAATTTCCAGCCATGCACGATTCCATAATATTTCATTCGGTGTATTTGATAACAGATCAGGATATGTTAATCCAGCATGGCAGAAAATAAACTTATCAGTTTGATAGTAGATCGGGAGGCTCCTGTACCACCACATATGATTTTGAATTGAGAAATCATGTCTTTCATAGCTATCTATTGTTTGATATCCTCCGTTATATGACCATAGGAAGTCTAAACAACCATTGTTGTCAATCGCAAACTGTTCATGATTTCCTCTTAGGCAAATACATTTATCTTTGCCATGCTTTCTTTGTAACTGAATGAGTGCATCGACTACCGTATAGCTGTGTGGGCCACGGTCTATATAATCTCCCAAGAAAATTAGCGTATCTTTACTGCTGTTATACCCAACTTTATGTAAGAGTGCTGCGAAAGTATAGAAACATCCATGGATATCACCTATAGCGATTGTTCTCATTTATATCCCGCCTTTAAATAATTTAATTTGCCGCTAATTAAGACGCATAATACTTTAAAGCGATTCTTGCATTGTTTGCCCTAGTAGCATTTCCGCTGCCTCGTTCATAGTAGGTGTTAAAGTATTTTGCTGCTGCACCAACATCTGTCATAGACTTAAAGTATTCGTAATTACCACCAAACGATTTCATGTTCTTCTGAATGGTGTTCATTAAGTACTCAATCTGACCATCAATGCTTTTTCCATTTACTGACGGATTGTAATATAATGACCACTGGCATATGCCATAATATGTAGTGAAAGAGTCGTAGCCATAGATGTATGGATTTACTGAAAGAGTATTACCGCCTGTTTCAGTCATGACATTGCCAATGATAGCGCATGTAGTGACATCGGATAACCCTTTTGCTTTTAGCTTTTCATATATTGCCGTTGCATTTGGGTACTCTTTTCTCCATTTTGCAAGTTTATCATTTTGGTATATAAGTTGCTTTTGATATTCTGTTTGCAGTTTATTGAGTTCATGCCATTTGTTTTGTGCTGTCTTGATAATTACATGGCTTTCTGGATATCCAAGCGCCCTAGCACATTCAGCCATTTCGTGCGCCGTGTTTTTTAGGCTTACACACCTTGCAATTTCTTTCTCAAGTTCACTTGGAGTTGATGCGAGAGCGGTTGATGAAATGGTGGAGAAGATAAACAATACAGAAAAGATAATGCAGATAAATTTCTTAGTAATACTATGTTTCATTTTAAACACTCCTTTAAATATTTGCGTGGTCGCGTACTTTGATTTTTACGATAACTCTCTTTCCAAGACGATCTTTCATTTCAACTTCAGGACGTGCAACAAGTCCTTCCATGTTGGCTGTGCCAAAAGTGGACTTTGGGTGAGTTTGCACGAATGCAATTCCTTCTTCTAGCGTACCCCCCCCTATAATAATTGGTACAACATCAACCCCAAACGATTTGGCAATATCTTCTACATTGTGCCTTTCTAGGTATGTACCATCGATCATAACATCAAACAGAATAAAATCAACGTTATCTCGATATAAATGGCCTTTATTGATTTTTGGCCCATACCCTTCCCCAAACAGGATTACGTCTTTTGAGCCAAATTTCTGCTCAAATACTTCTTCATTTTCATTTCCACCGAACAAATCGTTCAGCCTATTTACGAGCGGTGTCGGAATCTGGGCATTATTTGTTCGCCCTCCAAATTCAACTTTGTGACCATCCCAATGAACGCGGATGTTTGTACCGTCAATCTTCTCAGTGAATATCCATCGGTTATTTTTAAGATATTCAACCGTCTTGTTTCTGAATTTTCCAGGAATCAGCTTTTTACTGCCATCCATCGCACGTTCAAACACGGTTTCGATTTTCTCATATTCTTGCATACATACTACCTCTTTCTTTTTTTATTTGCTGAGTTTGCTCCACTTCCAGAAGCCATATACACAGTTGATTGACCAGAAAATAAACTGTGCGGTCATTATCATTGATCCAGCCCTAATCGCTAATAAGATGCTGCACACATCAAGGATGAGCCAGTAAATCCACTGTTCCCTATACCCCAGTACCATTAAACCTTGTGCAATATAAGCTGGTACGGACGTAATAGAATCCATGAATGGATCTGAATCTAAAGCGCCAAACATTGGAACGTTTTTTAGGAAAACATAATAAACTACTGTTCCGATAGCAAATACCGTACCTAAAACTACATTACCTACCTTGCCTAATTTATTTGCATGAATTTCTGACGAATTGTTGTATGAGTTTTTGCTATACCGTTTTGCCCACACATACATGCCATAAAGCATAGTAATAAAGTACATCCCATTCTCAACCGTTTCACCATGTAGGTTGTTTGGAATTGTAAAACAGAAAACGTATGTAAATAGTTGAATAAACCCGAAGACGTAAAATGAAAACTTTCCCTGGCTACATAGCACAACAGAGATAACCCCTGCAATGCCAGACACAATCATACCAGCGCTTTCAGGCTCACCAGATAGAAAGCCCAAAGTGATTGCTATGAGCTGTAAAACAAGTCCAACCACCAAGAACAGCCAGTCAAACCATGTCTTACCAGCCACAAACTCACTAATTAAAGTCGATTTGATCTTTCCCATTTTACTTTCCTCCAATGCTTTGAATATATTGTTTTACCCTATTGAAGTTTGACTGATAATCTCCATCCAATGTTTCAATATTAGCGCCTGGTATATCTTGCAGATCTCTTAAAAGTATATGGGCTAAATCCCATCTGGCGTTAATCGATCCATGTTTCATATATCTTGTGTGATCGTCAACAAATGTGTTGTTTGGAAGAAGAACAAATATTTTATCCCAATGGGATTTTGCGGCGTATAAGTCAGCCAGTGGAGCTATAATGTTGTCGTAGTCACGCTGGGATAACGCCATATCCGCATCTCTTGCGTAGTATTCAGCATACATTTTTGTGACAAGCGAATCTGTATCAGAGATGAATACGCCCTTGTTTTGCTTACTTTCTACACAATCCCTATTGTAGTTGTATTGACCATTTAGAAATGCAACGAAGTCTCTGCAATCAAACTCCCAATCGCCTATACAATGCTTCTCAATATATCCTCTGGCCCACTCATAGGAATATGGGATATTGAAGTATCTTCCTATATCTTCAACAAGGGTTGTCTTTCCTTCTGAAGCTGTGCCAGTAACTAAAATGTTATGGCTAAACTTGCGGTGAAAAGTCCACGCGATATCTTCCCAGTGTTTGATTGGATTTTCTCGGATCATAGTACCACTAATCGAGTTAGTACTTCTGTCAGCTAGGACTGTTTTGAACCCACGAGATTCTAAGTCGGATTTATACTGGGGTTCTCCAACATAGAAAGTGAACTGCTCTTTGGAAACGTTCTTACCCTGCTGATTTAACTGAATAACATCGTTGACAAGGTGCATAATCCATTTGTCCCAGTTCCACATATTCGGGATGTCGTTATACATTGTTATGCCCATTTCATCATCAGATAGGGCATAAACTGCGACCAGTGGATCGTTCTGGAAGAACTGGCGTGTCATTTGATACCGTTCTTTTAGTGTCATTGTAGGGCAACCCTTATCACCGTCATAGCCACACACAACTACTAGGGCACCGCCATCGCATTCCTTCTTTGCTTGGTAGATTAAATCTAGGTGTCCTTTATGTAACGGAGAAAATGAGCCTAACACAACTCCAACGCCTTTGTCAAATTGTAGCGGCTGCTGATACATATAATTCATTTTAACTCATCCTTCATTTGTTAGTTTAACAACATTTGGTTTATATCTTTTTTGTTCGCCAGCACCAGTTCCAGACGGATTAAGAACGACTTTATATAATGCCTTATCTGACAAATTCATATACCTTAACATTGATTTGGCAATATGAGAGTACTCTGTTTCATGACTGGTGTGCTCAACTATCCATATTTTGATTTCTGCCCCAGTCAGTGGCTTGTTAATGTACGAAAGAATATTTTGCATTGTAGCCCCTTCGCCCTTAATATTTTCCGATTCAACTACCGATTTAATGTAGCTGCCATTCTTAAATACAATCCCCATGAAATTAACCCTTCATCTGCTTAACCAAGTCAATACGCTTTTGAACTTCATCTGCGTACTTTTGCTTATATTCCTCTAGTTCTTGGATGGTCTGTTTCAACTTCATTTCTGCCACATTACGTGCAGCTATCCAGCTAGTTAAAAACTCTTGTGATACAACCATAGCTTTGTTGACACAAACTGTTTTTCCATCGACTGCCGCTAGATATTTTGCTTTCCACTCGTCCCGTTCCAGCTCAATACTGTGAAATTCAGACTCCATCTTTTGTTGCTTTTTCTTGCTTATCCACATAAAATATTCCTTTCAAAATATATAGTGCCAGATTGCCGCCAAAGTACGTTTCCACTTACCATTGACTAACTCAAATCCATTTACATACAGCCTACCATCACACTGAGTAATATTTAAGCCTGTATTTCTAAATGACTTTGGTAGTTCAACCTGCTCTCCATCAATAAAGAGGCGGTTGTTTTGAATCACAAATGATTGTTTCATCATGTCACCATCAAATCAGCATTTCATTCTGAAATAGCTTGTTCTATGATAGAAACAAGCTTTTTTAGATCTTTATGCTTTAATTCTGCTTCACAACTATCCATTTGAAAATGATATTATCCATCGTTCCGCTTTTGAATCCAGAATGAAATCGTACCAAATTCTGTTTTAACGTTCAAGGAATGTAATTTCTTTTTCATTGCAAAATCATTCCTTCATATCTAGCATCTTTGCAATTTCTGAAATTTGAAGTTCTGTTTTTGTATCTACAGTAAGGAGCTGATTTAACTTTTCTTCCATCTTGGCAAGCTGTTCAATCTTCTCTTTTTGGGAAATAATAGTAAGCCTATCTGCAATATCGCAAATCCAGCTTTCTGTAGAAAATCCAGATATGACACATTGATTTGGATATCCAAGGTTCTTGGACATATCGTTTAATAGATGCATCTTACACAGTATGTAGATAAGCGTTTCACGCGAGACAACATGAAGATTATATCTTGTGCCGTCAAGATCAAGTGAGCAGCTAGTTAATGGAGAGAATCTTTTGATTTCTCCAATGGACTTTTTCTTCTGAGCAATCTGTTCTTTGAGTTGCATAATCGCACTATCATTTTTATTCATTAGTAATACACACTCCTATAAAATTTTCCATTTGCTAGATAAGTATCAATAGCATATGGAGGCATTTTTTCTAAAATGTTTTCAAGACTTGTTGGAATCATTTTCAAAGGATTATCCGCTTTTACTTCAAATCCAAAGTCTGCTGGTGAATGTGTTGACAATCTCGATACAATATACCCGTCACCACTTGTGCATATTAAATATGAAATCACACTATTATCTTTTTGTGTTAAAAAATAGTGGTAACAACCATTCTTGATTTTAGTTATACGTTCATCCAGTTCATTTTGAGTTAATGGCCTAACAATATCTTTGCTTTTGTCGTATGGGGAATATGACGGCTCGTGTTCCATCTTTTCAAAAAGTTCAGTGTAATTAGAAATCGGACTATCACTTATCACATCTATCAATTTTCCAGCTATAGATGGAAGATGAATAAACGATACAGAACTACCATTGAGTAAGCAAAAGAAGTGCTGCTTACCTGCATTACCTACATCATACGTATAAGTGCTTTTCTGATAATGCTGATAAGGCCACATAGATGAGCGCTCAGTAGTATGAATGCTTTTCCCTTTTTCAGTAGCATATTTTTCCATCTGTCTATAAGTCTGAAACCACATACCATCAAAAATATACCCATTTTGGTATGCATCGAATTTCCCCATATACACATATTTTTTATTATCTTTGGTAAGATACTGAGCGCCAATTTTTAAATCTTTTGCCTTAATGCACCTATTTTCAAAGCGCTTTTCATTAAGTTGTTCAAGTTCAATATAGTCTGGGGATGATATAGGAAGTAAAACAAGCTCTGTACCATCCCATGCATAGATAAACTCTCCTTCAAGTCCTTTACCTTTTATTGAACTTGTGTACTCAAGGATGTACAACAAATTTGGAATGGTTATTTCAAATTCAAATCCTCTTGGATCATACACACGTACATATGATTGTCTGAAATCTCCCCAACGATACGAATATCCACCAACGCTTTTATTTAAAACAAACCCGCTGATAGGGGAGTTGTCATATTCCACTGGCAAAATAGATTTATCGCGCCATCCATCCCACGACTTTTCTTTTCGCAACTTTCCTTTTTCATCAAAGTAGATAACATAAGCGAGTAATTTTGTATACGTGTGATCCCGCTTTCGAAAACCCACCTTTATTTTTTTGGGTATAAACATGTTGTTAATCAATACATCACATCCTATTCATACGAACTAAAACAAAATTCGTGGTGCGCTCCTGGTTCCTATACTTCCATCTGTATCTTGCTGCACATTGTTCATCTAACTCACGATCACATCTTTCACATAAACATACTTCTTTCTTCCAGGGGAATCTACTTAGTCTGCAACCACATCTATCACAAAAGTTTTGATCCATATAATGCCTCAAGCGCTTTATCTCTTCACGCTCTGATGCAGTCCCACAAATAACCTGAACGTTTGGATTTGTCACTTGATATTCATCGATTTGGATAGTAATAGTTTTCCTTGTGGTGAAAACCCTTTTTTGGGTTAAATCAATATTGTGTTTCATAGTTTTGAAAGAAATGTCCTAATTTTTGAAAATAGCCCAACTTCTTTTGGAGAATCAGAAACTTTGAATGCTGTTACGCCATTGTGGGTTTCCTCAAGCTGGATTATTTGGTTTTTCAACTCTTCAATATCTTCCGGAGTACTTATCGTATGTGTAATATCTCGCTTCTTTACATCCTTTGCCTCTCCTACCATCTTATCAAGAGTAAGATCGCAAAACTCGTCCTCCCAATCTCCAAGGTAATAAAACCTATCCACAACGGTTTGTGTATTATCATCTTGGAGCGTTCCGAAAAGAATAGGATCTGCCGATCTGCGTTCTTTCTCTATTTGCCGCTCAACTTTGCCTGTATAGTCCGTGAACAGCACATACAGATGGTCAAACTTATCTTTATGAGCCTCGATAACTCTCACAATTTCATCTGGAATTTCACGTTCATAATTTTCTAGCTCAATGATTTTCACCACATCTTTTGCGATGCTATCTATATACTCTTCGATATCATCACGATAGATGAACATATTGATGCCAGCAACCACTATTTTCCTTTCACGTTCGATGCACTCTAAATGGAAAAGCAGCTTTCGAGCACCTTTGACTTGCCCAGTGATACGATACTTGTTGAGAAGTTCTAAGCAGTTATCGTAAATGTTCTGCAAGTCCTTATCGGTAATTGACTGCCGCTTAGACTTAATGTAATGAAAATATTCGTCTGGAGTGTACATAGTGGAATCACTCATTTTCGTTTTCCTCCCAGGGTATTCTTATAGCATGACTATCATCATAGGTATAAGCTGTAAGTCCGTTTTTGCTTAACCATTTGTTAAAATATGTCTGCATCTCTTCTCTGGCGTTATCGCTGATGTCATATTCTGCCTCTTCATAAAGATCTTCACATGCCTTGTCTATAACATCATTTGCGTTAAGACGCATATGAATTTCTTGTGTTCCCCATACATACTCTGGCCTTTCATCTGTGCTTGTATGATTGTTATTCCAATAATCAAAGAAATCTTCCCAATTAAAGAAATAACCTTCGTTTTTGTCGTAGTCATCACTATATGCACATTTAAATTCAGCCCCTAGAACAGATGGGGAGTGGTGCTCTGCATTGTGCAATTTCTCCAGGTAAATCTCTAACTTCTTTTCTTCCCGCTTTTGACGTGCAGCTTCACACGAACATTCTAAGAATCCTCTTGGAATCTGTTGCCCACAATCCGGGCAAATACGAATAACCCCATTGTAGCAATTACGGCAAAATGTTATTGACATATGCTTATATGGGAATACGCCAGCAATCTTGTTTGGATCATCAGATAGGCCATAAGGGTTATTTATTATCTCAAGCCCGGTGCCGCCACATATGGGACATATTTCCTCATTATCGTGTAAATCTTTAACAAGATCACGATTTAGCAGCTCCTTAAAAGCTTTGTTGATGCTTATCTGAACTCTTGTAGGTTTCTTAAACTCAGACATGACATATCACGCTCCGAAAATTTAATGTGTTGCTATGACTATAGTATACCAAGCTTTGGATAGTTTGTCAAGGGGTTTGAAAAATTTTATTTGTTGCTATAACAGTGAATCCACCAAAAGATGAAGAGATAGGGGATAAAGAACCATATGGTAACAATCCATGGGACAGATATGACCAGTGAAAAGATAGTTGATTCTAACCTTTCATAAAGGCTATCTTTGCTGTGCACCTTATAGTGATATAAGAACGCAACACAAAACATGATTACCATCACAAATAGATATAGTATAAACATGATTATACCTCCTAATCTATAAGAACATTTTCTAACCTACTAATGGAAACATCTCTCC
This sequence comes from bacterium D16-76, assembly GCA_009917445.1. Lineage (GTDB taxonomy): Bacteria > Bacillota > Clostridia > Oscillospirales > Acutalibacteraceae > Acutalibacter. Next base: position 136,623 of record QZEE01000002.1, on the reverse strand, counting down.
AAGACATTCCATTATATTTACTTTTCTTTTTATCGCAATATCCATTGTCAATTCCTATATAATCTCTCCCCTCCATCTTGGCTGCGATAAGAGTCGATCCAGATCCACAACAGTTATCCAAAATCAGATCGCCAGGGTTTGAAAAGGTACGAATAGCGTACCGTAATAACTCAACTGGTTTTTCTGTTGAATGTAACGCTACAGAAGGATGCGGCTTTTGAAATTTCCATATTGAAGACGGATATTTCAAATTTGAATCTGAAGAATCTGTTATTTTGTAATCTCCATAACTTCTATTTGTGTGAATGTCACTTACATTATTTCCAGAAGATTTACCTTTGCTATGATTCTTCTCTCCAACTGTCATCTGAGGATGATAGGGGGGGGGAGATTTATAAAACACCATGATATCCTCATGCTCACGAAGTGGCATTTTGTTTGCATTAAGAAATCCGCTCTTTAATACTTTGTCCCAAATTATGTTGTACCTATGTAATTTTGGGTTTGACAACATCATCATAGCAGAAAACTTATCTTGCCCAAACAATAAAATTGCACCATTGCATTTTATTATTCTTTCATATTGCTCCCAAAGCTTTTGAGGCGGGATAACCGCATCCCATTTATTTTGTGTTACACCTAACCATATGGGAGATCACACAAAATCATATCAATGCTTTCGTCCTCGATTTCTTTCATCACTTCAAGACAATCTCCAAATATTACTTGATTCTTAGAAATTCCCATATTTAAGCCACCTCCTTTTTGTAATCAAATATCTATGCTTCTGTAGGATATCCAAGTTTAATCATTCGTGGAATGTCGAACTTATAGCATTTTGTATCTGGATAAGGATAATGCTTCTTAGTATACTCTTCAAGCTCTGCATCAGTGTACAGAATCAATAATGCTTTCAAATCCTTAAAAAGTTTCTTGGATAACTTTGGGCACACCATATACCAGCCATCTGTATATCCCTGTGTAATAAGCTGCACGATGCTTCCGTTGTCTAGTACGATATCATCTTCGGAAACACAAAACACTCTACGACCAATTTTAATCTGTACTTTCATAGATATCACCTATAACACCACCCAGACAATTTGCATATGCTGCTTCTACTATAGTGTGGCTGGAAGCATTTTTTGGCGGTTTTACAAAGTCTTTCGTGGTAACGAAGTTTTCTTCATTTTCTTCAATAAAATTTCGCAGATCGTTTTCTAATCCATCAAATGTTCCAATAGCACAAAGCATACGATGCTTTATGTCCTCCAAATCTTTTATGGCCTGCTGTCTGTCTGGCCCATCTGGATATAAATTGACCACGCCCTGTCTAACAACAACACTTTTTGCTAGTGTATATAAGTCGCACCGAGCTTTCAAATACTTCATATGTAATTCATATCTCTTCGTATCAGCAAGAGTTGATACTGGTTCAGATCTTTTTCGTTTTCCAAACATGATTAACCTCCATATGTTTTAAACCTTTCTTCTAACTCAAAAATACTTTTACCATTACCTTTAAATGGTGTAGATATTTGTAATTGCAATTCCTTAAGTTTGTTCCAGTATGTCGGCAAATACCTATAGATATTATAAAGCTCTTTCAAGTTTTTGTTTCTGCAACACCAACATGATACTCTATCAAGGACATCATAAAGTCTTACCCCGTTTTCGTTCCATGAATATCCTTTGTCATAACAGAATTGTAAACAATCGCTTTCAGTCATGTTATAATCTACAAGTGGGAGGATCTTTCCTTCCTGCTGTGCTTTGCAGAATCGGCTACTTTCATCTGCGGCTATTCCAACGTAGTCCACCACATAGTCATTAAGAGATTTCTTGTAGGATTGAATTGCCCTAAGTTTTGCCGTAGTGCCCCAACGACATGAGCCACCACACCACTCATACCCATAATGAAATCCATCCTTGTTTCTATATTTTACTTTTCGTTCTAGCATAGAATATAGAAACGGTTCTTTTGGACGGAGTGTAACGAAGTTTATATTATGGTAGTCTAGTAATGGTAAAACTTGATCTCGCGTCTTATAAATAGCATCAAACTCCATTCCAGTATCATAAAACACCACAGAATCAATATGTTCTTGATTCTCAATTAGTTTCAGTAACATTGCTAGACTATCTTTTCCAAAACTTATACTCGCTATATATTTCATACCAGCCACAACCAACCTGAATTGTGGCAATTACTTAATCCTCCTAAGCTACTTGTATAATTAAATACGTTCACGCTGCAACAAGTAATTTTATTTCAGACTTATCAATTTTCTGAAAACCTGGTCTACCAGGATTGGTATTACCCCTTTCTAAAATGTTTACCTTTGTATTTACAAATCCAACGCTTTTTATGACGCTTCTTATTCAAATTGTGTGTAAGAATTTGCTCATATGGATTAAAAAATTCAGCTACTATTGACCACATTATAATATCATCTCCTAAAAATGTCTTGGTCGCATATCTGGAAGATGGTGTTGCTGCTCATAATCAACTAAATCACGAATTGCATTGTCAAAATTTCTGCGTGTCTCAGGATTACTAGTGCTCCCGCAAACACTGCCTGCATGTTCTGCTGCCCTTGTAAGTTCTCTCCATTTATCGTACTGAGCTACTGTTAGCCTGAAATGTGTTGCCTCATGAGCCAAACATGCATCTCTATCAGATGATTGATAATTGCATTTCTCACAACAGTATATTTGTATTGTTCTCATTGCATCAACTCCTTATCTATCCTTCCAGTAGCAATATAGACACTCGTGGGCGCATGGGTGTTTAGAAACAAGAAGTTCGGTTTTGCCTGAATAGCACAAGCAATTTTTTCTTTGATATCCGATGCTATCAACACTTTCATCAGATAGCCCAAGCAAGTTTAGATCGTAAGCAGATATACAACCGCATTGGATAGCCTTTGTCAATTCTGGTTCTGCACAACATTCTATTCTCAAACAATCATTTACAGAATTGTGGAATGTACTAGTCTCCCAGTATCTGCGAATTGATTCTAGCATGTAATCGGTTTCCATTTTTTGACGTTGATTAGGAGAGAAATAGAAATTTCCGTATGGAGGTTTGATTCCAGCCTCTATAAATCGCTTCCGTACATGCGGGTACATATCAATTAGGCTTACCCTAAAACGATTAAACCCATGGTTGATAAAAGTCTTGAAAACTGTTTCCGCAACACCAAGCCCATATGCAGTTGGAATAATAGGATCGATACGAATAACAACCTTTTCTTTTGTAAACCCGCTTTGAATCAGTCTTTCAAGGGCTACGATTTCATCTTGTACACATGGTACATTAGGCTCAATACACTTGCCACCATATCCTGTACAAGTTAAATGGATGATCAGCTTTTCTTGATTTGTAAGCGCAGCATTGATGAAAGAATCTGTAATTTGCTTTGTAATTACAACAGCCCCATCTACGTTATGCAATTTATCAACCCATGATAAATCAAGCCCAGCATCACCAGCTTCAGTAATACCAATTATATATTTAGCCACTATGCCCAACTCCAATCTCTTTTCTATCCCGCTTTAAAGTTATAAACTGGTCTAATGATCGTTTCTACATTTGCGGTTGGTTCAATATTATCAAGTATGCTGTTCATTTCCTTGTATACCATTGGACACTCATCCAACGTATTGGCTCCAACTGATGTAGTATAAACGCCCATCATTTCTTTTTCAAACTCATCAACCGTAAATCTTTCCTTTGCTTCTCTACGACTCATTAACCTACCAGCACCATGCGGTGCTGAAAAGTTCCAGTCTTTATTGCCTTTGCCGACACAAATTAAACTCCCATCTCGCATATTGATTGGAATTATTAACTTTTCTCCTAATTGGGCTGATACAGAGCCTTTGCGAAGAATCATATTATCGGTGTCAATGTAGTTGTGAATCGTTGTAAATTGTTCCTCAATGTGTAAACCCATATTGTCAAGAAGTATGTCCATCATTACCTTGCGGTTTATTCTTGCAAATTCTTGGGCGATCTGCATATCGTGGATATACTTTTCAAACATATCTCCCTCGACATATGCCAGTTCTTTCGGAATCGAGCTTTTATTTGGTTCCAGTTTCATCAACTCATTTTGTATTTCATTTGTGCGGCCAGACATCTTCATCGATTTTATCAAATTTTCAATCTCATGTTTTCCAGACGTTGTTAAATAAAGATGTGCTGCATTCTGGTAGTACTTTGCAATTTCAACACCTAAATGACGGCTACCTGAGTGAACAACAATATAGATTCTACCATTATCATCTACATCGGCTTCAATAAAATGATTACCACCACCCAGAGATCCTATACTTTTATACGCACGGTCGATATCTACTTTATCTGCGCAATATAACTTAGTTAAGTCAATTTCTTTTGCAGATTTATGTGGTACTGAGCAAATATCATAACCTGATGGTATATTCTCTCTAATTACTTTATCTAAATCACTGAAAGATACGGTAGTTTCTTTAATACGTACAGTTTCCATACCACAGCCAATATCCACCCCGACAAGATTAGGACAGACTTTATCGGATATCGTCATAGTAGTTCCGATAGTACAACCTACTCCAGCATGAATATCTGGCATCATCCTGATGGTACTATTCTTGACATACGGTTGATTCAAAAGGTTGATAACTTGCGATATAGCGGTTTCGTCAACGATATCTGCATACACTTTTGCTTCAGCGTACTTACCTTGTAGAACAATCACTTGTATAACCCCCTATATCAACGCTCTTATCTAATTTCTTAAACCTACTACATGTCTCCTGTACCCACCAACGTTCACCTTTCTTTTTACGGCAAAAACCGTTTTCCTTTTCTTTATCATAATAATAATGCCTACAGTCTCCACAAAGCTTATTCTTTCGTGTTGAAACCAAACGATCAAGACAGGGAAGAGTTGCTTCAATATAGTCTGGAATAGTTCTTCCTTTATTTGTGGTGTAATAATACGCCTTATCTGCATAACAAGGCATATTTAACTGTCTACATAGATATTTTGCTTTCTTTCTCGATGAAGTGTAACCCCATAAAGTATCACCTTGATCTACAAATGGGTTTCCTACAGAATATATGTAGCATTTAATCATAAAATCGTACCCACCTTTATACACATTCGTACTCTCGCCTAAACACTTCGGCAGACAAGTTTTCTCGTTCTCTATCAATTAAGGATTTGTCAATTAGGCCAGCATCTACTGCGCACTCATACGGGAACACAACATCTGGCGTTTCATTATAGTTGTTCTTATCGTAAAGGCTTGCAACATATTTTCCAAATGCCTGTGCTACATATGTCCTTCCCACACAACGAGAACAGCGAACCCTCTTTCCTTCACAAAATGCTTTGAGCATTTGCTCTTGATATGCAAAAAGGGTTATCCCTAATTTGTGTTTTACAAAATTTGAACAATCCACATAGTTATACTCCATTTTGAACCTCCGAAATCATATCTTTTTGTACAAATATGCGACTTTCTTTTAACTCCCAGTTAAATTCTGAAAAGTCTTGATTATCCGTTATAAATCTCCCTCGCATTAGATCACATTCAACAATTTCATGTAATTTATTTTCACCATCTAACCAAAAGAATCTCGGCATATCGTGTTCAAAAATAATTGAATCAACTATTAGCTCAAACATCTTTTTCAGTGAAATTTTCTCGTAACTTTTAATAACCTGAATCAATGGACATCACCTTTATTGCTAAATGATTCTGGTGCTCCAGCTCGGTATTTTCTATGAAACAGTTTGCAGGTCTGAATTTTTGCACAATCCCTTGTTAAATATCCAATATGATTTTTAGCACACATGTGTTTTCCGTTGGCATATTTATAATGGTTAGCACAATCGGCACAAGCACCAGATTTTAACGGATTTTCTATTTCTGTAACATCGATGTACATATATCCACCACCCTAGCTTTAATGATTTGTGGAAAACTCACCAGCTTTCCATAAGTTAAAAAGATTATGGGACATACGTATCTCCCTACCTGTACGCTCATTCAATCCTAACTTTATCTCATAGCATTCCTTTTCTGATGGGCAGATAAATATACGATAACCTTTTTCAAAAAGAGAAGTGTTTAGATACCCCATTTGAGTTGTGACGATATTCTCCACGCCTTTTTTAACAAGAACATCAGTATCTATCCAAGTAATACAGAGCGGAAAACCAATCGGAAGACTAGTATAGTCTTCAACAAAAAATATATTTTTCATATGGATTTTTCAACCTCGTATTCATACATACACAGCTCAATTACTTTGTGCAAACCTGTGTATATTTCAGAATATGAAAAGCCATTTTTGTCTGCATCTTTTATGGCATCATTAACAGCACATGATAACTTGCTATTACTTTGCATAAAGTCAATACCATTACGATATCCTTCGACCATAAAGCCAGTTTTTTCTCGGTTTTGCATTTTGATAACACCCTCTATTGTTTAATGGCAAATGGTTTAACGGCCTTTTTCGGATATGACCTTTATGTATTGTCCAAGCAGCAATCCATGGAATCAGTTCTTCAATTCCAAAGTCATAAACATATGCGCCATCATACCACATAAAATGCGGACAGAAAATTTCATTCTTCCACGGACTAGTTACCAGGATCTTTACATTGTGATCTTTGATCTTCGCTTTAACAGCCTCAATCAGACAATTTGAATAGAAATCTTTACTTACAATTTTCAAATCAAGCGCCTACTTTCTCAGACTGTTTAATCTTATCCAGAATCCGATTTGCTATTGCATTGAGATGGTAATCACGATCTTCTTGATTCTCAAAACAGCCAGTTAATTCATCTCCTATACTGACAGAATAGATTTCTTCTCCAAAGACATCGGGATATTCGCATGATAACCTACCCCATCTTAGCCGCACATATCCAACAATCTTGTGATTTTCATTGTATACATCATACTGTTCTGGACAAGCGCCACAAGTTTTAACAAAGTTTAATCCTTTAATTGTCATAAGTTAAAATTCACCTTCTCAAAGTTTTCACACGCACCCGTTCCATTCTTAATATTGTCCTTTATGCCTTTTGAACAGTACGGGCCAGACAGTCTGATTCTATAACATTCACATTGATCGCAAAAATGTGTAAAAACATTAGTAACATCAATATGGCAGTCCTCCATTACCTTTAATGCGCGATTATGTGCGTCCATAGATGATCCAGCACAACATGAAGCATCTACTTTTATCGGAATTTCAGGCATATACGATTTGATAAGCAGAGCATTTGATATAACACAAATATTTGTGCATACGCCTACAATTTCGATTTCTTCGATTCTACACGAATTTTCAAAATCAAAATCCCTTAATTTGTTTACTAACTCTTCGGATGCAAATGTACTCTTTCTTACACTATCATGATCTTTTTTGGCGATAGAATCATACAATTCTTTTGGTAGATTCCACCCATCTGTATTTGGAATACAGTGCAAAATAGGTAACTTCTTACCTTCTTCTGTATCAAAATACGTATCAGGTGAATGCGTATCTTGAGTATAGTATACACGGCCATCATAATTCTTGACTTTATCTATTACATTAGGTAGAATTTCTTTTGCTCTTTCTGTGCCTAAAGCCCCAGTAATAAAATCGTTTTGCATGTCAATTACAATTAAGCATTTCACAAAAAAGCACTCCCTTACTTTAGAATCTTCCTTTGTATAGGCTTTCCCATAAATCATAAGGGTCTTTTGGTGAAGCTGCGCATCGTCGCATATGGCTCCACCACTTATTCAAATACCAAAGATATAGTTTTTGATACCATGGAAACTTCTTGAGTCCGAAAAGCTCTTTTAGCCTTTCGTGTTCTGGTAGTGCTAAAAATCGTTTAAAACCTTCTTTATCTCTCAATTCCATCACCTTATCTTTTTATAATATTGGGCAAGCCTTGCATAAAGTGCTAATCTCTATACAAGGCCACCCTAAATTCATCTTAATTTGTGCCAGTGCTGCCAATGCCTCCGCGATCCTCATTACCGAGACTTTCAACCGCCTCAAATGCTATCGTTGGCTGGTGCTTAAAGATTCTGAACTGGCAAATACGGTCATTAACATGAATAACCGTGTCTTTATCCGCCCTGGCAGGAAAGAACCACTGATCGTTATCGCCACAGTACTTTTCATCGATTACGCCAACATGATTGGTCTGGATGATTCCCCACGTTTTATAAGTTGAACTGCGCGGAACCATAAGAGCTTCATAACCCTCTGGAAGTTGCATTGCCACACCCAATGGGATAAGCTTGAACTCACCCGCTTTTAGTTCAACCTCTTCCGCAACGCGAAGATCAATCCAATTTGACTTTCCGCCACCGACATATTCCAGCTTTTCAATCTGGTCGGACAGATACCTTACCTTGATATTTACGCTCTCTGGTGTACTTCCCATTTCTTTATTTCCTCCAAGTTGATATAGATTTTCAAAGCATTCCTGACATAAGTGGATTTTTCGTGTTTTTGTAATAGGCGTTCTGACTGTCTGCCCAACTTCATACCCGCCACTTAATGAGAACTCTTTCATACTTTGGCTATGTGGATCTTTAATAATCTCCCCACAAGCATCGCACCGATATACTAAGGACAATTACTTCACTCCCAACTTTTCTAAGATGTTAAGTACGATTAGATCATAGTCTTCTTGAACGCCTTTATAGCACTCGTAACTAATCTGGTGATTAGATAAGAACTCTTGCATATCTTCTGCAAGTTGGTATGTTTCACTTTCAGACTGAAATCTCCCAACAGGATTGTACTCTTTTACTCTCTTGATAAAATAATTCAAAGAGTCGTATGACTTAAATACCTTTGTAACTAAGTCATCAAATTCCTGTCCTAACACCTGGTCATCAGCATAGAATGCCGAAAGAATGATAGGGGAGTCGGTTATAACTACGTCAACTTTACCTTGTAACCTACTGATGCGAAAGTACTGTTTTCCAAAGATATACGCCTGGTTTTCAAATACAGCTTTGCTTTCTTCCCAAACCTTATCTTTTGCAAATTCAGTCACAAGCTCTGCGTTAATTCCAGCCATTTTCAAACGGCTGAAAATATACGCTGCACCAGTAGACTTACCAGCTCCCGGCGCACCAAACAAGTTTACAACAAGCAATAGATACCCCTCTTTTCTGAAAAATTTAATGTTCTGCTTTATGTACAGTATACCAGAGAATAGAGAAAAAGTCAAGCGTTTTTACAAATTTAATGTTGTGCTTTTATATGTCAATGCCTACATATGGCACAATCTCATTTCCCATTTTCTCAAATGTTTTTTTTATATCAATCACACGTTGATTTGACGAACCTCTCCATTTTAATGATGGAGAATATAGCTCTTGAATAAATGGCCCATCAATTACCACATCACACTCAGATATAAGATTTAGGATAGCGCCCTGCAAAAATGGGTTTGTAGTGATTTTGGTAAAATCTTCCCATTTAAACCCTGTCCACATCCAAACATTCTTATTTTTTGTATGTACGTATGAACACAAATAGCGCAAATTTAAAATACCCCAATAGTCTTGACATAAAGGATCGCCGCCCAAAATACTTAGACCTGAGATATTTGGATTATCTAACATTTGTACTATTTGTTCTCTTGTTTCGCCAGTATAGGGCTTGCCGTAATTAAAATCTTTTTCTTCTGCGTTAAAGCATCCAGGACAAGAGTTCGTACACCCAGATACGAAGAGGGAGACTCTAACTCCCTCTCCGTTTGCAATATCAAAATTCCGAATTTTTGCGTAATTCAAGTTACAACACCCTTCCTAGTATGATAGGTAGCAATCTTTTGTTGTAATTATACTACACTTAACACATGGCCTTAAAACATCGCACTCGAACTTGCGATCGATTGGCTTATCAATGATTGCACATGAAAAAGCGTACCCGCGCATTGATTCAGAAATGTACCTTTGAATATGAAAATAAAACAATTCTGTTTGAATGATAACTTGATTTTTATACTTTAATATCTTAGGTGCTTTAAGTTCTTTTTCAAGTTTTGTAGTCCACCCTTCGATATCATCGGTAAGAATGAGGACTTTTATCATTTATTCCCCTCCTAGATGAACATATCTTTCTTTAATCTCTTGCGTTCTACCTTGATTCCAGTCGTTTAAACCAATGTAGCCGCATGTACGCCTAGCAATATTCATCTTGGACTTATCAGTGTTGCCACAGTTTGGACATCTCCAAATGAGTTTTCCACGATCATCTTCCACAATCTCTATTTCTTTGTCCCACCCACATACACAACAATAGTCGCTCTTTGTATTCAGTTCGGCGTACATAATATTGTCGTAGATATATTTCAGCACCGTAAGTACAGCAGGGATATTGTCAGAAAGATTTGCAACCTCAATGTAGCTGATAGCCCCACCAGGTGATAATTTCTGAAATTCTGCCTCGAATTTAAGCTTAGTGAACGCATCAATTTTTTCCGTTACATGTACATGATAGCTATTTGTGATATATCCTTTGTCGGTAATACCCTCAATCACTCCGAAACGATTTTGAAGCGCCTTGGCAAATTTATAGGTGGTAGATTCAATCGGAGTCCCATAAAGGCTATAATCAATGTTTTCCGCTTTCTTCCACTCTTTGCACTTATCATTCATGTGCTGCATAACCTCTAGTGCAAACCCCTTGGCATCTGGATCTGTATGACTCTTGCCAGTCATTGCCTTTACGCATTCATATAGGCCAGCATACCCAAGCGATAAGGTTGAATAGCCATTATGCAATAACTTATCGATTGTCTCGCCTTTTTTGAGTCGTGCTAGTGCGCCATACTGCCAATGTATAGGTGATGCATCGGATAGAGTTCCTGTAAGCCTTTCGTGCCGAAGCTGTAAGGCTTTGTGGCAAAGTTCCAGACGTTCATCAAAGATTTCCCAGAAAAGATCGTATAGGTTATCAATATCATTGTGATCTCCGATTTCTTTCCAGCACTTAACCGCACTAAGAGCGACATCTGGTAGGTTGATTGTTACAACTCCCTGATTGAAACGCCCATAATATTTTGGATTTCCATTTTCATCTAAATATGGAGTAAGGAATGATCTACAGCCCATGCACGTATAGCAGTGCCCATCTCCATTGGAATCAATCTTATTTTGGAGCATGATCTTCTCAGAAATGTAATCTGGAACAAGGCGCTTTGCCGTACATTTGGCGCAAAGCTCAGTAAGATACCAATATTTACTATCCTCTGTTATATTGTCCTCTTCAAGAACATAAATTAGCTTTGGGAAAGCAGGAGTAATCCATACACCCTTTTCATTCTTAACGCCCTCATATCGCTGCTTAACAACCTCTTCGATAATCATAGCCAAATCAGCCTTTGTCTGTGGATCATCCACTTCATTGAGATACATAAACACAGTGATAAAAGGTGCTTGCCCATTGGTAGTCATAAGAGTGACAACCTGATACTGGATAGTTTGAACACCGCGCTTAACCTCTTCTCGCACACGCTCTTCCACAATCTTTTCCATTTCGGCTTTAAATTTAGAATTATATGCGATTTCATAAAGCCCATTTGCCAGATGTTCAGACCATTCATGCTCTACATCTTTGCGAATTTTCTGCCGTGAAATATCGACAAATGGGGCTAAGTGGGCTAGGCTTATCGACTGACCGCCATACTGATTTGATGCAACCTGGGCGATAATCTGTGTGGCGATATTGCAGGCCGTGCTAAAGGAGTGTGGCTTTTCAATCAGAGTACCGCTAATCACAGTACCATTCTGAAGCATATCCTCTAGGTTTACCAAGCAACAGTTGTGCATATGCTGGATAAAATAGTCGCTGTCATGGAAATGAATAATCCCATCTTCATGAGCCTTACTGATCTCTTTTAGTAAAAGCAACCTGTGGGTGATATCCTTGCTTACTTCCCCCGCAATATAATCCCTCTGAGTAGAAAGAATTGTCGGATTCTTGTTAGAGTTTTCTTGAATCACTTCCTCATTAACGTTGTCGGCAATCGTTAATAATCTGCCATCTAACGTAGAAGCATTCCTTAATAACTCATGTTCGTAACGATATTTGATATAGGCTTTCGCAACCAAATATTCGCCGCTTTTCATCAGCTCTGTTTCAACATCGTCTTGAATCTCTTCGACAGAAATAGGACGATTTCTCGCTTCGTACAAATCAGTTAGCTTTGTTGCTATAAGTAAAGATTTCTCTTCCTTTTCAGCGATATATGTCGTTCGATCAACCTCAACAAAAGCTTTGTGTACGGCATTATAGATCTTCTCCTTGTCGAACGTCACCTCACGTCCATCTCTCTTAATTACAATCATAACATCATCCTTTCTGAATAAAATTATCAACAATCCTATCTACATCTTCCCAGTTATTTGCTCTTTGTGCGTCAATATCACTTTCTGGAATACTAGCATTATGTGGAGCTGTAAATAGAATTTTGAATCCATCACAATTTACAAGGTTGTGTACCCCATCATCAATTCGGATATCTCCTTTAATCATATTTTTTTGAATGCGCAATAATAAGTTGTTCTTCGTTCAAAAATGGAAACAACTCAAGAATACGATTGAACTTAGCCTTGCAATTACGATAATCGGTTGCGGTTACAACATAAACTTTATGACCGCTCAAGCACCATTTCTGTAAAACTTCTTGGCTACCAGGGATAGGGGAGACAATCGACCAAATTTCATCTCCTTGTAAAACACTAAAAACTTCTTCTCTGGTGAGGGTTGGAAATGCTTCGCTTATATCCCATGATTTTATATCATTTACAGGGACGTTTGTACCATATTTCTTGTTGACTAGATATACCCAGCTCTCTAAAAAGTTTTCAAGCACATCATCGGCATCAACTAAAATAGTGTATCTAGGGTGTCTCTTTGCTAATACAACTTCGCAGAATTGATTATGGCTCTCTTTCTCGATAAACCAATATGGTACAACCCGCTCCAAAGTCTTACGAAGGTCAAATGGCGTTGAATTATTTACGATTTTGTAATCATAATTGTAATTATCAAGAGCAGTTTCAGATGGATGCTTCAACTGTTCGGCAGTTAGCTGCGACTGGAATCCAGGACGTTCTACTCTTAGAAGAGCTGTGTCGATATCGTTGCTTTTTAAAACTTCGTATTCGTTTGGGAATCTGCAATCTGGAATAATTACAAAGTCCCATTCATCTGGAAAGAACGACAACACTTGTGCAATAAAGTTTACCCAAAAATCAGGTTGCTTTGCACGAATATTGTTAGTGCCAACGTTTTGTAATAAGGATCTCCCTTTTACATCCTTATTTCCATCCCACTTAAAAAACGATTTACATATGTATTTTAGCAAATCACCAAAATGAGTTATCAAAACTCGATTGCCATATCCTTCTAAAATCTGCGCAATCAACTTTGCCACGGTATCTTTACCATGCTGCGCCTTACCTGAGATACAAATTACCTTCATTTGCTTACGTCACTCCTTTTTTCTACTTTCCCGCAACTTTTGCTTTCTGGGCAATATCCTAAATACTGGCACTTCGGAACAAGAAAGTTATCACAAAGATATTTCCATTCATCTGAATATTCGCTCAATGCGGTCTTTACATCAGAGAAAAGATGCCTATATTCGTGATAAGCCCGTGAACACAATCTTTGGTGAGACATGTCGATCAGATTTCTTAGGTTGTGCTTACAAACAATTTTTGTAGTCATGCCTAAAGGCAATCCCAATGCAGAATCCTCGCGGGGAACACCAAGGGATTCAATCGCTTTAATGCGCTTCTGTATTTCTGACATCAAAGTGGTATACTCTTCAAGAGCCTGCATGTTACTTGCAATACTTGGCGGAATTACATAGTCAAACCCACTTTCGTAATCGATATATCGTGTACTGGCCTGTAAGCGCGTGGGGCTTCCGCCAATATGCGTGTACCATTCACGAATAACACGAGCAGAATATCCATCCAGCACCATATATACATCTGGGTACTCAAACGTCCTACCATGCTGATTAAATAGACACTCAAGACCTCTGTTTATATTCTTTTGTGTATCGGTAGTATCAGCACCCCAACAAACACCAGCCTCAAAGCCAATCATAAAAATTGGATGTCTTTCTGTGAATGCCTGAATAGAAACTTTTCCCATAAAATTCAATCCTTTCATGTTTTCAACTTACATGATAATATTTTGCTAAATTCCAATATCCCTTTTTGTCCTTATATATGTCCGATGCATAAATGATATCGAATCTCTTTATTGGATCACTATCATAAATGAAACTTCTGACAGTCAAACGAGATACTTTACCACTGCCTATAGACCTCGTAGAAATTGCGTAAGCCCATATCTCATTGCTTTCTCTTCCTCTTAATGGAAATACATCGGTTATAAGAAGTTTTCTTCTATCTGTTTCTTTTCCTGTTGTTAAATCAATATAACCTAACATTTCAAGCTGATTATTGATTTTGCTTCTCATATCAAAGTCATCAATATTCATTTCTTTGATTTTAGCCTCGCAACAGTTTAACAGACCCGGCATATCAGTTATAGTGTACTTCTTTAATGGCTTGCCCTGCTTTGATATATCATTTCCGAATTGAGAAACAACTTCAAGTAAATCAGGCTTTAATTTATCTTTTGCAATAGTTTTTGCATCTCCATTTTTGAAGAAAGAAAACAAATCTGCTATGCGCAAAAGTTCTTTTGAATTGCCATATTCAGAAAAGAAGTCTATTTTAATCAGCACATCCATTTTACGCGAATCCATATGGGTTTCTTTTGCTGACAATAGAAGATCCATAAAGGATTTTGGCTTTTCACGCTTTGCAAGTTCAAATAACTCTATCGCAACTTTTGCATTCATATATTTTACTGAGCTTAATCCTTTTGCAATAACTTTCTTTTCTTTGTCAAAAACATATTCATCTTTTGAAATTCCAAACTTTGGCGGTATGATTTTTATACCATACAATGTTGCAAGTTCGTTACCGTTTTTAGTATCATCTTCGTTATCAGCATTATTGAGATAAGCAGTGATAAACTCATATGGATAGTAATAACGTAGGTATGCGCACAAGTAACCTATCATGCAATATCCAATAGAATGATTGTCGTTCTACACAATATCGTTTCCGATATCACAGACTATATCTTCGGATTTATCCGTTCTCGCACTTCCCCCAGGCGTTCATCTCTGGAGTACTCCTTTATAGGATAGTCGTTAGATCTTCCGAAAACTCTTCCCATTTTTGCCAAACAAACCCGCCAGCGGATTTTGTTTTATGATTGGCACATTTTATAATCGCGTTTGCGCTAATTGAAAGCTTTCTTGCTGCCTCATATGCTGAATCATAAGTATCAACCAGTATTCCATCAAGCGTTCTTTGCATTATCGGAACACCGCGAGGACTACGCAAATTGTGTTGTAACGCATGTATATTATTATGGCTGTATGAGCACCATTCAAGATTGGAAACGGAGTTGTTTTGTTTATTGCCATCAATGTGATTTACCATTGGATAATTATTGCTGTTTTCAATAAATGCTTCGGCGACTAAAATATGTACTGGTACAACTCTTGAAACACCGTTATAATGTAGATTAACAACTAAATATCCTTTCTTGGTAATAGTCTGTTTCATCATTTTGCCTCGAATTGTTTTTACAACTCCGTTTTTAGCTATGATTTTTCTATCTACACTACGGACATCCCCATTTGAACTTACTTCATATATGCCATAATAATCAGCTACAGATCTCCACTCCACAATTATCAAACTTTCTATATTGGAATAATTTTCGACTTGACACGGTATTGCCTGCTATCTGTTTCCAGACCGTAGGTTCTCTTAGTCAGAGGCTTCGTCCATGGAAATGGCCTATATCTCCTTGTAAGGCTTCATAGGCTGGTCTTATTCATCTGATACCGTTAGCACTGATAAATCAGCACACCCTTGAAACACAGGTTCACGAGAAATGAGCAAATCATTCACCCAAACATATAACTAGAAGCATCCTGAATAATCTGCAAAAATTCTTTTGCTTCTAACTCTGCAACCTCTCTTGGCTGCGGAGATTTTTCACAGTAACCCTCTAAAATTTGAGGTAGAGCCTTGTTTAATCTCTCTTCATCCTTCCTGCCAATCGCCCTTCGTGTGTTGTCTGCATCTGACCCCGAAAACCCACAGATTTCTTGTAAAAACTTAATTACATCTTCTTGGTATATCAGATATCCGTTATTATCTGCAAGCAATTCATCTATGATGGGGGATGGATTCTTGTGTGGCTTATGTTTCATAAGCTCGTCACGATATGAGGCACCAGATGGGCGCAAGGCAGCAGTAACTAGGCTCATATCAAAAATGGAGTGAGGCTCATACTGCTTTAACATCGAGAATGCGAAATCACCTTCAAACTGAAATACACCAACCGGAGATCTCAACATGTCTTTCCACACGTTTTCGTCAAACCAGTCTATTTCATGAGATTTTGGATAGGGTTTTCCAATAAGCTTATAGGCATCTTTAATTATCTCGATATTTTTTAGACCCAAGATATCGTACTTAACAAGGCTGACTTCATGAACACAATCCATATCAATCTGTAAGATTGTCTTTCCGTCTGAAATAAAAGTCCCGTAGTTGTCATCCAATGTAATAGGGCTGGCGACAATACCTGCTGGATGCATTGACTGGGATATAGCTACGTCAAGTAATCCATCATAGTAGTAGAACACCTCTGGGTACTTCTTTCTTGCCTTTTCTTCGTTTTGCTCAAACTCCTTTTTGATTTCAGCGTTTTTCTTTCCAAGCCAAGGATTATTCTTGAATACTTCTTCATTTTTGGCCTTAACGCTTGCATACTCTTTTTCAAACCTCTTAATCAACGCAGCGCGATTATCATCTTTATACCGACTTGGTAAAATGAGCTGATCACTTTTTTTATCGAAAAAGAATAACCCATCGCTTCTAGCATCTCCAAAGACAACATTTACACCGCTATTCTTCAATGCCTTTAACAATGTACGGTATTGCTTCTCATCTGCCTTGTGTTCGCTATTCCACTTGCTACCAAGAGCACGGCAAATTTCATCAATACATCCTTTAGATTTAATTGTGCCAATAGCGAGAATAAAAGCTGTTTTGTCTTGACCGAATCTATTGATAATGTATTCATAAACCCTATCTCGATCAGACGGAGAAACATCTATATCAATATCTCCTATTTCCTTCCTGTCCTCATTACAGAAACGGCTAAACACGGTATGCCATGTCTCTGGATTTAAGTCCGTGGTATTTGTTACATATGCTACTCTGGAGCCTCCGCACGATCCACGGTTAAACCCTAGCGGAATATCGTTTTCTTTGCACCATGTCGCAAGTTCGCTCATAAATAACATAAACCCAGACATTTCTATCTTATCGAAAACCCGCAGCTCTTCAGATATTGCTTGCTGAAATGGCTCTACCTGTTCTTCTGTAATTGCACCGCTATCCTGCTTTGATTGCATATTCTTTGCAATTACATCGTTTAGGACAGCCTTATCCCGCTCTCCATATAATTCTGGGTATTTAAACGATCTATCTAGCTCAAATGACTCAACAGAATTAGCCATAACATTTGTGTTTTCGATTGCATCTAAGTAAATGCTTTCAGGAAGAGCGTCTTGCTTTGCAAACATGTCTACAAGTTCATCATAAGACTTGTATGTTAAGTCAAAATTATCTTCGTCTGCAAACTCAATCCCTTTTGCTAATTGCAAGATGCTTCTACATTCTGCTTTGTACTTATTCAAGCTATGTGTATCAGTTCCCGCAATTAAAGGAATGCCATATTTTTGTGACATCTCCGCAAGATGGCGATTAAAATCCACTTGCTCATAGTAATCATGTGGCTGTATTTCAAGATAGTCGTAGTGTTTCAACAATCTTTCATACATAGGGTGACTGATATTTAACTTATTGAGTGGAGAGGCCAGACAAGCGCTAATCTTAATTACATTATCAGAAATCCCAAGAAATTCATCAAACGATATTCTGCGCTTATAATAGAAGTGATCGTCTTGGCTTGAAACACTAATCAACTTGTTAAGTTCCAACACACCGGCAAAATTTTTAGCTATCAAAATGGTGTGGTAGTTGTCGCGTACCTTACTTTCCTCTCCTGTGTCTGGATCAACATGTACAAGCTTCTCCGTAAGATAAACTTCGCACCCATGCAGATACTTGATTCCAGCTTCGTCACAAGCAATCTTTTTCTCTACCCATTGATAGATATTACCGTGTTCAGTAAATGCTATGGCTTTCTGTCCCAGTTCAACCGCTTTTTTTATGTAATCTCCATACTTCGTTGCACTATCTAACAGTGATAATTCTGTGTGAAGATGGAAAACGGTATAATTCTTGTCCATTTTATCACCTATACCTTTTCACTTTTAAACTCTACAATCATGCTTGGGAATGGAGCTTTCATCACCTCACCTTTCTTTCCAAGTATTGGCTTGCCGTTAATTTCAAATGCTAATCGTCCACGCAAGAATGTAACCGTAACACCAGGCTTATTGTAGATGTAGTCGTGAAAAGAGTGACGATCTGTCCTCGCAGGAATTAGCAGAATAACAGTTGTACCAGGTTTGCGGGATTCTTCGTAACATTTCTTTGTCCATTCTCCTGTTTCTTTATTGCCATATGGAGGATTGCAGAAGACGATCTGCCCCCCCCCAGTCTTGTACTAGTCCATTCGTTTCTGGTGTATAATACCGCTCAACCTTATGGTTATCTGACGATGCGGCAGCATCCAATGTAAAATGATACTTTGCGTTTAACTCATCGAATAGCGCTTGTGGGGTTTCCCAATTATTTTTATCGCTGCTAAACAATGTGTCGCGTGTATTCTTTGTCATGTACTTACCAGCTCCCTTTGCGGTAACATCAATTCTCGTGACTTCGTATAAAAGTTTCTATCAACCTCAAATCCGTAACTGTTGCGGCCTATTTCATATGCTGCACGGAGGGTTGTGCCACTTCCAGCTACAGGATCGATTACAACATCCCCAGGATCGGTAAAGATTTCAATTAGCCTTTTAAGTACTCCTATAGGCTTTTGAGTGGGATGAATCTTTGGGTATTCTTTTATGCTATCCCTTTTCCACTCAAACCAGTTATATACCATCTTACCGTTGTTGTTGAATTTTGGTAGCTTATTTCGGTATAAGACTACTGCAAATTCTGTTGCTCCCACGATTTTCATATTCGCTTTAAGTGCTTGTGCTGAATAATTTTTAATGAAGAAAATTGGATAATTTTTCATAAATCCATATTTCTTTCCATATTCAATGACGGTTTGCATCTGTTCAAATGCACAAAACACAATCATTGCAGGAGCCTTGTTCCTTTCTTTCGGCTCTTTGATAAGCATTCTGTTACAGAAGTGCATGTACTCAGCGATTTTAAACATTCCATCGTTATTAAAGAAAGCCTTTTTCGCCTTTTCACTTTCACCGTTCTTGTTGTCCCCCCCCCTATACCACATTGGATTAGACGCATAGGCATCAACGCCAATGTTATATGGAATATCTGCAATCACAAGCTGCGCTTTTGGTATTCCATATGTTTTAAAATTCTGAAAGTTATCATGATATAGCTCACACTTAACAGGCATATTTACAGTCCTTTCTTACCCAAAACCTCTTCTTCATCGCTATCAGTTTCTTCATCTTCGGCGATTTTACTTGAAACACGCACATCTTTATACTCTGTTTTATCCCAGGCGTAGTGATGATCGTATTCCTCATTACTTGTATAAAAACGCCTGGACATGTCATCGTAATATACACCCACATCGATGTTCTGCCTACCAAACATTCGGTCTTTGACAACAGTAATAATCACATCGTGTTTCATAAGCGCTTTCTTGCGTTCTGACATCTTACCAGCGTTTTCGCGGTCACTTTCATACACTCGCCTAAGTGCAATAGTTCTATGCGCCAAGTTCACAATATTGCTTGAACCCGCAATGTCGTAAATGTCCATTGGAGCGCCGCCATCAAACTTTCTTGGGTGGCAGACCAATACGATTGCTACTTGATATTCTTTTGCAAAACGGATCAGCTTTTTTATGGTATCTGTCTGCGACCTAAGTTCTTCTTCATTATTGGCATTATCTATACACATAAAGTTGTCAAGAATAAGCAACTTGACTGCTTTTCTGCAAACAACCTCTTCCATAGAGTTCATCAAAGAAGCTAAGTCATTATCGATATCATCTTTATAAATAAACCATTTCCCACGGTAATGTGTATTGATACCAACAATGGCTCCGTTTCTAACCTTGTAATATTCATTTCCTCGTTGAGAGGTTTTTGTTTCAATATTACGACATCCAGCCAGTATGTAATTCATCCAGCTTTTGTTCATACCGTTCGGAAGTTCGCCGCTGAATATCCATGTGTTATAGCCTTGATCCATCGCGTTACACATGAGCTGGCCTAGGATGCTCGATTTACCAGCACCAGGTCTACCAGAAATAATAGTTAGAGTTGAGAAAAACAAACGTACTATTTCATCATCTATTGGTGCAATTCCAAAGTTTATCCCATCCACATTTTCATACTCAATCGGCTCTACATCCGACAAATCCGAAACAGACGTAATAGGGGAGTGATTGGCTTGTGTTATCGAATTAAGTACCTGTGATTTTCCACAACGCACAAGATATTCATTCAAATCCTTTATGGCAACTTGTCGCTTTTCTCCGTTCTTGTCCTCAACTTCAACTGTTCTAGGCAAAGACACTATCCTACAGCGTTTTGAATGTAACATGGGCACGACAGTCTTTAAAAATTTTGTGCCAGATGAATCGTTATCGGCACACACAATAATGTCCTTAAATTGGTCAAGCCAATCTTTGCATTCATCACACCATCTTGTATTCTGATCTCCTAGCGGAATTGATACGGCATTTTTCCATCCACTTTCAATGGCAGCAGCACAATCTAATTCCCCACAAGTAATTAAAAGAGAATTGTCTGGGTTGATGCGATTCATATTGAATAAGATTGGTGTGGTGTCAGCACCAGACTGACACCAGTTTTTTGCTTCACCGTTTCTTTTGTCAATCTTGTGTGATGGACGATATTTCACCATGGTTAGAACATCATTTGTGTCATAATAGTTAAATACACAATTTCCGTGTTTATCCTGGCGAATATCTAAGTAATCAGCAGTTTTTTTTGAAATGCATCTTTGCTGAAGATATTGATACACCTGTTCCTTACTCCCATTTGGCTCTTCGTGAGGGTATTTATATGCTCGTTTTGTTTTTACGCCATGTTCGCCGAATGAATATGGTGTATCGGCATATTCAAACAACTTCATAACCGCCTGTACAAATGTTAATCCTGAGTACATAAGTGCATCGATTAAATCACATGTGCATCCACAGCCAAAACATTTAAAGTTGTATTTCTTAGGATTATATATAAAGGATGGGGTATCTTCCTGGTGAAATGGGCAACAGCAGCGTTTGCTTTTTTCATCGTAATCAGTAACGCTAAGCGCTTTTATGATTAACTCTGCATTCTTATCCCCAAGTTTTTCCTTAGCTTTTAGAATTAGCTCGTTATCGATCTGCATTTTGATCTCTCCTTAACTTATAAACGATTCGGAGTGTTCACAATGTTCTCGCACAGAACATAAGTGATTGCAAAAGAAGCGATCAGGTTTTGCAATAAATTTTTTTGTTTTGTAGATGTTATCTACAGAGCGTAAAAACCAATCTATATCTGCCTGCATCGCAGTTTTTGAAAATGGCTCTATATCTATGCAACCTTCTCGGAATTTGTTAAACCACAATCCTTTAGGCCATTCACCATACTTTTCATGGACATATACGGAGTAAAGGTTGAGTTGTCTAAGGTACTTGCGGCGTTCATCCTTGGACTTCCATTTTCCTCTACTTTTGTGATCACATACAACTAATCCATATGGATTACGTAAAACTAAATCGATTACTCCTACCACGGGTACACCGCTCAAGGTGGCGGTGTACCTATCTTCAACCATGAGTGTTTCTTTTTCATCATTCAAACTACCATTAAATGTTTCAAAGTATTCTAGGCCGCGCTCGTAATAGCTTTCTTCTAGCCGTGGAAACGGGAATCGCTCGGTGACTATTTTGGAATAGTCTTTTTCATAAAGCATTGCCAAATCCCATAACTCTACCTGCTGGCTAAAATACTTCTCCAAAAGCGAGTGGCATAAGATGCCCCATTGTGCAAATGCGTTTTCTGTGCAATCCTCACATTTAAGATATGTAAGATCGAACATTCGTGGGCACTGATTAAAACAGCTAATGCGCGAATACGACCAACTCATGGCATCTAAAAAGAATGAGTTATCCATTAAAACGGAAGATCATCATCGACATCGTTTGGATCAAAGTCAGGAACTGCGGCTGCTGGCTTTGGTGCGCTTTCAGATGTTGTAGTAGTAGATGATTCTGCGCTCTTTTTTGATTCACCAAAATACACTGTATCAGCAACAACCTCTACAACATTTCGCTTGTTACCTTCCTTGTCATCGTAGTATCGTTTCTGCAAACGGCCTTTAACGATAATCATGCGGCCCTTTGCGAAGTACTTTCCAATAAAATCTGCGGTAGAGCGCCACGCAACAACATCAAAATAGTCGGTTTCGCGCTCGTTTGTTTGCTTGCTCACAATATCGCGCTCACAAGCAATAGAGAATGAGCATACAGAAACATCACTCTGCGTTTTCTTAACTTCTGGATCTCGTGTTAGCCTACCCATCAACACTACTTCATTCAACATTTTACTTTACCTCCATCTTCTTAATCTTTTCTAATACTTTCTGTGCAATGGCAATATCCCGAATCGCATTTGGATTCTTTGCGCCAGCAATGCTTTCAATAACCTTGTATATTTCTTCTCTCGGTACTTTCGCATCAAGCTTTTCGGCTACCGTGCCAATGATATCTTGTTTAACATCGTCTAAGTCTGTTTCCTTTTTCCTTTTGGCAGCGCTTGAAAGTTCTTCGCCAGTCCACAAGGACAGCCCCAGCCCATGTAATGCGGCGCATTTAACAAGACAGCGCTTAATTGACTTTTCTGCATCGGCGGATGTAATGGATTCAACGGGGATAGACTTGTTTCGGAAATCCATCACCGCTAATGATTCAGTTTCAGTCCAACCGTTGATAGTGATTGAAACCTCCACCCATGCCGTTTTTCCATCGGTGTGGTAAATACATCCATCATTTGTCTTGTGGATCGTAAACCTAGCAGTAGGGAAGAGGCTCTTGATAATTGTCCAGGCTTTTGACCAGGGAAGATAGATAATCTTATCCTTCTTCTTCAGATGTTCAGTAATATCGTACTCATTTAGCAATTTAAAAACGCTGTTCTCACGTGCACTATCTTCGAGCTTTTGCATCAGTCGTGCATTATCTGATTTTGCGGCATTAAGTTCATCCCTCAACACCTCATTTTCTTCTAAGATGGTCATTTTATGACACCTCACTTCTCAATAGTTTCAAGCAAATAAGAAGATTCGACATCTGCCATGTGTAGCATTACAGCTAATGGACAAACCTCGTATGCCTTACTCATTGCAAAATCTCCGCCCTTAACGGCGGAATCAAATCCACCCATATGCCAACGAATAGCATATATTTCATCTCTCTGTAGCTTAATAAAGCTTTGCAAGATGATGACGGACTTTTCTCCGTGGCCTAGAGGCAATTTGTCATCTATCTTGTAGCAGGACTGAGAAACCCAATCAAATCGGCCTCGTTCATCCCTCTTCAGCCCATTCTCGCTATACACTTTAACGTTCTTGTAATCCTTTACGTAGTAATTAGCCTTTGTGATATCGTGAAAAAGTGCTGCAATAATCACAGAATCTTTGCTAATTCCAAGATTAGGATATTTACTGACAAGATCCCATGTTTTATCAAGAACATGTAGACTATGTTCAAGTAATCCACATTCATAATTTCCATGAAATTTAGTGCTTGCGGGAGCTGTAAAAAAGTCAGAATTTTCTAGCCAATCAAGTAAATCTTCCATGCCAGGACGATTAACAGTACGACAAACCGCAAGAAATCTTGATTTCATCTCTGCCATTTCTGACTCATTAAACTTTGGCATTTTTCGTTTTCACCTCAATCTAAAATATTTCGCATTATAAAACAACAATCGCAGTATCTTTTGCCACCTTCATCTATTTCCACATATGAATCTGTAATAACTTCGCCACAACAATCACATCGGATAGCATCTTGAAATGCCCCACCACAGTATGGGCACCCATAGGTAACTTCATAAGGTGGAGTGTCAAGACCATGCCTTTCTTCAAAACGTTTCGGTTCATCGAAGGTTTTAATGCATTCAAGACAGATGTACATTACACAATCTTCCAGACTGCGGTACGCACTCGGGTTGAACTTATGCGGCTTCCAACCACTTTTACTTTTCCGCTCTCCTTCAATTCTGTTAAACGTGGTCTTACATAATTCATATCTCTTATGGTAGTCTTTCCATCTGCAATAAGTTGTTCAAGTACTTCTTCTGCGGTCATACCGTCTTTGTTGCCATTACATAAAACCGCCATAATCATTTCTTTTCTGTTTTCCCGCTTTGGGATAACCTTTGCATATGATTCAAGTTGTGTTGTCTTTGTGATACTGTTTTTCACCGTTATCATCCCTTTCTATCCTGCATATTCCAGTTTCCGTTGCAGTTATCGTTGGACAAATACTTCCGCGATCTTGTACACGCCCTCTACGAGTTTTACTTGTAGGGTAAGATAAATCAGCTACCCCCCCCCACAACACATTCAATAAAGCCATGCTTTGTTGCCTGCTTTATTAAAACTATATCTTCTTGCATAATAAATCCTCAAAAAAATTTAATGTGTGGCTAATGCAAAAACTATTCTTCCAGTTGGCAAACATCAAGCGCACTCAAAGCTTTCTCAAATGCTCCGATACCTGAGAAGAATGAACCTACTTTCATGTCCTCAAACAGATACGGCATAGCGATATACAAATTTCTCATTATAGCACTTAGAACATCAACTACAATAGAATTTCCAGCTTGTTTATAAAGTTGCGATCCACTTCGATCCTTTCCATTGTATATGTTCTCGTTCATCGCACTTTTAGCTTTCTCAAAATCTTGATCTTCAAACCCCATTAGCCGCCAGCATTCTTTTTGTGTGAGCTTGCGCACTTTATATTTAGGCGCTTGATCCACGCCATCTTTAACTTCACTTGAATCCATATAATCACCACATTTTTTTGATAATTTTCCTAAGTCAGAAATAATAATTCGTGGCTCTAGGTTGCCCCCCCATACAGTTTAATGTAGGCGCAATTCCATCTGGATTATAGACCCTGCCTTGATTTGGATTGCTGCGTGTTTTGGTAGGACACATATTACCGACTTGAATAATCTGATTTTTCATATTCAATGACTCCATTTGACGGCTGATTCCCATACCCTTTATAGTCTCTTGCCAAAAGGGTACAGGCTGTGTCTGAATATCCCTCGAAATTTCTTCCTTTTTGGCTCAACTTTGCAAGTTTGCATCTTGCATTATCTGGTGGGGGGGGTAAATCAGACTGGAAACTTTTTCATCATCAAGATAATATTTATCTTCGACATCATCTTCAAGTATATCAGCCAATGAATGCTTTAACTCAATCGGTGCTGGAAACTCAAACTTTCCGTTATCTAGGTCTTTGCGGATAATGATACAGTACACACGTTCACGATTTTGCGGAATACCATAATCTTTTGCATTGAGAACTTTCCAATATACATTATATCCATATTCTTCAAGTTCTCGCACAAACATATCGAATGTTGGCTTAAACCTTATACCAACAATGTTTTTCACATTTTCGTACATTGCAAATCGCGGCATTTTCTCTCTAAGAAACCGTAACCATTCCACCAACAATGAAGATCGAGTTTTCTCGATTTCCGAAGATCCGCACCTAGGGCAGACATCACGCATACTATAATGCGCTTCTAGTGGGTTATATGTATTACCACATTTTTTACAAGTCCATGCAGCGCCTCCATGCTTTCCAGCTACAGAAAAATCTTGACATGGACTACCGCCAAACATTACGTTGAAATCTGCTACAGCGTGTTCATCGGCTTTAGTGATATCGCCAATATTAAGCGATTTGTCGGTGTCATGGATCGCACAATAGCTTTCAGCGGCATATTTGTCGATTTCACAGAAAAGAGAAGTTCTATATTCCGTATAAATTCCTCCTATTATCAAAGTTTACTAATTCGTTCACGAGCAGCACCACAATAGTTGGAATCAAGCTCAAATCCAATAAACTTTCTTCCAGCCTCTATAGCCGCTACTGCGGTACTCCCACTACCCATAAATGGATCAAACACAATATCGCCTGGATTACTGTGAATTAGAATTAGGTCTTTCAACAGTTCTACGGGCTTTTGAGTTGGATGAATACGTTTTTTAGCAGATACAATAGGGTATTGGAACACCGTATTCTCATATGAATCTCGCTGGCGATTAAAAGTCCACCCTTTTCCTTTTGTGGCCCACACAGCAAACTCACACGATGTTACATACAGTCTATCTCTGTTTCTGGGCATAGGGTTTGATTTCTG
Source organism: bacterium D16-76 (assembly GCA_009917445.1). Taxonomy (GTDB): domain Bacteria; phylum Bacillota; class Clostridia; order Oscillospirales; family Acutalibacteraceae; genus Acutalibacter. The sequence continues at coordinate 109,890 of QZEE01000002.1, read as the reverse complement.
CCATTGAATCATTTCCTTAACTAAGCAACCACAATCTTCTAGTGTCGAAGCAATATTACCCATATTGCGCCATGCATTAAAAATAATTATGTTACCGCCATCCCTAAGCCTTTCGATAGCTTTTGGAATCCATCCAATTAAATCAAACCCTTTATCCCAATCTCCAAAATCAATTCCTTGTCTGCCTTTCATGGTATGGAAGTTATTGGAAGTACTGATATTATAAGGTGGATCAGTAAGTATTAAATCAGCTACCCCCCCCCACGACTCCATACCTAAAACGCAGTCTTCATTGTAAATATCGTTTAGGGGAAACAAAAAGCACCATCCCCTACTTTTGACATTTTCTTCTTTACGCTAGGCTCACGTTCTGTCTTATAAAAAGGACAGTCTTTACCTTGGAAATCTGTGTTGTTAAGGCAACTGCATTCACCATCAAGATTCGCAAAACAATCTTTGTGAAGATTGCAAGTTGGATTATCATGCTTACAATAGTTCATTATGTTCAGCTCCAATCATTCATTTTCGCCTAACCAGGCGTTGATTTCTTTATTATATGTGTTGTCGTTACCCATATAGCGCTTCAACATAGCCATTGCAAGGCCAGTTTCCTTGCTATAAACATCACCCTCCTGGCATTTAACTACCGTCTTTGTTCCATCATCCCAGAATACAATCGTAGCGGGATCGTTAAAAATCACGTCATCAATCATTGGGCGATTCATCGCACACGATATTACCCAATCATTTTCTTTAGCAGATTTTTCATCTCCATTTGAAATATACCAAGTCTCCATTGATGATCCATCTAAGTCTCTTTTAACCAAACTTCCATATGGATGCATAGCAAGATCTACAAATAAATCAAATTTGTTGGTATTAACAGTACTGAAACACAAGTGTGAAAATGCAGATATACAACTGGTAATACCTTTTTTTGATTATTTCTACAGTTCTTTCGAGCTGCTTTCTTGCATCTTCAAGAGTCTCGTATGGAACAGGTGTATACACCTTGAGTCCCACACGATCATCATTGTTGTTGACCCTTACATGATTCAAAAAATACATAACTACTTTCCTTTCTTTTAGTGTATTGCTTTTATTTTTTTAACAGATTTGCTAATAACCTCAGCGGCTTGAATGACATCTTCAAATTTTGTGTCATACCCAGTTGAGATTCTAATGGTAGACATTGCATCGCTATATGACATTCCAATATTTGAAAGTACATGGGACGGTTGCCCTGAATTTGAATTACATGCAGATCCAGTAGATACATAGATATCTTCTTTATCCAAGTACATCATCAGTGTTTCTGCATTTACTCCTGGTATAGTAAGGCTTATTATGTTTTCCGAAACATTGTTTCCGCCGTTTATCCTGTAATCACATGGCATCCATCGTCTTAACGTTGTTTCAAACATATGCCTTAAAACTTCCCAGTGATCATGCTTTAATAAGTCTGGTAGCATGTAAGCTACATCAACTGCCGCCATACCCAAACCCACAATTCCTGGAACATTAGGTGTTCCTCGACTAAATGCTATCGAAGAATAATTTGGTGCATACTTTGAAACATATAATGCACCAACCCCTAATGGAGCGCCAAACTTGTGGCCTGCTAAAGAAAGATACTGCAAATCTGCTGCCTTGACATCAACTGGTATATGCCCTACAGCTTGCACACCGTCTGTATGTAACAGCGCACCATACTTTCGGCATATCTTACCAATCTCTTTCATCGGATTGATAGATCCTAACTCATTATTTACCCACATAACAGAAACTGTAGGTCTTACCCTACTGTGCTTTAGTTTCCATTCTAGGTAATCCAGATCGAGCACTCCATCAGAATCCGTTTTCAAAACTCGATAGTTTCTGACTTTCGACAAGGCGTTGTACAAAGAATTATGTTCTACCTTACTTGTAAAAAAAGTTCGATTTTGCAAATCCTCTGTCCATAGCTTATTTGATTCTGAACCACTAGCGGTAAAGAATATCTCTTCTGGATCAGCATTGATTAGTTCTGCAACATGCCTACGTGCGCTTTCAATAGCCCTTTTTGCATTTAATCCCTGAGTATGTGAGCTGTTAGCATTGCCTACATTTTTGCTCTCAAACCACGGTATCATAGCATCTAAGACACCTGGAAAGACTGGTGCTGTTGCAGCATGATCTAAATAAATCAAAGGCATCAAACCCTTTCATAAATATAAGAACAAAGGTATAGATGTACAACTTATAGATAAAAAGTCGTACCCTATACCTCCGTTTCTTCTTAAAAATTAAATGTGTTGCTAAATTACAGACTTGAGCATATCTTCGATAGGCTGATATCGTTCTACATTGATTGCCTCCAACAAGCACTCATATGGATCAAGTGTATTACTCATTACCATCTTAGCGACATTAGGAGAGAACCCACTTACAAGAGCGACACCAAGATCGTTTTCCTTGATAGGAATTACATTCGTTCTGGAACACACATTCCAAAATGCCAACCTTGGGATTTGATATCCAGCAGCATTATATTGACTGGCGATATTTTCAAACAGTGTTGCAGTTGGACGCTCTTGAAAATACGCACCATTAACAACCGCGCACGAATCAAACTCCATATCCGAAATTATCAGAATGTTTTTCGGCAATTCATCTTGCCTCATTCTATTCTGAATTGCTGTAGTAAGAATTAGATCAAACACAGCTTCGATGTTTGTATTAGCTACCTCGGTGAAAAATTGTGCAATGCGTAATTTCTCATGTAGACTGTTCCCGCTTCCAAGATTTACTAGCTGCGGATGTTCAGAGAATGTGATATATCTATCCTTAAACTCTCCTTTACATCTCTCCGCAAAGTATATTGCCAAAGCGTTTGCAATTTCTAATGCTGTTATCTGAGTATTGCCCATACGCCGTCTCATGCTTCCGCTGCCATCCGCAACTACGATGGTGCTATCACAATCGTTTATTGTATTAGGAAGACCTTTCCAAAGAGCTTCTAAGGCAGCATCAAATCCATACTCTTCTGCATACTTATGTACAATATCGTGTGGAAATAACGTACCAGAATTTATCTTTGCTTTACCAGCATTCACGTCTTCCAAAAATGCAACTCTTCTCTCTGCATCATGACGTAAAAACGCCTTGTTGTATATGAGATTTGCTCTTGAAGGTACACCCTTGTAATCAATCTCATCCCACTTCTTCGCAGACATCTTCTGCTCTACAACATTCAAATGCCTGCTTAAACTAGATGCAACATGCTGATATCGATCAATCTGCATATCCAGTTCTTCTTGGATAATTTGAGCATACCTCCAACTAGTCTTAGAGGATGATCTACTACGAGGCAACCACTTGGCTAAAAGCGATATGCTTTTACCGATGTTGGCATTTCTGATATCATCGTCTAACTGTGCCGCTACGATATCTCCAACAAAGCCTCTGTATTCTGTATCAAGCAGCACCCAAAGATCATCCCAACGTCCATATTCAGGAACCAGTGGAAGAAGATCAACAAAATAGTTCGGAAACTTAGACATCATATATTTTAGGATAACTCTAAACAAGCGCCGTTCTCCAAGTCCTCCACGGACATCTCTCGCATAGAAAAGCCATTTAATCGCCGTTAGTTTATCGTCAAAGAAAGCTCGTTCAAAACGACTGGCAATTTCTTCATCTGCGCTATTACGCAAAGACGAAACGGCAAAGTTTAGGTCTAGCAAATTCTTACCTGTAGTACGATAACCAACGGCACCATTCTCAGTTAGAGTTTTTCCGTTGTTTGCGGTACGTTCTAATGCATTTATGAAGTTTCCCATATTAACACCACCTTGGATTTATTAGTTTGGAGCGGCAAGTAGGACTCGAACCTACGATATCTGTTTGGAATATGTAAAAATTGCTGTTAGCGGAACTTGTGTTTCGCATTTTATACATTCAGTGCCTTACCTCTTGGCTATTGCCGCATAATTTGCCTGTCTTTCCAGGCTGTCACCGTTTTGATCCATTTATAGGGTTGGTTTAACAGTTTAATCAACTTTTCCCTTAGCGCTAGGGGTGGGACTCGAACCCACGACCGCGAAATTCAGAATACCTTCCTAACACGCTCTATCCAACTGAGTTACCCTAACACAAAAGGCCAACGCTGTATCTGCATAGGGGAGTAGACCATTGGTGTAATCCTTGCTGCATTTTGAATCCTTCCTTTGTTGACCAAATCGGCACTTTCATAGCCTCCACGCCACCAATTAACTATATAGGCGACTTCCATGGCGATCAACCCATAGCTGCTACTTATCATCATTAACTGGCGGATTTTGCCTTTGAAGGGACTCGAACCCTTATCATCGCGGGATATTATCCCCGCTCTCTTCCTATTGAGATACAAAGGCATATAGATATAACAGGCTCACCAGAATTGCACTGGAGCATTCCGATCTCCCACAAAATCGAAACGTGACCCTTACCTAAGCGTGATCATATACTTTGCAAATAAAAGGAGGAGCGGAGAGTGGGACTCGAACCCACACAAGGTAATATACCCCCGATTTATAAACCTTTCTGCCAGTTGATTTATCTCCGCAAGTTGCCGCTCTTACACGGCAGTAGTGGTCTTTCCCACCGTCAAATCTTGGAGTGTAATAACATGACAATCACTTGCTGTTGGTGTCGGAAACGGGATTTGAACCCGTACAGCGTTGCCGCCAGCGGATTTTAAGTCCGCTTTGTCTGCCAGTTCCATCATTCCGACATAGGGTGGGGCGCTATGCGCCCCAAATGTAAGCTAAAGATTATTTAATTAAATATAAACTGAATACTCTATGCTATTTAGGGCTGATCTCTTGCTTTTGCCATTGTAGAGCCTCCCAACTACATCTTTATGTCCGCGCCCTGCGCGGATCGCCTTAGCTGCGGTTTTCAGCAGCACTTACATGTGGCGCTACTCATACTGACACAAATATGAGAATTTTTCAAATGGAGTGTTTAAATAATTGCTGTGAGCGCCACGCTTATATATCTAAATGGTGTGCTATTACGCCAAAGGAAATATTGGCCCTTTATGTCCTATCCCGCCCCCGCAACTGTTCCTGTACTGGCTCCTACGCTTCACAATACATCTTATATAATAGGCTTATCGCTGTACTGTCCTTGACTGACCAGTCTAAGTTCCGTTTTATTCCGAATCGGCTCTCCCTATCGGTTTCTGGTAGATAACGGAAAAACTTTCCATCGTCACACACGGAATATCATCCACTCTTTAAATGATGGCTGCTCCCAAGCCAACATCCCATTTAGAATTAAGCTGGATTATCGGTGTTTATCAACTTTGAGAAATTTGTGATTACAGTAGAGTTTGCTTTACGCCGCTCTGCCATTTCGTTTCTCGTTTTTTCGAGATTTTCCATATACGTATCAATCTCTTGCATAGCTGTGTCGATCTCGTTGTTGACAGACACTAAGTCTTCGATTGTGCGTGTGACTACATTTACTGCCGTGTCCGCTCTGCGCGTAAGCCGCGCAACTTCGTCCTGCTTTTCTTTTAGGATATCATGCGATACGGTTACTTGCTGCTTTTTTCCTAAAGCCATTTACTCACCTCAATTCACGCCATCGATACTTACAATCGTACCAGTTCCAGAACCAGATACAGTAGGCACCTTCCCATCCCATCGTTCATACTTGATTTTTTCAACTAGTTCTGGTGTCAGAGATGCCGCGATCTTTTTGTTTGCGTCTGCCTCTGCTTCTGCTGCAATGCGCAATGCCTTAGCATTTGCTTCGGCCTCTACAATCTCGCGCTCTGCTGCAATCTCAGCAACTTCCTTATCTTTTTCAGCCTGAATCTTTGCCGTTTGTGCCTCAATATTGGCTAACTCCAATTCCTGCTGTGCTGTAACTTTTTTCTGAATGGCCTGCCGTGTCTCATTATCTGGGTTGATATCAACCAGTGTAGCATTCTCAACAACAATTCCATACGGCGCGAACTTCTTCATAAGGTATTCGGTCAATACAAGATTTAGATTAGCACGCTGATCTCCCAAGATTTCAGTGACAGGGTACTGTGCCGTTACTTCCTTTGTCCATGACATTACATTTGGCTTGATAAAAGACATCAGAATTTCTTTGCCAGACTGTCCCTTAAACCTGGTAAAAGTATCTGCAACCATATCGGAATCGAATCGATATGTAAAAGCTAGGTCAACGGTCAACCCTTTACCATCTGAAGAAGGAGCTTCAAAACTATCGTTTTCTGGTGAATCGCCGTTATCTCCTGCGGTTAAATATGATTGCTCTACCCCAATGGAATATGTAGTAACCTCCTTGGTAGGAGCGACTACGTGCCATCCTTGCGTAAGCACCTCTCCAACAACGCCACCACGTACATTGTACACTACTCCAACATATCCCGCTGGAATATGTGTAGTGCATTTAAACAGTAGGAATAATCCTCCAAAGATTAGGATTGCAAAAGCAATAGCTCCTACAAGTCCACGTTTTGCTTTCTTCATGTTATCAACCTTTCTTCTCTTTGTCATCATCTTCTGTCATTGATTCTTTTGCATCTCCAAATATTTTTAGCACAAAACTTCCAAGCGGCTTGTAAACGAATGAAAGAAAAAGCCAGGCAAGTACACCAGCCAAAAATATTAGGAAAATTAGCACAGACAATGGACATCCCTCCAAGTATAAAAATTTAATGTGTTGCTATGTTAAACCTAAAGGGGTTTTACACCCTTTAGGAAAATAGCTGCTTGTAAAAATCGTACTCCCTGGTCGTTGCAATTAACTTAGACCGTACATTTAGGTTTTCACCGAATATCTCTGATGCACATTTTGGATCTTCTAAGTCAAAGTGTACCCCGTTGCATTCTTTTAGGTATGCTCTATAAAACACACCAGACCGATATACAACATCATATCTTAGAGAGAACCTTCTGCCAGAATAATTGTTCATTCTAGCAAGTATTCCACGCAATCCATTTAAGTCTATTTGATGTTTCCGATCCGATCTAATCAAATAATCAGAATAAACATACTTACGCAAAATCCTACCTCTTGCTTGCTGGTAATATCCTTCCGAATCTCTAAGCTGCTCTAGCATGTTTACGACAAACCCATCCATTATAATGTGTATGCCGTTTAGGATTATCCCGTTTTCTGTTACATCAGTTTTCCGAAGATTTATAATCTGGTCTTCTGTTAGGCCATACCAAGCTAAGTAGAGGATAGAAATAGGTACGTCAAAAATTTGTGGATCATACGGATCAGCTTCGTAAACTGTGGTGTCGATAGCCTCTTTCAGCATTGCTATGTTTTTGAAGTAGATAACATGCTTTGAATCTTTGATGCTCAAAGAGGACAACTCGATTGAAGATATCATATCCTCCTGGCTCTTAGGAAGAACATCATGATTAACTAAGTATTTGATATAGAACATTATTGCAGTCTTTCGATTATAGAACACTGATAAGTGTCTAATGCGCATCGTATTGAAAAGATCGTAGTACTCTTCTTGGGTAAAACCAGAATCCAAAGACTTTTCGGTTTCTTTTTCAAAATCCAAAACAAACTTCCATGCTTGCATGAAATCCGCTTTGTTTCTATATGCGCCAAAACCGTTGGCATCCTCAAAGAACTGCTCACGAATCATGATGATCCTCCATTCGATACCAGGTGTCTTTCTGTATCTATATATTACCACATTCCTTTCATAATGTCAATAGCAAAAAATAAAATTTTTGAAATTTTTATGCTGCTGTCTTCCTCAGCGCTGACTTCCAATCTGCATAGTGAGCAAACCATACACCTTCCCAAAATGGAGAAAGCCCGGTAGAACCATTTCCGACTCTCTCAAAGAACTTATCTAACACACTACACAGTTCAGCACTATCAGCGTCAACTATAGCCATAATCTTTCTGCTATTCTGTCGCGCCGTAAGCTGGACTCTGACATCTCCGGGTTTAACCAGAATACGAATTTCAGGAGTAGTGCAATCCGTAAACTGGCTAGGTAAATCACCAGTGTAGGGGAGTACTACCCTATCCTTGCTAGTACTAGCTGCACATAAAATGTTTTCTGTGTCCAGCAAGAAACCATTGTACTGTTCAAAAACACCATCACGCAACTGCATACCGAAAACCCCTTTTCTGTTAATCAGTAATGTTTAATATATCCTTGATTGCTTGCACAATCTTAGGAGGCTGACATTTTCCCTTCAAAATCTTTGACATGTAGGGAGAGTCTATATAAAGACCAGTCCTATTTCTCACCTCTTTCAGCAACCAAGCCTGTGTCCTCGTAGGGGGTTCAATCAACCTGGCCTTTACTTTCAATCCGAATGATGAATAGTCATCCATAATAATCCCTCCAACTTTTTATAATTTAGGCTTGACAAATACAACTTATTGTATTACTATATAAGCGATAGGGGAGAAATACAAGTTCCTGTATTGCCCGGTATATAGGATAATACAAAAAAACCTATTTGTCAAGTCATTTGGTACAAATTTCTGTATTTCCAAACAAAGTTTCTATATGGGGTGTTATTTTATGAGCCGTATATCCGATATCATTGACAAGAGGCTAAATGAACTGAATATTAAAGGCTCCAAAATGTGTGATGATTTGGGGTTAAGCAGAAGCACATTAACTGAACTGCGGAAAGGAAGGGTGTCAACACTCAAATCTGATCGAGCGGCGGCTATTGCTCGTTACCTTGGAATAACTACAGATTATTTGCTGGGTGCAGAACCAAATAGCATTGAAATCCCAGTAACAACAGAACCAGAAATCAATATTGAAGATATTCGTGTAGCATTCTTTGATGGAGCACAAGATCTTTCTGACGAAGAAATGAATGAGTACTGGAAAGATGCAAAAGATTATATCCAGTATAAAATTGCAAAAAAGCGGAGGGAATATGAAGAACAAGATAACTAGCTTATATGTTTATGCAGAACAGCATCATATTGATATTGACTTTATTTCAACCTCTCATACTAAATCTATGTCGATCATTTTACCTGATGGTGAAACATCTATTCTTGTCAATCCAAGAAAGATGGATTCAACAGCAACTGAGGTTGTTTCTGTTGCACACGAACTAGGTCATTGTGTTACAGGAAGTTTTTACAATCTGTATTCTAAATATGATATACGTAAAAAGCATGAGAACATGGCTGATAAATGGGCAATTATGCATCTAGTTCCACAAGACAAACTAGAACATGCTGTAAAAACAGGCCATACGGAAATATGGGATTTAGCAGAAGAGTTTTGTGTTACCGAGGATTTTATGCGAAAGGCAGTATGTTGGTATAAAAATGGAAATCTCGATGTAGACACATGCTAATAGATTGTGCCGCCCTAAATGGGCGGCTTTTCTATTGTATCGTCTGCTTTCCCCAACTAATCTGATAGTGCCCATCATCATCTTTTTCTCTCGACATCAGCAAAGAGAGTAAGTCATAGTCAACGCCAAACCGTTTGTAAACTTCATTGAGGTCTACTTCTTGTCCTTTCATAAACAGATTGATTTTCTCTTTTGCTAACACCATTTGCATTTGATTTGACTCTATGCTACCAGAATATGTTACAAAGTATATATCTTTCCATTCTGAAGAATCATAACGTATAAACCTGTGATAAAATTGGCTCATACGTGCATTGTTATAGTGCAACTCTGGAATGATAATCTTATTTACATACTCGAAGTTTACACTTGATGGCAAGCTCTGCTGAGTACAAAGCAAAATTCCGTTTTTACTTTCTTTCAACGTCCGTTCTAGTTCTTTTCGCTTTTTTAAAGATGTTGTACTTCCAGTAACAATAAACAACCTCCTATGCGGAAAACACTTATGGATTTCGCGCATATAAGCATCGATCACGTTTTTGTGCCGAACGCCAATAACCACAATCTGATTATCCATCTCAGATAACATAGAAAGAATTTTGCTTATTTTTGTAGGGACTTCGCTTGATGTGTATTCTGCCACAGTATTAGGAGCGGCAGAAATTCTAAGCAATAACAAAATCTGCTGTATTATAGCCATCATGCTATCTTTTCTTGAGTTCCCTATTGATGCAAAATACCGATTCCGCAATGTACGAAAATCATTTATTGCCATATTGTAAACTTTGCGTTCTTCTGGGGAAAAGTCTACAGTAACTTGGTGTATTCTCCGAAGGTCTTTTCCCATTATTTCTTCCAAAGTTCTTGTGATTACTGAATACGAAAGCATTCGTGAAAGGTGCTCGGAGTTGTATATATCTTGGGTACATTTTCCAACACCAAAAACAGTAATCTTTTCTGGTGAAAAAGATTCTGCAAATAATCTATACCCTGGCTTATATGCTGGGATCGGATCGCCATAGTATGAATTACAGTCAGACACAATATATTCCTCTCCGATATCCGACTTTTCGGTACGGAACAACTCTTCGCACCATGAGATCATATTGTAGGAATTGTTGTAGAGAAGTTCAAACTGCGGGGCTATCTCTGAAATATTATTTCTTGTAGATGTGCCAGTCATGTCAATTTTATATTTGACTTTGCGGAAACAACTTAAAACAGCTTTTGCTTGCTTTGTATCTGGGTTTGACATCTCATCTCCTTCATCAAAAATCAAGCATACTTTTTGGCAACACTTCTTAATTGCTTTCTTTATGTGTTTTTGATACTTTGATAGCATATTCAAAGTTACCAGAACATACTCCCCGTTACGTATTTCAGAAATGTCGCTTAATTTGCTAACCATACGGTACGGGATTCCATAGTTTTTCAGCTCGGGTGCCCAGTTATTATTGATTGAAATTGCAGTTGATACGACCCAAGAACACAGAGCGTTCTGCTTCTCCATCCGATATTTTCCACATACAATACCTGCAAGAGTTTTCCCGCTGCCTTGTTCCCATTGCAACAAACAATTTCTTTTTTGCAGAAAGAGATTGATATCAAATTTTTGCATTTCGTTCAGACGAATCGTCTTTCTTTTCTTTCTGTCATACACTTTAAAATCGTCAAGAAATTTAGTGATTTCATTATCTTCTGACATCTCCGAATAAGGCATAGTTTCCATATCATAGTCTTGCCTTTTACGCATTATCAGCTTAGAAAATACACTGTATTTCTGTAAATCTTCACCGCTTGAAACAAGTTGATGTATGGGAATAGGGGATTTCATAGAATCGCTTAACATCCTAGTAGCTGCTACACTATACGCTTTATAGGCCAAACTGTAATTCTGCTTAACTAAACATATTTTATCTAGTACTGGCTTCTTGTGCTGGGATTTCAACACTCTTGATAAGTAAGCGAGTACTTTGGCTTCGGTAATACGAATCTTTGCCCATTCTTCATACTTCATATTGTCGGGCTGCTTTTGATGCTCAAACTTATAGATATACTCAATACATTTTGTGTATTTATCCTTGATAGCTGGATTAGACTTGATATGATAGAGCATTTTGCGGACTCTGTATTGAAAGTTAGCATCATAATCATGATTGGCAAGCACTAGCTTAGCTTTTGCACTATTTTTCTCTTTTATAGAGAGTGCATTACTTACAATACTTTCCTGAATATTTGCAACCACATCTTTTGAATAGCTGATGTCCGTAAGTTCAAAATCATAAGAGAAACTATACCTCTGCGGAGTAATAACAGAATCCAAAATCTTTTGCCAAAACATGATCTTTGTCGAGAAGTTGCTTACACCTAGATATGAAAAAGCTCCCGAAGGAATTAAAACCTGACCAAGATATGAAAACTGGCTCTCTATCTGTGCAATAGTGTTAGCATCCATAAAATCATCCGAAAGAAAAGAATCTGGCACAACAATAGCCATAATCCCTAATGGCTTCAATAACTCTGCGGCCTTTAAACAATAGTAAAGTTGCGATGTATAAGTTTCACCGTCAACTTTCCATGAAAGATTGAATGGAGGATTCCCAACCACATAATCAAAACGCATATCTGGATTATACGATCTAATATCTCCATGGAACAAATTAGCTTTTGGATATAAGTACTTTGAAACCTTGTACGCCTTGATATCTAGTTCACAACCATAAAAGTTTGACTCAATAGGCATGAAATTACAAAATGTTGCCATACCAGAAGTTAAATCGGCAACACTATCATCCATCCCTGGATTCAATACATCCATAATTAGTTGGCAAAGCGGGGGAGGGGTAAAGAATTGCCCATTTTCAAACTCTTTTTTCGCATCTGAGTACTCATGATAGTTTTTGAAATCAGTCTGCCTTAATCCATGCAATCCGCCATCGCCCGTATATCCGTTATAGATATCCTCCGATGTTATGCCGAACTGTCCTACATTGTTCTGACTCACTAGATAAATGATCTTTTCATTTAATTCTTTTCTGCTCTTCTGTGGTATTACTTGATTTAAGTATTGATACTTCATCTGTTTATCACCTCCAAAACATTTACAGAAAACAAATGCATCTTGCTAACTGTAAAAATTTAATGCGTTGCAAATGCAAATCATTAGATCGGGGCCGTAGCCTCACCATCTGATTCAGAAACAGAGCCGCTCTTATCTTCTTCGATCCATCCTCCACATAACCTACATGGGCTAGTTCCAACACCATAGAATACACAATAATCACAGTATGTTGAATCCATAAAACATACCTTTCCTTTACTTAGAATGCGATTGTTTTGTATGAATGTTGTGTGTCTAAGAACACGCCAGAGCACCCAGAATCTATTCTATATACCTCATCCGCAAATGGAATATCTTTATACTGTCCTACCTTGATTCTTGTTCCAATTTTTTCTTCGATTCCAGATTTATAATATCCGGAAATTTCGCTCACCTTAGAAAGAAAAGCACGCAAAGTTTTTATAGTTCGCAATTCCTCAAGAATTTCTTCCCAAGATTTTGTACATACATCGTTCAGCCCAAACCTTTCAAATTCATCTCTATCTCCATAAAATTCCTCGGAGATATAGAACTTTTTGTTTTTCTGATTATAAAAATATACTTGCCTCCGTGTCAAATATGTTTTCATACATGCCATTGGTACTTCACTCATCCTTTACTTTTGTAATTTAATCTACGTTCCCGCTGTTTGAGATATGCAGATCCATTAAACCCCTCCCACTTGTTTTCTGTTGACTGCCATGTGCGAAAATCTTCATTTGCAGCATCGATTGTAGCGGCAAAGTAATTCCAACTCTCACAATATTCCCATACCTGAGTGTCGATATTGTAGTAGCCATAAATACGTTTTGCAAACCTACCGCATGAAGTGAAGAAACCAAACTTGTTTAATTGTTTCTTCATGAAATCCAAAATGTCATCCTTTGTAACTGACTTTTCAAATTGAATCCAAAACATAGACATGTTTGTTGAATTATGGCCCTGACAAGACATACAAGTTGGCAATCCGTTTTCGTTAAAAAATTTTACCATCGGAACAACCGCACGATCTAGTTCTTCTTCATTCACCATTTATACCATCTCCATATAATTTTTCCATGGACTGCAAATACTCAGTATAGCCATATAGATCAGACCACACCTTATCTTTTTTCCAAGAGAATGCCGATTTATCTTTCAATAAATCTATAAACCTCTTGAAATAGTCCTGGTCACACGGGCAACCATCATGAGGATATCCTTTAGGAAACAATGCCTTACACACTGGTGTCATAGCGGCGAACAATTCACGCTTTTTCATATCAGGGACTTCAACCTGGCTTATCAGCCATAACCCAGCCTCTCGAAGTTTGGATGATTCTTCGGCTTGTAATTTTAGGGCAATACTTGCTATCTTGGTAGTGCAATCCAACAAAGCTTTGGCATTCTGTACGGACTGTTCTGCATATCCATAGATAATTGCTTTAACCAGCTCCGTTGAATTGTCGCAACGCAATATGTCATTAACGGCATCTTGCTCATATGGCTTTAGCATTGCATGGCCTCCTTATCTGAATCCTTCTGTTTTTGCAACTTGTCTGCATACGCCCAAAACTTGTGGGGGAGAGGCAATACTGTGATCAATATATTCCCATTGAATAAGTATACAGAATGATTATAGACTCGCATATTTGTAGGCTTATAATTCAAGAGAAATATTCCATCCAAATGTTTAGACAGCTTTCCTTTTGTTTCTGCATGGGTTATTCCAAATTCAAGCGCCTTTTCTGCAATCTTATCTGTAGATTTCTTGTTTACCCCTAGCCGCTGCCGAATGCGTTTGTTAGCGTGCTTTGTTACACGAACATCAGATTTTTCACACATTTTGATCTCTCCAAAAATTTAATTTTTCGCTATGCTTGGATTATACCACTTGTTATAAGCTTTGTCAATATATATGAAAAATTTAAATTGTGGCTTGCTTGCGCGTTGGCAATACAAATCCAAAGAAATCCGTTTCGCCCCCAGTATAATTTTTAGGAAGCACGATCAATCCGCACAGATTGCTTATCATGTGAAGCTTTCCAATATAGAGCATTGAACCTGTGCCGATAGAATCCATTGCATCCACCACAAGACGTGTATTAAAGTTACCTGCAATGTGCTCTCCATCTGATGTATTACCTTCGATCTGAATAATTTCCTCTTTCCTGGCGACCTTTCTCCAAGATGCTAAATCGTCCTGGGTACGAACGTAGTCACCATTTTTCATCTCCTTCATAATAGCATCGTAAATATTTTTAGCTTGCTCGTTTTGTTCGCCAATTTCAAAATCCGATCCTGGAAAATCGGTGCTCGATACAACCGACACTGTACCATCAGTTAAGATGTATCGATCTTGCCACACATAAACACTATGCGTTCTGAAGTTCCTGCCCAAAATCCTCCGCATGGCAGTAAATTGTTTATTGGTCATCGTTTTGCCCTCCTACATTAGTTTTAAGATATTGTTCTACAAATTCATTTAAGCATTTGCTGTCTGCAAACTTGATATCAACCCTTCCGTTTTTATAAAATTTTATACGTGGCACAAATCTGCTATATTCGAATACATCTGTCTCCACCCTGTACGCCGATGCAAAGGGGAACATGGAAGATCCATAATCCATCATTCCGTAGAAATAATGGGCAATCCCATTAAGGACAACCCTTAATGTCTCCGTTAGTTCCCATGTATCAGAATACCAGGAAGAATGAGAACATCCATAGGTAAGTCGTAGAGTGCTACCCTTTACTTCAAACTGATCCTCTGGATTATCGTTATAATATCTTCCAGGATGAACGACCTCCCAACATCTCTTTTTTAACTCATTCACTGCACGTTCCTCAAAAGAGAAACCATCGAGCTGGGCATAGATTTCATCAATCACACTGACGTAACTAAGAGACAGATTCTTAATATCCTGACGGTACTTCTGATATTCCTGCTTATACGCATCATTCCAATAACTCGAATCTGGCTTTTTTGGTATCAGATGTTCACAGATACACGACCTCTCCAAATTAACTGTGTACTCTCTTTCAAAATAACTCACAATCGCATTTATGAACCTGAAATGTCTGTTCATAATATCTTCATCGACTTGTGATACCAAACTGGAACACCCTTCTAGGAATTTCGGCATCCGCTCGGCATCATTTCCCATAATCCGCCTTTGCTCATTACCAACCCTTATCAATATTGTATAAACATCGTCCAGTTGTTCTTTCGCTTTATCGTAAGCCTCCTGTAAAGTTGTGCAGTATTTCCGATCGGCCTCGCTGATTCTGTTGTCTGCCTTTATCTCCACAGCATTAAATTTATCAAGCAGTCCCATGGCTATACCTCCTTAATTTTTCATTCTATTGACAACCTGGCTTGCATAACGATTTGCATCAGAAATTTGCTTTTGTTCCAAAAGCACTTTGACCACAACAATAATAGCTGCAATCAACACAATCATAATATCACACCTTCCCAATATAACTTACAGACATCACCACGAATTTGCTAACTTTCTAACACGTCTATATGATTGATCAAGTATTCCGCAAAATCATACTCTGTCTTTTTGAGTTGCGTAAAAAGATTTTCACCTGGAATGGATAATCCATAAACCGTAGTGATTTTATCGCTCTTCCAAGACATCCGACATTCACGCTTATAAAGCGTTCGTCCTTCTTTCACAAGCGTGATAATATATTCTCTGACAGTCATCACGCTATTGTTGTACCTTATCAATCCATCCATAAGCTTCTTAGCACGTCCATACTGCATAGCAGTAAGCGTATCAGCCCATCCAAAATACTTGGCTCTTTCCGCTTCAATAGCCCGTTGCTTTTCCGCTTCTTTTCTGCGTTCCCTTTCCAAATCTTCCTGGCGCTCTTGTTCCCACTTCTGCTCTTGTGCCTCCAAACGAGCCAGACGATATGCGGCACACTCATCCGCAAAAATAGGATCAGCTTGTCTTATAAGGGCGATATCTACGCCTCCGAC
Source organism: bacterium D16-76 (assembly GCA_009917445.1). Taxonomy (GTDB): domain Bacteria; phylum Bacillota; class Clostridia; order Oscillospirales; family Acutalibacteraceae; genus Acutalibacter. The sequence goes on along the minus strand of QZEE01000002.1, from coordinate 93,458 downwards.
AAATCTTCCAGCAGACATAGCGCCTTTTGTAGCTTCAATAAAATCGTGCATCGTTGCATACCCAGCTTTTTTCAGCCTATCCAAAATTTCAACCTTACCATACCATTCTGGATGGGTATAATGCTTTCCAACTATCACTCCATCAGGGTACTCAGGGAAAAACGCGAATAAGTCGAAATGAACAACCCCGTACTCATCCTCCCATTCTTTGCTTTTATAAAGGCTGTCTGCTACATGCTGCACTTCATGCCAATGCTTTACAACCTTGTTGCCATCTTTGCCATATTCTAATACCCTACGGCGCACAAATTCTGTATCAAGGTTTTCCAGGGTAATTTTAGCGACCAGCTCATATTCCTTAGCTTTGTCCCCAAGAGTATATTCATACTCGATATACCCATAAGCCTCTCGCTCGATCTCCGCACAGTATGTTTTCTGATCGAAGTTCACAATTTCACCTATCCGATTATTCTCTGGCTTCGGAAAAGTCCCTGGTGCGATTGGCCTTTCAATACTATAGTAGCGTTGCATTTTTTCAATTCTCCTTCGCGTTTTTTGTATTGCTCTCATTACATTTACAGAAGAAATACATATCTTGCTAACAATAAATAAAAAAAAGCTGGGCGGCTTTTGCCGCCCAGCCTACGCAAGTTCTTCTTACGCCTTAACGTTCAGCAAAGAAACCATCTTATCCATCATTGCATGTCCGTCCATGATCCTACGCCAATTATTTTCTTGGTAGTTGGATGTTCTGCGGCGCGGCTCACAATGCGATACCATGTCGCTCATTGCATTGATAGCAGCCCAGGCCGTTCCCATAAACTGTGCTAAATCTGGCGCAAAGTAGCATACCCAGTATTCATCTTTGGCTCTTTCTGCGCTGCGCTTGCTCCTTTCGGAACTCTCATCGTCCACCGGGAACATCTCATCCAGGATTTCCCGAATCTCATCGCTTGTAACCTTGGTGTTAGCCATGTGGTCAGCATACACACCGAGCTTATCCATATAAGAGTTTGCCATTTCAAGGCATATCCTAGCCTCGTGGAGCTTTGACTTGATATCACCAGTATGTCTTACCGACCAGGCACGCTGGGCACTACTGAGCGCCAAGTTAAGAGTGTTATTGCATACCACTCTAACAGGTGTCATGCATACCCTAACAGCACCAGATCCATCGTGCGTATTTGTGAAACACACATAAGGCTCCGTCTTATCTCCCACAAGTTCGGTATCGGGAAGCTTTGCAAGCAGCCAGATTTTCTTGCCTCCGCACAGGCTCCCCGCAGTTTCGTACCGCACTTCGCCACCGATTAAAGAATCGGTAAACGAAAATGCTTCTTCGTTCTGCACAATTCTGTAGCGATCTGTTACCACGCCAAGGACTGCGCCATCTGATTCACGCACATTTGCCTTATAGTTGGCAATCCGTTCTCCACCGCAGACTTGAATATTCTGTTGAATCACTCTCCAATCCAGTCCAGCCAATCGGAGCGCATCAGAACTGGTAGGTGCTTCTTCGACCATCGTTCCCAGACCATGCCAGGGCTTCTCACGAACGTACATCATGCTTTCAACGTTTGCTGCCATTGTTATGTCCTCCTAAGATTTATTTTGTTGGCACTATATTTACAGAACAAAATCGGTGTTTGCTAACGAAAAATTGTGTTTACTCTTTATTACTATAAATTGCTTTTACCATGGGCAACTTCTTACGCCTCCAGGTATAGAAGTTTGAGATGAATCCGTCCACCACTTCCTTTGGGATATCCTCGTCTGGAATTAGACACTCATCCCTTTCATCGCTCTCGTTGCGCCAACACTCCACCGCCAGACTAAGATACTGTCCAATCTCACTCATTTCCTCATGGAACCACGGCTCACAACAGGCAGACACAACATCGTACAGTGACAGATCATTTTCCTTACATGCTTGCCAGTCATCCTCTGTAAAGTTAAGCACGGAACCTATAGAACTATAATAACTCTCAAGCGTAAATATCAGCCCTTCGTCCTTCCAGTACCGATCAAGCATCCCATTCCTTTCCAGGTATTTGCCCTTGGCATCCTCGATCATGTTTCTCAGCGTTAATTCCTTCATATTTCACACCTCCGTATATTTACAGAATGAGATCATTAGTAGCTTTGTGTACAGCAGGGCAAACAGGGGTGCAGAGTGAGCCATGCACCGTGATATAACTTCCATCGTTGACATAGTTGAATTTGACAGGATGAACACGATTGACTTCCCGCATAACCACATCCCAGGTACAGCGCCCACGATCAATGTAGATTTTCCAGAGAGCAGTACCGTCCGCAAAATCGCACTCCTTAAAAATCACATGAGGCATACAGCACATCTTGAGACAGGTATCAAGACGGTTTACATCGTCCTCGTTGTGATATTTGACCAGCATCAGACGTTTGTTCTTATGTTTCATCTTACACCTCCATAAATTTTTTGGTCACTGTATTTACAGAATAGAAACTAATTTTGCTAACTTTTCTGTTCCTTTTATTTTTCCCAGATATCCTGTATCCCAACCACAATACGAATTGCATCATTACTGGATGTAAATGCAAGGTGATCCGCTTTCGAGATTATTGAAACCAACTGCTTAATCCCATCTCTATCAAGAAATACCGCTGGTGTCATTGTGGCCCACAAAATTGTATTCTTTTCATTGGGATTCAACTCGAAACTGTCAACCCCAATAACGTTATCACAGCTCTTTGAGAAGTTATCCAGCTCATTTTTAATCTCGTTGTAAAGCCGTACTTTCTTGAAATCCGCAACCTTTCCACTGAAATTTTCGTTGCGGTCGTGCATTTCCGCTATCTCCTGCGGAGTAAAATCATTCTTCATGCCGCCACCCTCCGCAACTTCATATATTCTTTATATGGAATACCCATGTTTTCTGCTGCATTGTGCAAGGCATCTTTCTTTGTGCCATATGTTGGCTTGTTGCCACTTACAGGCATATCGGGGTTCTCCACATCAAAAGCATAGTACCTTTTGCTCCCTTTTTCCTTTGCTACATCGAAAGTGATTTTCATTTTAAAACCTCCATTTTTTATATATTGTGCTGTGCAATCTTTCTCAACCGACCTTTTTTATACAAGTATATATTGATATTACCTGTATGACTTAATTCTTCCATTGCTGCCAATATCCGTTCCATTCTTTTCTGTTCATACATACTGCGCTGGGCTGGATATTTGGGACGATATAAGTACATCGAACCACTCGCACGATCTTGATAGACGATACTAGTCATGGTAGTGTTTACCTCCATTTATGTTATTTACCATAGTGTCCTCCAAGTAGGTGATGTATGAATAGCGTCCAGCTCATTTTCAATTCGATTCAATTCATCCTCGTCATCTGCTGAACTAGCGTTAATATCACGATCTAACACTTCCACGTTTATAGGATAGTCAGAATCTGTATACACGCCTTTCACCATCCCTTCATGTACATCTACAACAATGTTAATCGTATCTATTTTCAATGTCATTTTGCCTACCTCCAATTCATTTTCTTTCACTATATTTACAGAACATACCGCCTATTTGCTAACTTGAATGATACGATATTTCAATATCATCTCCCCACGCATAGAGTAATCCAACACTTTATTTTCATAACTGATATATCGCTTTCCTTTGATCGTCTTGTTTCCATACGGGTCAATCCATGGACAAGAAGATTTTCTAGCATATTCTTTTTTCAAGAAAAACATATCAGTAGAATCGATTTTATCCAAGACACGCCGCTCATCTTCTGTAAGTTCGCGCCTAATTGGATTATAAACTGTTAAGTACTCGTCATCATACTCAACCAGTTTTGCACTACCAAAATGCAAAAAACTTTCCTGGCCTTGTGCATTTGTCATTTCCATTTTATAGCTTGAAACCCGTGTAACCTCTCTTACTCCACGCAACCGCTCATCAATGTCATCACCAGTTTTTCCGTAACGCCATATGAGTTCTAAACTCATTCCAGCTTTCGCATCTCGAACAAATTTAGCCAATGTATACACAATCTTCATCCTTTCTCTTTTTCCAATCTGTTTTGCAGCTCCATCACCATACCCGCCCATTTAGCAGCCGCATCCAAAAGTATCTTGTTTTCCGATTTCAAAGTTTCTATCTCTTTGGTCATGTCCTTAATGCATCTATCACGACCCCTAACCATAAATTTTAGTTGTTCTTTGCTTGCGTTATGAATTGTCAATCTATCCCCATGCTCCCACGCATTATGTGTCATGATTCACTCTCTCCATTCTTTATCATCACTGTCCCCGTCTTTTATAAGCAACATGCACAATCCAAGCAACGCATAAAACACTCCACCTGTTGCATCACAATTATGTACGGCGCAATACCATAGCACCAACGCAGAAATCAATATGAGAATAACTCCGCATACCCTTGGCTTTAACATATGTTAATCATCCTCCAATTCATCAATAGCGGATGACGGATGTTGCCAATCGCAATATCCAAAAAGAACTTCAGCCTTTTGTATATCCCCATCACATTCATCAATGAAGTCATTTCCAGAATAGCAACAGTCAATGATTTCTTCGATTTCTTCTTCGGTACACCCAGACTTTCCAGTCGCCAGCTCATTCAGATAAACATCAGGTATGTAAATGATTTCATCCCCAGGCTGGAAGCGCTTGGCCTTAAATATTTCACATTCCTGCCCAGCGCAAAACTCTAACAGATCAATCGCTCTTTTCCCGTTCCGCAGTTCTTCTGCAAGTTTATCTTTATTCATCCGTACTTCCCTCCAAACTGTTTTCTGTTATATTTACAGGACGAAATCATTAAATGCTAACTGTTCATACAAATAAAAATAGGGGAGGGCATATGCCCTCCCCTTGCCGTTTGAATCCTTAATACCTCTCGGCCTCTGACTTTGTGCAGAAGAAATGGAATCCAGTCGAACATTCTTCATCGCTCCTATCAAAGTCCTCAATGTACACCTCGTCACCGACATAGTAAGTAGTAGTTCTGTCGAATACAGAAATACCAACTTTCTCGCCGCAAAAGTCTCCGATAATCTCACGGATGATCGCCTTGTTTGCACGGCATTTGTGCCCAATGGAACCGCGCACCTCAGCATCCTTCGGAATCTCTGCAACCACGATCACATCCGCAACACACTTCTTGTAGACACGTTTAGGCGGCTCAATCGTGCGAATAACAGGAGCTTCAATCCCGTTTTTCTCACACACTTTCATGGCGGCGGCTCTTACGTGCCAGTCCGAATCACTCAACCCCAGCTTGATCACGTCAAGCGGGATGTCCTTGCCCTGGCAAGCGTTCATGGCGGCGGCTCTTACGTCACAGTCCGAATCACTCAACCCCAGCTTGATCACGTCAAGCGGGATGTCCTTGCCCTGGCAAGCGTTCATGGCGGCGGCTCTTACGTCACAGTCCGAATCACTCAACCCCAGCTTGATCACGTCAAGCGGGATGTCCTTGCCCTGGCAAGCGTTCATGGCGGCGGCTCTTACGTGCCAGTCCGAATCACTCAACCCCAGCTTGATCACGTCAAGCGGGATGTCCTTGCCCTGGCAAGCGTTCATGGCGGCGGCTCTTACGTGCCAGTCCGAATCACTCAACCCCAGCTTGATCACGTCAAGCGGGATGTCCTTGCCCTGGCAAGCGTTCATGGCGGCGGCTCTTACGTCACAGTCCGAATCACTCAACGCTTTCTTAATTGTTTCCAGGCTCATACGGTTATTTTTCTTGCTCATAGATTGACCTCCATTAAATTGAATTTATTGTACCGCTTACACCTTAATTACAGATGGAATAACAATAATGCTAACTATATAAATAAAAAAGCGGGAGCGGCTTTTGCTGCTCCCGCCTCGTGTCTTAGAATCCAAACCCGATTAACTGATCATCGTCCTCATCATTGGTATTCGTTTCGTCCTTTTCTTCTTCCTTAGAGCCAATCGCCGCTCCGCCAATTTCTTCGGCTTCCAGATCGTGCAGCACGTCCATAGTAGGAACATCGTCAGCCTCTAAAACTTCTACGTCCTCATCGGTATCGCTGTCATCATCTTCCAATGCAGGAGTTACATGTACCAAAGACTGGATTACACGTTGCCTCGTCTGTACAGAATGGGGCTTGGCGCTGCCAGAACCCACGGTCTGATTATATACCTCGGAAACGGTAGGCTTGCCGCTGAAAAAGTCTTTCAGTGTGCTGTCGATTTCTTCCTGTGTCATACCAGCTTCAAGAGCCAGATAGCAGAAGTAAACAGCGCACACAAAATGCGTTCTGGTCTTAACAGACTTCAAAATCTTCTTATCACTCACCGGAGAAAGACTGTCAGTGAATGCCAGATAGGAAGTCATAGCGTTCTCGACCTTAAATTTGATTTCATTCTCGACCTCTACAGACTTTGCCCACTCGCGGAAAGCTTTTGTAGAGAAGTCGGGAGAATCAGAAGTCACCATGTTATAGACCTGCATGGCGATATTTTCATCGGTGAAGCGCCGTTTTGCGGCATCTGTCACCACCATCTGCACCGCATTGTGGCTGGCAAGCTCCTGGAAGTCTTTTAGGCTGGGAGTGCTTACCCGTGTCAACTCTACCGCCGTCAGCGGCTTGCCGTTATTCAAGCGCCTAAAAAACTCCTTAACATCTTCCTCGTTCACGTTCTCAAAATAGTAGATGGTCAAGCTGAAATCAGCTATCGCATCTTGCGCCCACTGGGGAAGCTCGGAGTATAACTTGCCCTTAATCTCTAACATAGGACGGCAACCGTCCTCGTCAGGCTCTACGTCCTCGTCAAATACGGGCGGGGTGTCATTGGTCAACGCATACTCATCGTTCATAAAAGTAACGATTGCATTGCAGCGCTGCTTTCCGTCTAGGCTGTCGTACATATCGTTCTCTCTGTCGTAGGTGAAGTAGAAGCCAGGGATCGCAAACCCATAAATCATGCTGTGAATCAGCAGCGACTTTTTGGAATCGTCCCACACCAAGTTGCGCTGTACTGCATTGTCAAAGTTGAGGCTTCCTTTTTCCATTTCCTTCTTCAGCCTTTTGGCTGTCCACTGAATGTTGCTCCTGCGGATGTTGCTCTGTGTGCTTACCTTACTCATGATTTGTACCTCCAAGATTTTATTTTTTATTGTGCTCTGTTATATTTACAGAAATTGATTGAACTTTGCTAACTGCAACCTAAGATTTATTTTCGGTTGCCGATAATTCTTTGCAACACCTCCTTGCAATATATTTACAGACAAAAGATAATCTTTGCTAACTTTCATAAGAAAAAGCGGCGGGTTTTCCCGCCGCCATCTCGTTAATCGTATACAAAATTTTCTTTGCCTATATACTCCCCATCTACATAATCTTCATCACCATAGCCGCCATACCACAAAGGCCAGCAGATTTTCACACCCACTCAACCATCTCCTATCCGTAAAATTACTACCACATGGTATATATCACAACCTCACGATTTATGCAACGGCTATACCATGTTTGACGTTCTGATCGATCTTTTCGTTGCCGTAAAAATCCCGAATTTCATCAAGGCTAAGGCTGCGTTTACTGCGCTTGTGATATCCGTCCCTATGGAAATACCAGGCTTGCTTATTAGAACTCCATCGGAATTTCAATTCTTTCAGTACGTCTTTATGCGGCTTAGTATCACCAGTTACCCAAAGCCAAGAGCCGCATACCTCAATGGCGATCCCCTCTAAATGAATCAGGGAAGAAATAATGTCCATGAACTCCGCCGCCGTTTCAGTAGTGCCCTTAGTGGAAGTGTAGAACTCGCCCTCGGCGTTCTTATGAGTATTCTTTAACTGCTCGAACAGTTTTTCATACTCATTGTTGATCTCCTGCATGTCCTCTTTTCTGCCGCCCATATCGGGATGGTGCTGAACCGCCAGGCGCTTGTACTCTTTCTTTAAATCTTCCAAAGTCTGCGGATTGTTAAACCATTTCATTTTTTGTACCTCCAAGATTTATTGTCGTTCTGTTATATTTACAGAAAGATATAGGCGATTGCTAACTTATGATTTGAAATATTTTGAAGAATCAAAATAGATATTTTCTCCAGATTCTGTTATACGTACCGCAGACCAATGAAAAGCACTTCTAACAATACCAGACAAATAGGTTTTGCGGCCTAACAATTCAATCGCCCTATCGCGGGAAATCGTTTTACTCCCAAGCATGTATGTTGTATAGCGCACTTGCATTACTTCCTCGATCTGTTTAACGTCTGTATCGGAATATCCAAGCTCGTGCAAATGTACTTTTTCTTCATTTGATAACTTCATTTTATCTGTACCTCCATATCTAAATCTGTCATATAATTACCTCTCCTGGTATATATACAGAAGTAAATCCCATCTTGCTAACTTTTCACAAATAAAAAAGCGCCCCGCTGGAACCACCACGATCCAGCGGGACTAAGGGGCGGGGCAATAGGGGAGTGACCCCACAAGCCCCATATTTTTATTGACTTTTGAGATATATGATACTATAATTAAAAGGGAATTTAATAATCGCGCCTAGATCCGATTTACTTGACATAAATTGTGATTTTATCTTTCCTGATTGTAATACTGCTTACTTTTCGTTCAAGTTCAAGCCCACCATGCGCGGCGTAATGCCACAGGCTTTTATCTGTTGCAAGCATTTCACTAATCCCACATTTGACCTCAATGGGTATATCCTCACTGTCATGATTGACCTTTTTAACAAAATCTATTATTTTCACTTAATTTTCCTTTCAGTTTTACCTATTTTATTCTTTTCCAGTATCGGATGTTGTACTTCTGACTTGGAACCTTACTCCAGTCGCGCTCTACTCCAAACCTCAACCCGCGAACAATGGCATACTCTTCATTCTGTATCTTTGTTTCAGCATACCCAACTTTTACAACTTTCCACATTTCGGCTGCACACACTTTTCTAACATCCTTGCCTTGCATTTTTGTAGGGATATAGTTGTAATAGTCGCTTTCGATAAGCTTGAACAGCTCATATGAAGTGTACCACTCATTTAGAACCATCTTCTTATATATGGCTCTCGCTAATGTCTTTTCCATATGAATTTACACTTCCTCAAAGAACACATCGGCAATTCTGGCTACCTCAAAAGCTGCGTCCTCAACCCTGTAATCAGAAGAAATGTTGCTATGCTCCATAATGTCTTTGGCAATCTCAATAATGTCCATTGTGCTAAGATTGTCTTTCTTATCTGCCAGGTCGAACAAAAGGTGCCCATATTCATCGTTGTCACCACGAATGTACCCAGGCTTTATCAATGCAAAGCTGGCGAAGGGCGCTGGCTCGAATTTTCGGATCTCTTTGTACTGTTTCATAACTTACATCCTTTCTTTTTTCTTTGGCTACTTATATTACAGAAAAATAATACACTTTGCTAACTTACTTGAAGGAGGAATTTTTTCCATGGAAACCGAACTCGAAAACCTATACCAGCTTGCTAGAATGGCAAAAGATGAAAGCAATTACAAAAATGCAACCAAGTACTATGAAATGATTCTCATTAAAGTCCCGAATGACTGGGAGGCCGCATTTTATAGCGAATACTACAAAACAGCGGCATGTAAAATGGGGGAAATATCCAGCGCTTGCAATTCGCTATTGAATCGCATTAAAAGCGTGTTAGGGCTACCAGGCTGTCCACAAACTCGAATAATAGACGAGTGCAGCGCATTAGCTTTAAACCTATATGCGGGAGTAAAAATAAGTTTTGAAAAATTCAGCGCAACCGAAAAACTTGCAACTAAAAGCACAATTATTGATTGCTATATGGGTATAGTTGCTTTTCTTTACTTGCTAGGAGATCACATAGAAAGTTATGAAAATCTTCGTGAACACTCTGTGTTGCTATGGAAACAAGGCGTAAAGTTTCATCTTGAATTTGTGCAAGAGATGGAAGCGTTTCTTGAAAACAAATCAAAAATATTATCGTATGTAGAAAAAATTCAAAAGTACGATTCTAATTTTGAAACTCCTATAATCTCTCCGCCACCTGGCGGCTGCTATATTGCTACTGCCGTATATGGAGCATATGACTGTCCAGAAGTGCTCGTTTTAAGACAATATAGGGATGAAGTACTCGCCAAATCATGGTATGGTAGACTGTTCATCCATACATATTATACCATTAGTCCCCATGTTGCAAAAAGGCTTAATCGAGAATCTAGCATTACAAAACTCATCAAAAAGAGGCTCGACAAGTTTGTAACTAAACTGTGTCCTTAATGCAACTTCTTACATAATCTAATAACATGCCGGAGATTGTCTTGCCATGATCTTCGGCATATTTTTTGAAAGTCATGTATTCGCTATTTGATATCCTGCACGACAGCGTTTTCATGTTTTCTTTGTTCCACTTTGCATTAGCACGTTTTTTAGCATCTGTCATTATCCACACCTCCTAATATATTATCAGACAAAGTAGCACGTATGCTAACTTGAAAATTTAATTTTCTGCTACTTATTTATTGACAATACACGCTCGATAGTGTATAATAGTGAACAGAAAGAGAGGAAACGAGTTGAGGTCGTTTCCTCCACCTGACAGCTAAGGAGAACAGCCACCAGATACGGGTAAATCCCGCCTAGTGCTATTCTACCACGGCGCAGGCAAAAAGTAAAGGAGAATTTACAAATGAAATTCCAAGTTACCAGCATCCAGAACAGCATGATCACCACTGAGCTTTTCCCGGTAAATGGGGAACCGCACAACGTCAAATTTTCTCACGTAAAGCGCCACCGTATTTTCTTCCAGGTTTCGCACCTTCCGCGAAAGTCCATCGCAAAATGGCTTGCGGATAACGAACCTGGGGAAGTGGTAGAGGTCAAGGGATTCATCAAGTCCGTTATCCAGGTGAATCAAACTGTTTTGCAGTTTGTGCTCTGTTACAAGGTGAAAACATCGGCAGACTTCCAGCCCAAGCGCGGCCTGACTAATCAGTATGTCGTAACCGAAAAAAAATCTTTGCTATGCAGGCCACAAAAGATGAAATCGTCCGACTTGTGGAACCCTACCTATTTGAGTTGGAGCGGTACAATGGAAAGAAATCTGCGGATGATCTCAAAACTGATTTCATGGAGTGGGCGCATCCACTAAAGCTAGAGGATGTTATCGCAACCTTAACAGAAGATCAGAAAAATGAAGCCGCCAAACTTTTGAAAGAACACTTTGCAGCATAAATAGAAATAGGGGAGGGCATAAAGCCCTCCCCGCTCTTTCATTTTGATATCTGCCAACCAACCCCTCTTCTACTACTGTAAATCCGTACTTCTTAAACCATACACATCACTTTCTTTTAAACCCTTCAGTATAAAGAATATACTATTCAGATCCGATTGTGTAAGTTTACCAAGCTTCCCAGTATAAACCATTGTATCATATGCATCTACCGCTTTATTGAAATTTGCCATTTTACTACCTCCTAGTATATTTACAGAACGTATCACCTATTTGCTAACTAAAAATTCTAATTTTTTGGGATAGACGAAACGTCCAGCTTAAATGTTATGTCAAGAAACTTTTGGCGCTGTGTGTAATTTGTTCTAATAAATTTATCAAGCTTTTCCGACCGAATTGCAGACGGGATAGTAGAGAGGCCAAAATCTATTAACGCATCCTCGGCTATCATCAATGTTTCTTTTGCTTCTGCTAAGTCTTTACTCAACCCCTGGCTGTCTATGATATCTGAAACTTCCTCATTTGCGGTATTAAAAGCATCTTCATCGTCTATAATACCGCATACCATTTTAGGGGTAGAGCCATCGGCATTGACGATATTGTGTTCCTTGATATAGGCCGCTTCTATATTGGCGATCTTATCTTCAATCACCATAACAAGAGCCTTTGCAGCCGCATATTCTTTTTGTTGCTTGTTCATCTTCATATCTTCGACCACCTTTCTACTATATTTACAGATAAAATAATCGTTTTGCTAACACAAAAACAAAAAAGCGAGGCCAGCATTTAGCCAGCCTCGCCCAATTTTTTATACTGCATATATCAACTCCACTCCGTCACGATCTGCCTCAAACTGTTCAGCTACTGGACAAGTGGAGCACAGTGCAGTATTGCACTTTCCTTTTGCCCGACACGCAGCGCCATTAGCACCACAAATATTTGGTACTTCTCGCTTACTATGGTAGATAATCCGCTTTCCTGTCAACTTCTCGGAAACGACTTTCTTTAAATAATCGAAAGCATAGTCATCTTTGCTGAAAAGCTGACCGTTTACACGCCAAGCCCAGGTGCTTCCGTTGCGCTCTGGATCTTTTTCAACCTCAATATCCTTGCCGTTAGAAAGGTGGATAATGTGCTTTTTATCGCCAACCTTTTCCGCATTCATATACAGACTATCCGTTACATACATTTCAATCTTACTCATTGCAATTCCTCCAGGTGTAAAAGTTTTGATACGTCCTATTATATATACAGAACAAAAACCCTATTTGCTAACTTTGATTTTGAAATTGCTAAATTTTCCCCATGCTCCATAATTGGAAATAAAGCTGCGGCACTTATTCAACTCATTTGTTTTTTCATCCAACCACTTTTGCGTTTCCTCTAGGCGGTATTCCGCTTTATTCATGCGGTTACGCATATCTAAATCAACAGCAGCGCGAACACTATCAAGAATATGCCCCGCAGGCTCAATATACGCTTCCCGCACCTGTTCCCCGTCAACCTCGATCTGTTCAAACAACTTTACATCAAACGTATTTTCATCGAAGAAACGCACTAGGTAAAACGTCAACACATCATCCATGCTTTCATAAACCCTTGTTTGATAGAGTTCCCAAGGCGCATCGTGATCTCCATCACACACCCGCTGCCAATCGTTTTTATCTGTTATGTACTCCACCGTGTACCGTGTTTTAATTTCAGTACCTTGCTTTTGCCATGTTACCATGATTACATCCTCCTTTTTATGAGCTAGTACTATAACAGAACAAAAGCCAGATTTGCTAACTCATTCTTTCTCGTTTTTTACTGTCACAATCTGCATTCCTAAAAGCTCTTTCACGCTCCCTTTTTTGAAAATTTCTTGATTGTGTTTTTCTATTTCTTTTGCCTCCTGCTCAGTAATTTCTTTTTCCCCAACAAAATACTTTTTCACTCTATACCCCCTAAAAATTTACTGACCTATTGGCGCATTCCATAATTTTTTCTGTTGTGAAACTTGCGGACAGCTTTTCAAGTTCGCTGTACTTGCGCTTGTCTTGTTCACTACCAACTTGGATATAAACACCAGTGCCATGGCTGCACATCATGCCATCTGTGCTTCCAGGCTCCCATATCTGTAAATGCAGAATAGGCTCGACCTTGCCCGTATCGCTAAAACGATCAGCGCCCAAAACATGGCGGTAAAGTATTTGAGCCTCAAGAATCTTGCCATCTTCCAAAGGGATTTTCTTTACAATCTGTTTTTCTCCCCAGTTCATAAAGTGGTAAATATCAAACCGAAATCCATTTTGAAGCTTAGAGTTCCACCGTTTGACTTGCTCTTTTGTCAACTTTGCCATATAAATACCTCCAAGTATTTTTTCTGTCCTGCCATCGCCAAGCTAGGGAGGATGCACCTAGCGACCTCCTATCGGCGGTTTTGGCCAAAGATTTACGAAAGTGCTTTTATCCCACCAGATTTGACATTTGGGCATATATACCGCCAAAGCCCACACAGTACACGGCTTGCGACACCGAGGACGAAACACCTTGACATTCACCGTAGCCCAATCGCTCCCTTTTGTATTATCTATGCTATCGACTGATATTTTCCAGTTCGGCGCAGTAGCTCCATATTGATTCATTGCTTCATGGAGAGCGTTAATAAATCTATTCTCGTCCTGCTTTTTACTTATTCATTTCACCTCCACTATATATACAGAAAGAAAATCACTTTTGCAAACCTACAAACATAATTTTTACGCCTCGTATTTTTTAGGCGTTACGTTATACTGTCTAATGGTGTAATATATAACACCGTTTCGTTCTGTTGGAATTGCTACAACTGTTTTTAATCCAGGCGATTCAATAACAATTACACTATCGTAATACCTAACGTTTCCGCATTTTGCGTTCGCGTCATCAATGGCTCTCTGTACAGCGCCAACAGTGTATATTTTTGTTTTGCGCGGTTTCCTCGATTTTTTTGGTTTAGCTTGTGGCTGCTGCTGATACGCTTTTGCAGTATAATTAAGGACGTTCCAACAGTTTCCGTTTTTCTGATAGTCCTCATATTGTGCATCGATCTCTTGCATTGTCCGCACATCCCCTCCAACATCGGGATGATGAATCCTAGCAAGCCTCCGATATTCGGCTTTGGCCTGATCAATAGTATAACATCCAGAAAAGTATTGCATTATATTTGCACCTCCTAGTATATTAACAGAAAGAAGAATCAATTTGCTAACCCTCTATAAAAATAAAAATCGGGACAGCCTATCTAGGCTGTCCCGATTCATTTAATATTCTATTGCAATCCGTTTGTTTTTGTCCTTAACCGCCTTTTCCAGTTTTTCCATAATGGCTTCCAGTTGTTCTGCTCTAAGTATCGCCAAGGAGGCCTCAATCTGGCTTGTGCGCTTGCTATGAATACGATAATATCCCGATGTCATTTTCAGCGCCTCCACTATCCAGTCAACTTCTATTTTTGTTATTGTATGCATTTTCTGTCCTCTCTTTCTTTGCATCCAGCATAATTATATACAGTAGGATCAACTTCCTGCGGCTCTCCCTCTACCCATGATAGACAACCATACGCACCACAAACAGGACATACATCCGCACCAACTTCCACAAGAACATGTGTTTCACAGTTACAACATATGCAATTATCTTTCATGTTTGCACCTCCAATATTATTACAGAACGTAATTGGCTCTTGCTAACTTATGTTTTTTATATGCTTCTGGTACTAGCAGACGTTCCGCCCTAGCATCCCATAGAAGATTGTTTTTTGTATTCTTCCAGTTCTTCCATGTCCTGCTCCATGATCTCTTGATGTGATTTCCTCGTTACCTGCTGCCGTGCTATTCGCTCTAAGGTTCTAGCCCTAAACCATTCACTATTATATTTTTCCATGTTGCCCTTCCCTTACTGGCTGGCAACTCCATTGGTTACCAGCCGCACATACTTTTAGGCCTTAAATGAAAATCATCTCGCCGTTAATTTCAAGCGCAACGGCTTCTTGTCCCATTTCAACCTTCAACGCTTCGCACAGGTCAACCAATTCCTCACAGTGGGTTTCCAAGTCTGCCTCGCTGGTATAGGCAAATACTACGGTTGTCTTTTCTGCTACTAGGCCAGAAACCGGAGAGAGCCAGTAGCCAAGCGCTGGCGTGCTAGTTGCTCCACCAAACCACCCAGATAAGGCAGAAGCAACCTTCTTGACTTGCACGGTATTGTCAACCGCCTGATTTACCGCAGTAGTTGCGGGAACGTATACAGTAACCTTAGAGGAAAGAATAATACGGTTTTTGAGCTTGGCGTTGATAATGCTGGACATTTGAAAGCACTCCCTTTTATTTTTCTCCTGGCTGGCAATTCCAACGACTGCCAGCCCCAATATATTACAGACTAATTAAATTCGCCGCTAACCGAAAGATTAAATTTTTTATGCAACCTCTTTCATCGAACCTCGCAGCGCTTCCCGCATTTTGGCAATCCTTTTGTGTACTGCCACATTAGACATACCAACGAACTTAGCAATTTCCCGCTCTGTGTAGCCATCCTTTACGGCCTCAAGGATAGTCTGATCTTTTTCGTCCCTGCCCTGGATGAACTGCTGGAGGGTTGCCTTTATGCAAGCGCTTGTTTCGGTGTTATCGCGGCGGCTCTCTGCCATTGTTTCAATATAGCTATACTCTTCGCCGTCTTTGCCTATTGTGGTACGGATGCTTGCCTTGCCATGTTTCACGTCAGAATAATATATGGCCTGTATGGCAGCCTTAGCGGCATTGTAAACGATGTTTACAAGCGTGATAGGCTTTTTCGCTTGCGTGGCCCGCTTTTCGTTCTTTGCCGTCAGCTTATCAATATCAAGATTACCAGCAACCCGCAGCCAGGTTTCATTAACGTATTCATCAAACCCATGGCCCCACAGCCCCCAAGCGGGAACCTCGTTAAACTGTAAATACTTATCTTCAATACTATACCCGATTTCATTCTTTGCCGCCTTGCGTACACATGCCTGCATGATCTTGACCTGCCCCGCCTCGCCCAGCTCTTGCCACTCGTTAATGACGGCTTGCGCATTGGATTCAGCGTTATCACCCTGCGCTTCAGCGAAGGCCATGCGGATGCACTCGCCCCAAACAATATCCATCAGTTTTACGTTGTACCGCTCCGCAGCTTCCCGCCTGATGGCCCAAGCCCTGCGCATAACCGCGCCCATGTCAAACCTTTTCTTTGTGGTGGTAGTGGTGGTGTTTTTCATGATAAAAGCCCCTTTTCTTATAAAAATTTAATTTGCCGCTTTTGGGATTTTCGAGCAGCCCCGCCAGCCTCGACCCGCCGACCTCGCCGCTTTCCTTCCCTCTTTCTGTCTATAATTATAGCACATCCCGCCGCAAATTGCAATAATTAAATGTGTTGCTAATGGCGAAAAGTTGCACAAAGATTAGTACCGCGTTTTATGCAATATTTATTACAATATGCCAATGCCAGGAACAGCAAGCAGATCAAGCGACAGCAAGCGCCGCCAGCACCAGCAGAACCCACCAGCGCCACCCACGCATAGCACCAGCACCCAGCACCAAGGAGACAGCACCAGCAGCGCGGAGCGCCTACCAGTACAAGCCTAGGCCAACAGCACCAGCGCCGCCGCCCACTACCACGACCAGCCGTCAGCCTACGGGCACCGCCTGCACTTGGGAGAGATGGAGGAGGGAGACAAAACCAGGGGATGAGAAGAAAGAGGAGAGCGAGGGAAAAGGGAGAGAAGGAGAGGAAGAAACAAGGAGCGATCAAAAACTTCCCCACGTTCAGGTTTCAAAGTCATACTATACCGAACCTTGCACCCACCAGCGCCGCCAGCAGGCCACCGTCAAAAGCCTTTACCAATGAAAGCGCCCTTTATCAAGAGAGGAAAAGCGCCTTTTACAATTCTACTTTTTGGGGGAAAGCAGAATTTACACGCCTTGACAAACCCAGGTAAATGATGTATACCAAAGACGGGGGTGGCCTCACATTTTCGGCAACTCGAAAATTAAAAATTTTCTCGTTAGTAGTTCTTCCTTCACACCTATCCCCAAAATTCCCATAAAATTCCCACACCTCTTAATCAACACGATTTTCATTTTACCTCTGTTCGGTACTCACTTCCAAAAACCTACGTTGTTCAACAAGTGTTAATTGAAATAATGTGATTGCTTTTTACCGCACAATTTTCCGTTGTAAAAGACTCTTCATATCGTTTTCCCGGGTTGTTCAACAAATAAAAAATCGAAAAGCGCCAAATTAAATTAAAACACTATTGACATTTTCGCACTTATATAGTATAATAAACCTAGGAAAACTTGTGTTAAGCAACACATTAAAGGAGTGTGTCAACATGAACGCGCAGATGTGTCTTTTCGACCAGGAGTACAGTCAAGGAAATGTTATCCAGTTTCCCGTACAAAAAACTACCGTTTCACACAACTATCGTAAAGGTGGAGAACAGACGGTTTACCCAATCAAGAAGAAAGAAGATCTTCAAGCTGTAGCCGCATGGCTCAATGAGAATGCTGATCCAAAATATCTTCTTGGCTTTGTATTGGGCATCAATCTTGGCCTTAGAGCCAGTGAACTTTTAAGTCTTACTGTGTCTGATATTATGAACTCAGATGGGACTATAAAGTTTGTAGAGGACTATGAAGATACTACAGATAGAATTGCAGTACATCAAAGAAAAGTTCATAAAAAGAGAAATATTTACCTCAACCAAGCTTGTGTTGACATCTTAAACTGGTACTTCTCAAATCATTTTTGTAAAGGTCAGTATTTGTTTTCTTCTCGTGAAGGTGGGCACATCAGACCGGACACTTTCAGAAAGGTGCTAAAGGCAGCAGCTCAAGCTTGCGGTATCAAGCAGAATATTGGTACTCATACCCTCAGAAAGACTTTTGGATATCAGCACTATAATCAATTTCACGACATTCAGCATCTGCAAAGACTGTTTGGTCATTCCAGTCCGCTTATCACTATGCGCTACATTGGAGTTACCGAAGAGGATGAGAAGTTCGCTTACAACGTTATGAACTTGGATGTAACGAGCAGCATCTTTTAGCCTTATTTATTCTTTAAGGAAAAGCGATTTCTAAAGTCCCGGAAGCCGCATAAATACTGGGTTTTTCGAGAGTCGGTTTTCAATTTTGGTACTTTTAAAGTTCCAAGCAACCTAATTTTCAACGTAGAAACTAATTGGTACTAAAGCCAAACGGCAGTTGCAGGGCGATGTTATAAATAATATAACTGTTAGGGGGATATGAGTGAACATCAGAGTATGTGATATGATTATGGGCGCAGGTAAAACAAGTGCCGCTATCAACCAAATGAGAAAAGACACTGACAGTAAATACATCTACATCACTCCGTTTTTAGAGGAAGTAGAGCGTATAAAAGATGTCTGTCGAGATAGGAATTTTAAAGATCCTAAGAATTATGGGAACGGTAAGTTGGACAGTTTACATAATCTTCTGAGGGCTGGCAGTAACATTGTAAGTACTCACGCTTTGTTTAGGACATATAATGAAACCACAATACAACTCATAAAAGATGGTGGCTACAAACTGATACTGGATGAGGTGGCTGACGTTATAGAAATCATAAAGATATCCAGAGGGGATCTGGATATCCTAATCAATACGAATATGATTTCTGTAGAGGATAATCAGCGTGTAACCTGGATTGCAGAACAGTATGAGGGCAGATTCTCAGACATAAGGGATATGATACTCACTGGAAATGTTGTATTTTTTAACGATTGCTTTATGTTCTGGACATTTCCGATACAGATTTTTGAATCATTCAAAGATGTGCTTATTCTTACGTACTTGTTTGACGCTCAAAAGCAAAAGTATTATTTTGATTTGAATGGCGTAACGATTCAGAAAATCGGAACAGAGTGCCGTAATGGTGAGTATGTTTTTACCGATAAGGGCGTAAACCCTGGATATGTAAGCGGTATAAAAGATAAGATTCATATAATCGATGACGTGAAGCTTAACAAGGTTGGTGATCTAAACACCGCACTATCGTCCACCTGGTTTTCTCGGAATAAGAAATCGTCATCCATAAAGGAACTAAAAAATAATATGCACAATGTATTCAGCCATAGGTTTCACTCAAGCTCTATACAAAATATCTGGACAACTTTCAAGGAATACAGTGCACTGCTGAGTGGTAAAGGATATACGAAAGGCTTTGTGCCTTGCAATGCTAGGGCAACAAACAAATATCGTGGAAGAAACTGTCTCGCTTATTGTGTAAATATCTTTTACAACCCTGTTGAAAAGAACTATTTTGCAAGCCAGGGCGTAGAGGTGAAAGAAGATGAATACGCACTAAGCGAGATGATACAATGGATCTGGCGCTCTGCGATTCGTGATGGAAACGATATAAGCATCTACATTCCAAGTTCTCGTATGAGAAAATTATTGATTGACTGGATGGATAGTCTTGTTTCTTTGGTATAGCAACAAATTAAATTTTTGCATTTAATGATGGGAGCAGTGATGAAATGGCAAAGTACAAAAATTTAAGAAACTTTACACTAGGGGATTTGCAGACGGTTTGTAGAAATCTTGAACAGAATTGTAGCAAGTGTATGTTTAGGAGTATAGGCTGTCAAATGAATTATCCCGCTTATTTTGACTTAACAGATAAGACAGTTTTCTCATTAGAAGAAACCGAACTAGCGAAATGGTTGTCTACGTGTTTTAGCGAAGAAGCAAAGATTGTAAAGAAAGGCGCTAATTATCCATCTTGTTTGTGTTGGGATTGCTATATCGTAAACATAAATGCTGATTCTTTTCCAACTTTGATGAAGTTTGATACTTATGATATAGAACTGAAAGACATTATTAAAAAAGGAGCTGTTAAAATTGATTGAGCATGGTGCGATATACTTTGATAAGCCAGACTGTATTCCAACAGCGGAGGAATTAACTTATATACGAAAGTATTTAAGAAATCCTGTGCAAGCAAGCGATATCTTTGTTTTCAATATTCGATTGTGTGACAACAAAGTTGATCGTGATTATGAACGCTTTACCATATCTGCGATTAGGAAGTTAGAAACGTTGTATGTAGGCAGATCTGGAATTATAACTGTAGGAAACAGTACTTCATATCCAAGAATATTTGAAACATGGACAAATATTAACGAAGATATCGAAGTTGTGGCTGGCGATCATGAGAATTTGTGTGAGCTATGGGGAAAGGCGTTTTTGTTAAGAAATTGGAATAACAGTGATGCTATTGCGGCTATACAGAGTAAACGGTTTAACAGAGTATCGGTTAGCTGTTCTATTAAGCGGGCAGTTTGTAGCATATGCGGTAGGGAGAGTTGCAAGCACAAAAAGGGATTCCTTTATTGTGGACGTGAAGCAAATGTTTTATTGCTTGACCCGCAAGATGTGTATGAGTGGACAATATTAGAATCCGAAAACAAAAAGCCGCTAAAGGCCAAGGTGAGAAAAAAGAAAACATTAAAAAACGAATCCGCTTGCGTTAATTGTGAAAACAAGGATGCTGGGTTGGAATCTTGGACAGATGTTTTGAATGTCAATCGTAAGGAACCAGCTACAGAAGTCTATGACCCCAAACATAATGAGTCGTTGTTTTTGACAGAGTTACAGGAAATTGTAAACCAGTTGGAATTGTGCGGCTATGAGTGCCAGGGTGGGCCGCTGGAGATGAACACTGCGTTTATTCGGTTGAAAGAGATTGCACATGATGGTACGATTCCAACCAAGCTAGATAGGAGTATGTGGGATGGATGCGAGTGGTGTCATAGTCACGTTTATACAAAAGTCGCATATACCCTATGTAACAAAAATATTGGCGCAACATATGAAAATGTTCCTATGCAGTACTGTCCAGTCTGTGGGAAACCCCTTACCGAAGAAGCCTGGACAGAGCTGGAACGGAAGATAGGAGGAAACGATGGGAATTAAAGGTATGGAGCTTAAACCTTGTCCGTTTTGCGGGGGAGAAGCAGAAGAGTATTCTACCACGGGTAGCCTATTATCGCATATGACATACTGGACTATTCGATGTAAAACTTGCGGAGGGCATGGGGAGATTACGACCCACCCGAAAAGTGCAACAGAAGCCTGGAACCGCCGCTATGAGCCGCCAAACGAGCCACTGACCCTAGAGGAGCTGCGGGAGATGGTTAATGAACCCATATGGATTGTTTTTGATGGCAGCGATCACCCCAAAGGCGCTTCTCATTGGTATCTTTTTCATGGTTATTTATCTGGAACTTATGTGGTAACAGGCTTTATCGACACATGGAAATTGAAGCGCTCTGCTTATGGCAAAACTTGGCTTGCTTTCCGCCGCAGGCCAGAGGAGGAAAAATGACCAATCAAGAAAAGTTTATTGAAGTGATGAACGCTACATTTAATGCTGGATTCACGAAAGAAAATATGTTAAAAACATGTTCTCCGTGCGGATTATTAAAGTTCCATAAATATGCATGTGACAAATTTTCTTGCAAGGAGTGTAGAAAGTGGTGGGATAAAGAGTTCGAAGATCAGCAATTTAGAGGAAAAATAACATGAAGTCAATATTGTTTAATACAGAAATGGTACGCGATATTCTGGATGGCCGCAAGACGGTGACTCGGCGGGTGGTGAAGCCGCAACCGAAGGGTCATGCTGCACTTTTGAGAACTGAGTTTGGAGAAGACGCTGTTTATGCTTTTGAGGATGGTACAGTAACTGCGCCACCCTACCGCCATGGCGACATCCTGTATGTGCGGGAAACGTGGAAACAAGCTACTTGCGATTATGCTGGCGGTGGGTATGGTTTAACAGACGTGTACCTTTATAAAGCGGATGAGCCTATTGACACTAGTGAAATGATGGTCGAAGAAAAGTGGCACCCCTCCATCCATATGCCCCGCGAGGCAGCGCGGATTTTCTTGCGGGTGACGGATGTACGGGTGGAGAGGTTGCAGGATATTACCGATATTGAGGCAATAAAAGAAGGGTTTGAAGGCGAAAGATGTAATCATGAATTTTCTGATTACATTGGAGGAACGTTTGCTTGTACTGATTGCATGAATACAGGATGGATAAAATCTCCAGTTATCGAATTTGCACAGTCGTGGGACAGCGCCCTTAATCCAGAAGATTATGTATTATATGGATGGTGGGTAACCCTTATGTATGGCATATAACATTTGAAAGAATACCTAAAAAGGAGGCGCTTGCATATGGCTAAACGGCGTAGGCTTACACAAATAGAGCGTAGAACTATCTACAATCTGACTGGCGGAAGATGTGCATACTGCGGCACACAAATTGCTTTTGATGATATGCAGGTGGATCATGTTGTGCCATTACGCAAGGGAGGATCGGACACGATGGATAATATGTTGCCTGCCTGTCGGAGTTGCAATCACTATAAGAGCACTTTGACCGTGGAACAATTCAGAAAAGCCATTGAGCGTATGCCAGATATGTTGATGCGAGACAGCGTGACATACAAAAATGCAGTGAGGTTTGGGGTGGTGCTGCCAACGCCTCATGCATTGAAGTTTTATTTTGAAGAACAGAATAAGGAATGTGTGAAGAATAATGACTAAGAAAGATGCTATTTCTATTTTAGAAAATATGGCTGTGGATATGGTAGGTGCATTGGCAGATATGAGAAAGAAAAATCCAATGCGTGGTATTCTTGAACAGCGAATAGATGCAATAAATGTTGCACAAAGAGCATTAGATCCAAGTTATAAGAGCAACAGAAATGTAATGCTTACGATATCTGACCTAAAGAACATGAACGGTCAAAAGATATATCTTGAAAACGAAGATGGTGGTTTTTATGGATTAGTTGAAGTAATAAAGGATGCCGTATCGATTGTAAACGGGTCTGGTAACGGAGTGCCTGTAGATTTCCTAGAAAAGTATAAATATAAATTTTATAGAGAAAAGATTGACGATTAGGTGATAGGGATGATTATATGACTGCAAAAGAACTAGCCAATATCTTAAACGGAAGAGATTATGATATGCAACTTAGCGACAGTGAAAGAAGGTCAGCTAAAGATTCTGGGCTGGTGATAGCGTATGGCTATTCAGATGACTTATTTGAATTTGATGGAGCCATTGAAGACGAGTTTGGCGCATGGAATGGAGCTGATGTACATATCAAAGATGGACATCTATTAAAAGAGCCAAATTGCTCAGAATGGCAGCAAAGAGAATGTGAGTTCTATAAGAAATGTATGGATGGTTACAAAACTATTACAGCAAAATGGAATAAATGCGGTGGCCCAGCGTGGACGATAAATACAGAAATCCCACATGAAAAATTTGAAATTATTGATGATGGAGAAGTTTTCTCTATTGGGATTGTGTTTGATATCAAAGATACATATACAGGAGGGGTTATAAAGTGAATATAGCTAGTGTTTTAGAGAGTGTTGTTGCCTTGTTTTGGGTAGGTATCGGTATCTATATCTTGTACAAGACACGTAATCTTTGCGATAGGATGGATGATGTGATTACGAAAATGGAAGAAGAGATGGAAGAAGATCAATAGTAGGTGATAAAAATGGATAATTGGTATAGCGTAGAAGATAAATTACCAGAAGATGTATTGCCATACTCAAACGCAAAACATGCAACAATAAAAGTGCTTGTATACATAAAGAATAAAAGTGGTGGGTGTATTAGAACTCAAACACGTATTAGAAATGCATGGTATGGAGATGATGGTAAATGGGATTGGGGAAGATATTCTTCAGGAAGTATAACGCATTGGATGCCTCTGCCGCCAGCACCAAAAGATTAAAGTATTGTAATCATGAGTGGTTTTTTGAATACAAAGTAAGAAACTATTTGGATTACTCTGGAAATAGTGTCGAAGTGTGGAGATGTATTTGTAAAAAATGTGGTGCTGTTGAAGATAGAAAGTATATCAAAGGTGGTGGTCTGATATGAAGGATTATCTTGAACAATTAAAAGCGGATAGGGATAAAATTGATCAACAGATCAAAATGGAAGAGGATAGGATAACTGCCGAGAAAAGAAGTGCTGTAGTCAATAAGATTGATGCACTAACAGATGAAGAAAAAGAAAATATACTTTCACACATGAGCCATTCATGTACATCATGTTCAGATGAATATCCGTGCAATGGGTATTCGGCATATAGCAGAACTTATCGTTGTTCAAAATGTATGATGATTGAGATATTAAACGGAGAACATGGTGGCAAATTCGATTTTGAACTAGACGTTTCAATTATAGAGGTGTAAAGGAGGTATCAGTTATGGATCGATGTGAGTTTCTTCGCTCTGGAATGAATGGCTCTAAAAGTTTTCTTGATGATGCCATAAAATTGATTGAAGAAATTGGAGATGGGCCATGGAAACCGCCTAAAAGCAATTCTGATTTATTGGAATCGCCATTACATTTTGGAGAATGGTTTCATGGTGATGAAACGTGGGATGGTATTAAAAATTATGAACTTGACCGTTTAACTAATCCTGACGGAAGTTATTGTAAGGATAGGTGCGGGATGTACAATTCGTGTCCTCGTATAAAGGAAAAAGATTTTTGCAAGGATGTGATGATGTATGAAAAATTAAAGCTATACGAAGATACTGGCCTTACTCCAGCTTTTGTAGAAATGGTATTCCAGGCATATTTAAGAGTGATTACTAAGAAGGGTGACAATGTGTGAATTTGACTTTTTTAAAAAAGCATCGTGGTACGTGGACAGAAGAAGAAAAGACTATGTGGGATTGTTATTCGCACTGGCTTGCAGATTTAATATCTTATAGTAGCTTTAGGAATATATATTCTGCCTGGTTTCCGATTGTAAGCTACACTGATGGCTTATTAGGAGGAATATAGAAATGCCGTGGTATGTGGTATCAATTATTACAGTATGTTTCTTTTGGGCTGTATCGGTTGTCTTATCACAAATTGATGAAGATTATGTAATATATTGGGCAGTAGGTTTACTATATCCGATACTCAAGGTAATTCTATATCCAGCTATTGCAATCAATCGATATAACAACGAAAGAGAGTACTACGAAAAGAATGGTATTACTAAATTACAGTATGTATTTGGGAAGCGCGTATATAAAAAACGAAATAGATAGGAGATCCAAAATATTATATAGTAGGAGGTTTGAATGTTTGGAGTTGCTATAAACAATGACGATATTGTATGCGCAATGCAAAACTTGGAAGAGTATAGGTGCAAGAAACAAGGAGAAAGAGGTGAGTTAGATTATAAAACTCAACTTATAGCGCTACAAGCCATGAACGAATATTTGTCACACCGAGATGATATATCAGAGGTTGACAAATGGAGATATACAGCTTCTCTATATGGAATCGATGTTAAAACTATGTTAGCTCTTGCAAAAAGTCAGATTAAAACTAGTGCCAGCAATATTAAGATTTGGGAAGATATGAATAAGCTTATTCATGTGTTTGATGGTATTCCAAATGAACTTCCAAAAGGAGAAGTTGAGGCTGCGCTTATAGCATATGATGGAGATTCAACAAAGCCATATTGTGATTTAGTATACTCAGGACTTCGGGTAATCAGAGATTTTTACAAGTTGCAAGATATCGTTTCAGAGTATAAAACAAGATACGAATAAAGCGAGGAAATAATATGATAGATGACACCAAAGAAACGACTTGGAACCATATAGCAAAAGATAAATATGTTTCATTTTCATCCTCTGAAAGAAAATTCATCAACCTAATATACGATTTGCAAGAGAAATTTCCAGATGAGGTTGAAATAACACATAAAAATTTAGATGGTAGCATATGTGCTAAGTTCCCGTATGACTGGATTCGTATTAGGCCAAAAAAGAAGCGTGAAATGTCTGAAGAACAGATTGCGGCATTAACAGAAAGGCTAGAACTAGGAAGACTAAAACGACTTGAAAATATAAGGGATCTTGGTGCGGTGCAGTAAAAGGAGGTATCAAATGGACACCGCAAAAAATAAATGTATTTGGGCTAGTCAATGTGGAGAAGATGGCTGCGAAGAGTGTTGTGAACATTATTATCCTCTTGATGGGTCTATTGAAGAACAAGAGTATGAAAGCATTTTAAGAGAAGATACAGAATTGTATCAGTCATATGTTAATATGGAGGACTAATTTGAAAAAGAAAGAATTACAAGAGTTACTTAGAAAAATACGAAATGTAAAAGGTGAAAATCCTGATTGGTATTTGCACGAAGGTGACAAAGTTAATATTGATGTAGATAGAATAATGTCAAGAAAAGAGTTTAAAAAGCTTCAGCCTGAATACCAGGATTTTGTTCATGGCGCTAGAGAAAGTGTTTTTACTGTTCATATCTATCGAAAAAAATCAGATGGATTTACTACTTTGATAGAACTAGTTGAGGCACCCAAATGGTTGTTTGTTGAATCTGATTTACTCAAAATAGAGAACGGAGGGTAAGCTTATTAACAATTCGGTTTACATAGTATCAGCGGATGCTAAAGATTTATTTCTTGCGAATTATTCAAATCCCCAGTGTGCCGATATTGGCTACTCTGTAAAATATAGCACTGGGGATTTGAAAGGCGAGTTTAATACAAGGAAGTTTATTAACACTTTAGATTATAGCCTTGATCTTATCAAATTAAGAGAGGTATATGAAAAGGTGTACCGAAATATGGCGTTTACCTTTAACAAACGTGGTAAGGAGTATTGCAGAAGAGTTATTAACGTTACATTCAAATATAGTGTAAAAGAGTACAATAGGTTTTTTGATAACACCTATATCAAATTCGGCTACTTACCAAGCGATATCAATTTAGTTGATAACGTAGATGTTCGTGAAGGTGAGTTGATCGCAATAAAGGTTGATTCTGATGTTTCTGATCCAGTTCAAAGCAGTTACTTAGGTAAATACTTTGCTTTTGAGGATGGAAAATATCAATTAACTAAACCCATTAAAGTTTTATTTACTGTTGCAGACTTAAGAGATAGGTTGTACAAAGATGGGTTTATCTGCGATGGTATACATTTTAGAAGGTTTAAGCGGTCTAGCGGTAGTAGTAGGGTTGGGAAGTGCCTTTTTATCGATGACAGGCTATATCCACGTATGCATAAATGGGAAATGGGTGGCTTACGAATCAAAGAGGGTCAGGAAGTCGATCTCGCTGCGCTTGAAGCCTATATTGCATTGACGTTAAGCAGTATAATCGGAACAATATCATTAAGGCCAGAGAATTTCTTGTTAATTGATGACTTTGAGAGCAAATTCACAGACAATGTTATTGCTACAAGAGTTGGAGATGATGGATGGCTAAAATCCTTGCCAGAAGAGGTGGAAATATCAAATAGCATATGGGATGGTCAGTCGTTGATTGATATTGGTGCTATGGGAGAATACACAGATTATGGAATGATTTTGTTGCGAAATAGATTTTTTAAATCTGCTTGTTTCAATGCAAATATTCAGAATTTTTTTGCAGAACACAATATTACAAGTGTTTCTCAATTAAAAGGTAGGACATCAGCAAAAAAAATTGAAGACATTAAAGTTATAACCACTCCAAGCAGTATCAAATATCTTAAATTCGGATCTTGGGAGCAATGGCTTGAGATGTTGAATGAAGATTCAAATTTTGGTGTTGTTAAGCATGAAAAGCCTACTCACTTTTTTGATGGAAGAATGGTACAAGTCCATTATCAGCTACTTAACACATTGCAAATGAGCCAAGATGAGGTTGATTGCCTGATAAAGCCATCGTTAGATTATTTGAGAATGATTCAAAATGATCCTGCGGTTTTGCGCTATCATATAAAATATTCTTCGGATAGCGAAGCCGTTAGTTCAGCATCTACAACTAGTGATGTTGTGTATCAGATGTTGGGAGTAAGTGATAAGTTTGCTAAAACAAAGTTATATAGGGATTTCAAGCACGATATAACTAAGTCATTTAAAAAGACTTTAACGCGAGGACATATTTTAGTCGATGGGAACTACTCAACCTTATTAGGAAACCCTATTGAAATGTTGCAAGAGTCGATAGGTAAATTTGACGGAGAAAGTCATATTGGGTATGGAAATATTTACTGTAGAAGATTTGAGTCTGGTAGTACAATATTAGGATCACGCAGTCCACATGTTACAATGGGGAATATCCTATTAGCTAAAAACTGCGGAAGTAAAGCGATTGATACGTATTTGAATCTAACTAATGAGATTGTATGTGTGAATAGCATTAACGAGAATATCCTTATGAGGTTGTCAGGCGCTGACTTCGATTCAGATACTGTTTTATTGACAGATGACAAGATTCTTGTTGGAGCAGCATCAAGGAATTATTCTAGGTTTTTAGTCCCTACAAGCATTGTACATGCAAACAAAGTGACACGCCATTATACTCAAGCTGACCAGGCAGATTTGGATATAAAGACATCTGTAAATAAAATTGGCGAAATTGTCAACTTATCGCAAGAGCTTAATACTAAGCTATGGCATATGCTCAATAGCGGTATGGGATTTGATGAAGTACTTGAACTTTATTGCGAGATATCGAAGTTGGATGTTTTAAGCGGTATAGAGATTGATAAGGCAAAGAAGGAGTTCTCGGTAGATAGTGTTGCGGAGATCAGAAGGTTAAAAACAATCTATTCTGAGAAGGATTCATCTGGAAGACAGGTTAAGCCTAATTTTTTTGGTAAGATTGCACGTATCAAAGGATATTATGACAGCACAAAGAAGAACTATAAGTTTCATAATACTACAATGGATTATTTACAACACTCTCTTAATTCGTTTAGGGGGGATCGGACTTTGGATAATGTTATTCCGTTTTCAGAAATACTTCTATCCGATGAAGTATTTTCTAAGCATTCGGTTAAATACCCGCAGGTAGATCGTATTCTTGATTTAGCTCGAAATATGAGAGGTCAGATCCAAAAGGTGTGGAATAGTACTGATGCTGGGCTTGACAATGTTTCAAAATCTCAAATCGTTTCGGAAATTAGGGATGAATGTTATGACTATATCAAGACAATTCAACTAAATAGGCATACTGCGTATAAATTGCTTTTAGCGATTGAAGATCCTAAAAATAAGGACATTTCCAGAAGCTTGTTTTATATGCTGTTTGCTGTTCCAAATGAGAGCTTTTTAAGCCTATTACAGCAGAGTAAAGAAGAAATTCGAGTGTTAGAGGAAACAGATTCAAATGAGTGTGACCTAAAAATTTACGGTTTTAATTTCGTAAAGAAGGTGGTTGATTAACTCTGATTTGTGCAAAAACATACAAAAATGGCCCATTTTCGGTCGATAAATTCTGAAACAACATTCATTTACATGTGTTGTTCAACACGGTAAATTTAATTTTCTTAGTGGTCATATAGGATAGAACGAAGTTGAAATCCAAAAATAAATTGTAAAGGATGAATAATTAGTGATTCAAATTACAAAGGCTGAAAAAGAACTTCTGGTTGAGATGTTTCCAGGCATTAGGTTTCCTCGCACTATGAAGCAGGATTCCAAGCGACATCATTATTTCTGTACTGAAACGATTGAGTTGATGAGGCCAATCGCCAGCTCTAATATTAGAGCTGCTGAGTTTGTGCGGGAGCATGATAGGCGGCGGCAACAGTACAATCGGCGTAAGCATTGGAGCCAGAAGGGAAATGGTAATGGCGAATAAAGTATCTGGGGAATATTTTAAAAACTGCGAGATTGATGTTGAAGATATGACTATTACGGAGTTTAAGCGTGATGGTACACGTACATACAGATTGTTAGATGTACTAAAGCGTTGGAGCGGATTACCAGAAGTGAATCTGTCTATTGAACGAGTAGTGGAGATACCCCCAGAAAATGAGGGGTGATTTTATATGAATCCAAAATATAGACAAAGGGATGGGGAGGACTTATATGAATATGGTCTTCGGCTGATTGAAACAAAAGTCGAGGAAAAGCCAGATCCGGAAGATTTAAACTGGGATGATATAGTTAAGGCCACGGGTATGGAGTACAACAGCGATAGTTTAAGGAAAGCTGCCGCTGTTACTCCATACTGCGGATATGCGGTTGCGCAATACTTCAAAAAGAAGTATGCTAAACAAGATGATTTCCAGGGAAACTATATTGATGAGCTTGATTGCAAGATTGCTGAAGCCAGAAAAGAATCTAAACGTCTTTTTGATCAGCGCAGGGAGTTCAATAAATTAGTTGACAAAATTGGCAGAATTGAAAACCTGGAGGATAGGCTTGTTGAATCAGCTAATTCGCTTAATGAGTTTATGCCTTTAGGTGTGAACGAGGTTTCGCCGTGTTTCTGCGATGATAGTGAGGCTATTGTTGTATTTGCAGATTGGCATTACGGGATGGTAACTGATAACATATGGGAAAAATATGACATAAGGGTGTGCCGATCTAGGGTTGAGCACTTAGTTGGATCTGTTATTGAGAGATTGAGATTACATCAGTGTAGGAAGTTGCATGTTGTTCTTTTGGGTGATATGGCACATGGTGCTATACATGTGAGTGCTAGGGTGGCATCAGAAGAGCTAGTTTGCAATCAGATTATGCAAGTGTCTGAGATTATTGCACAGGCTATTGACACGATGGCTGATGAAGTGCAAGAAACAATCGTACACTCTACATATGGTAATCATTTACGAACTATTCAGAATAAAAATGATAGCATTCATGCTGATAATATGGAGCGGCTAATTCCATGGTGGTTAAAACAGAGGCTTATCAACCGTAGTGACGTTTCTTTCCCAGAAGCGGAATATTATGAATTTTTATATTTCAAAGTATGCGGATATGGTGTCTGTGCCACACATGGTGATTTAGATAACGTGCGTAATGCTGGGCGCACATTAAATACTCTCTTTGTTAAAAAATATGGAAAGAGTATTGACTATGTTATTTTAGCAGACAAACATCATAAAGAAGAATTTGAAGAGCTTGGTATAGAGAGTATGGTAGTGCGTAGTTTATGCGGTACAGATGAGTATGCCAATAGCAAACGTTTATATTCAACTCCTGGGCAACTTATGATGGTGTTTAAGCCAGATATCGGTGCTGATGCGTATTATCAGATTAAGTTGGGTTAGGAGGGGTTATGCAGCGAAAAGATTTAGTGTTGGCATTAGCTGATATGGATTATTACAAAAGCCAGGCTGATACAGTTATCAATGACGTTTTTCGACTTATTTCAGAAACGTTGATAAATGGTGAAAAGGTTACAATTCGTGGATTTGGATCTTTTGAGGTAAAAGAAAGAAAAGGACATCTTTTCAGTGACCCACGGACTAAGGAATTGCGTACTTCAGATGACTACCTTTCTGTGGTTTTTAAGCCGGGGGATAACCTAAAATCTGCAATACGAGAAAGAGATCCATCTAAACTTTCTATTTTGAATCGAACTTGAAAATTTTTTAAAAAATTTAATGCGCTGCTATTGACAAATGCACCGTGTTATGCTATACTATAAACATAGCAGCGCATTAAATGATTTGCTGGCGTAGCTCAGTTGGTAGAGCAACGCACCTGTAATGCGTATGCCATGGGTTCAAATCCCTTCGCCAGCTTCAATGATCTTTGACAACTTAATCTTTAAATCATGTTTATGGCTAACTCGGTGAACAAAGTGTTACCAGCACTCCGAGGTGTGCGGTACTTTCAGTTTGAATCCAAAGGATACTTTGGTGGATGGCTGCTAGTGTATAGTGATATACATTAGGAAGGTAGAAACTACCAACAAAAACGTATATCGCCAAGAGTTATCGTCTTATAATGCACAGAGCTTTCGGGCGCAACAATAGACGCTCCAGTGGAGAATAAGCCTATGGGGTAGTGGTGTGGTAGCCGCTATGACGGAGGTAAAACCGATAATGCGCTCTGTCTTGATGTTGGAGAAATCTGACTATAGCGAAAGTCGCTGGTTAAAGTAGCCGTATGACAATTTAGATGAATCTATTATATAATGATTAAAATAGTAATTCTGAATGGTCGGTGAAATTTGCAAGTAAACATTCTTGTGTGGGTTTGACACAATATGTGTCGGGGTAAGAAGTTAGGGGTCGCTCCCCGAAGCTCAGACTTATCTCCCCAGTGGCAGAATAATAAGGAAGGTAATGGAGGTAGGGTGAAGATCCAGCCATAAATATGATTTAAAGATTAAGTGCTAGGACGTACTAAAATACTTTGCAAGGAGAGATTTGCTTGAGTGGTTTTATTCTATGACTGCGTGGTGCCGAGCTATCATTCCTGCCAAAAAACGTAGCTCCGCTGGTTAGCTTAGGCGGTACAATGTGTATAGTTGTATGACAAGCGGCAAATTATCAATGCACAAAATAGGCTATCCGGTGAAAAAATCATCTTACGCAGTAAAAACACATCGCCTAATATTTCATTGTTGACTTGTTAGGCGATACATCTGGGTGTAGCTCAGTCGGTAGAGCGCTGCATTTGGGATGCAGAGGCCGTGAGTTCGAGCCTCGCCACTCAGACCATGGGGACACTTACAGCAAACATACTTTAAGGAATATTCTGTTAAAATATCATTCTTAAAATGTGTCCCATATGTGATGCTTACAGCAATATACTTCACTCATAATGAAAATGAAAAACAGCATCACTCTCGTAGCCTTTTTTTGGCTACTTATAGCGGAGTAGAGGAAAGGTGCCTTGACAGCCTCATAAGCTGTAGATGCGGGTTCGATTCCCGCCTCCGCCCCCATGCCCACTACATAATAATTATGTAGAATAGAAACCTTCGCAATCTGGCAGCGATGAAGTTTAGCAGGTTTTCGATGAAACCGCCGCGCCCAAACAGCGGAGAGTTGGCAGCACGACCAGCGCTGTAAGCTGGTTATATGTGAGAATAGCTCAACTGGTAGAGCGCCGTCCTTCCAAGTCGGATGTTGCGGGTTCAAGTCCCGTTTCTCACTCCAAATGGGGATATGGTGAAATTGGCAGACACGCCAGATTTAGGTTCTGGTGCCGAAAGGCGTATGGGTTCAAGTCCCTTTATCCCCACCACAAAGCCCCACCAAAAGGCGAGGCGATGCGATTAGAGGTCTATACCAAGTTTTTCTGCGAGTTCTTCAAGCGACATAGAAGTTGCTGCTTTTTCTATCAACTCTTTTGCTTTTAATGGTTTAAGCAGTTCCTCCTTTTTCTTTTGAAGCTCGGCAATTTTTACATCAATTTTATCAATTTGGTCTTGAATGCGTTGTTCAGTTGTGCGTTTTGCTCTTTTTGTGGCCTTTACTTCTTCGCTCATTTGATGTACCTCCAAGAGATAAATATTGTGTGGTTATTATATCACATAACACCATCTTTTGCAAGATAATTTTATATTGGGGTGTCGCCAAGTGGTAAGGCATCAGACTTTGACTCTGACAAGAACAGCAGTGTTCGCACGCTGGTTCAAATCCAGTCACCCCATCCATATGGCACCATAGGCGAATGGTTAAGCCGCCGTCCTTTCAAGTCGGAGAGTGTGGGTTCAAATCCCGCTGGTGTCACCAATATTAACACAAATATGTAAATGGAGTGAAAAATCATAGAGGATAAAATTATTAGAAAGTTGCCATCATCTGAATCTGGCCCATTGATGACATGTAGAACTGTATCTGGTGATGAGTATGTTATATCCCAGAATCCAGAAAGAAAGAAGTTTACATTATGGCACAAGGTAAAGGGTGGTTTTGCTAAATGTGCGGTTGCAAGTTTGCCGTTTGATTTAGAAGATAAAATACCTTGGGATGAATAATATGGTGGAGTGGCAGAGTTGGTCTAATGCACCTGTCTTGAAAACAGGAGGGCGTAATGCTCCGTGGGTTCAAATCCTACCTCCATCGCCAGCGGGATAGTTTACGCAAAACACTGTAGGTATGTCATATGCTCCATATCTATAGAGAAACGGTTTGACTCCGTTACCTCCCGCTCCATATATAGGGAATCGGCAGAGTTGGAGAGCTGCGGCAGACTGTAAATCTGTTGCCTTCGGGCTTAATAGGTTCAAATCCTATATTCCCTACCATTCTACTTTTGTAATAGGAGATGTATTATGAGTATATGGGAAGAAGTGTTGCAAAAATATCCTTCAATCCAGGATGTCTTAGATGATGTTTATAAATCGCAACTAGCGTTATTTGAGAAGGTGGAATCACTAGACGAATTATATCCAGTAGATGGGTATGAGTGGGATTGTGATCCAAATGAAATAGGATCAGACAAAAACCCTTGGGGTTTATTCTCAATTTCCAAAAGAGAAGAATCAATAAAAAGATGCGATGAAGCTTTAGCAAAGCAAAAATTGTGTGTTGAAGGTAAGCATCATTTTAAACATATTGGGCCATATGAGTGGTGTTCATATTGTGGCACAATCAAATCTGGAAATATCTTGTTTTATCCAGAAAATCCTCATTTTTTACCGACTAGCGAGGATTAAGTTTAAATTTAAAATGTGGATTTCTAAATATTTAGAGATATGGGGTCGCACCCTCCAGTGAAAATCTGGCGTAGGAAACACGATAGCAAACCTAAACGCTGTAAGCAAAGCGGCACAGCCGATCAGGAGCGCGGCGGGCTGGCATACCTCAACGGAACTTCGAGAGTCTGAAAAAGTATGCCAAATATGTGCCTATAACTCAGTTGGTAGAGTAACCGCCTTTTAAGCGGTAGGTCGAGGGTTCAAGTCCCTCTGGGCGCACCAAAAAAGGCCAGTTCAGTATGTTATTGTATGAGGGTTGTAAATTGATCATCTACAAACAAATACAATAAAACTGTAGTGGGTATACACACACTTTTTCGGAGGCTGGCTAAATATATGGCTCTGTAGTCCAGATGGTTAGAACGGCAGCCTGTTAAGCTGTATGTCGTGGGTTCGAGTCTCACCGGAGCCTCCACTGTTAAATCAGCATTCCTTAGTTATGGTACTGTCCGTATGAATACGCGACTTAAAAAGCTACGTTGACATTTTGTCTCAAAAGCAATAGCCTACAGGTACGTTAAGCCTGTCATATATGGTTCTGTAGCTCAGTCGGTAGAGCACCGCGCCAGGAGGTATGCCGTGGGTTCGAGTCCCACCAGAACTTAAATATTTATTATTTAATCCAGCATAATGCTGGATTTTTTTATGTGCAAAAATGAGAGGTGATTATATTGGCGGCAAAAAAGCAGTTGAAGAAACCTATTTCAAGTATAGTTAAAGTTGACAAGAATGCAAAGCTTTCACAGATCGAGTCGCCAGTTGTTACTGACGAAACATATAGATGTTCTTGCTGTGGACACAAGTATGCAAAGCAGGAAGGGAATTTTAATGTGTCAAAATCCCCTATATATGAAGGTAATAATGGCTACATGACAATTTGCAAGAAATGCTTATATAAGCTATATGAGCAATATGTAAAGTTTTTCGATAAGGACGAATATGCTGCGGCTGAAAGAATCTGCCAGATAACAGATATGGTTCTGGATGAAACGGCTTGGGATGCATCTCGAAAAATTACCGCAAATAGAAATCGTATGAGCGCATATGTGTCAAAGCTTAATTTGAATCAAACTGCGGGTGAAACATATTCTGATACACTGATTAGAAGATGGGAAGCGCAAGTAGAGAATGCAGAAAGCATAGATGATGCTGTCAATAATCAGGATATAGAAATCAGTGAAGAGACAATAAGGCGCTTCGGATTGGGTTTTGATGATAATGCCTACAAGGTTATGGAAAACGAATACAATAGCTGGGTTGAAAAGTATGGAGAGCCAATCGATAAAAGACAAGAGGAACTATATACTTCTTTGTGCTATTTAAAATATAATTTGCAAGTTAGTGTTCAGACAAGCGCAAATGGCGTTGGCGCTCTGGCAAATGCTTATAAGGGATATATTGAAGCTGCTACGACAGAAATAGAGGACAGAAAAAAGAAAGCGGAGGCGGATGTTGAACTCTCTCCTTTAGGTGTTCTGATTAGGGATATTGAGGATTATTGTCCCGCTGAATATTATAAAGACAAAAAATTATATGCAGATTTTGATAAACTAAAAGAGTATATTACACGTTTTATGGCGCGTCCATTGCGTAATATTTTAACTGGGTCTAAGGAACTTGATAAGGAATTTAACTTGTCAGGTTCGGAGGAATAAATGAACTATGATAAAGTTGCAGATAAACGTCAAAAAAATCTGCATACACATTTTTCAAGTACTCAGTATTTGGGAAATCAAGATCGTGTACTACGCCTAATTGATTGGATAACATTTTGGAGAAGGAATCCAAGCAGGTTTGTACAAAGGTATTTTGGAATTGTACTCCACTTATACCAGCATATTATTTTGTTTTTAATGGATATATATCCTAGCATTTGTATTGTAGCGGCTCGAAGCGCAGCAAAATCATTTATTATTGCAGTATACGCTTGTAAAGAGGCAATTTTACGTCCTGGTGCTAGGATTGTTGTAGCATCGGCAACCAAAAAGCAGGCGCGTCTTATTGTGTCAGAAAAAATAAAGAAAGAGATACTACCAAGATCTCCTTTACTTGAACAAGAAATACTCACGATTAAAGACAGTCAAAACGAAATTGAGGTAGTATTTCACAATGGAAGTTCAATTATAGTTGTGGCGGCAAATGAAAATTCTCGCGGATATCGTGCTACAGTTATGATATACGAAGAGTTCCGTATGATTGTAAAAAATATTATTGATACGGTTTTGTCACCATTTCTATTTGCTAGACAAGTTCCTTATATGGAGTTAGATGAATATGAGGAACTATTAGAAGAGCCTAAAGAAATATATATTAGTTCAGCCTGGTATAAAAACCATTGGATGTGGACTACTATGAAAACATTCATGAAGGATATGTTGCAAAAGGATTCATCTATCCTTATTGCGATGGATTATAGTATTGCGCTAAAGCATAAAATAAAAACAAGAAGTTTCTTAATCAAGGAACGTCAGAAACTAGATAGTATGGCCTGGGCGATTGAGTATGAAAATCAGATGATTGCAGAAAACGCCCATGCTTATTTTACATATGACATGTTAAATAAAAACCGTGTATTAAAACGTCCGTTTTATCCACGTAAGAATGAAGATGTCTTATCGAGGATCAAGCCAAAAGAAACAATACCAAAGCAGAAAGGCGAAATTCGTATAGTATCGTGCGATATTGCGCCAGAGGGTGGATCTGGTAACGATAATTCTATTTTTAGCCTGATTCGCGCTTTACCAGAAAGTAAAGAATATAAGGCAACCGATTCCAGCGGAGAACAGATTAGGATTAAGCAAGGATATCGGAGACAAGTCCTATACATTGAAACTCAAACTGAGTTTGAAACAACAAAGCAGGCAATTAGAATTAAGCAGCTATTTTCGGATTTTGATGCTGATTATTGTGTGCTTGATACAAGGAACGCTGGTGTAAGCGTTTTCGATGCTCTTGCAAAAGTTCTTTACGATGAGGAACGTAATGTTGAATATCCTCCATGGACTTGTATGAATGACGAAAAATTGAGAAACCGAATTATTATTGCGGGGCAAGATCCGGTAGTGTTTTCTGTCAAGGCTCAATTAGAAACAAATAGTAAGATCGCTGTTTGTATGAGAAATACTCTTGAAAGTAGTATGATTGAGCTGATGGTAAACAATCAAGAGGGAACGGAAGAACTACAGCGTCTTGTAAAGGGTTATGAAAATCTTGATGTTGAAGAACAAGTATTCTATGAAAGACCGTTCTTAGAAACAGTTGCTCTTATCAACGAAATGATAGCATTGGATTATACGGTTATGAATCAGACTGGCGCTATCAAGATAGAGGAAAGGCCAGGTGCTAGGAAGGATAGATATACATCGGTATCATATGGTAACTATTTCATAGAATTACTTGAGAATGATTTGCATTCAGATAATGAAGATTACGAGTTCGTTACATTTTATAATTAGGGGGTGAAGATAAAAATGGCGGGTTCGCGTTTTAGTTTTTTTTCAAAAAAAAGAGATTCTGCCAATCCAACGGAGGCAACACCTGGATATAATGAAGTAAACGCAGAAAAAGAATCATCTTATGAATTTAACGCTGGGCTTGGATCTTTGCATATGGGTTTTATAAATTCAAATTCTAGGGGCGTATCACCGTATTCTACCGAAGAAATATCAATTATGGCCCAAGACCCAATGAATCATATAACTCAGTTACGTCAATGGGCAAAATGGGCATACTACTCTAATGGTGTTGTAACAACGGCGATTGATAGTTTAAAAAGTCTTCACTCACTTGAT
Organism: bacterium D16-76; assembly: GCA_009917445.1. Taxonomy (GTDB): domain Bacteria; phylum Bacillota; class Clostridia; order Oscillospirales; family Acutalibacteraceae; genus Acutalibacter. Next base: position 54,927 of record QZEE01000002.1, on the reverse strand, counting down.
TATATTGTAGTTGCAAAGCCTAAAAAGGCGGGGGCAAAACGGGTTGGATATCGAAATAGCGCAGACAAAATGAATAGTGTTTTGCGTTCTATGAGATATAAAGAAGTGATAAGAGATGCGATTTTCCATGATGCAAATGATGGAATGTATGTTGGGTATATGGAAACACGCACAGTTCCAGTAGATCATAAATCGTTGCTGACAGATTTTGATATCTCGAATATTACTGAAGTAAATTCGGCAGGAATAAACACGGTTGTTATATCTCTTCCAATAGAATATGTCAGAATTATTGGCCGTAGGAATAATTGCTATGAAGTAGCATTTAACCTACGGTATTTTGATACCATGTCTGAAAATGAAAGAAAGAGAAAGTTGCTTGGATTTCCTAAGCAGATCCAAGATGGATGGGATAAGTATCATAATGGGGAGTCGTTAAATGGAGCTAACTGGTTAAGACTGGATTGGAGAAAGACTATCGTAACAAAAATTAAGAGTGGTCAAAACGATGTGTATGGTGTCCCATTTGCAGTGGCGGCTTTAGACGATATTGATTATGCAAAATATTTTGTTGATACAAAGCGGCGTGTCCTAGACACAGTGAATAATAAAATATATTATCAAACCTTTCCAGAAGGAGAAAAAAAAGGTACATCCGCGCTCTCAAAGCAGCAGCAGCAAGCCCAACACAATACCGTAAAATCCGCATTAACTCAGAAGCGCGGAGATAACGGCGTATCTTTCTTTTCGTTGGCGGCTGGTACAAAGATGGACTTTTTACCATCCGACATATCTTTACTAGATGAGGAAAACGAGAACGCTATAAAAGATGATGTAAATGATGGAATTGGTTTTTCTAGCGCTGCGCTTAGTGGTAGTTCAACAGGTAACTATGCGACTGCTACATTAAATCTTGAAATAATTTCTCGTAATGTGTTTATATGGATTGAAGATATAGTAGAAGAACTCAATAAGTGCCTCAACTATAATGTAATTAGAGATGGGAATTATCGTATTGAGTTTAGGGTTTTGCCAATTACTTTTGTAAATCAAGAAAAGCAAGTTAAATATTTTGCTGATTTGTATGCAAGAGGGAAGGGGAGTCTGCTTGCTTGGATTTCCGCTACAGGAATAAATGCTGATGACTATTTATCTCTGATGGATTATGAATTGGACGAAGACTTTGAAAATCGTTATCCTGTTCATAAAACATCGTTTACGGTTACTGGAAAAGACAATCCAGAATATCAGGATGTTGATAATAATCCTGGCGAGTTACCAACTAATAAGAGTACAGAATCTACGATTGCAAATAACGGAAATGCAAGTCCGTCACCATCTGGTTGAATAGGGGGTGATGAATAATGCCAAATAGACACGAATGGATTCATTCTTCTTCATCGTTATTTGAAATTTCAAGTAAAAAAAGCATAAATGGCAGACGGCATTTTAAAGCGGCTTTGCATGAAATTCATCCAGATAAAGAACATTACCAATTTAATGGTATTTCTTGGAATGAAGATTATGTAAAGGCTAATATGGAGTCAGTTATAGGAATGTCGATTGTTGCAGAGTTTATAACCGAAGAGAGAGATATGCCGTATGGACATGGGATGACTGGTGTAAAAGGTAATATGCCTTTGTTTGAAGATGCAACAATGGTGGGTCATTTTAGCAATGCTTATATTGATGAAGTGGAAATAGACGGTGATAAGAAAAAAGTTTTAGTCGCAGAGGGAACGCTTGACGAAATGCGTTACCCTAAGTTTGTAGAATGGCTTATTAAACATATGTCTGAATCTCAGATTAAAGGTTCAGTTGAAATTGTTGGTAAGCAAGAAAACGATGGTGTGATTATTTACTCCGATGGTTGGGTTGAAAAAGGTAGAGTTCCACAGATATATGATTATAGTGGCTATGCGATACTAAGCGTAAAGCCTGCCGATGAAGCCGCAATAGTTATGGAGTTGAATAATAAATCAAAAGAAAGTAAGGGTGAAATAATTATGGATGAAGCTATGAAGAACGAAATTCAGTCCGCTGCCGCCAATGCGTTAGCGGAAACTAACTCGAAGTGGGAGCAGTATGTTGCTCAGGTTCAAGCTAAAGATGCCGAAATTTCTCAACTACAGGCTGATATCGCCTCTAAAAAGGCGGATATTTCTGCAAAGGTTGCTGAGATTGAACAGCTACGTGCTGATTATGAAGCGGCAAACGCGAAGTTAGCTTTGGCAGAAGCTGGGTTAGCTGACGCTAATGCAAAAATCGCCGAAATGGAGAAATGTAAGAAACAGAATGAACTAAACGAGGCACTGTCAGGATTTACCGATGAAGAGCGTGATTATGCTAAGGCTGAGATTGAATCTTTTGAAAAAGATCCAACTAGCGTAGAGATCAGTAGCATTACTGGCAAAATCTATGCGGAGATTGGGCGCAAGAGCCGCGAAAATAATGTTTCTGAAATCAATTCAAAAATTGATATTTTCAGTATGTCTGAGGATGTTTCGTCTGAGTCAGATAATGACACAGTTAATGTATTTTAATGGGAGGGAATTGCGATGAAGTACAAGACTATTGGTGGATTTAAAAATGTACAGAATGTAGGTTATTGCAAAGCCGAAGCTGATATGCGTGTTGGAATGGGCGTTATTCTTGATCAGGTCAATAAGACTGCCAAGGCTCCTGCTACAGCAGATGAAGCAAGGGCTTGCTATCGAATCGTTTCTAACATCAACGACAAGCCCGAGATTCATAATTTTTCTGATACGGCTGTGGTTCTGAAGGGCGAATATGTTCGCGCCGATGATCTTCACACCAATGAGGATATGGAGATCGAACTTGCTAAGGCCGAAATCAAGAATGATTTCTCAAGCGTGGCTGTTGGGGACAAGCTGGTGTTTGGTATTGGCGGACTAATTGAGAAAGCTACTGCTGTAACTGGGTATGCAGTGTACTTTGAAGTGATTGCGAAAACTGCTTATATGGGTTCTGGCGTTTTGGCAGTAATTCGTGTCCAGTAATTTTGAATGGAGGTAAAAACAATGGAAAACATTTATGAAATCAATATGAAAAATATTGAGCGCGATGTTGATACACTTCGTATCACTAAAAAGTCTCCCATTGTGGAGGTTTTTTCTGCGCTTGTTCAGGGTGAAAAGCCCAGCGTAAAGGGAGAAGTAATTGATGCGTCTGTAAAGACTATCAAAGAAATGTGTTCAAAAGCTATCGATGATGATCCTGTTGCACGTTCAGAAATCAACACTATTATTCGATTTGCTATTGAGCCTAAGCTGCTGGAGCGTATTAAACTATTTAGCTTTATGGGTACATATCATACGGTAGGATATCATGAAGCAGTTATGGTCAAGACCTACAATTATGAGAGTGTTGATTCTCGTTTCCAGGCTTCTTCAAGTGATGTTCCTTTTGCTGCTCTAAATTATACAGAATATCCAATCGGCACTCAGACTATTTCTGGTGGCTTTGCTGTGGATTATCGTGAACTTCAGAGCGGCAACTTTGATGGCAATATCGGAGAGGGTATTAACCAGGTGCAGACAGACATGTTTAACAAGTGTGTGTACTTCGTTACTAAAGTTCTGCATGATGGAATTAAAAATGCTACAGGTGTGAAGCATTTCCACGAAGCCAACGGTATTGTAAAGACATCAGTTGACGATATGTTAAAGACCATGCGCCGTTACGGTAAGGTAAATATATGCGGCGATTATTCCACTATTTCCGCATTTAACGATTTTATGGGGTATAAGACATTCGGCGATACTACCATTCCTTTCGGTTCTAACGTAGTTGCCGATGAAATTCGTAAGACTGGGCTTGTAAGTTACTACAATGGCGCATTTATCACAGAGCTGCCAAATGGTATCAACTTTACAAAGCTGAATAAGGAGGGCACAGATTTTGATCTGTATCTGCCACAGGGTCTTCTATTCTTTATTCCGCAGGGTTCAATTTCTCCGCTGCAAATTTTCCAGCGTGGAGGTTTAACTTCAATGGTGGGCGATGATATCGTGACTCGTCAGCATCTAACTCGTTTTGATATGGAGATTGGCGCTGATGTTGCTCGTGGAATGGAGCATTGGATTGGTCTTGTATCTGATCTTAACTATGATATTCCAGAAATCTAATTTATGAATATAAGGAGGGGCTTTGTGCCCCTCCTGACTAATTTAAAGGAGAAAACTCTTATGGAAGCAAAAGTATGTGTAAATAATCTTTGTGCATGGAATTTATATTTTAAGCGGATTACTGGTGTCGGAGACATTAAACTTCCTGCTGGTTCAAAAAACTATCCACTAGAATCATATGACGAACTGCTTGCGCAGATCCAGAGTGGTAATAAGATTTTCGTAGGAACGGATGGGTTAGGCTCACATGCGCGGATTGAGATCGTTGACAAAGAGACTCGAAATAAACTGTTTGGTGTTGAAGATGAAAATAGCGATCCTGTTGTTCTTACAGAAGAAACCGTAAAAGCTTTGCTTGCGATTAGAACTAAGGCTAAGTTTAATGAGAGGTTGAACGAGCTTGTAAAGACATCTGCTGAAAAGAAGATGTTAGTTGATCTTGCTTTTAGTGTTGGTGCTGAGGATGCAGAGACATGGAAAGTGGACACCTTACGTGCGTTGCGCGATTCAGAGTAAAATAATCAGCGAAAGGAGGTGTGGTGATGGCAACTACATTTTCGGACATCGAGCAAGTTTTCCATTCCATGCCTCTAACAAAATTTGAAATCCCAGAAGGTTTAGAGGCTGTTTGGCTTGAAACTGCGATCGCTGATTATGAACTAAGTATAGGTTGTGATCTACAATACGACAGCAAAAAGCGAGAATTTGATGGCAACCTGAATAATGTTGTCATTCGTACACTGGCACAGATGATGTACGTATCATATTTGCAAAGAGAACTTAGTCGTGTGATGGCTTTAAATGGTATATATGGTAAGGATGTACAGCTTATAGGCCAAGATGCTACAAAGCGTGTTACAAAACAGGAGCTGGATAGCCAGAAGGAATTAGTTGAAACACTTCTACATAGACAGAAGCAACATGCTTTTTTGTAGGGGGTGTTTGGATGTCAGAAGAGTCTAAGTCATGGTATAGAATGACACGTCCATTGTTTAACAGTGGATTTGAAGATGATGAGTTTTGGGCATATGGTCAGGATGGGTTTCAAGAAATTTTAGACTCATTTATTGGCAAGGATGTTCAAATTTATGATAAATCAATTCAGCGTGAGCCACAGCTATGCAGAGCGATTATACAAAACGCAACAAGTGACGTATTTAACAGTACAACAGTGCGTCAGATTTTGTGCAATATTGGTATTCTAAAATGCGGTCAATACGTAAAGGATGATGATGTATGTTGGATTGTGGCTTCACTGCCAGATAACAACAGAATTTATGAAAAAGCGGTATTATGGAAATGCAAACACAGTATCCGTTTTATTTCACCTATATCTGGGGAAATAGTTGAGTATCCAGTATATAGTACTAACAGTACTCAGTATGGTACGGGTGAAAAAGTGAAAACTAATATTGCAGTAGGCGATGATCAACACTTAGTTTATATTCCATATAATGAAGAAACTATTTTATTGGATGATCATTTTAGATTCATTATGGATAAGAACAAAGTAAATCCTACCGTTTATAGAATCACAAGGGTTGATTCTGTGTCTTATGCAGTTGGGAGTGAAAATCAGGAAGATGGCCTCATTCAGTGGGCGGTAGTTGAAACCCAGTTTGACGATGCTAGAGATAGCAGAGATTTAATGATTGCAAATTATTTTAAGCCAAGTACTGGTGAAGATAGTACGTTGCCCAGTGAATCCGCAGAAATAAAATTGACAGACATTGACGGAGATTATATATTGGTTATTGGAGAGTCAAAACAAATTCGTGTAGATTGTTTTGATATCGATGGTAATAGTATAGATCAGTTTGATTATCGTGTTGATTATGAAGAAACTGATTCAATTACATCTGTTGATGTGAAAGGAAATATAATCACAATTATCGCAGAAGATGATCAGCGCTTTGTCGGAACAGCGTTTGAATTATCCGTAATATGCGATTCGCTTGGATGTGCAGCAAAAATTAAGATTCAAATTGGTAACTGGTAAGGAGGTGTTTTATGCCGCACTTCGATGTATTGAGAGAACAAAAACAGAAGCTCAAAGAGGCGTTGCTAAAAAATCAAAATGTAGTAGACCTTTTGATGAACACTGGTAACAATATGCAACAGTTTGAAAATATAAGAACTGGTAGCAAAAGTCCAGCATTGAATCGAGTTAAAACACACTTCTACATACCAAAAACAACTACTAAAGATATGAACTTTATCACTATGCGAAGTCGTGTAATATATTCGGATTCTGATGTTGTAAAAGAAACAGCCATTGTTGTTTATGTAATTTGTAATGAGGATCAAATTGATTTATTGCAAGGTTCAAGAGCTGACTTACTTGCAAGCGAGGTTGACAAGATTTTAAATACTGGCGGTCATCCTTTATTTGGATTGGGCGGAATTACACTCAGTAATGCTGAAGAAGTACAATTCAATGATGGGTATACAGGATGGCAAATTCCATATTTTACACATGAACGCAATCAAGATGGTGAACGTTTATGATAGATCAGTTGTGTGTTTTTCGTGGACGTGACTATGTGATTAACTCAGGAATTACAATTCGGCAACCCACAATAGGCGAGATAGAAGAGTTTGGGGAGCAGAAATATTTTTCTACTGTTAAGCTTATTACTTCCACACCAGCAGATAGAAAAGTAGAGATATGGGATTCAATGCACGTTTATTGGGAAGAAGTTGGCGAGTACGATTTATTCGTTTCAATGTTTGGAGTGTTCGCCGCTATGGATATGAGCATAATTATTCCGAATTTGGATTTTAAGAGTTTTAAAACTATTATCAACCCAAACACAAATGATTTAGCTCTTATAAATAAAGATGGTGTGAAGATTGATCGAGCAATTTTTACTTTGATAACAGACTATATACGGTCAGTTCATCATTTAAAAAAGAATCGTGAAAAAGGATTTGACGATTTTGCTAGAGATATGATGATTGAGGATGATCGATATGATAACCAATCAGCGGCAAATAAGCCGTTCAAGTCAGTTATATTGCCATTTGCTTCATACTTAGCCATTAGACAAAGTTTCTCAGCGCTATGGGATATTCCCATTGGCGCTTTTTTATATGAAATGATGCGTGAGTATAAAGTTAAAGAGTACGACAATCTAATGCGCGGTATTTACAGTGGATGTGTAGATATAAAGAAGATAAACAAATCAGAACTAAATTGGATGGGGGATTTATAATCCTAGAAAATTAAAGAAAGGATGATATTTAATGGATAAGAATGGTATTAGTTCTTTTCTAATGGATCGAGTTCGCCGTGTTACAGAAATTAACCTGGAGACTGGTAAAGTGAATTGGAGCGCAGTAGGTATTGGCGATCCTTCACTTGAACTTAATGGTGAAACTATTGATAAGCAGGATGCATATGGTGCAATGATTGCCCAGATCGATACTGCTAAGGGCGCTGTGTTTGGTGCTTCTATCGATACTCCAAACCTACAGGTACTTGCTTCTCAGCGTGGGGCTACTATCGAGGTTGGTAGTGAAGATAAGATGATTGAGTCTGAATACTTTGATGTGGTAAAGGTCGTAGATGGAAAGGCTACGCTAACCTATACTCCAAAAGAAGCTCCGCCATACGTTTATGCAATTAACAGCGACCAAACTCAGGGTGACGAGTATGAAGTTGGCCTTGAGGATGCAAATGCTAAAATTGAAGGGAATGTTGTCACTCTGCCAGAGGGCTTTACAGCGACACAGGTTGGCGTTTATTACAAGTATGAAACTGCGGATGCTGTTAAACTGACAGATAACAGTGATACATTCGGTACTGCTGCTAAGTATCTGATTCAGATGTATGTTCGTGATATTTGTACTGATGCCAAGCGTGTAGGAGTTCTGATTTTCCCGAAAGCCAAGCTGGATAACAATGTAACCATCGATTTAACGACAGAGGGTAGTCACCCAATTTCTCTAACAGCTCAGAAAGAGTACTGTGCAGATGAGTCTAATCTGTACTACTGGGTATGGGCGACTAAGTAAGGTTTCAGTATGAGTGACGGTATTGAAAAGAAATGCAAGGTATGTGGCACACAATACAAAGTGTGCCACTCTTGCGAAAAAAATAAGAGTTGGAGGGTTCACACAGACACATTAGAGCATTTCTACTTATTTGGAGTTTTAATGGAATATCAGGTTAATCACGATGCTCGTAAGGCATTTGATGCGTTAAGCAAGCGCAATGTTGATTTTTCAAATGTGGATGAATTTTTACCAAATGTGCAAGATTTGTTAAAAGAGATATACGCTCTATCGCATGAAAAAAGTAAGGCGAAGAAAAAGGGTGTAGCTGAAATTAAATCGTTTGAACCCGCCGATATTGGACTTACTGATATGGAACGGGAGGGCTAATGCCCTCCTTTTTTCCATTCTGAGGTGATAGCATGAAGATTCTTGCGTTGGATCAAGCAAGACGTGGTGCCTGGTCAATATTTGATTATGAAAATAAAAAGTTACTTGATTATGGCACTTGGTACTTTGATAGTAGGAAGTATACATATGAACGTACAATTATGAGCATTGAATCGCTTCTTGAAGATCTGATTACGAAGCATGAAGTTGATGCTGTTTTTTTAGAAGACATTCAGTTGCGAAAAAATAATGTTCAAGTTTTTAAAAGATTAGCTCAACTTCAAGGTGTGTTGGTAAATCATTGTGAAAAGAATGAGTTTTTATATTGGATTGTCGCTCCATCTCAATGGCAAAATTTCTGTAACGCTCGAAGCAGAACATCGAAAGAAATTAAGCTAAACATAAAAAGAGTAGATGAAGATACAGAAAAAATGTCAAAAGTTCTATCAATGCAATTTGTAAAAGAAAAGTTTGAAATTGATACAGATGATGATAATCTTTCCGATGCAATTTGTATTGGATATTATGCTGTTAATGCAATTAAAATTTATAAGACATGTAATAATTGTCAATAGGAGAACTAAAATGAATACAAAAACGGCTTGCGAAAATGATGTCGAAATTGAGTTGGATTTTGGAGAAATTGCTAACCTATTAGATAGGACGTTACCAGATCCATCATTGTTAGAATATTACAGAATGCGCACCAAAAGAGAAATTATGTGGAATGCGGATATCGAAGATGATATTTTGGAAGTCTCACTAGCTATTCGTAAGTGGAATGTAGAGGATAATGGGATTGAAGTTGATAAGCGTGTTCCTATCAAAATTTTCATCAATTCGGATGGAGGATCTGTAGATGCGGTAATGAATGTAATCGATTTGATTAAGCTGTCAAAAACGCCAGTTATTACAATCGGCATGGGTAAAGTGTATAGTGCTGGTGGCCTGTTACTTATGGCTGGACATAAACGCTACATCTTTAAGCATACGAGTTGCTTAATTCATGATGGATCTTCCGGTGCAGTGGGAAGTATCGGAAAACTAATCGACAATTTGAAGTTTACAGAGAAGCTTGAGGCGCTTATAAAGGAATACATTATTTCAAGTACTAAAATTACCGAGCAAATGTTTGATGCAAATTATCGCCGTGACTGGTTTATGTTTAGTGATGAAATGCTTGAGCTTGGTGTTGCAGATGAAATCATTGATGATATCGATACTATTCTATGAGAGGTGAAATCTTGTGGCTAAGATGACTTGTACTTCAGATAGGCTGTCCGCTCCTTCTTCTTTAAAGAATCACCCATTTTACGGGCTTACTTTAGATGAACAGCAAAAAGAATTTCGTGATTCTATTTGGAGCATGGATAAACTAATCGTGTTCTGCAATGCAAAAGCTGGTACTGGAAAGACACTTATAGCAACAGCAACTGCAAATTTGTTATGTAAATATGGCAGGTATCAGGGTATTACATATATTGCCGCACCAACTCAGGAGCAAAAGCAAGGCTACTTGAAAGGAACTATTGAGGAAAAGTCAGAACCATATTTTGAGCCATTTTATGAAGCCTTGAAAAAAATCGGTGTTAATCTTAATACCTCATTTTATGATAATCCGATAAACGAGAAATTTCAAACGGCGTATATTGAGTGCTTAACTCACACATTTTTGCGTGGAACAAATTTTGAAAATCGTGTTGTAATTATTGATGAATGCCAAAATTTTTATTTTGACGAACTCATGAAGGTACTTACAAGAATACACGATAACTGCAAGGTTATTATCATAGGCCATGATGGTCAAAACGATTTGCTATCAAATCCTGATAGGTCTGGTTTTGTACCATATCTAAATTGGTTTAAAGACGATGATAGAACAGCAGTATGTAAACTGGAAAAGAATTATCGTGGCTGGATAAGCCAACATGCAGATAGATTCAATTTTAAACTTGCATTAAGATAATGGAGGATATATATTCACATGAAAAAGATTTCAATTAACACTGTTCGGTCTTTCCTAAAAGAGAATACAGCTTTAAGCGCAGGATTTATTGAGCGAGATTTTTGCGTACAAGAGAGCAGTTTTACGGTGAGAATTAAAACACGGCTTTCTCTTCCTGAAAAAACAACGTTTATCAATCGCGTTTTAAATGGTTGTTTCGATTCTTCACAAAATTTTAGGCCAGAGTATCTTTCACCAATGTTAAGGGCTACATTATTACAAGTATGCACAGATATCCCTACAATTCCGCAGCGTGGAGATAAGGACGATGATGGCGGTAGTATAATGGATATCGATGCCATGTCAAATCTCTATATTGCAATGGATTTAGATAACCTAAATGATAGGGATTATCAAATTATGCTAAACGAAATTGTTCAGCTATGTCACCATGCGGTAGATTGGAAACGTGCCAAAGTTCTTTCTGGCGGATCTGATGCGTTTAAGGAACTTGGAGATGCAGCAAGGCTTGTAAAGAATTTTATTACTTCTATGTCTGAGAAGTTGGATGGGGTAGATTATGAAGCGCTGACAAAACTTGCGGAGGCGGTAGCTTATCCTACCGATAATGTAAATACCGCAAATGTTTTGTCTAATTTGGTAAATCTGAAAGATCATTTACCTAATATTGAATCTGAGTAATTATTGAAAGGGAGTGGCGGTGTGAATTTAAAGCAAGCGTTAGCTTTGGCAAAAAGCAAAGTACAGAGTAAGATAGATGATACTTTGTCAAACGAAGTATTTAAGGCTGTCAAGGAAGAAGAGTCTGCCGCCATTGATTCGGAAGTTTATGGAGTTTATACGCCTAAGAGATATAGGAATCGCGGTTTAGGCGGAGGTATGGCAGACCCATCAAATATTGTTATTTCTGGTGGGTCTGCTTCAAATGGAAAATTAACTGTTGTAAATATAACAGAGCCTAACCCTACTGGGTGTGAGGATAATTGGAGAGTTACAACAGATAAGAACTTGCCTGAGTTGATTGAATTTGGGCAAGGATATAAATCTATGGGATATGATTTCCCACATAATGGCTTACGGTATATGGAGCCAAGACCATTTACGAAGAAAACGATTGAGAATTTGAAAAGCAATAAAGCACATGTTGAAGCAATGAAAAATGGACTTAAAAAGCGAGGTCTTAATATAAAATAAATGGTGGTGAGAATTGAATGGATGACGATCTAAAAATAGTGCTTAGTACAGAGTTGGAGGCAGACGAACAGGCATCGGCACAACGGATTTCTGCACAGCTCCCATCTATTGCTAAGATGGTGAATGCTGGAAGCAAAATCAAGATTCAAGTTTCGTTGGATGATGCAAAAGTTCAGTCAGAAGCGCAAAAGATTACAAAACAACTTGGTCAAATAGCAAAAACACATGAAGTTGGTGTTTCTGTAAGTCTGAATCAAAATTCTATTCGCAAAATTCAAGCTGAGTTAAAAGCACTTGACGTGAATCCTGATATTTCTCGTGCCATGGCTGATCAGTTAGATAGAATGGGCGTTCAGGTTGATAAAATTACAGGTAAGTGGCAGGAAGTAGCTGGTGCCGAAGAAAAGCTACTCAATTTATCAATCCAGGGAACAGATCAATTAGGGCGCACTGTTTCATATTTACAGACATATAGTACCGCAACAGGTGAGGTTGATACACAACTAACTAATGTTACGCTCAATTTAGAAAAGCAGAGAAACATTGAGGAACAGATTGCTAATCGGGCTAAGTCAGATAACGAAGCAAGGATTGCGTATCTAACGGAACAGCAGACAGCTTTACAGAAAATTGAATCTACATATTTAGGGTTGACATCATCTAAGCCAGTTCAAGACACTGGACATTTGATGTCAATTTTTAATTCTTACGATGAATTGCAAGATAAAATTTCTGGTTTAATGAATGCTGAGGGTAATCTAAGCAAGGTTCAAAAGGCTGAGATTAAATCTCAAATGGAATCTCTAAAGGAATTAGTTAGAGAATATCAGAATGCGGAATATTTTGCAAATAAGTTAAGAACAAAAGATATAAATGCTATTAAGGCGGATCAGTTTTCAGAACTTGACTTAGTTGAAAAAAGATTACAATCTGCTGGAATCTTAACAGATGAATTTAAGTCAAGAATTGATGGTTTAAGAACGGAATTGCAGAGCTTAGATGGCTCCAATATGGTTTCTTTCTTAAACAGTTTCGATAAGTTGAATGATGATGTGTCTGTGTTTAAGGAACAGCTTAGAGGCGCAAATGCTCTTTACACACAAATTATTAGTGTAGAAAATAAGATGGCAAGTGTACAAGCCAACATGGTCAAGCTAGATCCTACTACAGATAAAGGAAAACTATCTGTTTTACAAGAGCAGTTGAAGAATTATGAAGCTCAAAAGCAGGCTTTGATGGCCCAGGCCACTCCATATCAAAACATAATTCAATATGCTAGGCAGGCAGAAGCGGCGGAGCAATCAAGGCTAGAGAATCAATCAAAGGTTAATCTAGCGAATGCCGAATTAGCTGATAAGGCAAGAGAAGTAGATGAGGCGATGAAGCATATCCCGACTACTATCGCCTCTATGCAAACTCGGATGAATCAGCTATCGCATCCAACTGATAGCTTAGTTGAGCAAATGCAACGGTTGCGCGATATTGCTGCTGAGTATTCATCTGATATGGGAGATCAAGAAAAGGTTTCTTTATATCAGAAATTGGAAACTACACTAAAAGGGTGTAGTAAGGAAATGTCTGAGTTGGCGCGTATTCAAAGATCAGATATTTCAGACAGTAGGTTTACTTCAAATCTTGAAAAGGCAAAAGCAGATCTACAGGTTATCAAAAATCAGTGGAGTAGTCTTTTTACTGATAACCAATTATCAGCTCAATTTAAAACATTGAAATCTGGATTAGAGAATGTAAGTAATTCCGCAGATCTTTCAAAATGGACAGCTCAATTTGGGGCATTCAAATCGCAAGTTAAGGCTGCTGGGAAAGATGTTCAAAGTTTTGGAGATATTATCAAGACAAACATTGGTAAGGTTGCTGAGTGGGCGCTTGCGACTGTATCTGTTTTTGGAGTTATTTCAAGATCAATTTCTATTCTAAAGTCTGCTGTAAGTACAATTATTAGTCTTGACTCAGCAATGGTGGATTTGAGAAAGACAACAAACGAATCCGATGCGGCCTACCAAAAGTTTTATTCAAGCGCTAGTAATACTGCTGCTAGGTTAGGAGTAACTACCAATGCAATTATATCTCAGACTGCCGAATGGAGTAGGTTGGGGTATACAATGGAGCAAGCCGCAAAAATGGCTGAAAATTCTGCTATTTTTACAGCAATTTCTCCAGAAATGTCAGCAGAGGATGCTACAGATGGCTTAATTAGTATCGTTAAGGCGTTTGGTGTTGAGGCTGACGATGTATTAGAGGGTGTTATCTCAAAGATTAACATCATCGGTAATGAGATGGCAGTTTCAAATGCTGATATCGTTGAAGTTATGACAAGATCGTCAGCATCTATGGCGGCGGCTAACAATACATTTGAAGAAACAATCGCTTTAGCAACTGCCGCCACAGAAATCACAAGAGATGCTTCACAAGCTGGTAACGCATTGCGTACAATTTCAATGCGTATTCGCGGGTATGACGAAGAAACCGAAGAGTATTCTGGTACTATTTCTTCTCTTACAGGCAAGGTTGCAGACTTAACCAAAGTGGCTAGTAACAATGGTCGTGGTATTAGTTTGTTTGAGCCTGGAGATCCAGATACATATCGTTCAACATATGATATCTTACAAGATATTGCGGATATCTGGGATGAACTTACCGACAAGAACCAAGCGCAGTTGCTAGAGGTGCTGTTTGGTAAGAATCGTGCTCAGGTGGGCGCTGCTATTCTATCAAACTTTGATCAAGCGCAAGTAGCTATTGAAAAAATGGAGAATAGCCTTGGCAACGCCGATGCTGAGATGGAGGCAGTTAAAAGTTCTATTGAGTACAAGCTAAACGCACTGCAACAAACATGGGTTAGCGTAGCACAGAATTTATTACCTACAGAATTAGTAGGAGGCATTGTTGATGGGGCTAATACCGCATCGCAAGTTATAGATTTTCTTACAAAACATCTTGGTTTGTTAGGATCTAGTGGTGCTTTAGTCGCAAGTGCTGGTATAGTTAAGCTGATAGGAAACTTTATTTCTTTAAGGTCATCCGTTTCTCCAGTTGTAGAATCACTACAGCAAATTGATTTGAGTAAGAGTACAAACGGGCTGACACAATACGCTACACAACTTAGTCAACTAAGTCCACTACAACGTGACTTAGCGATGAGTATGCTAGGTATGCAAAATGCCCAAAAATCACAAGTTTCTGCAATGATTGAGGCAACCGAAGCGGCCAAGCAATATACAGTAGCCGAATTAGAACAGGCAATGAGCAAGAAAACTGGCGAAATTGCGGATAAGTTAAAGGTATCATCAACCCAGATGGTAACGAATGAAACCATCAAGGCTGGAATTGCTCAAGGTGCGTTCACAGAGCAAGAATTGATGAATATATCTACAACCAATGCGCAGACTGCGGCTAACTATGCTGGTGCAACTTCTTTTACGGCCCTAGGGACTTCAATTAAAGCGGCGTTTGCAGCTTTAATGGCAACTCCGATGGGCTGGATTACGCTCCTACTTGGTGTTCTTCCAATGATAATTTCTCTTGTACAGGATTTTGCTGGGAGGGCAGAAGAAGCCAGAAAAGAACTTATGGAGATGGGTTCCGAAGCTGCTGAAAATGGTAAGAAACTATCATCACTAGTGTCTGATTATAATAATTATAAAAACGCCGTTGACGATGGCACGGGCAGTCAAGAAGAATTTATCTCATCTCAAAATGCATTACAGGAACAATTAGATTTAACTGGATTCAAGCTTGATGAAGCAATAAAGAAGTATGGAAGTTTACACGAAGCTATATTAGGAGTGGCAAGCGAACAACTTAATCTTGATATTGCGACTAGTTCAAAAGGAGCAAAAGCAGCTCAAGAACAAGCAGTTGCAGATATTAGCGGTTTAGGGAATGGAATTATTAACGCCTATTCTGAAACAGATCAAGCAGTTCTTGACTATCTAAAAGATACTGGATCGCAAGCGGAGTTTCAAGAAGCATATGTAGAAAAAATAAGAGGTTATGTTGTTTCACATTCAAATGGTTATAATCTGCCAAACAAAATAACTAATAACAGTTCTTTTGAGGAACTTTGGGAAAACTACAATATAATTCGTGAAGATGCTAGTAATGCAATAGAGCGATTTGGATCTGATAATACGTTTGTAAAAGCGCTGGTTGCAAAAAGCGAAGAGTATGAAGTTGCAATGGCAGATGCTATTGAGCAAACGAATAACACAAATACTCTAATTGCACAGAAAGCTTTGATGTCTGTTGAAAGTATAAAAGATACGCCTAAAACCATTGAAGAGATGGTTGAATATCGAAATGAAATAATTTCAAAATTATCAAATGATTCTGAATTTATTGGCGTAACTGATGGTTCGGCGGATGCATATGTAGATTACATGCTTTCACAAAACGATGCGTATAAAGATCTTTGGAATCAATGGCAAAAGGAAACTGAGCATTCAGAAAAAATTGCAAACGATATTAGTTCTAAAATGATTGCAATGACAGAAAAGCTCTTCCCAACTGATTCTATAGAAGAAGATGGATATGAAAAGTGGTCAGAGCAAGTTGATGGATTCAAAGAAAAACTTATGGATCTGTCGCAAGATGATTTCAACATTGCATTCAACGCTGTTATAGAAGATGGAGCATCGACCTGGGAAGAAATTGAGGCTGCTATCCGCGATTACAATAGCGAACAAAATGTAGCTATTCGTGAAGCTGAAAATTTGAAGAAGAGCATTAACGATTTGTGGGAATCAGAGGATTTTAAGGATTCTCGCAAAGAGTTAGTTCAGATGGCAAAAACCATTGATGGTATTACGCCAGATGCAATTAAAGAGTTAGCTAGTGAGAGTGACGTTCTTGCTACGATTTTACAAGAAGATGGTATGAACGCAGAGTTCCTGGCGAACATTCTTCAGCAGATGGCGCTTGGAGGCAGCGGACTTGAGTGGATTACACCAGAACTGCTTGCCTTAAATGATGCTTTAGAGGGAATGTCAAGCAGTTTCGATGAAGTGTCAGCGGCAAAAGCTAGATACGATTCTGCGATGTCTGGGCCAGAAAAAGACGATGATTTTCAAACATACGCTTCTGCATTTGAAGAATTAAATAAACAGTTTGAAGCCGGTACGACAAATTCAAATGCTTTCTGGGCTGCGGCAGAATTTTTGTTTGGTGAAGAGCAACTAAACACATGGGGATGGAGTGATGGCCTCGATCAGATTTATCAAGCCATGATGAATCTTGAAGGAGTGTTTGGCGATGCTGATAGTGCTGGTGCTGGCTTTATTGAAAAGCTATATAGTATGTCTGAAGCTGGTGCTATGGTCAACGAAGAGGGCGAACAATTAGTATCTGTATTCCAGAATGCCGATGGTAGCTGGGATATAGACTTTGACCCTACTAACCTTGATCTTATCGCTGAAAAGATGGGTATGAGCCGCGAAGCCTGCCTATCCTGTCTTGAAGCACTACAAATGTGGGGAGATATCAATCTTTATGACTTAGATGAAGTGATACCTAAGTTAGAGGATTTAGGGCTTGCATTTGAAAATGCTGGCAAGAAAGTGTTTAATGTCAGTGGTATTGCCGATGAAATGACAAAGCTAGGTAAGTCAAAGAAAGAAATTTATGATCTTACTGAAATGATCGGAGATCTGGACAATGTAGTCTTGCTGAACGTAACTGGCGAAGTCACAGATTTAATCGAAGGTCTTGAGCAGTTAGGCGCAGTTTCAAAAGATGGAGTAAATATAGATGTAAATCTGGATAACCTATCTAATTTGTTGTCTGACATGCAAATGACCAAGAGCGATGCCGAAGGTTTGATTCAGAAGTTAGCTGAGGTTGATGGAATTACATTGACTAATGCTCAAGGACAGGTAAAGAGCGTTCAAGATGCAATAGACTATGTGAACAAGAATGCCGATCTGCGCGATGCCGAAGAAGAGGTTGAAGATGTTGGAGAAACGGCAGATGATACTACTGGGTTAGTCAACAATACTTCTGGTGCTATCAAAAACTTAAATAGGCAAAGTCTTGGGAGCATAAACAGTCAGTTTGATTCATTTAAGACCAAGGCAAACGCTGCAAGAGGCGCTGTGTATGGTGTATTAACCGCCGTACAAGCATTGAATAACTCTGGTGGCGTAAGAGGTTCAGTATCTTCTGGACTTGGTGCTATTGCGGCTGTTGCAAAGGGCGTATATGCTAAAGGTACTAGAAAGGCAAGTGCTGGCCCGTCATTAGTTGGTGATGAGTACTCACCGAATGGCAAGCCTAAGCCTGAGCTTGTAGTGACAGATGGTAATGCGTATCTGGCTGGTGTGCATGGCCCAGAAATTGTAAATCTGGATGATGGTGACCAGGTTTATACCGCTGATGAAACCAAGAAGATATTAAAGAGTAACAAAAAAATCAGAATCTCTTTACCAGCATATGCGACAGGTAGGTTTACTGGCAAGGGATTACATATTGAAACCAACAAAACAGGTGCTACGGGTACGGCGTGGGGTAACTCTGGCAATAATTCATCTACTACAATTAACACAAATGTTAATATATCCGCAACTGCTGATACCAAAACGCTTGAAGAACATCTGGAAGAAACCTTAAAGAAGCTCAAAGAAGAAATCGATGATATCATCGGCGATTTTGAGCATGACATTTTCCTTATGGAAAAGAAGGGCGCTTCTGCTGATGAAATTGTTGCAGTGTATAAGAAGATGCAAGCCGCTGTACATGAGCAAGCGAATAAGTATCGCAAGCTAGGACTAGCGGAAAATTCAGATTATATACAAGATTTGCAAAAGCAATGGTGGGAGTACAAAGAAAGTATTCAAGAAACAATCGTAGAAGCATATGAGAGTACAATCGACAATTATAAGAACAAAATCACTCTGTCTGAAAACTGGATAGAGATGGCGATTGTCGATAAGAATCCTGGCAAAGTCGAACAATATTCACGCGACATAGTTCAGTATTACAAGAAGATGCAAAAGGTCGCGCATGAAGAAGCCGAATATTTACGCTCACAAGGTTATTCAGATACGAGCGATGAGGTCAGCAAGTTAAGTGATCTATGGTGGGATTACGAAAATGAGATAGTAGAAGTTAAAGAGAATGTTGTAAACACCATAATGGACATGGTGAACAACATAGACGATGCTATTGATCGACTACAGGATGTGTACGATACTCTTCACGATGCGGCTGACGAATACAAAGAATACCAAGGGTACATCTCTGTTGACACCTTCCAAAAGATAAAAGACCTTGGCCTGGAATACATGCAGTATTTGACTGATGAAAATGGGCAGCTTGTAATCAATGAGGAAAATATTAACAAAGTTATTGCAGCGAAGACTAGGCAACTAGCAGTTGAAAATGCTATGGCTTATGTTGATAGGCTGAGACTTGCCTTAAATGGTGAATCGATTGAAGATCTAAATCAGCTATTGTTTGCTACTGAGGAAACTACCAATGCTACATGGGGGCTTGTCTATGCAAGCCTGGCTTTGCTAGATCTGTCGGATGAGCAAATGGAGGCAGCGTTACACAATATAAATGCATTTAGGGCATTGGGAGAAAACGCAGCCAATGGTGTTGGTAAAGCTGGTGAAACACTAACAGATCAACTTAAAGACATGAAGAGCGGTATTGATGATATTTTGAAGTATGTAATGGATATGTTAAAACAACGTATTCAGAATCAAATTGATGCGTTAGAGGACATGAAAGACGCATATTCAGATATCATTGATATGAAGAAGAAATCTCTTGATGCGACCAAAGAGGAAGAAAAGTACGAAAAGAATAAATCAAAGAGATTAAAAGAAATTGCAAAACTGCAAGCGCGGATTGATGCTTTAAGTTTGGATGATAGTAGGGAAGCGCATGCGGAGAGAGCGAAGTTACAAGAAGAACTCGCTGAGTTGCAGGGAGATTTAGCAGATGAACAGTCCGATAAAGCCGTAGATACTCAAAAAGATGCACTTGATGAAATGGAAGAAATGTATCATGCAGAAAAGGATAAAGAGATAGCTATATTAAAAGATAGCATTTCTTCATACCAAAAACTGTATGATATGGCTATTGAGTACATCAAAACGAACTGGGACACCTTGTACAGTGAGTTAATTGAGTGGAATACTCAGTATGGATCTGTATTGAATAGTGAAATTACTACTGCCTGGAATAACGCTTTGCTTGCGGCGCAAAAATACGGTGATTATGTCACTGCTTTAAATAGTATTCAAAACGATATCAATAATTCTAACAAGGGCGGTGGAAACTCCACCAATGTCGTTGTTGGAAAGCCCGAGGGATCGGTACAGCCAACGGATGAAGAAAACATACACGCTATTGTAAAGCGCATGTATGCTAACAGTCAGGCGTGGGCCGCTTCCGATAATCAAAAGCGTATTGATATGCATGAAGAAAACAAGCGCCTTGCTGCCATGCTTGCCAATTACGGATTAAAGGTTGTGACAGATGGAGCAAGCTGGTTTCTTGATAAAGTGGGTGGCCCATTGTTGTATGACGTTTACAAGAAATATAGATATCACACTGGTGGTATTGTTGGTGGCGGAGATATAAAGTCAAACGAGCAGATTTCTTTGTTGAAAGAAAAAGAATGGGTGCTTAGTGAACAGATGGTTGATAACCTTGTCAAGCAAATGGACAGAATAAGCACTCTTTCAAAGGCGCTAGATAATCTTCCTACCAATATGCAAGATTTCTTGCTAACGGATGTATTGGACAAGAACATGAAGATACAAAATAATGGAGCCAATACGGTTATTAGTATTGGCGATACGATTATTCAAGGCAATGCAGATTCAAACACTGTAAGTCAGCATCAAAAGGTTTCACGTGATATGCTGAATCAGATTGCACGAATGTTGAAGATTAAAGTGTAACTGAAAGGGCGGGGAGATAACTTCTCCCCGCCTTAATCAATTAAAATGGAGGTGAGATATGTGTTTAGGCCAACTGATTTCACATTTGCTGGCAAATCTGCATCTGAGTTTGGGCTTACGGTCTGTGATATAGGTAACAACAAACATTCTGATAATTCTTTTGGGAATAGTGCAAATATCGTTGAATCACGCATAGCAAACAGAATCACCCCATTACATTACGGTGTTAGATATCACGATGAGCCTTTAACGTTTAACATCATATTTGCCAGCGAAGAACGTTTGGATAGATATCAGATACAAGAGATATCGTTTTGGCTTACTGGATATCAAGATTATCAGTGGCTATTGATAGAACAGCCAGATCTTGAGAATGTAGAATACAAGTGTTTGGTTAAGAGCCTTACACCGATTAGCGTTGGCTGGTTTCCTATGGCATTTGAGGCAACGTTTGTGTGCGATTGTCCATATGCTTACGGTTTTCCGTTTGAAGAAGCAATATCAGTTACCAATCAGAGAGAATATACTTTTGCAAATTATAGTACAATTCATGAGTTGTTTAAACCGAACTTAGAAATTGTTGTTTCGCCTGGGTGTAGAGAATTTTCCATTACGAATCGAAGTACTGTAAAAACTATGAAGTTTACAAATCTTCCAGGGGACGGAGTAACGATTCAAATTGATAATGAAAACTGTATTTTGCAGGAGCCTAATAAGCAATATAATCTATATGATTATTTCAATTTTCAATTCTTTGAACTTATTTCAGGAGATAACGATCTGCTAATCGTGGGCACTGGAATCGTTACGATTAGCGGACAATTTTTATATAACACAGGAGCTTAAAAGAAAGGAGGCATATATGTATCTGGATTATTCAAAAATCAAGAGTGCAAATCGAGAGCAGCCGCAGTTAAGGTTGAGGAATTTATCTGATTCAGATTTAGGCGTAATACCATTTGCACACGATCTAACAATGAAAATCAACTATACAGATGTAAGCGAAATATCATTTGTGGTTCCATACCAAGTAAAAGGAATGATAAATCCGTTGTATGCCGCACTTTCAAGTTACAAAATAGTTTATACTGAGGATTTAGGAATATACGTATTGATGTCTCCGGTGAAAAATGGTGATGGTATCAATGAAGAAAAGACAGTCAATGGCTATTCATTAGAGTATCTATTTAGCACAAAGACTTTATTTTTAGAAGAAGGAACGTACAATTTCTGGAACCCTGTAAATTCAGCAGATACGATTTTAGGCAGAATTATTGAGCTTGATCCAACATGGCGTGTTGGGTACGTAGCTCCTAGGCTGATTAGTTGTTATAGAACTTTTGATCAATATGACAGCGATGCTCTTTCGTTTTTATATAGTGACGCAATGGAGAAGTACCGATGCGCAATAGTGTTTGATGTATATAAAAAAACAATAAACGCTTATGATGCAAATGAAGATGCAGACACTATACCGATTTATCTGAACTATCAAAATTTGGTTGATACTATCCAAGTTGAAGAACTAACAGATGAGTTAGCTACGAAGATGCACATATATGGCGCTGATGATTTGTCGATTCGTGATGTCAACCCAATAGGATCTGATTACATTGTTGATTTAAGCTATTTTATTAACAATGGTGATCTAGATGTAAAAGTCGGCGGCAGCAATATGACTCTTGCAGATCGTGTAAGAGCATGGCAGTTTGATATTCTTAGCAAGCAACAGTATTATATGGGGTTGACAGCATCAAGAGCATCGTTGACGGCGCAGAAATTAAGCGCAGAAGCTGATTTAACAGATTTGCAAGGTGAACTTGATTCTTTGGTGAGCCAGCAAAATGTAAATATACAGTCTGGCGCAATGGAAGTAACTGATGCAGGTAAACAGTATCAGCAACAACAGCTAAATGATATAAATGCAAAGATTAGTTCAAAAAAGCAAGATATAGCATCTAAACAATCGGAGATTGATTCAATATCTGATGAGTTAGATAGATATACTGTTGGCGTTCAAGATATAGTGAATCAGCTTTCATTCAATAAATATTTTACTGATGCAGAAAGAAAAATTCTAAATCAATATATGATTGAGGGATCAATCGAAGAAGAAACTTTTGTTGCAACCGATGTAAGTACAACCGTTTCTGGAACTGTGTCAAAAGTATCTGGCGAAGTGTCGATATCTCAATCTAAAATTGTAAAAATAGATTTGTCAGATTATCAAAAGATAATGTATACGATTGCGGGAGGTTCTTTGTCAATACCAAATGTTGGTATCACAGCCGATGTGATTCGTGGTACATTGGAAACGCAAAACAATAATGCCTTTACTCTAACGGCGTATCTTGGTGCGACCAAATACTCAGGTCATGAGTTCAAAACTGGAATGCTTACAATAGATGGAAGACTTTCACAGTTTTCTAGTGATATTTCTGCTCAAATTGAAAACGAAGTTACAGAGTATAAAGGTACTTCACTATCATTCAGTACGAGCGATTCCAATTCATATTTTACTGTAAGTATGAATGAGTTCCAGAAATATTCTGTACAAAAAGATCTTTACGATTTCGGGTCTGAGGCTTTGAGTGATTATGCGTGGCCTGTATATGAGTTTAGCATTAACAGCGCAAACTTTTTATATCATGAAAAATTTGAGCCTTATAAAAATAGGCTTGAATTAGGCAAGGCGGTTTATTTAGAGCTTGGCAGTGAAGGAGTTTTAAATGCCAAAATCATTGGAATCGAACTAGATTTTGAAAACATTACCAATTTCAATTTGGTTTTCTCAAATCGATATAGGTTGAAAAACGGAGCCGAAAGCTGGGCCGAAGAAATTAGAAATGCATCGAGGACAAGTCGAAGTTTTGATGCCAGCAAGTATATTTATAATCGGACTGCTGATAAAGCAACTGATGTAGATGTATTTATGGATAATCTTAAAAAAGGTGCTGTGGATGCTATTATTTCTGCAAAAGATCAAAAAGTCGTTTTTGATAGCAATGGTATTTTTGTTGGTGGAAATTCAAATTATCAACTTAGAATGGTTGATAATATGATCGCTATGAGTGATGATGGCTTTAAAACTGCAAAACTAGCCATTGGATTGTTTGCTACTCCTGAAACTGGTGTTCAATGGGGTGTAAATGCTGATTTAATTGCAGGCAATCTTATTTTAGGCAATAGCTGCATTTTGCAAAATCCTCTTGTAGATGAAAATGGAAACCGGACTGGAACGATGATGTTCCAAGTTGATGGTACTGGCGCATGGCTTTATAACTCAAGAATCGTATTCCAGAATGATAATGGGCTAATCATTATAGATCCTGACTATGGTATTGTAGCGGGAACTAAACTGTTATTCGATACAAACGGCACAACGGTTACGCCTGAGTTTATGGATGGAACAAAACAGATTACTTTCGATTCTGATGGTATGCCAAAGAATGCAAATTTCTTCTTGGATATAAATGATGGAAATGCGTATTTTCGAGGAAAAGTTATTGCAAAGAGTGGTAAGATTGGCGGATTTGATATCGAAGAAGACTACTTGCATTCTGGCAGTGGATCAACTTATGTTGCTTTGAATGGCAGCGGAAGTAACAAGGATTCTTTGTATGCTATTTGGGTAGGAGCAAATAACCCAAGCGCAGCTAAATTCTGGGTAAAGAAGGATGGTAGCATCTCCGCAAAAGATGCGTATTTTAAAGGCACTGTTGGGGGTACTACAATTATTCAGGGCACACTAGAAGGTGATCCTAATTACGATAGCTGGTTGTTGGGTTGCGGAATAAGAGTAGGTGGAAACTATAAAACTGGAAATGGCAATTTCTACGTTGATCCAGATGGAAATGTTATTATGAAAGGCAGTATCAATCTGCAAGGTAATATTACATGGGGATCAAATAGCAGCCCTATCAGAGTACTATATGCAAGAACATATTTGGCTACTCCTACTTCAAGTTATGCTAATTACCCAACTACTAGTACCACAGGTTGGCATAGAAATCTGAATGTGCTATACGATCTATATTCTTCTTATTCCTATGATGGAGGCAAGACTTGGAATGCTCCAATGAAAATGCGTGGCGAAGATGGACAAAATGGAAAAGACGGAACAGATGCCACGGTCACTAGAGGGAATATTGCAAAAGCTCTTTTTGAAAGATCTGGCGATTACTACCAGGATGGTATTTACTCTTACCAACAAGGAAGTAGGTATTACATTGCTATTAACGCAAGTTATATTTTAGCTGGAAATATAGATGCAGATGAGATTGCTTTAACATGTTCTCATGGCGGTTTTTGTAAGGGTTACGGATCAAATGGAGCCAGAAGGACATATGGGGCAATGATGTATGGAAGCAGAGGTAAGGATGTTGAGCCATACTTTATTGTTACTGAACTAGGTTGCCGAATGTCTGCACAGAATGACCACGATTTCTATGTTGTAGATAATGGTGTATATGCATCTGAAGCGCCTCGTGTTCGATCTGATAGGCGTTTAAAGAAGGACATAAACTACGACATGGACAAGTACAAGGACTTCTACATGAATTTAAAGCCAAGCTTTTATAAAATGAAAAATGGTACATCTGGTAGATTCCACACAGGTTTTATTGCTCAAGATGTAGAAGATGCTCTAAAAAATAGCGGATTGACTACAAAAGACTTTTCTGGTTTATCTATTACTCCAGTACAGGAAGTGAATAAGAGAGATGGAATCGAGGATGTATATTATAGGCTTGCATACGAAGATTTTGTTTCGCTGAATACTTTTATGATACAAAGTTTAGTGAGAGAAGTCCAGTCTTTGAAAAACGAAATATACAAACTGAAACGATAGGAGATTTGAATATGACTAAGTTAGAGATTGTTCAAGTTATTGCCAACAATCATAATCGTCTTTCTCAAATTATGGTAAATGGTGACAATGCAATTTTAATGGGAGAAACGATTAAAGAAATGCGGGCGCTTGTTCGTGAGTTGCAGGAAGATATCGAAAATGAAGAAGAATCTAAAAATGTTGAGTCAAAAACAAATGAATAAAGGTGGTGGGAGGAATGGAAATTCCCAATATATACACATTACCATTTTATGATTTTGTGGGAGGCTCTACAGAAGAACTTGCTTTTCATTTCTATTTTTATAAGAATAAAAAGCCATTTGATTTGTATTCTTGTACTGCAAATTTTTCGATTGTTGACTATGCGAATAAAAGAGCAACAAAGCCGCTGGTATCAAAGCCGATGACAATTAGGGCAGAGCCAGATAGGGATGGAGAGGTGTATAACGTACTAAGCGTTACACTAACGCCTATTGATACACGTAATCTTTCTGGAAAATATATATATCAGATTTCGATTCGGGATGTATCTGGCGCTATAGAAATTCCCAAGCAAGGTATTCTCCATATCATCAACAATATAAATAAGCCTTTCACAAATTAAGGTATAAAGCCGCTCATTTATATGGGCGGCAGTTTTATTATATTTAGGAGGTCAACTATATGAATACTACATATTTTCTTGATTTAGTAGCAGGCAATGTATTCCGCACAAAAGAGGTTCCACCAATTCCAAGCAGCTATTATGTTGGATTAAGTTCAACTGAGCCTAACTTGGATGGTACTGGCGTAACTGAACCTCCTGCTTCTGCTGGATATGCTCGTGTTGAACTAACTGTAATGAGTGAGCCTACATCTGGCGCTATTACAAATGATCAGTCAATCGACTTTGATGAAAGTACTGCCGACTGGGGAACAATGAGCCATTATACAATTTTTGATAGCCAGGAAGAAGGAAACTTGCTTATGTTCGGTAATTTAAGTGCTGTTAGAACGGTAGAAAAAGATACAATTATGACACTAAAACCAGGATCTTTGAATCTGTCTGTTGTAAACCCAACACCTACATCTGACAACTAACATTAGGAGGTAACGTAGTGTGAGAGAGTTTGATGTATTTATAGAAAAGCCTCTCACAGAGGCCGATGTGCTTATATACTCAATCCCGTTTCGAGATGGAATTACTGCTTCAAACAGAATTATCTTGGAAACAATGCTCGATTATTATACGCTGCAAAAGGCGGTAGCTCTTAAAAGTAATATTGCGCTTGTATCTAAGATTGATGAAATACTGCTAACTATTCGTGAAAGAATTTCATCTTGCATTGCAATCGATAGTAGTGCTGATTTTGTAAAAAAGACTAGAACTGGTGCGCAGAATAATTTGATTGGAATAAGCAATAGCGATATAAACTTGTATGCACAATCTTTTTTCAAGTTAAGAAATGCAATCGGAATTAACTCATCGAATGATGTTGATGCGATCACGAAGTCAGTTTTAAAAGGAATAGAGAGTGGAATTAAAATTGATAATGGCAGTTTGCATACAAATCTAAAATCATTTATAGGAGTAAATGGAAGCTTACTTATCAAATCTAGTGACATTGAAACGAAGAAACACTCTTTTGAACATATTTTAAATAAGATTGCTTTATGTAGCAAGCCATTCAATATTTTCTTTTCATATAGGATAGGCATAGAATCCGCTATGGCTATTGCGTGTGATGTTCTTAAATATGAAATACACTATACGCTAGGAAGTGGACATAGTGAGATAGTGATTGATTCATCCGATTTAGAAACTGCTGCAATTAAACGAGAAAAAATATCAAGTGAAATACAGGTTTTTTCAGAACTTGTAGAAACA
The DNA here is from genome assembly GCA_009917445.1 of bacterium D16-76. Lineage (GTDB taxonomy): Bacteria > Bacillota > Clostridia > Oscillospirales > Acutalibacteraceae > Acutalibacter. The sequence continues at coordinate 27,590 of QZEE01000002.1, read as the reverse complement.
CTGATTTACTGTATTTCTGCAAGTAATAAAATCGGTATAGCAAGTAGTGTGTCTGCTGGGTTGAAGCGCAAACGTTGGGTTAGAGAGGTTAAGAATCTGAATCGTAGCGAAGTTGGAGAAATGAGTTTACAGGAATTTTTCTATGTAACATTAGTATAAGAAAGGGGGCAAGGAATGAGTAAGACAAAGTATCTAGGTATATCTGTTTACACCAAAACAGATGACTTGCCTACCATAGATTGGATGCAATCAGTTAATGGAAATGGCGAAGATTCTTTGGCAATGCAAGTTGACAAGGAACTAGAAAAGATATCCAGAAAAGAAGTTTACTCTTCTGAGCAACCCCAAGATCAAAGGGATGGAGATGTTTGGAATGAAATACTCTCTATCACTGACGGAGGGGGTAATTAAATGTCATTAGCAAATATTGGTAATTATATTGGAACGGTTGTCCCTAACAAAAATATGGTCGAGGTGTTTAAAGAGAATGAGCTTAGGTTAAATAAGAATAGCGTTCTTTCGTTTCGACCAATGACTCTAAAGAAGTTCACTATTTCATGTGCGCCTGGAACGGTTGTCAAAATAAATGGCAAAGATATTGAACTGCCAACTGGTGTTTTTGAACTTGGAATGGGACAGTACGAGATCTCATCTTTGATTTTCTCTAGCGCAGTAGATGTAAATATCTTTTATGCGTATTAAATGGAGGTGGGGTTAATGACAGATTTGAGTTGGATAAATGCCGTTGTGTCATTAGGCTCAGGTAACGGAGGCGCAGGAGGTGATGGTGTGACCGATTACAACCTTCTAAATAATAAGCCAGTTACAAATATAAGTGGAAGTCCCGTTATTATCAATTCTTTGTCTACTGGAATTTACAATATTGATGGAACGTGGGCTATTACACCAGATGATAAACCTAGAGAAACACGCAAAGATGATATGTTTTATGTGTTAAATGAAGATGGAGTATGCAAACTTACCTGGATTTCTGCGGGTGAGATTTACACTTATTCATCAGCTAATAATGGTAGTGCGGATTCTATTGTTGAAGATCGTGTTACTAAAGAGAGCGATGCAAAGAGCCAAGGGGATTCTGATGATTTTGTTGGATCGTTTAGTGATCCAGTATCAGGTGACGATCCGCTTGATTATGTAGGAGTTTTTTAATATCAGCTAGATTAAGGGCAAAATCCCTTTTTCTATATATAATAAATATTTTTATAAACGGAAAGGATGTTCTATTATGGCAAAACTAGTTTACAAAGGTAATCGTGAAAATCTACCCGCTACTCGTGAAGTCAACTCTTTCTATCTGTGCGAGAACACTAAAGAGCTGTTCTTTGGCCCCAACCTGTATACCGAGGCTATTCGGTTCTATACTGGTGAAAAACCTACTGCTCCTGCTCAGGGTGTGCTTTACATCCATGAAACTACTGGCGCTGGCGATGTGTGGAATGGATCTGCTTGGGTGAACGTATTTAAAGCTTATGCCACTACCATCGATTCGAATGCTGATCACACTACTGTTCCAACCACAAAGGCTGCCAAAGATTATGTCGATCAGAAGGTTGCCGATGTTGTTGCTGGCGAGGTTGGCACCCTGGGTGCGTTGGCAAGCAAGGATAAGGTGAGTGAGGACGAGCTTGTAGATGCTCTGAAAACAAAGATTAACGGTAAGGCCGATCAGACTGCGCTAGATACAACTGATGGTAAGGTTGATACCCTAATTGGCACCGATACTGGTAAGTCAGCTCGTACTATCGCAAATGAAGAACTGGCTAAACAGCTTATTCCTGAGAATGCCAAGGAATCTATGGACACTCTAGCGGAACTGGCTGCGTGGATTCAGGCTCATCCAGATGATGTAACCGCTATTAACAAGGCAATTTCCGATCTTGAAACTCTTGTTGGTACTCTGCCAGAGGATGCTACTGCGACTTCCGTTGTGGCTTATGTTAAGGAGTATGCGGATGGTGCGATTGCTGCTTTAGAAATTGGCGACTATGCTAAGGCTGCGGATCTGACCGCCCTTGCTGCTCGTGTTACTGCCCTTGAAGCTGATACACACACTCATAGCAACAAAGCTCTGCTTGATACTTACACTCAGACAGAGGCTAATCTTGAAGATGCTGTGCAGAAAAAGCACGATCATGCAAACGCTGAGGAACTTGCTAAGATTGCGGATGGGGATAAGGCCAAGTGGGATGCTGTTGTTGAGGCTCTAACTGTTGGCACATTCTAATCGGATTTATGGGAAGAGGGTGTTATGCCCTCTTCCTAATTTTATAAATAGGAGGTGTTTAGGTAAATGACGTATCTTTTTGATACAAACGAAACCACTCTCTCTAAGGTGAAAAATTTCTCTTTATACCCTATCAAACCTGGTCAGTATTTCATTTGTGCTGATACCGGAGATATCTACTATGATACACAAGATGGTGTGCGAAAGCATCTAACGGATATCATTGACCTAGAAACAGAGGAAGAACGTTTGGCTATTTTAGCTCCTATCGATAAGGTGTATTTTGTGAAATCAACTAGGCATTTTTATCGGTTTATTTTAGATGAATGGGTTGATCTTTCCGCAAACCCTTCTTCTATTGGAAATAGCACAGTGGTATCAAAAAACGAACCAGTTGGACAAAACACAAACGATGAATGGCTTGAGATAATTTCTATTGAATAAGCGGAGGTAGAACTGTGTCAATATATAAAACAAGAAAGCGCATTAAGGGCGATGACGGGCAATACCATATTGTATATCAGGAAACATCGGCGGATCAAGTCAAAAGCAAAGATGGAACTAGTGCTGAGGATCATTTTTCTGCATTGCTAGTTTCAGAAGATGGCGTTCATGGTATGCGCTATAATCCTGCCGAAGAAGCATTAGAGGGGTATAACCCAGAAACAGAACAGTGGGAAGAAATTACATCTGGTGGGGGTGGCGGTGGAACACCACTAGCCGCAGTGACAGATATTACTACAATTACAAGCTCTGGGAAAGTATATGTTAAGTGGACAGACCCAGAGGATATTGCTATCGGTGAAACCGTGCTATCTAAGTGGGCTGGAACGCTACTAGTTCGTAAGGCTGGCTCTGTGCCTAGTAGCAGGCGCGATGGTACGGTTGTCGTGGATAGCAAGACACGAAATGCTTACAAAGACCAGTATTTTTGCGATACTGGATTATCTGATGGGACAAAATATTTCTATAAGTTTTTCCCATATACGACCACGAAGATGTATACTGACGATACCGCAAATGAGTTTACAGAAACTCCCAATGCAGTACCAACAGGAAATGTATCAGCGCTTAGTGTAGCTTCTCAGCTAAACGGGAGAATTAGTCTTACATGGACTGATCCTGCGGCTACAATCGTAGAAGATGGCATTACTGTGTCAACCTGGGGGAGTACAAAGGTAGTGTATAAGGAAGGGAGTTACCCTACATCCCCAGAGGATGGAACTTTGGCACTGAACAGCACGACCAGAAACGCACATCAAACAACGCCATTGGAAGTAGCTGGGCTTACTAATGGGACAACGTATTATTTTGCGCTGTTCCCTATTTCAACAGATGGAATGGTTAATTCAAATCCAGCAGGCCATATTACTGCCGTTCCAAATAAGACAGTTATTACAACAGTACCAAGTCAAGATGGTACTTTGTCATATACGGGTGCTGAACAAAATGCGGCATGGAATAATTACGATCCTACTAAATTAACTATTGGTGGGGTTGTTAAAGCAACGGATGCTGGAACATATAGTGCAACATTTACTCCTACTGAAGATTTCTGTTGGGACGATATGTCGGTTACTTCCAAAACTGTCACCTGGAAGATTGACAAAGCGACTATTTCTGTTCCTACACAAAGTGGCACTTTGACATATAACGGCAATGAGTTATCTCCAAGCTGGAATGGTTATGATAGTGCAAAAATGACCATGGCTGGTATTGTTAAAGGCACAAATGCTGGTAGTTATGACACTAAGTTTACGCCTACAGAAAATTATAAGTGGAGCGATGGTGCTTCTTCTGAGCAAACTGTTAGCTGGACAATCCAGAAAGCTGTGATTGCAAATGTGCCAAGTCAGAGCGGATCGCTTACTTATTCTGGTGCAGAACAGAGTCCAAGTTGGAGCAATTATGATACATCGAAAATGACCATTGGTGGCATAACAGTTGGCACAAATGCTGGTAGTTATAATGCCACATTTACACCAGGCTCAAACTACAAATGGAGCGATGGGTCTACAACTGCAAAAACTGTGGCCTGGACTATTGGTAAAGCCGCTGGAAGTCTTAGTATCAACAAGACAAGCGTTTCGCTTACTGCGGCCTCCCCTAACACGACAATTACTGTAACACGTACTGGTGATGGTGTAATCTCTGCAACATCAAGCAATACAGGTGTTGCGACTGTAAGTGTCAATGGCAATGTTGTTACTGTTACTGGCAAGGGTACGGGAAGTGCGACAATTACAATTAAGGTCGCTGAAGGAACAAATCATCTTGCGCCAGAAAATAAAACATGTGCTGTGACAGCAAAACTTACTACTATCTATGGTGTTGAATGGGATGGAACTAGTACAACTAAGCTAACTAGAACTGATGCTGCTGCTAGATTTACAGATCCTGTGCCAGCTATTGGAAATGGTGCTGGTAGTTCCCCATTCGACAATTTAATGCCATGGAGTGGGATGGTAAAGGAAACAGACAGTGCTGCTGGTACTCTAGTTAAAATTCCAAAGTTCTGGTACAAGCTTACCAAGAGCGGAAATAAATTAAAGATTCAGATTTCCGATGGTGCAAATGATGGTTTCTCTGTTTCGCCTGCACATATGAACCGGGGCGATGGTAAGGGTGAGCGTGACTTTGTATATATCGGTAGGTATCATTGTGCCACAAGCACTTATAAGTCTACAACTAATGTTGCCCAGGCTTGCAATGTAACTCGTGCCAATGCACGTACTGCTATTCACAATTTGGGTACAACCATATGGCAAAGCGATTTTGCAATGAGGTTTACTATTTGGCTTTTGTATATCGTGGAATTTGCTGATTGGGAGAGCCAGGGGAAGATTGGATTTGGATGTTCCGCCGGTGGCTCAAAAGAAAACAACGGCAAAACGGACTCAATGTCTTATCATACTGGAACTACTGCTGCAAATCGTACTACATGGGGGTATACTCAGTATCGTTGGATTGAGGGTCTATGGGATAATGTATATGACTGGATGGATGGTTGTTATTACAATAGCAACGGTCTGAACATTATTTTGAATCCAAATCAGTTTAGCGATAATGCTAATGGTACAGTAGCTGGTACACTTACTAGCGGATATCCGTCTGCATTAAATGTAGTTACGGCGGGAGGATTCCCAATGTTTGTGCCTTCTGCTTCTAGTGGCAGTGACCAGACTTATATACCGGATTACTGGAGCTTCTTCGCTTCCTACCCTTGTCTGTGCGTTGGGGGTAACTATGGCCAGAACCGTAATCTCGGTTTGTTCTGCGTGTACTACGACAGGGCTTCTTACGCTTACGGCAACATCGGCTGTCGCCTCCAAAAATTACCCTGATGAGAGGGGTGTGGGGAGAGTGTCAACTTTCCCCACAAGCTAGTTTATTATATGAAAGTAGTTTGATACTCAAATAAATTATCTACATTTTTAAAAATATAGTTAAAACGTGCTTCCTTAATTACCACCCTGGGATTGAGGAAGCTTTTCGATATCAGTTTTTGGGATTGCTTGCGCAGCAGTCGGGTTTCGTATGTGTTTCGCGGATAACTGGAACTTCAACGCTTCCAACCCTTGTCTGCACGTTGGGGGTAACTATAACCAGAACCGTAATCACGGTTTGTTCTACGTGAACTACAACAGGGCTTCTAACGCTAACGACAACATCGGCTGTCGCATCCTAAGTATTTAGTTTGGCTAACATTATCAGAGTAGTTAGAGTACTCCGCTCTTTCTATATGGCGCAGGCATTCGCACACCCCTTGGTGAAGATTAGCTGATAGGGCGTGGTTTAGTACTCTCTTCGGAGCGAAGGAAACATCACGAGGCTTTAAGGAGGAGCACCCTATAATGAAGAGAATGAACAATATTTTTGAAAAATTGATTTCCGATGAGAACTTAATGTTTGCATTGGTTGAGGTCAATAAGACCCATAGATGGTTGCCAAGACATAAGCCTAATAAAACAGTAGCTTGGGTAGAACAAAACATGTCTGCTAGAGTTGTTGAATTGCGAAAAATTATTGTGGATGGATTTATCCCAACGCCCGTTGAAAAGAAAAGGAGATGGGATAGGTCGGCTTGTAAATACCGAGATATATGCGAACCCGCATTATGGCCTGATCAATATGTGCATCATGCGCTTATTCAAGTAATCGAGCCTGTTTTAATGCGAGGAATGGATAAATATTGTTGTGGAAGTATTCGTAAGCGAGGAATACACTATGGGATGAAAGCTATAGAAAAATGGATGGAAACAGATGTTCGTGGTACAAAGTATTGCTTAGAAGCAGATATACACCATTTTTATGATAGCATAAAACCTATATATGTTCATAACAGGATGAAAGAGTTGATAAAAGATAGACGTGTCATAGATCTAATTGAGCGTATTACTCAGAATGGTATTCAAATTGGAGTTTATACATCACAATGGTTTGCGAATACTGTTTTGCAACCCTTAGATCATCTAATAAGAGAGGGTGGCTTTGGAGTAACGCATTATATTAGGTATATGGACAATTTTACGATATTTGGGAGCAACAAGAGAAAATTAAGAAAATTACTAAAGGCTATGGAAGACTGGCTAAACAAGAAAGAGTTAAACCTAAAATCAAATTGGCAAATATTTCCTGTTGCATCTCGTATGCCATCTGCTCTAGGTTATAGGTATGGGCGCGGTTTTACATTACTTAGAAAGAGAAACTTATTAAGAATTAAAAGGAAACTGAGTATGTATTACACGAAGAAGAGGCTTAACCGTCATATACAACCAAGATGGGCGGCTGGCGTAATATCACAAATCGGTCAATTAACACATTGCAATCACTACAACATATTTAAGAAACGAATTAAGAAAGGTGTGTTAAAAGACTTGAAGAATGTTATCCGAATAAATTCACGGAAGGAGAGATTGCTTTGGAGTACATTTTTGGAACAAACGAGCTTATCGGAGAAGAAGTTCTACGAACCAAAGGCGATAAGCATACAGACCTAGAAGGATTTCAGTCTGTGGTAACGGAATATCCAGACTGTACAATTCACGATTCGTTTTATGTTGTCAGAAAAGATAAATCGGACGAAGATATGGAAGGTAACTGCTATGATTGGTATGTTATCAACAGGCATAATCGAAGTGTTGATAAAACTAAGGTGATAAATTCACGTTTAAATGAACTTATCGCAGCAGCGTTGGAGGTATAAAAGTTATGAAAGAAAATTTACGTATGCTGTATATGAACGGGTTAAACAATAGTTCTCCTTCTATTAGTGCTGCTGGATTATTGAAAGCGGTGAATAAAGGGTGGATTACTATTGATGATGCTGTGGAAATTATTGGAACGGATAGTTCTGTAGAAGTAATTCGTTCAGCGAAAATTTCTGAAATATCTTCTGCTTGTAATGCAGTGATAGTGTCTGGTATTGATATTGAGTTTAACGATGAAGAAGTTCATTTTAACCTTTCGATAGAGGATCAGAGTAATATCGCAAACCTTTTCCGTGTTGTAGAACTTGGAGGTACTGAGTTTCCATATCAAGCAGATGGGGGAGTGTGTAGGATCTATTCAGCATCTGAAATTGCACGAATTTATATAGCTGCTCAAACGTTAATTACCTCTCAAACTACTTATCATAATGCGCTAAAAGCTTATGTTATGTCACTAGACGATGTGGATGCCATTGCTAGTGTGCAGTATGGTATGGAGTTACCAGAACCGTATAGTTCCGAAGTTGCTGATAAATTGAACGTGGCGCAGACACAAATGAACGCCATTGTTGCAAGGCTTAATGGTAATTAACCGTTGAAACAAAGAGGGTTTAGCATGGAAAAATTCTCAAAAAATATGTGTAAAATATCTAGCCATATAGTACGCTGGTGTATTGGCGGCGTGCTATATGGTTTTCTTGAAATTGTGTGGAGGGGATATACACATTGGAGCATGGTTTTGTTAGCAGCTCTGATATGTGTGCCATTAGATATTGCAAATGACATGATCCCGTGGGAACTGTCCCTACAAAAACAATCATTGATTGGTGGATTAGTTATTACGGCAGCGGAATTTATAGCAGGATGCATATTAAATCTATGGCTAGGTCTTGGGGTATGGGATTATTCAAATCAGTTTGGAAATATCCTTGGGCAAATTTGTCCGCTCTACACATTTCTTTGGTGTATACTGGCGTGTCCAGTGATTGTAATTTTCGATTGGCTTGATTATAAACTGTGTAAAGGTATGTTGCCAAGTTACGATCTGTTTGGGTGGACATTGTGGGTAAGATAAATTTTAGGCTGACAAATCCGCATAGGAAGATAAATTAGAGTGACGAACTCATCTGGATGATTTTATTCAGTTAAGGCCAGATATGGCCTTTTTTTTTATTATGAAGGGAGATGGTACAAATGAGTAAACTTTTAAAGCTTATTCATGGTAGTAATCGTACAAAGGATAATTTTGTCAACAATCGTGAAATGGTTGCAGAGGCATATGAACGTTTTGCTGCGCAACGCAGTAACCGCAATATCTTTTATGTGGTGCTAAACGGGATTGCTATGCCTATTGCTTCCTAAATGCAAGGGGGTAGATACATATGAGCAACAGTTCTCTTAGCTGTATGCGTAAAATAAGCCCAATGCAAGGTGGTCGCAAATCCCATGCTATTGAGAGGATTACACCACATTGTGTTGTGGGACAAACTTCTGTTGAATGGCTTTGCGACTTCTTCTATAGTTCTGGCAAGGAGGCCAGTTGTAACTATGGTATTGGTACTGATGGAAGGATTGGAACTATTGTAGATGAGATTGATCATTCTTGGTGTACATCTAATTGGGATAATGATGATAGGGCAATTACCATTGAGTGTGCCAGTGATTCTTTCCATCCTTATGCATTCAACGCCAACGTGTGGAAGTCTCTTGTAAATCTGTGTACAGATATTTGCCAGCGCAACGGAAAGAAGAAACTTCTGTGGCTTGGCGATAAGTCAACAACTTTAGCTTATCGCCCTAAATCTGACGAAATGGTGCTAACTGCGCATCGTTGGTTTGACAATAAATCGTGTCCAGGTGATTTTACATATAGTAGGCTTGGACAGTTAGCGAAAGAAGTGAATCAAAAACTGAGCGGTGTACCCGCTGGGCCATTCAAACCATATCAAGGCCAGGTTAATGCAGATGATGGATTGAATTGTAGGACAAGCCCAATAAATGGAAATGTTATCAAGACATATCCCGATGGTACGGTAGTGATTATCTCTAAAGAAGATGGCAACTGGGGCTTCACTGGTGAAGGTTGGGTATGCCTAGACTATATCAATAAAATTGCATCTGCCAAAGATCCAGCGACAAAGGAGGAAGAAATCATGGATGGTAAACAATTTAATAAGTTCTTCAACGAAATGCGCCAGCAGTGGCGTGATAATGATGCTAGTGCCTATAGCGAAGAGGCACGAAAGTGGGCTGTTGACTCTGGGCTGATTAAAGGCAGCACCTCTGGAGAGTTTAACGGAATGTGGGAAGACCTTATGACTCGTGAACAGTTAGTTACTGTTTTGTATCGTTTTGCCAAGATGATGGAGGTAATCTAATGGCTTCTCATTTGAGAAAAAAGACTAGCCATAAGAAAAGAGATTATTCTAAACAGTTAATATCTGATGTGCGGTGGTTGCTATGGGCGGTAACTCTTGGAGGTATCTTTCTAGCAACACTTTGTATTTTAAAGGGATATACTGGTAGCCTACCATGGGTTTCTGCTATGGTAGGCTTACCATGGACTTCACACGGTACGATTTGTTCATTTTATCTCAACATGGCTAAGTCTGATCACAAAGAGGGCGGTATAACATATGAATCTGCAAAGATTAACAATTATGCCGAAATGGATAGCGGATCTAAAGATAGTCCAGCTATATAAGTATGTGGAGGTTATAATATGGATTTCTTAAATTTTCTTCTTTCAAACTTAACTACCATTCTCACAATTATAACGCTTATTGTCGCTTTAGTTAAATACGTAAAGAAAGCAATAAAAGAAAAGAATTGGAGTAAGGTGATTGATCTTATTGTAAAGTATATGAAAGAGGCCGAAGAAAAATTTGATAATGGCGCTGATCGTAAAGAGTGGGTACTTGCAATGATTAAGGTATCTTCTGAAACGATCAATTTTGATGTAAACTATGATGAGGTCAGTTCTCTAATTGACGATCTTTGTTCTATGAGCAAGGTAGTAAATGCACCGGAAGGTGTTTCACCAAAATAAGTATACATAATTGAAATAGGAGGGTGAAAATGATTGGGATAGAAGATTTTCTCAAAATATTTGGGAATTTTACGATTACAGATCTTGTATGTCTTATTCTTGCCGCCTACTTCATTGTTAAGATATACATTCAAGTGAAAAACTTTGCGGTAAAGAAGATTAAAGAAAAGGATGACAATAAAACACAATTAAACGAGGCGCTTGAGGCAATTCAAAAATTTCCTGAATATCGTCAAAAAAGTGTGGAAATTCAGCAGGCGCTAGAAAATGAAATTCAGGAATTGCGTAAAGCGCAAGATGACAATACAAGACGTTTAATGGAAATGGAAGATGGTATTAAGGGACGTGAACGGAATAAACTCCGTGATAGCTTACTTCAAAATTATCGATATTATACAAGTAAAGACCATAACCCATTACAGGCATGGACGAAAATGGAATCTGAGGCGTTTTGGGAACTATTTAATGATTACGAGGCTATTAACGGGAATGGCTATATGCACACAGTGGTGCAGCCAGCAATGCATGAGCTAATCGTTATCGATATGGAAGATGCTGACGGAATATCAAATCTAATGCAACATAGAAACTAGAAAACTTGAGGGGCGCATTTTGCGCCCCTCTTTTTTTTCCACCATTACGTTTCACTAAATATTTCTTCTAGCAACTCATTACCAGTTTGGTCGAAATGCTCTGTATAATGGAAATATACGCCTATTGTTACACTTATATTTTTGTGACCAAGGCGATGCTGTACATACATAGGCGATGCACCATTTTCAGCAAGTATAGTTGCATGTGTATGTCTAAGACTATGAAAGTCAAACTCAGGATATTCCATTTTGTGATGGATAATGGAACTTGTGTGTTGCATAGTGCGAGGGCTGACAAAAGTTCCATTTTCTCTAACATTTACCAAATCTAAAGTATTACTTGTATCGCCTTGACCGATAGATATGATGCCACGAGCATCCACTTTATAGTACGTATATAGATCATCGTAATATTTAGCCGAATTTTCCTGGTTTTCTTTTTTGCGCCGAAGTAAGTCTGAAAGATCCTGGTCGATTGTAATCTTTCTTGAAGAATTGTATTTTGGCTTAGAAATATACCAAAACCCGCTTTCTTCTGTTGTGTTACGTTTATTAGGGTTATTTCGTTCTTTCTTAGGTCGCTCGTTTTTATGCCATTGTACTTGGCTTTCTATAATAATTGTATTGCTGTCTAGGTCTATATTTTTCCACTGTAAAGCGAAAACTTCTCCTAATCTCATCCCACATTTATATCCAAGCATCAATGGTATATGCGATGGATGCCCTTCTGGAAACCTTTCAATGATTTGTTCCCATTTGTCTTTTGGTATATAAACATGGGGCTTAGATGTACTTACAATTCTTTCATTTTCAAAGTTGTCGTTTTTTGGTATTGTTAGTTTTCCATTGGCTGGGGACTGGATAAGATATTGCTCGTCTACAGCGAAAGCAAAACAGTTTGTTAGCATCCCTTTTATGCTTGTTAGCGTATTATAAGATAATCCACTTTCATACAATTTTCTCAAAAGGTTTCTTAAAGTGTTTTTCTTGATAGATTTTAAGGCGTATAAACCTATATGTGGAGTAATATATAAGCGTAGTCTTTTTTTATAGTTATTTAACGTAGTTTCTTTTACACTTCCTGACATACTATCTAACCAAATATTAGCAAAATCGGAAAATGATAATTCCGATGGGGTTACGATTTCCCCGGTATTTTCGTATTGTGCAAGAGCCTCACGACCAGCCTTCAAAGCCTCAGCTTTTGTGCTAAACCCTCTTTTTCTTATCCATCTTCTCTGACCTTGTTCGGAAGCAACTTCAAATCTATATCCCCAACTACGACTGCCGTTTTGTTTCTCGTTAAAAGATGTCATTATCTTTCCCATAACATTATCCCTCCTTGATCGTACTTCAGTATGTATTATAGCATCATACATATAGAAGAGTCAAGAGGAAAGTTGACACAAAGTTGACACATTGGTGGGCACAATATTACGGACACATTTACATAAATACACATAATTCCGCAAACGTGTTGTGGATATAATCCAATTTAGCGTTATAAAAACCTTTCCATTTTCAACGAAATACACAAATACGCAAAATTGACTAGATTGGGCAACAACCCCATGGTAGGCGCGACCGTTGCCTGCGCCGTGGCGGTTTATGAGGGCTTGAAGTAAGCTCTTTTTAATCCCCCCCAATAAGCATAGAAGGCCGGCGTAGCGGTGTGCTGCGCCGGCCTTTCTGTCTTCTTTTTAGATTTGCCCGCCTTACCCCTTCTTCTTGCCCTCTTCCTGCAGCCCAGGCAAATCCGCCATATCGCTGAGCAGGTCGCCCAGCACCTGGGCCACAGCGGCCTTCTCACTCTTCAAGCGGTAGGCGTAAAAATCCCGCATAGAGGGGGCGGCCCCCTTTAGTTTCTGTTCCATTTCCTCCACCCGCTTTTTATACTGCTGTACCTGCTGGATAAACCGGGTAAAGTGCTTGTTTTCCATCAGCATGCTCACCAGCTGCGGGTAAAGCCCTTCCGGGGATTCCGCGCCCTTGGCCTTGGCGTTTTGCAGGAAGAGCGCCGCCTTTTCGCTCAGCCCCATTTCCTGGGCGGTGATGTTGGCGTGCTCCTTCACCTGGAAATCCGAGCGCCCCAGCAGCCAGTCAACCGACACGCCGCACAGCTCCGAAATCTTTTGCAGCCCCTGGGAATCCGGAAACCTTGTGCCATCCAGGTAAGTCCGCACAAGGGCCTGGGACATTTCCAGCTTTTTGGCAAAGTCCCCCAGGGGCATGTCCCCCTGCAGGGCCCGGAAGGATTTTTGAAAGGCGTGGAAAATCGCGCCGCTATGTTCGTCTTTACGCATAAGCCCTCCTGTAGACAGAGTCCGGATGCAAATGTTCCTACTTTGAAATATACGGTAGTTTCCCTGCAAAGTCAATAGATTTTTGCAAAACAGCCCCAAAATTTCCCCAGCCCCGCCTTTTTCCCGGCCAGCCCTTGCATACGGCAGCCGAAAGGGATACAATGGTAAGAGGAAAACCCTATACCGTTTGTAAGGAGGTCATACCCTTGAAAGAATTTATGGACCAGGACTTTTTGCTGGAAACCGGGACCGCCCGGGAGCTCTACCACAGCTGTGCGGCCAAGCTGCCTATTGTAGACTACCACTGCCACATCAGCCCCCAGGAGATTTTTGAGGACCAGCACTTTGAAAACATCACCCAGCTGTGGCTGGGGGGCCAAAACCCAGAGGGCGGCTATTTCGGCGACCATTACAAATGGCGCCAGATGCGGGCAAACGGCATAGACGAGCCCTATGTCAGCGGCGGCGCGCCAGACCGTGAGCGCTTCCAAAAATGGGCGGAGACCTTAGACAAAGCCATTGGCAACCCCCTGTTCCATTGGAGCCACCTGGAGCTGCAGCGCTATTTTGGCTACAAAGGCGTGCTGGGGGGCGATACGGCGGAAGAGGTCTGGCAGCTGTGCAACGAAAAACTCCAGCAGCCCGGCATGAGCGCCCGCAGCCTGATCCTCCGCTCCGGCGTAACGCTGTTGTGCACCACCGACGACCCAGCCGACGACCTTCGCTGGCACAAGGCCCTGGCCGCGGACAAAAGCTTCCCGGTGCAGGTGCTGCCCGCCTTCCGGCCCGATAAAGCCATGAACCTGGAAAAGCTCGACTACCTGCCCTACCTGCAAAAGCTGGGCAAAGCCGCCGGGGTAGAAATCTCCACCTTTGCCGGTCTTTGCAAAGCCCTGCAAAACCGCATGGCCTTTTTCGATTCCCTGGGCTGCCGCCTTTCCGACCACGGGCTGGAGTTCCTCATGTACGAACCCGCCTCCCCGGAAGCCATAGAAAAAATATTCGCCAAGCGCCTGGGCGGCGAAGCCGTCAGCAGGGAAGAGGAGCTCTGCTTTAAAACCGCCTTCCTACAGTTTGTCGGCGGCGAATACGCCCGCCTGGGCTGGGCTATGCAAATCCATTTTGGATGCAGCCGTGACAACCACAAGCCCCAGTACCGCAAGCTGGGCCCTGATACCGGCTTTGACGCCATACATACCGCCGCGGTCAATAAAATCGCGGAAGTCCTCAATGCCCTGGCAGAAAAGGACGCCCTGCCCAAAACCATCCTCTATAGCCTAAACCCCAACGACGACGCGGCCATCGGCTCCACCATCGGCTGCTTTGGGGAGGGCGGCACCGTAGGCAAGGTGCAGCAGGGGGCGGCCTGGTGGTTCAACGACCACAAGGCCGGCATGGTAAAGCAAATGACCTCCCTGGCAAACCTGGGCCTCCTGGGCAATTTCCTGGGCATGCTTACCGACTCCCGCAGTTTCCTTTCCTACCCCCGCCACGAGTATTTCCGCCGCATCCTCTGCAACCTCCTGGGCGCCTGGGTAGAAGGGGGGGAGTACCCCAAGGATATGGAAAAGCTTACAACCCTCCTAAAAGGCATCTGCTATAACAATGCCGTACAGTATTTCGGGTTTGACCTGGAAACCGTCTGATAACCAGCAAAATGCCGCCGAAGCCCCTGGGCCCGGCGGCATCCTTTTTTAATTCGGTTTAAACTTCCGCTCTTCCTGCTTAGAAGCCTCCGAAGGTGTACGCCGCAGGCTGTACTTCCGGAAATTGATCAAGAACGTAAGCACAAACAAAGCCACACTTAAGCTGGAAAGCTGGATAGGCCCAGGCGCTTCCCCCACATATTGGCGTCCCAGCAGCATTAAGGCCAAGTTGGAGAAGCAATACGTGACCGTCAATACCACAGCCAGCCCGCCGCTAACAAAGACGCGCTTGGCAGCGCCCTCTTCGTCCACCCCGGCAAACAGCTTGCACAGGTAAAACAGGCTCATGAGCAAAGAAGCGCAGCTGATCACGGAGAAGAAATTCTCTACAAAAGAAGAGGACTTAGCGTAGAACACATAGGCCAAAATCAGGTTGGCTATCCCCCAAGCCACCGCCGCCAGGTAAAGCAGCGGGACGGCCTGCAAATTCCTCTGCCCTGTAAAAAAGCCCACGGACATATACAGCTGTACCCCTCCAAACAGCAGGGAGGCAAGGAGGAAAGCAAAATAGATAGTCTTCTGGTGGGCAAAATCATACCCGGAAAGGCCGGTCTTCCAAAAATGAAAAGCGTCAATGCCCTGCAAAACCGAAGAAACAATCAGCACCAGCCCCGAAAAAACCGCCGCACCCCCCACAAGGGCGTTGCGCCTGGGCACATATGGGCCAAAATACCGCCGGGATTTAAAACACATTACGCCATTCACCACCGCCGCCAGCAACGGCAGCCCTAAGCTAAGCCCCGCCACCAAGCCGCCGTCCGTATAAAAGCCGGTAGCGTAATCGAAGAAATACAACATTTGTACCACCCGCAGCACTACTCCCACGCCAAACCCTACGCAAAGGACCTTTAAAGCATTTCCAACATTCATCATAAACAGACCTCGCCGCCCTATCAGATTCGCCCCGCCAGGGGTATTTTCTTATTATAGCACGTTCTGCCCTTCTGCACAAGCATAATCCGCGCCCCGCCGCCATAGCTTTTAGTGGGGGCCAAGCCCTACCGCTCGGCCATGGGTTTATAGGGCTGACGCACCGGCAGCGCCCGGTAAGCAGGCCGCATAATGCGCCCGCCGGTGGTAAGCTCTTCGATACGGTGGGCGCACCAGCCGGCAATGCGGGACACCGCGAACATAGGCGTAAACAGGTCCTCCGGTATGCCCAGCATCTCGTACACCAGGCCCGAGTAAAAATCCACGTTGGCACAAATAACCTTTTCCTTTTTCGTCACCTGGTAGAACACCTGGGGCGAAAGCCGCTCAATCCGCTCGTACAAGTCCAGTTTCTTGTCAAAGCCCTTTTCCTTTGCCAGCCCCCGGGCCTTTTCCTTCAAGATCACCGCCCTAGGGTCGGACAAGGTGTAAATGGCGTGGCCCATGCCGTAAATCAGCCCGCTGCCGTCCGCCGCCTCGCCCCGCAGGATTTTTCCCAGATAGCGGCCCACTTCCTCGTCATCGGCCCAATCCTTTACGTTTGCCATGATGTCGTCCATCATCATGCGCACCCGGTGGTTGGCCCCGCCGTGGCGGAAGCCCTTCAAAGACCCCACCGCCGCGCCAATAGCCGAGTAAATATCTGTCCCCGCCGAGGTAAGCACCCGGGTGGTAAAGGTAGAGTTGTTGCCGCCGCCGTGCTCGGCGTGCAGCACCATCAGCAGGTCCAGCAGCCGGGCCTCCTCCTGGGTAAAGACCCTGTCCGACCGCAAAGCGTTCAAAATAGCCTCTGCCGTGCAGTGCCCCGGCTCATAGGGGTGGAAGAACATGCTTTCCCGGTCAAAATGGCGGCGCTTCACCTGGTAAGCGTAAGACATAATCGAGGGCATCCGGGCAATCAGCGCTATGCTCTGCCGCATGTTGTTCTCCAAAGACTGGTCATCCGGGTTCTCATCATACGAATACAAAGCCAGCACCGAGCGGGCCAGCTTGTTCATAATATTTTTCGACGGCGCCTTGATAATCATATCCTCCGGGAAATATTCCGGCAGCTCCCGGTTGTCATAAAGCAGGCCGCACATGCGGTCAAATTGTTTCTTGTCCGGCAGCTTGCCAAAAATCAGCAGCCACGCCACCTCTTCAAAGCCAAACCGCCCCTCGGCCCCGCACCCGGCCACAATGTCCTCCACGTTAATGCCCCGGTACGTCAGCCGCCCCTTGTCCGGCACCTTGTCGCCGTCGTCAATCAAATAGCCGTGGACATTGCACACATGGGTCAGCCCCGCCATAACGCCGGTGCCGTCCTCGTTGCGCAGGCCCCGCTTTACCCGGTGGCGGGCATACTCCTCCTTTGAAATGCTGTTGTTGCGCCGGTATTCCTCGCAAAGCTCCTTCATGGCGGACTTGTTCTCCATCTCTTGCATCCCATACGCTCCTTCCACGATCCTAAAGATTTTCCATGCTGTCCTACTATTCTATCGTGAAGGGGGAGGGAAGTCAACCATTTTGCAATTTTTAAATATACAAAATGCAAATTTTATAAGATTTCCCGAATTTTATCCGAAAAACCCTATCTGATTTGAAAGATTTAAACCCGAAAAATGTAACAAAGGAAAGGAGCGAACCCCCATGAAAAACCCCCGCAGCCCGGCCGTGCGCGTGCTTTTGGTACTCGTGCTGCTTTACGCGGCCTATACCGCCCTGCCTGCCGCCGTATATGCCTTTACCCTGTGGGCAGACGCCTCCGGCGAAAGGCCGCCCGTCCCGGCCCCTTCCGACTCGCCAACTCCAGCCCCCACCGATACGCCCCCCATACCGGCCGAAAGCCTCCTGCCCAACTTTTTAGAAGGCACCGCCCTGCCCAGCAGCCAGACCGAAGAGGCGTTCACCCTCTACGACGTAGCCACCGGCCAAACCCTCACCGTCCCGGCAGAAGAATTCCTGGCCGCGGCCATAGCCTGTGAAATGGACCTTTCCAGCCCCCCAGAAGCCCTAAAAGCCCAGGCCGTAGCCGCCTATACCTACTATACCCGCCAGCGGGGCAGCGGACAGGCAAACGGCGCAGACTTTGCCTGCGACAGCGAAAACTGGCTGGTCTACGTGCCCCAAAGCGCCATGCAGGCCCGGTGGGGGGAAGACTACGAAACCAACCTGACCCTGCTGCAAGGCATTGTGCAGCAGGTTAAGGGCCAATTGCTCACCTGGCAGGGCAAGCCCGCCTTAACGCCCTACTTCGCCATTTCCCCCGGCAGCACAGAAGCCGCCGCCAACGTATGGGACCCCGGCGCGGCGGAAAACTGCCCCTACCTCCAGCCCGTAGCCAGCCCGGGCGACAAGCTCAGCGACGGCTACTACAGCAGCCGCACCTTCACCGAGGAAGAGTTTAAAACCCTGGCCGAAGCAGCCCTAACCGATACCCCGCCCGACCTGTCCGGCCCCTCCGACGCCTGGCTTACCGACATCGAGTACACCCCCGCAGGCATGGTAAAGCAAGCCCAATTAGGGGGCGTAACCGTCTCCGGCGGGGACCTGCGCACCATGCTCTCCCTGCGCAGCGCCAGCTTCACCTGGGAGCCCGGGCCAAACGGCCTTACCTTCCATGTCCGGGGCTGGGGCCACGGGGTAGGCATGAGCCAGGCCGGGGCCGTGTTCTTAGCCAAGCAGGGCGCCAGCTACGAAGAAATCCTGTCCCACTACTACTCCGGCACCCAGCTCACATCCCCCCAGGCTTCTGATCCAAGTGGACGTCCATCTGCGGATAGGGGATAGGCACCCCCGCCTTATCAAAAGCTCCCTTGACCTTCTCCTGCATAGAAAAATACAGGTCCCAATATTCCTCCTGCCGGCACCACAGCTTCATCACCATAGTGACCGAGCTGTCCTCCCACGGGCCCACCGCAATAATCGGGGCCGGGTCCCGCAGCACGCGGCTGTCTGCCTCCGCCAGCTCACCCAGCAAAGACTTCACCAAAGCCAGATCCGCCTGGTAGCCCACCCCATAGCTAAGGTCCAGCCTCCTGGTGCCGTTGCTGGTAAAATTCACCACAATGCTGCTGGTCATCTTAGAGTTGGGCACCACGACCTCCTTGTTGTCAAAGGTAGCCAAAATGGTGTACAGCACCTCAATCCGCTTCACCGTACCCTCGTGCCCTTCAAAAGACAGGTAATCCCCCATCTTAAAAGGCCGGGTAAAAATAATCTGCATCCCGCTTACAAAGTTGGATAAGCTCCCCTGCAAGGCAAAGCTGGCCGTCAGCCCCGCCGCGCCCAGGGCCGCCACTAAAGAGGTGATGTCCACTTCCAGCCGGGCCACCGCGCTTACCCCGGCCACCAGCAGCAGCACCCCTTTTACTGCCGACCCCACAAAGCTTGCCGCCAAAGGGTCCATGGGGCCCCGTCCCATAGCCTTTTTCGTCAATTTGCCCGCCAGCCGCGCCAGCCACCAGCCCACCAGCAAAATCAGCGCCGCCGCCAGCAAATTGCCCGCAAAGCCCGAAGCCCACGCCCACAAGCCTTGGGTAAATTCGTTCCACGCCATTTTCATGTTCCACGCCGCTTCCATGCCAGCCTCCCGATCCCTGTAAAGTTTTACCGTTTTTCCCGCACCTGCCGCCGCAAAAAATCCAACAGCATCCCGTTGGCCAGCTGCGAAGGCGACGAGCCGTTTAAAATCAAATCCGCCCGCCACTTGGTGGGCTCAATGTACTGCTCATGCCGGTACCGCACCATGTCCAAATAGACCCCGGCCACTTCCTCAAATGAGAGCCCCCGTTCCGCCATGTTCCGCCGCAGCCGCCGCACAATGCGTTCGTCGGCCTGGCAGTCTATAAAGATTTTCAAATCCAGCTGCCCTGCCAGCCAGTCATACCACAGGGCAAAAAGCCCCTCTACCAAAATAATGTCAAAACCTTCCCCCGCAGCCCGGGCCAAATCCTCCCGAAGCCGCTCCGCGTAAATGGTCTCCGGGCAGTTGTCATCATAATAGACCACGCCCGTAACCGGCGCCGCCGCCTTAGGCCGCACACCGTCCGGCTTGAAGTACGCGTCCATGTGGAACGTCTTCACCTTCAAATCCGCCAATTCCTGTTCCAGCATCCGGCTTAAAGTAGACTTCCCGCTGGCCGTGCCCCCGCTGATACCGACAATATATGGCCTTCCCATAAAGCTTAACCCTCCAGAGAGAAATCTTTCCCTCATTGTAGCATAGCATCCCCAACTTTGCAAACGAAAAGGAAAGCAGGTAAAGCGCCGCCCTTTGCGGGCCACATAAGGCGGGTTCAAAATGACAAAATCCCTTCCCGAAAATTTTAAGGGAAAAATGCGCCTGCCATCTTGACGTATCCTGCTGTATCGTGTATAATATATAAGCTATCTTGCTACTGTGGCTCAGGGGTAGAGCAGCTCACTCGTAATGAGCAGGTCGTCGGTTCAAATCCGACCAGTAGCTCCATGAATGACCGACAAAAAAGATGCCACCCTCGAAAAACCGCGCCATGGCGCGGTTTTTCGGCGTTCAAGAGGCCAAAAAACGACCGTCACGGGATGACGTGTTTTGGGAGATGCCACCGCCAAAAGTGGGACTTGAACCGACGTAAAACAGAAAAACACACAGCGACGTAAAAACCCGAAAAAATTTGAGAAGGCTCACAGGAAAAAACCTGTGGGCCTTTTCGCATTTCCGGAGAAAATTTGAAAGGAGACTTGACAAGGTGTTGAACTTTACAAACAACGTGATCGATCAAGCCTACGAGAACTTCATGAAGCAGATTCCGGGCTTCCACCGGGAACCTGCCGAGGCTGAGGCGATCCAGAAGGACTTAGAAAAGCTGAAAGGGCGTGATTCAGATGATCTTCCGAAATGATGCGCACGGGGTGCTGTTCGAAAAAGAAATACGGCTTCATAAGGGCTGCGGTAAGAAATTTACTGCAGTCCTTTTTTTGTTAACAGCAGATTACAGACTTTGGGCGCAGGTGGAGCCCTTCGTGGGCAGAAGGAGCATCGACATAGAGTCGGCCAGGCCCCAGCACTTGAACGGGCTGTCTTACGTTTGCTTCGCGCTGGCCAAAGACATCCTGACCGGCAGCCGGACAGTGGCTCTGGGGGAGTTGGCTGACCCAAGCCTGCTCTCGCCCCGGAACTTCATGATGGTATCACTGGCCATGTTCATCCGGGCCTACGGCCTGAGTGCCGCAAATCAGATCACCATGAGGCCCCGCCATGCGGAAGGAGGAAATGACGATGAATTTTGACAGGAATAAAGTTGAGCGAGTCAAGGAGCAGTACCCGGTGGGCACTCGCATCGAACTGCAAGGTCTGTGCAATGACGAGCCGGGGATGCCGCCCGGCCTCCCCTTTGTGACGGACGACGATGCTCCGCCCGCGCCGGAGGAAATCAGCCCGGAGGACGATCTTCCCTTCGAAATGACCATGTGACGGGCAGAAAAAAAGTGAAAAAGTTCCGAAAAAGTGCTGGACATATGGCAGAAAAAAGCACCCCGCCCTACTATCCCATCCGGGAGGATGCGGCTAAACGTGCCAAGGACATGAACAGTTTCTCGGACTATCAGCCGGGCAGCGCCACGGCAGAGTACCACCGCTGCGTGGACGAAGCTGCTGCCCTGGCAGAACGGCAGAAATCCCACGTTGACCCCATGTACCATGAGAAGATCGACCGCCTGCTAGATACATATGCCCGGAAGTTGGCGAACAATATGAACGAGGGTTTCGCCATCGACGCCCGCGTACCCTCTATTCTGATTACGGGTGGCTCAAATTTTCCTGTCCGCCAAAAGGAGAAGCAAAACGTTGCCCGCGACCGCAATATGGCTGAGTGGCGCGACATCCAGAGCCTGCTGGATAAGATCCGCAGCACGGGCATGGGCGGTATCAGTGCCGACGACCCCCAGGCCATTGCCAAGCTGGAAAGCAAGCTGGCCGGCCTTGAGCGGGCCCAGGAGAGGATGAAAGGAGTAAACGCTTACTATCGCAAGCACAAGACCCTGGACGGGTGTCCCTTGCTGACACAGGAGCAGGCTGAAAAGCTGAAATCGGGTATGGCCAGCAGTTGGCACCTGGAGGACAAGCCCTACCCCGCTTGGGCTCTGTCCAACAACAGTGCGGAGATACGCCGGGTGAAGGGGCGCATTGCCTCCCTTTCGGCACATAAGGCGGCCCACTATGAAGGGTGGGAGTTTGACGGGGGGCGTGTAGAGACTAACACCGAAGATAACCGTTTGCAGATTTTTTTCGATGAGAAGCCCGATACTGACGCCCGCTCCGTGCTGAAAAGCAACGGCTTCCGGTGGTCACCTAACGCGGGGGCTTGGCAGCGGCAGTTGAACAATAACGCCCTCTACGCAGCTAAACATCTGGATTTCCTCCAGCCTGTCAGTGATGAGGACCTCTTCGAAGATGGACAGGATGGGTTGGAGCAGGAGGATGGCGGGATGCATCTGCTCTGACCCCACATTCCCCCTCGACTTCCCCGCCCAGATGTGGTATACTAATTTTAATAAATCCACCCAAGACAGGAGGTGCCCGGCGTGGGATTTGAAACAAATGTGATGACCGGAACTGCACTTCTGGACTTTGCGGAAGGTGTGCGCGGCTGGGAAAAGCGTGACTGCTATGCCCAGTTGGAACAATACCTGTACGGCGGCAGAAGTGACCGGGTGTGCCTCCTTTACGGGCTGCGCCGGACAGGGAAAACCACCCTGCTCCGCCAGGCGATCCTCAACATGACGGAGGAACAGCGGCAAAAGGCCGCTTATCTTAAAGCAAAGCGCACGGACACCATGGCCTCTGTCAACCGGGATATCAAGGCCCTCCAGGAGCAGGGTTTCCGCTATGTGTTCCTGGACGAAGCCACCCTCATGCAAGAATTTGTGGATTCTGCCGCCCTTTTTTCCGATGTGTACGCAAGCTGCGGCATGAAACTGGTGCTTTCCGGTACCGATTCCTTGGGCTTCTGGCTGGCAGAACGAGAAGAATTATACGACCGCGCCGTGACGCTCCACACCACCTTCATCCCCTACCGGGAATTTTGCCGACTGCTGCATCGGAACAGTATCGATGAATATATTCGCTACGGCGGGACGCTGCGGGCCGGGGAGCTGGATTTCTCCACAAAGGGCATCGACGCGGGGGAGCTGACCGGCGCCATCAACCGTGTTATAGAGGACATGAACCACCGCTTTGTGCTGGGCGTGCTGACAAAGCCTCTGGACTCCATTGACGTTTCCGCCGTGACAGAGCGGCACAAGGAGATTTTGGAGATTCGCGATCAGGAAGAACAGCGCATTGGGCTCACAGAAGCCCATGTGCGGGAGATCAAAGAGTACCTGCAAGCCCTAGACCTCATCGTCAACTGCCCCATAGAAACCACCACCGGCAGCACCCCGCTGGAACACATCCTCATCACCCAGCCGGGGCTGCGGTACTGCCAGGCGCAAGCGCTGGTCTATTCGCTCGTGCAGGACAGAACATTTCAGACCTTCAGCGAACGGGAGAAGGAACTGGCGGCACAGCGCATCCTGGAGGAAGTGCGGGGGCGTATGCTGGAGGACATCGTCCTGCTGGAGACCATGAAGGCAGCGGGCCCGGAGCAGAGGGTGTTCAAGCTGCAATTTGCCGCGGGCGAGTTCGATATGGTGGTCTACGACAAGCGGAAAAATCGTTGCGCTGTGTTTGAAGTCAAGCACAGTGAAAAAACCGCCCCGGAACAGCGCAGGCATCTGATGAATGCAGAAAACCTTTCGCTGACCGGGAAACGGTTCGGGGAAATTTCCCGCCGCTGCGTGCTGTATCAGGGGCAACCGCTCGTCACGGCGGAGGGCGTGGAATACACCAATGTGGGAGCCTATCTTAAGGAATTAGGGAGTCCGATGTCTTTGGAGCAGGGGCAATATCTCAGCCCAAGTGCTCTGAAAGATACTACGGATGCTTCTGGTTTAGTCCCCGAAGGGCCGCAGGGAAGCTCTGACTTGACGATGTGACCGCTGATTTTCCATATCAAAAAACTAATTCCAGGGAATCAGAAAATTTTCTGAATAATCTATCTGATTCTAATCCTTTGTCCAGATATAGGCTTACCCACTGCGTATTTTCTGAACCTATAAAGCACCTCCAAAAATGCAATACACCAACTTATGGCCCCTAACAATTTCCTCGCAGACCCGGCCTATAGAAAATTTCCTGCCACAGACCCTTTACGCTCTTGTATTTTCTACCGTTCCATGCTAGAATTGGGAACGGTAAAAGCCCCCGCTGTTCAGCAGGGGCACCGAACATAACCATTAATGCGACCATAGAAGGAGGCCGACCATATGCAACAACTTTATTACCAATTCCCCGGCACCTGGTTCGGAGACTGTATGCCCTTTGGCAAGGGAGATATGTTCTACCTTTTCCATCAACGGGACACCCGCAGACCCGGCCCCTTTGGGGAGCCCTTTGGCTGGGATCTGGCACTGACCCGGGATTTCGTCCACTATGAAGACAAGGGCGTGGCCATCCCCCGGGGCACGGACGAAGAGCAGGATCAGTTCATCTTCGCGGGCAGCGTGTTTGAGGCTCAGGGCCAGTACCACAGCTTCTACACGGGCTTCAACCGGGATTACCCCGCCCAGGGCCGGCCCGCCCAAGTGCTGATGCACGCCGTCAGCCAGGACCTGGTTCACTGGACAAAGACCCAGGACACGCTCACCTTCGCCCCCCAGCCGGGCTATGACCCCGACGACTGGCGGGATCCCTTTGTGCTATGGGATGAGGAGAAAGAAGAATATTTGCTGATTCTGGGCGCGCGGCTGCAGGGGCCCAAAACCCGGCAGACAGGCCGCACGGTAAAGTTCACGTCAAAAGACCTGAAGGACTGGAAGTTTGAGGGGGACTTCTGGGCTCCAGGGCTTTTCACCATGCACGAGATGCCGGACTTGTTCAAGATAGGCGATTGGTGGTACCACATCGTCACCGAATACAGCCACCGCAGCAAGATGGTCTACCGCATGAGCAAAAGCCTCTCCGGCCCCTGGCTGGCCCCCAAGGACGACGCCTTTGACGGCCGGGCCTACTACGCGGGCCGCACCTTTGCGCTCAACGGCCAGCGCATCCTTTTCGGCTGGGTGCCCACCAAGGAGGATGAGGATGACAACAAAAATTTCCAGTGGGGCGGCACCTTTGTGGCCCATGAGGTCTACCAGCGGGCTGACGGCACTCTTGGTGTGCGGCCCCCGCAGAGCGTGTGGGACGCTTTCGCCCAGCCTCAGCCGGTGGAAGATTTCACGGTCGAATCCATAGACAGGCGCGCGGAAAAGGTGGTCTGCCGGGAAGCGGGGGACATCTTCCGGCTGGAATTTGACGCGGCGTTTCCCCAGGGCCTCCAGTCCTTCGGCGTGCGCTTCTACGAAAACGAGGACACCGGCGAGAGCCAACAGTTCCTGTTCCATCTGGACGAGGGCCGTCTGCTTTTCGAGAAATCCCCCAACTGGCCCTGGCCGGACAACCAGAACATCGGCCTGGAACGCCCCATCTCCCTGGAACCCGGTAAGCCCTGCCATGTGCGGATGATCGTGGACGACACCATCGCCACCCTTTACGTGGACGGCGTGGCCCTGAACGCCCGGGCCTATCGGAAATTCGGGGGCAGCGTCAGCGTCTTCGCCACCGGCGGCAGCCTGCGGGTCAGTGGATGCCGGGTGGCCAAAGGGCTGAAGGGCTGAGGGGCCCAAAAAAGAACTAGGCAAAGGGCGTGCGCAGGCACGCCCTTTTTCCTGCATTTGATGGGGCCGCCAAGCTACACCACATGGAGGGGGCGGCCGGGACGCTTGCTGAGCCTGCCGCCAGCCAGGGCGCTGTAGGGGGTCATGGCGATGTCCTCCTCCCTGGCCACCGTGTAGAAATATCGCAGGACGCGCCGTTCCATAAGGTTCCTCCTTTGCTTTATTGTTTATAACCGTTTGCAGGTTTTCTTCGATGAGAAGCCTGATGCTGACATCCGCACTGCGCTGAAGGGGCACGGCTTTCGATGGTCGCCCAATGCGGGCACGTGGCAGCGACAGTTAAATAGTAACGCCCTCTATGCGGCTAAACGTCTGGATTTCCTCCAAATTGTCAGCGATGAGAGCCTCTCCGAAGATGGGCAGGATGAGTTGGAGCAGGAGGACAGCGGCATGCAGATGCTCTGATCATTCCCAAAAACAGTTGCACTTCTCCCCCATTTCGGGTATAATAAAAGCAGAGAGGTGGTTCCCATGAGCATAGACATTTCTGATATCAGCTTGGCCAATGACCTGGTTTTTGGCGAGGTCATGCGCCAGCCTGAGAATGTCAAGCCGCTTCTGGAGGCCGTGCTGGAAAAGGAAATCGCGGAAATCGTGTTCATCGAAAAGCAGCAGGACATCAAAGACGGGCTTTTCCTGCATGGCATTCGACTGGATATTTCTCTGGCTGACGCAGAGGGCACTCAATACTGCGTGGAGATGCAGGTGGGCCGAGCGTATGACTTGGAGAAGCGCATCCGCTTTTACCAGAGCAGCATCGACCGCCGGACGTTGGAAGCGGCAGAGACTTACCGCAAGCTTCATGAAAGTTACGTGATTTTTATCTGCACAGACGATTACTATAAGCGAGGGCTGGCGCTCTACAAGCGTAAGAGCGTCATCGAAGGCGCGGAGGACTTGCTATATGAGGATGGCTCCCACGCCTATATTTTGAACGCGAATTTCAAAATCCCCAACATGAGCGAACCCGCGCTGGATTTCCTCCGTTACATCCACGCGCGGCACCGTAAATTATCCGTAGATATTTCGGATTCAAACTATCTTATGAAGATAGACCAGGCCGTGGAGGACATCAAATCCGATAAAGGAAGGATGGAGAGGCTTATGACACTGACGGCAAAATTGCAGGATGAACGCTGGATTGGACGGCAGGAGGGGCTGGAAGAAGGAATTGAGAA
The DNA here is from genome assembly GCA_009917445.1 of bacterium D16-76. Taxonomy (GTDB): domain Bacteria; phylum Bacillota; class Clostridia; order Oscillospirales; family Acutalibacteraceae; genus Acutalibacter. Next base: position 599 of record QZEE01000002.1, on the reverse strand, counting down.
AGGCCGAGTTGAAGGTCTCACTAAAGGACGTGCCGAAGGGGAACGCAACGCAAAGATGGCCACGGCCAAGCGCCTTCTGGCACGAAAAATGTCTCTGGAGGATATTGCTGATATTTCTGGGTTGAGTATTTCTGAGGTTAAGAAGTTGGCGGAGGATGAGTAGACTCCTAAGCATTTTGGGTCGCTGCCATGTTTAAAGGACTAATTAGAACTTGCTTTTTTCTCTCGCATATGCTATAATATAATCATGACGATTGGCATCTTTTTTGCAATACTTTTGTTTTGGGCTTGTCGAGGTGCCGCAAACCCGCATAAAACCTAGCTTTTTGGGGGCCAAACAGGCCGCAGGCATCTTTTTTGTATGGTAAAGACATGTGAATCACCTATCCAGTTCTGCCCCCCAAGGTTTGGACAACGATAGGTGATTTTCATTTATCTAGGTTTTATGCGGGTTTGAGCCTGCTGGCTTTAGCGCTGTAAATTGGCCGTGTTGACAAACTATCCCCTGCCACCCCAATATGGTATAATGATAGAAGCAGGGGGATGAGAAAATGCAGCTGAAATACCACATGGTAACAATAGAAGATCTGGTGCCCCAG